>CAKPVJ010000010.1 GCA_934193515.1 uncultured Megasphaera sp. | reverse complement strand
ACGACCTCGCACTCTGGCGTTCATTCGATTCTTACATTGTTCAGTTTTCAAAGGTCATCGCCGTCTTGCGACGACTTACATATCTTACCAAACTCACAAGAGCTTGTCAAGAACTTTTTTGAAGAAGTTTTTTCTTCGTTCTCGCAAAAGATATATTCCATCAGTTCTCAAGGCTCTTTGCAGTGCCCCGTTCCCGACGGCTTGATTAGTATATCGCAAATAGCCCCCTCTGTCAACTATTTTTTATTAAAACTTTGCGCACTAATAGAAAAAGGAGAGATACCCAAGATAGGGTCCCCTCCTTTTCCTGACAGGTTCCATATATAAAAGCAGTGCTTTTTAATAAATGCCGGTAGCCATAAAGAAAAATACTGCAAAAATGGCAATCCCAGCCTTTACTAACGTAATAACAAATATATCCTTATATGCTTCCCGATGCGTCAAGCCGCAAACGGCCAGCGTCGTAATAACAGCCCCGTTGTGAGGTAAATCATCCATACCACCAGCCGCCATGGCTGCAATACGGTGTACGACTTCTACAGGAATGCCGGCTGCTGCCGTTTCTGCCAAAAAGTGTTGTCCAAAGACATCTAATGCTATGCTTAGACCACCGGTCCCTGAACCCGTTATCCCAGCTAAGATATTGCACATAAAGGCTACATTAAACAAAGGCATTCCTTGTCCTACGCCAAAGATAGCATCAGCTACTTCCATAAATCCAGGAAGAGAAGCAATAACGTTGCCATAGCCAACTTCAGAAGCCGTATTCATAATAACCAAAAACCACAGCAAAAATAGCTTTATCCTTACCAACAACTTGAATGGTTTTCATCGCAATACTGCGTGCCATTCCCGTTTCTTCCATGACCTTGCCAAATACGGCTCCCAAAAGGAAAACCGGAAAGAAAGATTTAATATAAGTAACCGCTTTGGCCATAAACAGTTCTGTATAGCCTGGTAAAATAGGCAGCCCAGACATGCTCGCTGCAAATAAAGCGAAAATCGGGGCAAATAAAATAACTGAAAATCCACGATAGGCAAACGTTATCAGTAAAAATAAACTTAATAAAATAGCGATAATATCCAATTTTCTCTCTCCTTTTCTTGGATTTATGCATGCTGCAATACGCTCTCCATCATCTCTCTCAAAAAAAGTAAAGGAGGTTTCATGCGACCCTATCTGTACAACGCATGAAACCTCTCTTTTATTATCTAAGCTGCAACAATGCGTTTTTTACTGCATATTCGCATTAATAACAATACGCTGAATTTCCGATGTCCCTTCATAGATTTCTGTAATCTTAGCATCGCGCATCATACGTTCCAACGGATAGTCTTTTGTATAGCCGTAGCCGCCAAACATCTGCAAGGCTTTGGTCGTTGTCCACATAGCATGTTCAGAGCAGTATAATTTTGCCATAGCCGCTTCTTTACTGCATCTGCCTTGTTCTTTTTTCAAGGCAGCCCGATACGTAAGGAGTTGACCGATTTCTACGCCCATCTGCATGTCAGCCAAGGTAAATTGTGTGTTTTGGAATTTAGCAATCGGTTTGCCAAACTGTGCACGGACATTGGTATACGCTTTGGCTTCCGCTAATGCACCTTCTGCAATTCCAAGCGCCTGAGCAGCAATACCAATGCGGCCGCCGTCTAGTGTTTGCATTGCAATTTTAAACCCTTTGCCTTCTTGTCCCAGTAAGTTTTCTTTCGGCACGATGCAGTCTGTAAACACGATTTCTGCTGTTGGGCTGCCATGAAGACCCATTTTTTCTTCATGTTTGCCCACAGAAAATCCAGGGAAGTCTTTTTCTACAATGAATGCGGAAATGCCTTTGGTGCCTTTCGTTTTATCTGTCATGGCAAATACGACAAAGACGTCAGCTACGTAGCCGTTAGTAATAAAAATCTTAGAGCCATTGAGCACATAATGATCTCCGTCAAGCACTGCTACGGTTTTACCGCCAGCCGCATCAGAGCCTGCATCGGCTTCTGTCAGCGCAAATGCGCCAACTTTATGACCTTTCGTCAGCATAGGCAGATATTTTTTCTTCTGTTCTTCTGTGCCGTGAACTAAAATCGGGTCACAGCATAAGCCATTATGGGTTGCCAAAATATCCCCTGTCGATGCGCACTGCTTGCTGATTTCTTCAACACAAAGAGCCGAAGCCAAGGCATCCATGCCGGCACCACCGTATTCTTCCGGAACGGCAATCCCCATGATTCCCAAATCAAAGAGCTGTTCAATCGTATCTGCCGGATACTGGCTTGTTCTGTCTGTTTCAGCTGCAATCGGTTTAATTTTGCTTTCTGTAAAATTCCGTATCATTTTTTGAATATCTACATATTCTTCGCCTAATTCAAAGTTCATCATACATCCCATCCTTTTTTTATTATATTTATGACACTATATACCATATATTAATAATCATTTCGCAGCCCCATTGGCTTGTCCTGGAAAATACGGGCATCCATGAGCTTAACATGATCCGCAATAATCGGTTTAAAATCCATTTGCTGCAGTATTTGTGTTTCCAAATCAATACCTGGAGCGATTTCAATCAAAGTAACGCCTTCCGGCCGCAGTTCAAAAACAGCTCGTTCTGTAATATACAAGACTGGCTGCTTAACTTTATTCGCATATTTCCCAGAAAATGTAACTTGTTCTACTTGTTTAACAAATTTTTTCTTAGCCCCTTCCTGCAAAATGACCAATTTGCCGTCTCGGCAAGCCGTTTTCAGCCCTTTCGTTGTAAACGTGCCGCAGTATACGACTTTTTTAGCATTTTGCGTAATATCGATAAAGCCGCCTGCCCCAGCAAGGCGTGTTCCAAATTTGGAAACGTTTAAATCACCATTAGCTGATGTTTCTGCTAAACCCAAAAACGCAATGTCCAAGCCGCCGCCTTGATAAAAATCAAACTGTACGTTATGCGGTAAAATAGCCATGGAATTGGCTGCTGCACCAAACTGTGTACCACCCATCGGCACGCCGGCAATAGAGCCAGCTTCGACAGTCAGGGTCATAAAATCAGAAATGCCTTCTTCTGCCGCGACATTGGCAATTTTTTCAGGTGCGCCGGTTCCTAAATTAACAATCGCGTCTTTGGGCAGTTCCATGGCAGCGCGACGAGCAATGATTTTCTTCGTATCCATAGGAATCGGTGGGATTTCATCCAGCGGAATCCGATATTCACCCGTCAAGGAGCCATCATAATCCATGCCAAGACATTGACGGTTATCTTCAGGTGAACCGACGACAATACTGTCTACATAAATTCCTGGAATAGCTACCAGCTTCGGGTCTAACGAGCCGCCCTGCACAATTTTTTCGACTTGTACAATCACTTTGCCGCCGGAGTTTTTGCAGGCCTGGGCCATAGCCGTTACATCCAGCGGTCCGATTTCCCGATGAACGGTGCAGTTTCCATATTCATCAGCGTAGCTGGCACGCAGAAAAACAACTTGAATAGGAAATGCTTTATATAAAAGTTGTTCTTCTCCGTCAATGTCTACTAGGCTTACCAAATCTTCTGTTGTAGCACTGTTTAATTTACCGCCGCCATTGCGCGGATCGACAAAAGTATACAATCCCACACTCGATAAAGTCCCCAAGTTATGCGCCGCAATATCACGGAACATATGAGAAATAATACCTTGCGGCAAATTATACGCTTCAATTTTATTCTGCAGTGCCAAATCTCCCAATCGCGGAGCTCTGTCCCAATGGCCGCCAATAACACGTTTGACCATGCCTTCATGTCCATAATGGTCGCCGCCGGTTCCATCACGATGTCCCTGTCCTGCTGCAAAGAACAACGTCAAATTTTTAGGATGGCCTGTTTGCAAAAACCGTTGTTCCAATGCCGAAGAAAGTGTTTCCGGGCAGGCACAGCTTACAAAACCGCCCGTAGCAATCGTATCACCGTCCTGCACCAACTGTGCTGCTTCTTCTGCTGTCAATACATTTACTTTTTTCATTGCTTTACCTTCTTATGTTATATACTAAAAATACATTATTTATCGGTAAATACAGCCGGACGTTTTTCCATAAATGCTTTCATGCCTTCTTTTTGGTCTTCTGTAGCAAAACACATGGCAAATAATTCATTTTCTACAGCAATACCGTCATCTATATCCATCTGCATGCCACGATCGATGCAGGCTTTGGCATAGCGAACAGCAATGGATGCATTTTTCGTAAAGGATTCCGCCATTTCGACTGCTTTATCCATTAATTCTTCCGGTGCATATACCGCGTTGACCAGGCCAATCTGCAGTGCTTCGTCGGCTTTAATCATTTTACCGGAGAAAATCAATTCTTTAGCTTTCGCAATGCCTACACGGCGCGGCAGCCGCTGCGTGCCGGAAAAGCCAGGCGTAATGCCCAATGTAACTTCCGGCTGACCAAATTTGGCTTTTTCAGAAGCAAGAATAATGTCGCAGCTCAGTGCCAATTCTGTGCCGCCGCCAAGAGCAAAACCATTCACAGCAGCAATCGTCGGAAACGGCAGTTTTTCAATACGGCGCATCAACGCACTGCCCGTTTGTCCCCATGTCCGGCCTTGAGCCACATCCAATGGCTGCTGTTCACCAATATCTGCCCCAGCTACAAAGCTGCGGCCTTCACCTGTAATGATAAGGGCCTTGATATCGTTAGCCTGTTCAAGATTCCCTACCAATTCGTATAAATCTGTAATAACCGCTGTGTTTAATGCGTTTAACGCTTCGGGACGGCTGATTGTCGCAATGCCAATACTTCCGCGTTTTTCAAATGTTACATACTTCATCTTCGTATGTCTCCTTTCTCTGTATCACATCAATTATTCATTCGGGCGCTTTCGCTGCGCTTCATACACTGATGTATATGAAATAACTATGCCATTTTGATGCGATCAATATATAAAACAGCAAAATTCACGTTGTATCAATCAATACATGGCTTACTTATGCGCTATAAAAAATATGAAAAAAAAAGATGCTTTTTATTTTCTAACAAAAAAAGCATCTTTTTTCTATTCACATCGGAATATTTAATTCATTTATGAATAGTTATGTATTCAATAATGAATTATTTTTTATTCTACAATATGTTTACCTATGTATTTATGTATTTTTCGAACAGCCGTCGGCTGACTGATTTTTAGCAACTTCGCTACACCTGTACTCGTTCCGCATTGCTCATAGGCACTTCGAATCAATTTACTTTCCAAGTTTTCCACTTGTTCTTTCAACGAGAGCGAGAACGTATCCATGCCATTTTTATCCGCGCTGGTATCCGTCATGGTTTCTGTTTCTGCATCTCCGGGCATCAATGATTTGGTCCCCCAGTTGATTTGTTCGCCTGTCCCCATGATAACCAACCGTTCCACAAAGTTTTCTATTTCCCGAATATTGCCGGGCCAATAACTTTCCTTTAATAATTCCAGCAGTTTAGGACTGAAGCGCACTTGTTTGTGATACTCATCATTAAAAATCTTCAAAAAATGAATAGCAATGGGAATAATATCTTCCTTTCGTTCCCGCAACGGCGGCAATACCAGCCTCAAAACATTAAGGCGATAGTATAAATCAGAACGGAATGTCTTCTCTTCTACGGCTTCTTTTAAATTTTGATTCGTTGCCGTAACCAGGCGAAAATCGACGTGTATGGTATGGTTGCTGCCTACCCGACAAAGCACTTTATTTTGAATAACATGCAGCAACGCAGCCTGAGCCGCTAAGGATAATTCGCCTACTTCATCTAAAAACAACGTGCCATGATTTGCCATTTCAATTTTTCCTTTTTTGCCTTTAGGATCTGCACCCGTAAATGCTCCCTTTTCGTAACCAAATAACTCTGATTCTATTAAATTATCGGGAATAGCCGCACAGTTTACTTCAACAAACGGCCCATTGGCATACGAACTGGTATCGTGAATCGCTTTGGCCAATCGGCTCTTGCCTACGCCGGTTTCTCCTAAAATCAAAATATTGGCTTTGGTTACAGCATAGCTTTTCATCGCTCTCCATACGTCTTTCATAATCGGACTTTGCACAATCAAGTCCTCCCTCATGCCGTTGGGTTTTGACACCTTTGTCGCAGAACCAGATTCCTCACGCTGCGCATATCCCGCGTCATTTAGTGCAGCCTGCAACTGGGCAAAGCGATACTGAATATTTTCCAACTGTGTCAATTCCATTGAATTAAAACAAATTGCATATAAAATATTGCCGTCAGCATCAAAAATAGGAATACCAATCGTATGTACAGGCTCACGAGCCCGTGTATATTCCATAATTGAAATCTTCTTTTTCTGTTCCAATACCATTTCGGTAACACAAGGAGAAAAAATACCTTCTTCTGCTAAAGAACGAATTGATTTCCCTTCGCAATATCCCTTAGGAATATTAAAGCGAATATGATACGTATCACTAACAAATTTGACAATCCCGTCACTGCCTGTCACCATGACAGCATCCCCAATAAACACATTGTTATCAGGCTGCAGCAGCTGACTGAAAATATGCGTAACATACGTGTCCAGCACGCTGTCATGTTCCTTGGGTTTCATGTCTAACAGTCCCCTTTCTGCCAATTAGTTTCGTTTCTTTGATTTTATTATATCTCAAGAATTGAATCATTGTTAGTTATTTTCGCTTTTTTTCCTATCGTATCGCATACATGCTGCATACAAAAAAGAGAGAATGCTTAGATACCTGCATTCTCTCTTGATTGATTCTATAAATTATTCAGCCATCTTATATATTTTATATATGTCTTCTGCCGTCAATTGTCCAAAGGCTCCTTCTTTTTTTGTATCTCCTTTAGTACATTTACGTGCCATTTCCCAATATTGTTCTTCTGTTGGCTGTACGCCCAGTTCCGTTAAGGAAATCGGCATGTCAATCGATTGGAAAAATGTTTCCATACGGGAAATGCCTTCCAACGCCGCTTTGGTATCATCTGATTCCGTAATATCAAACAGCAATCGTGCCAATGCTGCAAACCGTGCCGGATGTTTCGGAAGCACATAGCGTGCCCAGCTCGGCCAAACAGCAGCTAGTCCCGCACCATGCGCAACATCAAAGATTGCGCTGATTTCCATTTCAATGTGATGGGTTCCCCAATCGCCTTTGCCATTGCCGCCTTCAAATAATCCGTTATGCGCTAAACTTCCAGCCCACATGATTTCAAAATTAGCTTTATAATTCGTCTTATCTTTTTTAACAATAGCCGCATTTTTCATCACATTGCGAATCAAAGAAGCAGCTAAACTGTCCGTCAAATCGTCTTCTGCGTCGGGACTGAAAAATCGTTCTAATACATGCATAATCATATCTGTATTGCCGCACGCCATCTGATAGGGGGGCAATGTATATAACAATTCCGGATTCATAATAGCAAATACAGGACGGATAATATCATTTTGATAGCCTAATTTCAGCCAGCCTTTTTCATTGGTAATAACAGAAGCCCAGCTCGTTTCACTGCCGGCCGCAGCAATCGTCAAAATGGAGCCAACGGGAATCGTACGCTGCGGTACAGCCTTGCGCATATATATATCCCACACATCGCCTTCATAACACAATCCCATACCAATTGCTTTCGCTTCATCGATAACGCTGCCGCCGCCAACAGCTAAAATAAAATCAATATTTGCTGCTTTTGCCGCTTCCATAGCCTTATAGGTATGCGACAAAAGGGGATTCGGATGAACACCGCCAAATGACACATGCTGTAATCCCGCATCCGTCAACGATTGTTCTACACGAGCAAGCAGTCCCGATCGGACAGCGCTGCCGCCGCCATACAAGACAAATACGTTTTTAGCACCATAGGATGCTAAAATTTCGCCGACCCGTTTTTCTTCATCTTTTCCAAAAAATACTTTCGTCGGCGTATAGTATTCAAAATTCTTCATCATGTATCTCTCCTTTACTGTTGCCATCGTATTATCACTGTAGTACCGTTCTCATAGTACTAAAGAATGGACAAAGAATCAACGTTCTTTTTCTAGAATAGACAAATTACGTCACATGTTGTTAAAAAATTTTCTATTTTTTTATTTGCATGGTATCATATGATACAATACAATATATATGATATTTGCCCTCGCCTATATAGACGAGGGTATCTTCATGCGTTCTTAGGAAAGGGGAATCATGCTATGTCATTTCATATATCTTATGAATACCGCATCATGATCATTATCATGATTGTTTCTTTTATCAATCCATTCACCAGCAGTGCCCTAAACTTAGCATTACCAGATATCGGCCGCATGTACAGTGCGTCAGAATCGCAGCTTAGCTGGATTATTGAAACCTTCTTAATGACATCAACAATCTGCATTATGCCGTTAGGCGCATTAGCCGATCGTATCGGAAAGCGGCGTGTATTCCGTATGGGAACTATTATTTTTATGGCATCGTCTTACGCCGTATGCAGTATTTCTTCTATTACAGGCCTGTTTATCCTTCGCATAATACAAGGTATCGGCAGTGCCAGTATTTTTGCTACTTCCCTAGCCATTGTTTCGTTGACTTTTCCTGCCCAAAAGCGCGGCAAGGCCATGGGACTTACACTTGCTGCTGTATATTCCGGCTTGTCCCTGGGACCGTTTATCGGCGGCACACTCAATTACTATTTCGGCTGGAAAAGTATTTTTTATTTTATCGCGTTTTTTGGTACGGCCGCATTATTACTGACCCAGGCATGGATGAAAGAACTGCCCATATCTTCACATCATCCTTCTTTTGATGGAACCGGTGCCGTACTTTACGCCGTTTCGTTAGCAATCATTATGTTTAGCCTATCTGAATTGCTTTCCCTTTCCTATGCACCGTATTTGCTCCCTGGCGGCATACTGTTGTTTATTATATTTTTACTTCGTGAACGCCATCAACCAATGCCGATTATACCTATTCATTTATTTACGCAATATCGTGCATTTTCGTGTTCTACGTTAGCCGCTATGTTAAATTATGGCGCAACCTTTGCCATTACATTTTTATTATCTTTTTATTTGCAGCGAATCCTTGGGTTTACGTCCCGCGATGCCGGCATGATTCTTCTCCTGCAGCCCGTACTGATGGCTGTATTTTCTCCGTTTACGGGCACTTTATCTGACCACATTTCCGGCGGATGGCTGGCTTCCGGCGGAATGGCATGTATTGCTGTCGGTTTAGCCATTCTTTCTCTTTGCATTCCGCACTCCACGCTCGCTATCATTCTATTGTGCCTTGTACTAATCGGTATTGGGTTTTCCTTATTTACAGCTCCCAATAATACGATCATCATGAACGCTGTCCCCAAGGAATATTACGGCATGGCATCCTCTATCGTTGGTACGGTTCGTCTTATCGGACAGGTCCTTAGTACAGCTATTGTCACGCTAATTTTATCTCAAACAACCAACAGTGCCCTGTTGCTGCCTCACATCCAATTTGCCTTTATTATCTTTACTATACTTTGCCTTATCGGCATTGTCCCATCTTTAATACGAAATAAAAAATAATCACATCATGTAGTAAAAATCTGCACTCGTGACGCCATTGTCAAGGTGCAGATTTTTTGACACTATTCTATTGTCTATGCAGTTATTAGAGGGGTTCTATTATTCTTGGACCTACCGAAAATCTGCTGTATCAGCCGATTCTCTTGCCAAGTAATAGGCACTATTTTATATTCTCATTACGCAAGCTGCTGTTTGTATCGGCTTACTTCATCATCCAAACAATACACAAAATGTCCCGGTGTAATTTCATGCATAGCCGGATGGCTTCCTTCCGGATAGCGATGGGCAGCCGGATCATAATCTATTCGTTTTCGCCGTCGTTCCTGCATCAAATCAGTAAGCGGCGATGCGGAAAGCAGTGAAATCGTATACGGATGAAGCGGGTGGCTGTACAGCTCATCCGCTGGAGCCAGTTCCAAAATTTTGCCGTCTTTCATGACGCCGATACGATCGCTGATATATTTGACCATGGCCAAATCATGCGCAATAAACAAATACGTCATGCCCTGTTCACGCTGCAGTTTGATGAGCAGATTGACAATCTGTGCCTGAATAGATACATCCAATGCCGACAAGCATTCATCAGCAATAATAAATTCCGGATTGACACACAAGGCGCGGGCAATGCCGATACGCTGACACTGGCCGCCGGAAAATTCTGTCGGATAGCGATTGATATATGCCCGATTGATGCCGACAATATCCATCAATTCCATAACCCGTTTGTTGATTTCTTCCTTGGTTGTACAAATCCCATGCAGCTTTAACGCATCGCCAATAATCTGCTTGACAGGAATCCGCGGATTGAGGGATGCAAACGGATCTTGGAATATCATCTGCATCGACCGCCGAAAATCCATCATATCCGATTTCTTTTTGATTTGAGTAATATCTTTTCCTTTATAGAAAACGCTGCCGGATGTAATGTCTTCCAATTTGATAACTACACGTCCTGTCGTCGATTTGCCGCTGCCCGATTCACCGACCAAGCCAAACGTTTCTCCTTTATAAATAGTAAAGGATACATCATCTACAGCGCGTACTTCACTCTTCTTTTTTGCATTAAAAATTTTATGTAAATTCCGAACTGTCAGAATCGCTTCTTTTTTACTCGTTCCGGTTATTGTGCCTTCTGCCATATACCCTTCCTCCTCTATCCGAATCGTTTCTTATATATGTAATAAGTACGTATGCTTAAATACGTCCTGCCGTCTTACGATTTCCTGCGGCGGCGTCACGCTCGGTGCTTCCGGAGCCAGCAGCCACGTAGCTGCATAATGGGTCGGACTATTAGCGACTCTAAAAAACGGCGGCTGTTGTTCAAAATCAATCGGCATCGCATAGGCATTGCGCGGCGCAAAGGCATCCCCTTTCGGTGCATGCAGCAAATTAGGCGGCGCGCCGGGAATACTGTACAGTGATTCATCTTTTGTATCCAGCGACGGCATAGAACAAATCAATCCCCATGTGTAAGGATGCTGCGGATTATAAAAAATTTCTTCCGCTGTGCCGATTTCCACAATCCGTCCGGCATACATGACAGCGACTTTATCTGCTACATGCGCTACAACGCCTAAATCATGCGTAATAAAAATAACAGACATATTCAGCTTTTTCTTTAAATCATCTATCAAGTCCAAAATCTGAGACTGAATCGTAACGTCCAATGCCGTTGTTGGTTCATCAGCAATCAAAATATCCGGTTTGCATGCCAACGACAAGGCTATCATGACACGCTGCCGCATGCCGCCGGAAAACTGATGCGGATAGTTTTTCCAGCTTTCCTGCGGATTGCGGATGCCTACTAGTCCCATCAATTCAATGGCCTGCTGGATGGCTTCTTCTTCTGATATTTTTTCATGAATCAAAATAGATTCCGCTATCTGCCGTCCTACATTCATCGTCGGATTGAGCGAAGTCATCGGGTCCTGAAAAATCATGGCAATTTTACGGCCTCTGATTTTTTCCATGTCCTGTTCTGACAGCGTCAGTAAATTTTTCCCTTCATAGATAATTTCACCGCTATCAAAGAAGGCATTACCCGGCAAGACCCTGTTAATCGCTTTCATTGAAACAGATTTGCCGCTGCCAGATTCCCCTACCAGTGCTAAGGTTTCGCCTCGTTTCAGCGTAAATGTCACACCGCGTACCGCATTAACTGTTCCTTCTAAGGTATGAAAGGATACATGTAAATTTTTTACCTGTAAAATGGGTTCCCCTAATTTCTTTTCTCCCATCATGCCACCCTCTATTCGTATCAACATATGATATCTATTCGTTCTTCATTTTCATCAAATAGACAGTGCACCATGACGTTGTCCGCCATGGTGCCACCGTCCATTCACTGTTTAGCTATTATTCAAAATGCCAATCATACAAATCATCCAAGGAACCTTCCCAGAAATCTTTGATGCCGCCTTTGAGATTTTTGCTCTGTGCCATAATTTGATCTGTTTCATACAACGAAACGACAAACTGATTATCCCGCATATATTTCTGAATTTCACTGTATGTAGCTTTCCGTTCATCCGCATTAGTCATCAATGCGGCGTTGGTCATCATTTCGGTTAATTTCGCATCATCGGTGTGACCGAAGTTGCTGCCGCCGCCCGGTACAAAGTACTGGCTGTAATCCGGGTCTGCATTCAATGCATAGCCAAGCAGCATCATTTCATAATCGCCTTTCTTAGCATTGGCCAATACAGACGGGAAGTCAAGCTTCTGCTGTTTTACATTGAGGCCGATAGCTTGGAGATTCTGCTGAATAAGGTCAGCTGATTGTTCACGAAGTACATTGCCAATAGGAACTTGAAGCGTAATTTCTTTAGATGTATCAAATCCGGATGCAGCCAATTCTGCTTTTGCTTTTTCTACATCAAACGGTAAGGGCGCAACGCTCTTATCATATACCGGGCTGACTAAGGTATATACTGTCGGAACAAGTTGGGCTGTTCCTTTATACAGGTCGTCACAAAGCTGCTGCCGATTGATTGCCATCGTGACGGCGCGACGGAATTTCACATTAAATGATGGGTTTTGGTTATTGATTTCCAAATACTGCGTATTCAGAGAGGGTGCCGTTTTAACATCCAATTTGCTGTCTTTTTTGAGTACATCCAAATCTTTGATAGGAATAACACCAATACCGCCGGAAGCTGCGAGCTGTACATTGCCCGATTTCAGTTCCGTCACAAGATTCGTGCCGTTCATCACTTTCAAGAACACTTTTTTCAATTTCGGCGTACCTTTATAGTATTCATCGTTAGAAGCCAGTTCGACATGATCATTGGTTTTATAATCGACAAATTTATAGGTACCACTAGTAACGGTCGGCTTCGTAACCGCATCAGATGTACTAATATCAGCCGGATTGATCTTTTCAAAGACATGCTTTGGAATAATATACACTTCAAATCCTAACATGCTCTTAATATAGTTTGGGTCTACAGGCCGTTTGGTGCGTAAGACAACGGTATGTGCATCTTTGACTTCCAAACCGGGAATTGTATCGCCGCTTTCCAATTTGCCAACGTTATTGACGCCGTCAAGCATGCAAATGTACGAGCCTTTTGTTGTTTCTACGTTCGGATTGGCAATCGTATTCAACGTAAACACAACGTCCTCTGCCGTAATCGGCTGCCCATCCGACCATTTTGCTTTTTCATTCAGTTTAATCGTAAACGTTTGATTATCCTGCGTATCAAAACTGTCTGCCAGCTGTGGTGTGAATTTATTAGGTTCCGGCATGCCCAGCAGTGTATCGTACATAAACCGTAACGTAAACTGTCCGGCAATATCCGGATTAAACAACGGATTAAATCCGGCTGGCGCATTAGTCATACCAATCGTCAAATTCGTCTTTCCTTTGCCGCCGGAACTTCCTCCCGAACCGCCGCAGCCGCTCAGCATGGCAACCCCTAATGCCATGGAAACAGCTAATACAAGATTTCTTTTTCTGTGAATCCAGTGTAATAGACCCATATCAATTACCCCTCTCTAAAAGCAATAGTATATAACCTAAACACAGTGCCCATTGAGCGTTGTGTCACTGCCATGATTACTTGGCATCTCCATTGATGGCTTCATTAAGGCCATCTCCCAAAAAGTTAATCGTCAGCACGGCGATTAAAATAGCAATACCAGGCGGAATCCAGCGCCATGGTTCTTCTGACAAAATCATAATGGACTGAGCACTTGTCAGCATATTGCCCCAGCTGGAAGCCGGCGGCTGTACGCCCATTCCCAAAAAGCTAAGAGCTGCTTCAATTAAAATAGCCTGTGCTATACCAAAGGTGCAGTTAACTAAAATCGGTGACAACACATTCGGCAAAATATGACGAAATACAATCGTACAAGGCGAATACCCGGTTACAATCGCTGCCGATACATAATCAATCGTTTTTATTCGCATGACTTCACCGCGAACCAAACGACAAATCGGCGGCCAGCCCATCAAGCCCATAACCAGCATAACAGTCATCATATTGGGGCCAATCAGGCTGACAATAACCAGTATAATCATAAACTGCGGATACGACATAAATACTTCTGTAATACGCATAATCAAACCATCCAGCCAACTGCCAAAATAACCGGAAAGCAATCCTAACGTAACACCAATAAAGGCATAGATGGCAACAGAACCAATCCCAACAATCAAAGAAACTTGAGACCCATAAATAAGCCTGCTCAGTACATCCCGTCCTACATCATCCGTTCCTAATAAAAATGACGCTGACGGACTTTCGTCAAAAGCGCCTACAGTCTGTGCCGGATCGTACGGTGCAATCACAGGAGCCAAAATAGCAATTAAAATGGTAATAATCAAAATAATCAGGCTGTATACGGCAGCTTTATTTTGACAGAACCTGCGCCATGTTATTTTCCCCCATGATTCTAATTCTTCTGCAGGTACCTGCTCTTTTTCTATCGGCATCATGCCAGCAGACATGTCTGCCGCCCCTTGCGTTTGATGCAGCAATACGAATTTTTTTGGATCCATATGACTTCCCCCTTATTTTCCATAGGTAATGCGCGGGTCAATAACAGCGTATAATATGTCAATAATAATGTTGGCAATCAATACAGCCACAGCAGATAATATGACAATAGCCATCAACACCGGATAATCACGCGAATTAATCGCCGCAACCGTTAACGAGCCAATGCCGGGCCACTGAAAAATCTGTTCCGTAATAACAGCGCCGCCAATAATTTTCGGTAAATCTGTTCCAATAACAGTAATAATAGGAATCAGAGAATTACGCAGTACATGATGCCATAAAATTTGCGGCCAGCTGAGTCCTTTGGCAAGCGCTGTCCGGATATAGTTTTGATGCATCACATCTATCACGCTGGAACGAACGTAGCGAATCATGTTCGCTGAAAACTGTGACGCCATAACCAGTACAGGTAATACCAAATGCAGAATTAAGTCTTCTGCATCGCCATCACTTCCCAGTACACTCATACCGCCTGTCGGGAAAATGTCCAACTGTACAGCAAACACATAAATCAATGCGAGGCCTAAGAAAAATGGCGGAAAAGAAACATTTAAAAATGTCCAGCCAATAATGCAGCGATCCCATATAGTATCTTTACGAAGAGCTGCCCAAATTCCTAACGGAATTGCCGTAATATAAGCAACTAATAAACTCAGGCTCATCAGCAGCAAGGTCGGCGTCAATCGTTGTGCAATAATATCTAATACCGGTTGCCGATTGCCAAACGAAAATCCCAAATTGCCTGCCAAGAAATTACCAATCCAGTCTACATATTGAATAAGTAATGGCTTATCCAGCCCCAAAGCGGCTCTGGTCATTTCAATTTGCGCCGGCGTCATATCCGGTGTAATATACATATCGGCAGGATCGCCTGGCGTCAAATGCACCAGTATAAATGCTCCTACTGAAATAAGAAACAATACTGGAATCGATATGGCTAAACGCTTTACAATATAAGTCCCCATAAAGAATCTCCCCCCTAGTATCTTCTGCTTTGTTTTCCCCTCAATAAAACAAAACAGCTGCTAAAAAAAAATGCAATGGCTCATTGATGTATGCGCCATTGCATGTTATGATGATACAATAAAATTTATAATAAGTCAAACGTTTTATTTGATTATATTATAATGTTATTTTCTTTTTATTTTTAAATATATAAAGGAGTTTAGAAAAATGAACAAAAATTTGCATCAGAATATTCAACGATATATTGCCAGTCATATTCACGAAGTAACCGACTTAATTTGTACCATTGCTTCCATTCCTTCCCCAACGGGCCATACAGAAAAAAAAGCCGCTTGGGTATTGCAGTATTTGAAAAACTTGGGAATCGACGAAGCCTATATCGATGAAGCAGGTAACGTTATTTATCCCCACGCATTAAGCCCAACTGAAAAATTTCCAATATACAACGCTCATATCGATACGGTTTTTAATCAGCTCGATACGATTACGCCTCGGATAGACGGTAATACATTAGCCGCACCTTCCTGCGGTGACAATAGTGCCAGCGCAGCCGGGCTGCTCTTTTTCATCCAGATGATTCGTGACCTGCATATCACGCTCCCCACGGGCATTCTTTTTGCCTTTAACGTCGGAGAAGAAGGATTGGGTAATCTCAGTGGCATGCGTCACATCATGGCGAAATGGAAAGACCGTACAGCTGAAGTAGTCGCCGTAGACTGCACGTTTGATACAGCTGTCAATTTGGCTGTCGGTTCCCGCCGCTATGCCGTAACCATTGATGCCGAAGGCGGCCACAGCTGGATGCATTTTGGCAACGACAATGCCATCGCCATCGCTTCGTCCATCATTTCCCGTCTCTATGCCATGACGGTCCCCCAGCAGCCGCGGACTACGTACAATGTCGGAACAATTGCCGGCGGCACAACGGTCAATTCTATTGCCGCACAAGCCACGTTTACCCTGGACCTGCGCAGTGAATCCATGCACGAATTAGAAACACTGGATGAAACCGTCAAAAAAATCCTGCAGGATACAAAAACAGATACCATTCATATAACGCAGCAGCTCTTAGGCGAACGGCCCTGCAGCAACGGCGTTTTAAAAGCCGAATTATATGACCGCTACAAAGCAGTCCGTGACGCCCAAGGACTGCCAACGGTATGGCAGTCCGGCAGTACGGATGCCAATATCCCGCTTCATCTCGGCATTCCGGCTATCTCCTTTGGCATCTGCCGCAGTCACGGGGAGCACACCGTTCATGAAACATTAGAATTAGATACCATTGCTCCCGGTTTGCAGCAAATGGCTGATTTTATGTTTTTCTCCATTATCTAACTGTATCGTTATATGTATAATACCGACAGATGTCTTTGATACGAACATCTGTCGGTATTATACGTTCCAGTTGGAAATAAACCATCATATTATTTTTCCTGCTGCATCATCGCACAAAGTGCCGTCAGTACAGCACCTCCCAAACAGCGAGCTTTATCAGAAATGGTAAAACAATTTTTAAGCTCATCTTTTCGGGGATCAATATCGGCTATTTTAAATCCCGATACAACAGGATAGGTACTGCGAATCATGCCGCGCAGCAACCCCGTAAGCGTTGCCGGTACAGGAATGCCCATTGCCACTGCAGGCTTTACACCGTCTGGAAGTGCTTCTTGGGTAATGACGCCAACGGGCTGTCCCTTTTCTACGATATCGCCGATGGCCGCCAAGCCATAAAAGTATCCTGCCGCCGGGCTGTGAATGACTCGTTCTTTGCCAAAACCGGCAATCATGCCGGGAATGCCCGTATTGGGTGCCGCATCTCCCTGATAGATAAGCCGTCCCAAGTTATGCCCCCGTTTTGTTTCTATGACGACATCCACATCTACACCTGCCGTAAATCCCGGTCCCAGGGCAATCGTATGCGGTGCCATTGCCCTGGTCGTTCCCAAGTTTTTCTTGGCCAAAATGGCATCAACGACAGCCCATGGCTTTAATTCAGCAATGGACCGGCCCTGCGGGTCAATTACGATAGGGACTTCATGGTCGCGCCAGGCTTTTTCTATGGCCCGCCCGCTTTTGCAGCATCGTGCCGTCATATCTTCTACAGTGGCACTGCCGTCATATACCGCTTCTGACAACGCTACCTGCCGCCGAATGGCAGAGGGATCCGGCACTTCCAAAACCAGCAGCAGAAAACCGGCCCGCCACAGCGCCTGCACTACGCCGGTAGCTAAATCACCGCCGCCGCGGACAATGACTAATTTATCCTTCATAGGAACACAGCCTTTCTATCAAATACTTTCTTCTATAGTATACACAATCCCATGTCATTTGTCTTTCTTCCAAAAAAAAACAAACGCCTGACATATGCATCAGACGTTTGTTTTTGTCTATTGAACCAATGGTCATTAGACGGGGATAGGATATAGAGGGAAGGGATGAAATTTCACCTATTTCATCCCTGCATGATTACGGTTCTGCATGGATGGTATCATAATCCACTTTTTCCCCTCGTTTTTCCGGAATGACAACTTCTTTTTGGTACGCAAAACATTCTTTGGCAATATCTTTATTCAGCCACAGGAGACAAATTAAATTCGGTATGGCCATCAAGCCATTCATCGTATCCGAGAAATTCCATACCATATCCAGCGTTTGGGTTGCGCCGACATAGGTAATCAAGCTAAAAATAATGCGATACGCCGTAATGACGCTGCGTTTATGAATCAAATATTCCAGTGCTTTTTCGCCGTAATATTCCCAGCCCAAAATCGTTGAAAAGGCAAAAAGCGTCAAGCCTATGGACACGATTAATTTTCCATAGTCACCAAATACGGTACTGAATGCCGCTATGGTCAATTGGGCACCGGTTACTAATTTTCCCGTAGCCGGATCTATCGTTCCTAACACACCCGAGGAAGCAATCACCAGCCCTGTAAGCATGCAAATAATCATCGTATCAAAAAACGTCCCTGTCATATTGACGTAGCCCTGCCGCGACGGATGATCTGTCTGGGCAGCCGCTGCGGCAATCGGAGCCGAGCCAAGTCCCGCTTCATTGGAAAAGACACCGCGGGCAACGCCCCAGCGCATAGCCGTAAGCATGGAAGCGATAATAGAGCCGCCTATGCCGCCAGCCACTGATTCAAAGGAAAAGGCCATGCGGAACATTTCAGCAATCCCGGCAGGCAGTGCCGCTGCATTGACAACGATTACAATAACAGCTGCCATAAAATAAAAACCGGCCATAAACGGCACGACAATGCTGGATACCTTGCCGATGCCTTTAATACCGCGGACAAAAATAGCTAATGAAGCAACTACAATAAGGATACCAACAATCCATGTCGGAATTTCATAACTGGTAAACAAGGCAGAAGAAATAGAATTGGCCTGCGTCATATTGCCAATGCCAAAGGAAGCGCAAACAGCAAAGAATGCAAACAACCAGGCTAATGTCCGGCCCGCTGCTTTATTTTTGATGCCATTTTTCATGGCATACATGGGACCGCCTGCCATTTCTCCAATATCATTGACTTCACGATATTTGACAGCCAGCACGGATTCACCGTATTTCGTAGACAGCCCGAAGCAGGCACTAATCCACATCCAAACCAAAGCGCCCGGCCCGCCTAATACCAAAGCCGTCGCTACGCCTACAATATTCCCGGTTCCTACTGTCGCTGCCAGCGCCGTCATCAATGATTGGAATGGAGAAATATCGCCGGCATGTTTGCCTTTGCGAAAAATCATGCTGGTGGCATACCACAAATTACGCCACGGCAAAAATTTAAGGCGAATCGTAAGAAAAATTCCCGTTCCTACGAGAAATGCCAGCATAATCGGCCCCCAGACAAAATTATTTAACGCTTTTAACAAGCCCCCTATATCCATTGTCTCTCCCTCCATCCTAATGTACGCGAACTGCCCCTATCAAATTTTCTCAAGAAATACATTTGTCCTCTCTACATATATTTCTTAACTATGTTACGAAGTATAACACGATACTTTTATTTTGTAAATAGTAAATCGTTTAAACATTTTAATAAATCTTGGTTTTTATCATTTATTTATTAATGATTTAATATTATTAGATAATATCCAGAAATGTATTTACAGGCTTACTTTTACAGTATCGGCAAACTGTCCTATAAAAAATATTTTAATTCTGTACATTTAACTTATGACAGTATTGTTGTATACTAATGTCATGCTTTTAGGGCATTATACTAGGGAGGGAGGTTGTATCATGAGTCATGATAAAATCAGAAAGTTTACCTTAGCAGGATTGTTTGCTGCTATGGCTTTTATTTGTTTCTTTTACTTGCGCATTGAAATCCCAATGGGATTGGGCCTGACAGGAAAATTATACATCGGCTATGCCTTTGTCATCCTGGCCTCTGTATTGTTGGGCGGCACCTACGGCGCCTTATCCGGTGCTGTAGGGCTGACGCTTGCCGATCTGCTGACAGGCTATGTCACGTCAGCACCGCCGACGTTTGTCGCCAAGTTTATTTTGGGCTGGTCTATTACGTGTATTGCCTTTTCCATTCTGCATCTGGACCGAGTCCATTCCATCAAAAAAGAAGTATTGTATGTCATTATCGCGGCCATTGGCGGCTGTATCATCAATGTCATTACAGAACCGATTATCCGCTATGCTTTCAAATATTACTTTCTCGGCTATGCTCAGGAAGTCGCCTATGTCAGCGCCATCAACTGCGGCATTTCCATGGCGGTCAATTCAGTGTCTTCTATCGTCATCGCGGCTATTTTGTACCGTGTCATGAAACCGTTAGTGCAAAAGTAACGGGTTACCGATGCAGCGTGCCTTTGAACACTCTTTTCTTTAGAAGTCTAAAAACAGTACGGCTGCTGTACTAAACACTGCCTACAAAAAAGCTGCAACAACATGGGTTTAAAAAACTCATGTTGTTGCAGCTTTTTACGTTGCGGCAAACATCAAACAAAGTATACAAGGAGTTGTCATTTTGGCTATCCCTTGCATGGTAATCTCTAAAATCCAAGCAGTGTACCAATCGTATGCACGATAAACGCCACGAACCAAGCAATGACGCACTGACTTACGACGACCATCAGCGCCGCTTTGCCGCTGTCCATTTCCCGCCGGACAGTCGCAATAGCAGCGACGCACGGTGTATAGAGCAGGGTAAATACCAAAAAGACAAAGGCCGTAAACGGTGTAAACATCGTCGGCAATACGGAAATATCACTCTGCAGCAGTACAGTAATCGTAGAAACAACGCTTTCTTTGGCCATAAAGCCCGTTACGATGGCCGTTGCCACGCGCCAATCGCCAAATCCTAAAGACGCAAAGATAGGCGCGATGAAATTGCCCAACAGCGCAATCAAGCTGGTATCCGGGGCGGCAGCGATATTAAATGACGTATCAAAGGTTTCTAAGAACCAAACAATAATCGTTGCGGCAAAAATAACGGTAAAGGCCTTTTGAATAAATCCTTTAGCCTTATCCCAAATCAAGCGACAGACACTCAATGCGCCTGGCATACGGTAATTCGGCAGTTCCATAACAAACGGTACCGGCTGGCCTTTGTAATAAAATTTCTTCAAATACACGGCATAGGCCATGCCGCAAAGAATCCCAATCAAGTACAGCGCAATCACGACAAGGCCCCGCAAGTGCGCCGGGAAAAGAGCCGTCGTCAAAAAGCCGTAAATCGGCAGTTTGGCGCTGCAGCTCATAAAAGGCGTAAGCAAAATAGTCATCTTACGATCCCGTTCACTGGACAGTGTCCGCGTCGCCATAATCGCCGGCACGCTGCAGCCAAATCCTACCAGCATGGGGACAACACTGCGGCCGGACAAGCCGATTTTTCGCAGCAGTTTATCCATGACGAAAGCAACCCGCGCCATATATCCCGTATCTTCCAAAATCGACAGGAAAAAGAACAGCAGTACAATCGTAGGCAAAAAGCTGAATACACTGCCAATCCCTTTGCAGACCGCATCTGTAATCAGGGAATGCAGTACAGGATTGACCTGCAGCGCTGTCAGTCCGTCATCTATTCCGGCAATCGCGCCGTCAACGAGTACAGCCATGCCGTCTGACAAATAGGCCCCTAAATAGTTAAACGTCATGACAAAAATAAATGCCATAATAGCCAAAAACGCCGGAATCGCCGTATACGTGCCCGTCAGTATTTTATCAATGGCCACACTGCGCTTATGTTCCAGGCTTTCGTGCGGCTTGACGACCGTCTGCTGACACAGTCGTTCGATATAGGAAAAGCGCATATTGGCCAGCGCGGCTTCCCTGTCCATCCCGCTTTCTTTTTCCATATTTTCAATAATATGGTACAGCGCTTCGGTTTCGCCTGTTGGCAGCGCCAGCTGATTCATAATCAGCGTGTCTTTTTCAATGACCTTCGTAGCGGCAAAACGGGTGGGAATATGTACCTTCTGCGCAAAGGGTTCTATCAAATGCGCGACGGCGTGAATACAGCGGTGTACTGCGCCTACGGGGTCGCCAATAACAGGCGTGTCTTTGCAAAAATCAATCTGCGCCGGGGCTTCCCGCTGCAGCGCCACATGTAAGGCATGGTCAATCAATTCGCCTATGCCTTGATTCTTGACGGCAGAAATCGGCACGACAGGAATACCCAAGTAATGTTCCAGTTCATTAATGCGTACGGAACCGCCGTTTTTCTGCACTTCGTCCATCATATTCAATGCCAAAACAATCGGGATACCCAATTCCATCAACTGCATGGTCAAATACAAATTTCGTTCCAAGTTGGACGCATCGACAATGTTGATAATGGCTGTCGGCCTTTCTTTCAGCAAGTAATCCCGCGTTACGATTTCTTCATTGGAGTACGGCGACAATGAGTATATACCCGGCAGGTCAATAACCGTTGCTTCCGGATGCTTGCGCATCTTGCCTTCTTTTTTATCGACTGTAACGCCTGGAAAATTGCCCACATGCTGTCTAGCGCCTGTCAGCTGGTTAAACAGCGTCGTTTTGCCGCAGTTTTGGTTGCCTGCCAGCGCAAACGTAATCGGCTGCCCTTTGGGAATTTCTTTACCTATCTTTTGAATACAATAATCTCCTGCTTCCCCCAATTCGCCAATGCGCGGATGAGCTACGGATGCATGCGCTACAGCAGGAGCCGCGTTGGGCTGTACGCCTATTTTCTCTATTTCCACGGCTTTGGCATCTGACAAGCGCAGTGTCAGTTCATAGCCGCGAAGCTGAATCTGAATCGGATCTCCCATAGGCGCTACCTTGCGCAGCGTCACAACAGTCTGCGGCGTCAATCCCATATCCAGCAAATGATGCCGCAGGGTCCCTGTGCCCTTGACGGCCAATACATTGGCACTTTCTCCCTTTTTTAATTCACTTAAAAGCATGATTACCTCTCTCTATCTATAACTAAAAATTATTACTCTTATCATACCATACCATTCTCAAAAATAAAAATACATGACGGCATGAAACGGCATTTCCAGCGATGGCTGCTGCGTATCTGCGCAGTATCGGACTGCTGCACGGCGCACTGCCTGGCCGCTCCAGCCAGTTTCTTACATCACGGCGGCAACCAATCTGGAGTTACCAATGCTATTATATACATATTGCCGTAAAATGCAATGGAGCCGTCGTTTGGGTGACAGCTCCGTTTTATATGCATTTCTTATAAAATTTTTAGTATATCTTCGACAGAATCGACAATATAATCAACATGTTCTTTTTCAAACATGGCCCGCGCGGCCTGCCCATCCAAGCCGGTCAGCGTACCAATCATGACGGCTCCCATCGCTTTGGCACACCATACATCGGCCAGCGAATCGCCGACGACATAGTATGTACCTTTCTTGAAATCATCCGGCCGTTCCGTATAGGCTCGGTACTGCTGCGGAAATTTGCCAAAGGCTCCCAAATAATAGGCAAAGGGATTGGGTTTATCCAAAGACATGCCCAGCTGTTTGGATGCCGCTTCTACATCTGTATACGTAGCAGTGTATATCGGATTAAACTCTTCCAGCCAATGATACGTTTCAAAAGGAATCTTCATTTCCATTTGAGACCGGCCTGTCGCAATGGCAATCTCATAGCCGCGCCGCTTCAGTTCTTGGAACATATGGCGAATTCCTGCGGCCGTTCCCAGCGGTTCTTCCCGGCGCAAAAAGCCTTCTTTTCCTTTGGCATACGGCGGCTTTTGATACGTTTGGGCATACAGCGTGTCGCCAAAATACCAAGCCTGAAAGGCTTCAAAATGCAGCTGCCATAACGGCGAATCGAGGGGCGTCCATTGCCGGGATGCTGTACCCAGGGAAGACGATACGGCGTTGGACAAATAAGTAAACACATCGTCCTTGCCGGCTCTGTCCGGTACGACGTTAATCAGGCGCCGCATGACATGGCTGGCTGACGGCACGTCATAGTCGTGCAGCAGAGAACCCAAATACTGCACATCGTCCGGCGTCCGCAAGACAACGTCAATCGGGCCGTGATCTTTCGTATAGGCTTCCAGCATCAGCCACAGCGTTACGACCATATGCGCATGAACCATATCCCAGTTGCTGTTGACGCCGTGCTGTTTGAGCCATGTAAGGATTTCATCGTGTTTCCAAAAACGGGCGCGCAGCGCGTCGATTTCATCATCTGTCAGCGAAGCCGTCACTGTTTCATGGCCCAAATGCATATACGCCGGGCTGTAATACCATTCCCACAGCACCAGGGCCGATACATCGAAATAGCGTTTTTCGCTCAAAAGCACGCCGTCTACATCAAAAATAACTTTTTTCATAGGCACTCCTTAGAATGTTTTATCCAAATGACCTACTGTTTTTTTATTGCCTTCGACATGAGACCGTTCTTCCAATACCTGCATGACATCGTTAACCGTAACGCCCGTATCTTCCCATAATACAGACAAATGATACAGCAAATCGGCTGATTCTTTGCAGACTTCCAGACGAAGTGCATCTGCTTCTGCAGATGTATCCTGGACGACAGGGTCTGCGTTCTTAGCCGCGATAATGACTTCGGACGATTCTTCCCCGATTTTCTTGCAAATTTTATCAATGCCGGTCTGCAGCAAATAAGCGGTATACGACTTTTCCGTCGGATGCAGGCGTTTTTCTTTAATTTCATCTTTCAGTTCAGATAACATGGACAGGTTGCCTGTGTAGGTACCGTCCCAGCCAGCCAAACGGCGGAAGAAACAAGATTTGCTGCCTGTATGGCAGGCGGCACCGGTCTGGTCTACCAAGACGAGCAGCGTATCGGCATCACAATCGACCCATATTTCGCGAACGGTTTGAAAATGGCTGGATGTTTCGCCTTTATGCCAAAGCTGCTGGCGGCTGCGGCTGAAATACCAAGTCTGGCCGCTTTCCACAGTCTTTTGCAGCGATTCTGCATTCATGTAGGCTACCATGAGGATTTCACCGCTGCAGGCTTCCTGCACAACAGCCGGCACCAATCCGTGTGCGTCAAATTTTATGTCTTGCAATGATACAGTATCCATTATATTTCTGCCCCTCTCATAGGGATTCCTTCTCCCTGCAAATAGCGTTTTAAATCCGGTATGTCAATTTGTCCAAAATGAAATACCGATGCGGCCAGCGCAGCATCTACGCCGACATCAAAGACATCTTTAAAATCGGCCATCGTCCCGGCCCCGCCGGAAGCAATAATCGGCACCGGCAGTTCTGTCGCCAGTCTGCGGTTGAGTTCCAAATCAAAGCCGGCTTTTTCACCGTCCGAATCCATGGAGTTCATGCATATTTCACCGGCACCCAAAGCTACGCCTTGTTTGGCCCAGGCGATAGCATCGATGCCTGTATTTTTGCGGCCGCCTTCAACATAGACCTGCCAGCTGCCTTTGCCGTCCCGTTTGGCATCAATCGAAAGGACGACGCACTGGCTGCCAAACCGCTGCGCCGCTTCCCG
Source organism: uncultured Megasphaera sp. (assembly GCA_934193515.1). GTDB lineage: Bacteria > Bacillota > Negativicutes > Veillonellales > Megasphaeraceae > Megasphaera. Next base: position 39,087 of record CAKPVJ010000010.1, on the reverse strand, counting down.
AATCAGTTCCGGCCGACTGACAGCCGCCGAGTTGACCGATACTTTATCCGCACCGGCACGCAGCACTTGATGAAAATCATCGATACTGCGGATGCCGCCGCCAATCGTAAAGGGGATATTGATGCTTTCCGCTACGGCACGCACGACGTCAATAAAAATCTGCCGCTTTTCATGCGTTGCCGTAATATCGTAAAAAACCAATTCATCCGCCATTTGGTCGGAATAATATTTTCCCAGTTTGACAGGGTCATCGACGTCTTGTATATGTTTAAACTGTTTGCCTTTGACGACGCGGCCGTCGCGTACGTCCAGACACGGTACAATTCGCTTTGCCAGCATCTTACATTCCCCCCAGCATACGGATTTCTTCCATCGTGATTTTCCCTTCGTACAGCGCCTTTCCCGTAATCGCGCCGTATACATGCATCGCCTGGAGCTTCTTCAAGTCTTCAATGCTGCTCATGCCGCCGGATGCAATCAGGCGAATATACGGCAGCTGCTGCAGCTGTTCCAGCATATCCATGTTGGGGCCGGTCAACATGCCGTCGCGGCTGATATCCGTATAGATAATCGTCTGGATGCCAATGGACAAGAGAAACTGTGCAAAAGGCAGTACTTTTTTGTCACTGCCGTCTACCCAGCCGCGCGTCGCGACGACATCCCCTTTGGCATCAATGGATACAGCCAGGGACGAACCATATTTTTGAGCCATGGCCGTAATAAAGGCTTCATCCTCGACGGCTTTGGAACCAATAATGACGCGGTTTACGCCAACCTCCAAATAGCTCTGAATCGCTTCTTCGCTGCGAATGCCGCCGCCTACTTCTACGGGTATATCTACGGCATCGCAAATGCGTCCAATGATTTCTGCATTGCAGCGGCTGCCGGAAAACGCGCCGTCCAAATCGACAACATGCAAAAACAGCGCCCCTTCATCGCACCATTTGACAGCGGCTTCTACAGGATCGGCAAAATACGTCGTACTATCTTCTTTTACGCCTTGGCGCAAGCGGACTGCATGTCCGTTTTGTATATCTATCGCAGGAAATACAATCATTGATATTATCCTTTCTTTGCTGCATACTCGAGAACATTCTGTAAAAGCTGGGCACCGACACGGCCGCTTTTTTCCGGGTGGCACTGGAAGCCCAGGACATTGTCCTTGCCGCAGATAGCCGGTACAGGCTGGCCATAATCCGCCACGGCAAGAACGTCAGGCGTATCGGCCGGCGTTTTCAAATAGGAATGAACAAAATAGGCATACGGATGCGCCGGCAGACCTTTTTGCAGCCAAGGCGCTCCCCGAAATTCCAATTCATTCCAGCCCATATGCGGTACTTTCAGCCGCGTATGAAACGGCACAATTTCACCGGGCAGAAAGCCCAGGCCCTGATAGGTACCGCCTTCATAGTCTGTTTCAAACAGTGCCTGCATCCCCAGGCATACGCCCATAAAAAACTTGCCGCTTTTGACTTGTTCTTCCAGCAGCGGAATCAAATCAAACTTCTGCAAATTGGCCATGGCATCGCGAATCGCGCCGACACCCGGCAGTTCTATCATATCCGCATCCCGAATTACGGCCGGTTCCCGTGTAATTTTCGCGTCCGCTCCCAGCCGCTTCCATGCATTATATACATTAGCCAGGTTGCCGACTTCGTAATCGATAATGGCAATTTTCATGATTTACAACACCCCTTTAGTAGAAAGCACGCTCGTCTCATCGCCATCAATACGGACAGCTTCCCGCAGGGCATGCCCCAGCCCCTTAAAAATAGATTCTACGATATGGTGCGCATTTTCTCCATATAAATTGGCTACATGCAGATTCATTTTGCCATGGACAGCCAATGCGTAGAGAAATTCTTTGAGCATTTCCGTTTCAAACGCGCCAATGCGTTCTACGCCTAAGGAAACATCATAGACCAAATACGGCCGACCGCTCAAATCGATGACAATACGCGTCAGCGCTTCATCCATTGGGCAGTAAAACATGCCGTAGCGCTGAATGCCCTTTTTGTCCCCCAAGGCCTTGGTCAAGGCATCGCCAAAGACGATAGCCAAATCTTCCAGCGTATGATGCGTATCGACATCCAAATCCCCATGCACATGCAGCGTAATGTCCATCCCGCTGTGGCAGGCAAGGAGATTCATCATGTGGTCAAAAAAGCCAATACCTGTCGTACCGGCAAACGTTCCCGTACCGTCCAAATTCAGCGAAACGGCAATCTGCGTTTCTGCTGTTTCCCGTTCTACTTGCGCACTACGCATGGGCAGCCTCCTTTTGAAATACAGCAACTACTTTTTTAGCGACGTCCATCGTCGTAGCCGTAATGCGCAGGCAGTTTTTCAAATCGGCCGCTTTATAAAAGCGAACGCAAATATCTGCCTGGCTCAATGCCCTGACCATAGCCGGGCCGTCGGCCACATGGACCAACACAAAATTGGTCACGCTCGGATAAGCCGTCACGCCGTCCAAGGCATTCAACTCATTATACAAATATTCCCGCACGGCAATCGTCGGCGGTACATTATGCTGCAGCACTTCTTCCCGGTGATCCAGCGTCGCCAAGCCCGCTGCCTGCGTCAAGATGTTCAGATTATATACCAGCTTGGTCAACGACAAGGCATCGATAACCTCCTGCTGCGCTACAGCATAGCCAAGGCGCAGGCCTGCCAGGCCAAAAGCCTTGGACATCGTGCGAATGACAATCAGATTATCGTACTGCGCTAATTTAGTAATAATGCTTTCCTGTCCGGAAAATTCCAAATACGCTTCATCGACGACAACCGGATTAGCCGATGCCTGCAGGACTTCTTCCAAATACGATACAGGCAGGATGTTGCCGGTCGGGTTATTCGGATTGCAAATCATCGTCAATTTCGGCTGCAATTCTTTCACCTTTGCCAAAAACGTCTGCGTATCCCGTCTAAATCCCGGCAAATCCGGTACGGAAACGACCCTGCCGCCGACAATTTCCGCATCGATGCCGTATATATCAAAGGTCGGCGTATGCACGAGAACCGTATCACCCTCATTGACAAAGGTATTGATAATCAAGCTGATGATTTCATCGCCGCCGTTGCCGACGAGGACTTCTTCCGGTTTGCAGGCGACGTAATCAGCCAGTGCCGCCCGCAGTTCTTCTGCAAACGGGTCCGGATAATGATATGAAGGCGTTTGTGCCAGCCGTGCCAAAAAATCAGCTTTGACAGCAGGGAAATCAAATATATTATACGGGCTTTCATTGGCATTGATGACAATATTTTCTTTGATTTCCGGAACTTTATAGGGTTCAAACGAACGAATCGTACTGCGAAGCCAAGATTTATTCATCGATTCTTCTCCTTACAGCAAGGCCGTGGGCCTGCAATCCTTCTACATTAGCAAAACGGATGACCTTGTCGGCAACAGCTTCAAAGGCTTCTTTGTTGTACTGCAGCAGGCTGCTCCGTTTGACAAAATCATATACGCCCAGTGGGGACGAGAATGCCGCCGTTCCCATCGTTGGCAGAGTATGATTGGGCCCGGCAAAGTAATCGCCCAGCGGTTCTGTCGTATAGGAACCAATAAAAATAGCACCAGCATTGATGATTTTATCGACATACGCTTCGGCATCTGAAAATTCGATTTCCAAATGTTCCGGCGCAATGAGATTCATAATGGATACAGCCTGATCTTTGTCTTTGGTAATAAATACTTTGGCGTGATTTTCTACGGATGCGGCAGCGATTTCTTTGCGCGGCAGTTCTTCCAGCTGGCGCTGTACTTCCGCCTCAACAGCATGCGCCAAGGCAGTGCTCGGCGTGACGAGGAAAACAGCCGCCCGACGGTCATGTTCTGCCTGGGCCAGCAAATCCGCAGCGACCCATACCGGATTGGCATCATGGTCTGCCAAAATGCCGACTTCACTAGGACCGGCAATCATATCAATGCCGACCGTGCCAAAGACAAGCCGTTTGGCCATGGCTACGTAGGCATTGCCCGGACCGACGATTTTAAACACAGGCGGAATGCTTTCCGTGCCAAATGCCGCTGCCGCAATCCCTTGGGCGCCGCCAACTTTGTAGATTTCCGTCGCACCGGCAACATGCGCAGCTGCCAAAATATACGGATTGACAGAGCCGTCTTTGGCCGGCGGCGTAAAGACAGCAATCGAAGGAACACCAGCAACATGCGCTGGAATCGTATCCATCAATACCGTAGACGGGTAAGCAGCCGTACCGCCCGGCACGTACACGCCAACGCGCTGAATCGGTGTAAATTTGGCCCCTAAGCGCACGCCGGGACGAAACGTATCCATCCAGGTCTTCTGTACTTGGCGCTGATGATACGTGCGGATATTATCTGCAGCTTCCTGCAGTACGGCCATAAATTCCGGTCCTACTTTTTTCGTCGCTTCGTCTATTTCTTCCGGCGCAACCAAAAAGCTGTCCAGCCGGACGCCGTCAAATTTTTCTGTCAATTCGCGTACTGCAGCATCCCCTGTATCCTGTACAGCCTGCAAAATCGCTTCAACACTCTCCCGAATCGCAGCGCTTTCTGACTGATCCCGTTTGGTAATCTTGCGGATATCCCGCAGTGTCAATCCTTTATTTGGAACCTCTATCCATTCCATACGCTATTCCCCCTCGCTCAGGCTTCCATTTCCTTTTGTTGAATCACCTGCATTAATTCCTGTATTTCCTTATATTTCATCTTAAACGAAACAGGATTGCAAATCATGCGGGCACTGAAATCCATGAAGTACTGCAGTACTTCCAGTCCGTTGGCTTTCAGCGTATTCCCTGTTTCTACAATATCGACGATGACATCGGACAAGCCGACAAGCGGCGCCAGTTCTACTGAGCCGTTCAGCTTGATAATATCGACGCTGTGATGATGCTGTTCAAAATACTGCCGGGCAATGCGCGGATATTTGGTGCCAATCGTAATGCGTTTGGTCATATCGACTGGTTTGCCGGCAATCCCAGCAACTGCCATGCGGCAGCGGCCGATGCCCAAATCCATCACTTCGTACACATCGGCACCGGGTGCTTCTTCAATCAGCACGTCTTCGCCGACGATGCCTACATCCGCTGCGCCGCGTTCTACATAGACGGCTACATCCGGTGATTTGACAAGCGTAACTTTCAACAAATGACGGCTGTCTTCAAAAATCAATTTGCGGCTGTCTTCCGAATACGTCGAAAACACATAGCCGCTTTCCTGCAAATAGTTCATGACTGCTTTATGAATACGGCCTTTTGCCAAAGCGATATGAATTGCCATTCTTACAGCCTCCTCATCAGTTCTTCTAATTCTTCCGCCGACAGTACCTGCCCGTCCTTATAGTAGGCACCGTTGCGGTACATCGCATGAATGCTGTAATCCCGGCTGTCGATAAAGGATGCATCCGGATAAGCCGCCACGCGGAACCCCTGGGCGCGCCAATGCATCAAGTCACGAATCAGCGTCTGGTCGGAAGCCGTATAGGAAACAGCCAGCTGGAACGAAGGCTCTGTATCTTCCAACAAGCCAGCATCGCTCATAAATTCATACAGCAGGTTGATATTCATGCCAAAGCCGCAGGCCGGACGATCTACGCCAAATTGGGCAGACAGCCGGTCATAGCGGCCGCCGTCAATGACATCATAGAGCGCGCCGTCTACATAGACTTTGAATACCATGTCCGTGTAATACCCCAATTTGCTGGCAAAGCCAAAATCCAGCTGCACCTTATCCGCAAATCCGGCATACAAGACATAATCATAAATTCGTTCCAGCCGCGAGAGCGCATTGAGCATGCCGCTGTTGATACAAAGTTCTTTCGCCTTGCTCAGCGTCTGCGCGTACGGGCCAAACAAAACAGGCAGGGCTTCCAGTGCCTTGCGGGCATCGCCGGACAACGGCAGGGACGCAATATACTGGCGGCACGCTACGAGATTGCGGTCGGCCAAATACGAACGAAGCGTATCCTTTTGTTCTTCATCCAGCGGCAGCCCGTCAAACAACGCTTTCGTGTACGCCGCCGTGCCGATGTCGATGCGAATCGTTTCTACGCCGACGGCCTTCAAAATTTCTGCAGCCATGACAATGACTTCGCCGTCACATTCCGGACTGGAATCGCCGAGGATTTCAATGCCTCCTTGCAGGAAATCTTTGCCATACGTGCTGCGGCCAAAATATTCACGAAATACCGTGCTGACATAGCCAAATTTCAACAGCTGATTGGGTCTGGGAAATTCCCGCGCCGCCGTTTCTACAACAGGCAGCGTAACGTCCGGCCGCAATACCAATACCCGTCCGTCCGTATCAATCGTTTTGACCATCTGCTGCCGCATATGCGGAAAAAAATGCTGGTATACATCATAATCTTCAAAGTTTGGTGTTTCAATAATCTTACATCCGTGATTGAGAATCACAGAAATGATTTTTCCTTGGATTCGGTCATAATTTCGCATTTCATCATGATGGAGCATTTTGACTCCATCCAATGTATGATGATTCATTCTATGACCTCCTTTACATGTGATTTTCTTTATTACTTTACCTTGGTAAATAATAAAAGAATCGTTGATGTAAATTGTATCACAAAGCAGCAAAAATAAAAATACCTTTTTCCAAAAAATTTACAAATTCACTCATAATTTTTACTCTTTTTCTTCAGATGCGGACTGCAGAACCTTTTTGACGGCTTTTTCAAACTTGGGCCGGGGAATCATGACCCGGTGGCCGCAGCCGCAGCAGCGAATCACAAAATCGACGCCGATGCGCAGTACTTCCCATTCATTCGAGCCGCAGGGATGAGCCTTCTTCATCTGCACAACATCCCCAATATGATAACGGACAAAATTTGCCATACGTAACTCCTCCTCTAAGTACCTAATTATTAATTATTAACATTATATAGCGGAAACAAAATAAAAGAAAGATTCGGCTCTATTATTCCCTTTTCCTACGGCCTGTGTTACTATATTGGATAATGGAGAAGCATTAGCCTTCTCGGGTGATTCATTTTTGATGGAGGCATTTCACTTGACACCAACACAGCAACGACTGAAACATCTGTATCTCCTCTGCTACGCGATTGGCAGCCTATGCACTTGTATTACGCTGGCATTATTGCTCTGGGTGGCTATTTGTATTGCCTTTGAAATGGAGCCGCTGGCTTCCGTTTCATTTTTACCGCCAATGCCGACATTTGTCATCTTTATACTGATTTTTGCTATTTTAGCTGTCAGCATTGCTGCCTGGCAAATCGGCGCCAACTATCATCAGCAATATGAAACACTGCTGAAAAAGAATCATTAGAAAGGTGAGTACATGAGAAAGACTGAATTCATGGACCTCTTAAAGTATTATTTCCGTCACAGCAATAAAGCAGACCTGAAAGGCATCCTGGAAGACTGCGAAGAACAATTTCGCCTAGGTGCCAAACAAGGACTATCAGAAGAAGAAATATGCTGTAAGCTAGGTCACCCCAAAAACATTTATCGGTATTATATCGGCAAGCCGATTGTACCAGAAGATAATCCCCGCATGCCGGATGAAGGCTATGGCTATCCCGCCTACGACCAGCCATCTCCCAACGCGGCCAATGCCCCATACGATTGGGACAAAGACCCAGACGCCATGAGGCGGCGCGCAGCCAGCGAATCCTATTACCGCCAGCCATCGAACACGACGCCGCAAGGGTACGGCCCGTATGACAACTGCAACCAGTCAATACGGCAGTCCCCCTATCCGCCGCAGCGCCGGCCCTATGAAAACGAACCGCAAACAGGCAAAGATTTCCAATGGGACGCAGAAGAAACCAAAGTACCTAAGGCAGCCAAAGCAGTCGCCAGCCCGTTTTTAGATATTATCGGCACACTGTTCAGCGTCGTCAGCGGCATTTTATTTTTTGCGTTCGCCCTGGCTATCCTCGCCTGCATCGGCATACGCAGCCTGCCGGCCTATTTTCTGACAGACCTCCTGCCCCTGCCGACTATTTCACTTTCGACGATGGGCTTCGGCGTTCTGGCCATACTCTTTGCCGCCCTGACAGCCTCGTATGCCAGCCAGGCCTGCCAGCAGGCAGCCCGCTCCACCCGAAACAGTGCCACGAGGAGGAATAACTAATGGCTAAAGTAATTATTTGTTTTATTCTAACAATCGTTTTCTCCTTCCTCAGCGTTCACTCCTTCATGAACAATGACTACGGCCCATTGAAACAATGGATGCTCTATTATCAAGAATACAAAGCCCTGCAGGGCGCCCTGGACAAAGGCAATGCCGGCAAAGCCGAACTGCTCGCCAAACTCAAAGCCATGTACCCGGAACGCGCGCAGGAAATAGAAAATCGCTTCAAAGCCAAATACGGTGATTTAAAAGACGAAGCAGAAGAAAAGAAATCGTCCCTGTCAGATACCCTGCAGGACGTCACCTCCTCTGCCCGCAATGAAGCCGCTGCCGCGCGGAAATCCACTTCCCGCCAAGAAACAACGCGCTCATCCTCTTCGTCATCTACAACAAACAACACCTCACGCAGCACAACACGCACGACGGACAACCGCCGTGACACACAAACGCAATCCAACCGCTGATAAAAAAAAACGTCACTATGCTTCTTTGCAGGAAGACACCGTGACGGGTTCCTTAGACTCTATAATGCATATTGGGATCTTGTGAACATCCGTATTCACAAGATCCCTTGCTTTATATAAAATAAGACATATCTAACCCACATTTCAACTCAACCACCACGAAGAACCGAAAGGAGACTTGCCGCGGCATTCCTCTTCTCCTTTCAAATGACGTTTTTTCCCATGATGTCTTAATTTCTTGATGAATCCAATCGTGGAGTTATTTCTTCCCATTTTTTGTGCAATGTACGTAAGCGTACATCCTTTTGCTAGAAAAAATAGTAACTTTTCCCGTTCGGATAGTATAAGATGATGGTAGTGGCACATGGAATCACTCCTAACGTAATGTTGTCGTTGCAAACACCATTATAGCAGAGATCCATGTGTCATTTTTATTTCAAGTTATTGTTGCACTTAGATTGTAAATCCACCTACAAAAAAAACCAACCGCAGATGATGGGTGACATCTTATTTCTGCGATTGGTTTCGGTACAGCATATCGTGGTTTTAAAAGCGCAGCATCGATTTTAAGAAGTTTTGTGTCCGTTCATTTTTCGGATGTTCAAATATTTGCTGCGGCGTGCCTTCTTCTTGGATAATACCGTCTGCCATGAAGATGACCCGGTCGGATACTTCTTTGGCAAAGGCCATTTCATGCGTGACGATAATCATGGTCATATCGGCATCAGCCAGCTGCTTGATGGTCCGCAGTACTTCGCCTGTCAATTCCGGATCGAGGGCGGATGTCGGTTCATCAAAAAGCATGATGTCCGGCTTCATCGCCAAGGCTCTGGCAATAGCGACACGCTGCTGTTGGCCGCCGGAAAGGCGGGAAGGATATTCATTTCGTTTATCCCAAAGGCCGACTTTTTCCAGCAGTTCTTTAGCTGTCGGCATGATTTCGTCTGTTTTCATGCCTTTGACAATGCGCGGCGCTTCCAAAATATTATCCAGGACAGTCATATGCGGGAACAAGTTGAAATGCTGGAAACACATGCCCATGCGGCGGCAAATAGCGCGTACTTTGGCAGGTGCCGCATAGACGGATTTACTGTTGCCGGCTGGCTGGCTGGCCATGGTATCACCGCCGACGATAATCGAGCCGCCGTCAATGGTTTCCAGCTGGCAAAGACAGCGCAAAAACGTACTTTTACCGCTGCCGGACGGGCCGATGATGGAAATGACTTCCCCTTCTTCTACATGCAGCGTAACATCTTTGAGTACTTCCAAGCTGCCGAATTTTTTTCTAATTTGATTCATTTCAATAAAGCTCATAGTCTGTCTTCCTCCTTATTCATCGTATACGGCATAGCGTTTTTCCAAATAGCTGAATACCTTGGTCAAAATAAAGGTAAAGAAGAGGTAGAACACGGCTGCTACGATAAAGGCTGTCGTATCAAAATCACGCTGTACGATAGAACGGGTAATACGAAGGATATCATTCATCGCCAGGATGTAAACCAATGATGTATCTTTGAGCAAGTTGATGGTTTCGTTGGCAACTGGCGGCAGCACGCGTTTGACAACCTGCGGCAGGATAATGCGGCGCATAGTCTGCACATAGGTCATGCCGAGGACTTTAGCCCCTTCATACTGGCCGCGGTCAATAGATTGAATGCCGCCGCGGAAAATTTCTGCAAAATAGGCCGCATAGTTGAGGACAAAGGCAATAATGGCTGCCGGAAAATCCGGTAATTTCAGCCCTTCAATGATAAAAGGCAGGCCGTAGTAGATAAACAAAATCTGCAGCATGAGCGGCGTACCACGCATGATATAGATATAGGCTCCCATACATTTGCGCAGCGGCATAATTTTGGAAATACGGCCAACAGACATGAGAATGCCCAGCGGCAGACTCAATACAATCGTAATTAAAAATATTTTCAGTGTGATTTGCAGGCCTACGGCAACGGCAGGCACAATGTTTAATAAATACTCCATGATAACTCCTAACCTAATGTTTTCGCATCAAAAGACAGACAAAGGGGGCTGTCGCACAAAAGCGATTAGCCCCTCTCACATGCAGTTTTCTCTTCAAATAATAACTATAACACCTTTTAAAGAAAAAGGATAGGCATGACGGCAACCCTTTTCATGCGGCAGCCCTCTTACTGCATTACTGTACTTTAATCGTAATATCTTCGTTAAACCATTTCTGTGACAGTTTAGTCATAGTACCATCTTCACTCATATCTTTCAAGACGCCGTTGAGTTTTTCCTGCAGCAGTGTATCTTCTTTCCGCATGCCGATACCATACTGTTCATCCCCCATTTTGTCGTCAATGACTTTAAACTTCCCTGGCTTCTTGCTCATGTAGTAACGGCCTACGACGCTGTCCACCAGCAAGCCGTCTGTCCGGCCGACTTCCAAGTCCATAAAAGCGGCAACGAAATCGCCGTATTTTTTGACATCCTGCAGAGAATTTTTGAAATCCACTTGTTTATCCAGGGCTTCTACGGAACTGCTGCCTTCCTGCGTCCCGATGACTTTTCCTGCCAAGCCCGCTCTATCTGTAATCGGGGAATCGGCGCGAACGACCAAAATCTGGGCGTTGTTCAAATACGGTTTGGAGAACGCGATTTGTTTGCCCCGGTCTTCAGTAATGGTGAGCCCGTTCCACAACATATCTACTTGCTTGCTCTTGAGGGCCGCTTCTTTGCTGTCCCAATCAATTGGCTTGAATTCAACAGGAATACCCAGGCGTTTGCCTGCTTCTTTAGCCAAATCGATATCAAAGCCGATGAGTTCGCCGTTGTCATCGCGGAACCCCATCGGCGGGAAATTATCATCCAAGCCAATGACGATTTTGTCCGGCAGTTTTTGTTCTGCCTGTTTTTCCTGTCCGCCGCATCCGGCCAGCATAGCAGCGGCTGCTACCGTCATCGTTCCTACAGCTATCAGTTTTTTTATGTCCATCGTAACGTCCTCCTCGTCTACTAAAAGATACTACATGGAAATATCAATGCCAAACCATTTTTCAGAAATCTTTGTCGAAGTACCGTCATCATGCATTTCCTGCAGTACCTTGTCGAGTTTGGCTTTTAGTTCTGCATCATCCTTGCGCATGCCGACGCCGCTGGGAATGTCCGGATATCCTACATCAATGATCCGAAAATCAGCTTTATTTTTGTTCATGAAATACGCTGCCGTAGTTTTGGCTACGACGACTGCATCGACACGGCCTACTTCCAAGTCCATGAAAGAGGTCACGTTGTCGGAATACTGTTTCAATTCCTGGAAGGAATCCCGCAGTTCCGGTTCGGCGTTAATCGCTTCCAAGCCCGTGCTTCCCTGCTGCGTACCGACAATCTTGCCGGCTAAATCAGCCTTGCCCTGAATGGGGGAATCACTGCGGACCAGCAAAATCTGCGGACCGTTTTCATAAGGCCGGGAGAAGAGGATTTGTTTTTCCCGTTCCGGCGTAATCGACAAGCCATTCCAAATGGCATCTATTTTTTTACTTTTTAATTCTGTTTCTTTACTGTCCCAATCAATCGGTTTGAATTCGACTTCCATCCCCAGGCGTTTGGAAGCTTCTTTTGCCATATCGATATCAAACCCTACGAGTTCGCCGCTTTCATCATGAAAGCCAAAGGGCGGAAAATTGTCGTCCAAACCAATGACAATTTTATTTCGCTGCGCATTGCTAGTATCTTCGCTTTTCTTTTCACTGCCGCATCCTGCTGCCAGACAGACCGTCATGACTGCCGCTACCCCTGCGACGGCATATCGTTTCCATTCCATATGTATCGCCCCTTATTAATGATGTCATGTGAATACATTCATCATTTTACTTTATTTCGTTAAAATATTGAAGTGTTTTCACTATACAAAATTGCCATATTATGCATTATATTTTCTCATATTCTTTATTATACGGCACGATACGCCATATTGCTGGCTTTTTTATAAAATGACCGACTTCTTTTGCCGTGTTCTTTCCTGCAGGCTAACTGCCTAGGGTTTCTCAAACGCGCCGCCATCATTCATGGTCTTCGTTTTTTTCTTGTTCTTCTTTGATTCTATCTATAATCCGTTGTTTATTTTTCTTGGATAAAAACTGCAGCCGCACGGGAAGGACCGCAATGCCGCCTTCTACTGCTTTGCCCAGTTCAATTTCCTGCCAATTATCCGCAATCAAAAATATAGTTTTGTACGGCAGATAGACCAGATTGCGTTCTTCATGGAATTGTTCGTCATAATAATCCCGCAAAGAGGCACACTGCCGCCGCACGATGATACCGTTGGCTGCGACGTAGCACATCGTATCCCGCTGCCTATGAATACGCCAAAGGCAGAAAAAAAGCACGACAATATTATCCAGCCGTTCTAGTAATGTGGTTTCATTGAGCATCAGCCAAAAAAAGTACATGCCGGCCGCCATAAACAGCAGCTGTATAAACACGGAATACCATTTGGAGTTTTCATACTCTTTTTCTATCGTCCCACAAGCAGGAAATCGTTTCATTACGTCTTCTCGAGTCATAGGTCATTCCTTTCCAGCTGTCTGGCAGCCTGCGATACAGAATAACAAAAAACGAGGAACGCCCCGGCGCTCCCCGCTTGCTTGTCTCTAGCGAGATTTTTTGCTGGTCTTCGGTGCCGTCTTGATGACAACGTTGCGTCCCTCTTTGACGACCTGCAGAGAAATATCTCCTACTCCGTCTTTATAATACGCCATCTTGATATCCAATAAGATCGAACCGACTTTTTCCTGCAAATCATCTGTAAAAAACTGTTTGCGAAAATCGGATGCACTTTGTGTTTTAGATGGTTTTGCTGCCGCGCGGCGTGCCGGCTGCGGTTCATCATCCCAATCGGCTGTTTCAAAAGTAATGTCCTCTTTTACCCCTTTAAACATATCTTCTAAGGAACGATTCTTGGGAATTTTATGTTTTGCCATGTGCTGTCACCTTATTTCTTTTGATTGTCCATTTTATCGGAAGCCTCACGCATGCTGTTGAGCGTTATTTTAGAGAAGTCTTCCGGTGTATTATACGTAGCTATCTTCGTAAAGCCTTTTTTGAGACGTCCCCGGTATGCAGCTACTACTTTATCATCACGATTCATTTCTGCAATGAAAATTTCCTGGCCGTCAATGCCGATAAGGCGGAATTTGCCGCTTGGCGAAATTTCACGCCAGCTGCTCGTTGCGCCGTCAAACATATAGACGATACCCGTGCGGAGATTGTCATAGAAGAACGTATCAGAATCATAGAACACGGCAATGCGGCCGATGTTTTCAGCCTGTACTCTGATTCGCCGTGTATCATAGTTGGCATCGGTACGATAAATGCGGTATTTGTCTTTGTCTACTTCCAATTTCATATAGACGACATTGGTAGCTGTGGAATATGCTACATCGACAATTTTGCTGTCCCGCGGCGCATCTTCAATCGGCGTATCCAATTCTCTGTCCGGATATACCGGATTGTACTGCGCAATGTACACGCCGTAGCGGCCCGTTTTTTCATCGCGGCCGTGTGTCGCAAAAATAGCTAAGTTGCGGTCCGGAAGCCATTCAAAGAACGATACTTTGCGGCCGTGGAGACTAATGCGCTGCGGTTCTCCTTTTTTCCCAGCTTCGTAAATCGATACTTTATCATCGACAATCGTCGCCATAAAGCGTTTGTCATACGAGTAGTATGTCTGGCCATTGGGTTCCGCGCCAAATCCCATGGATTCCTGCTGATTGGTTCCTCCAATATGAAAATCCGAGGCGGGAGCAAACAATACCTGGTCTAAATACAGGTAAATGCCGGCCTGGATAAGGATGCCCAAGGCAAAGGCAAAAATAAATTTTTTAGCTTTCATGCGTACCTCCTATTTGACAATAAATGCCGTCGGAATCATGCGTTCGCCCAATAAATCCGCCGGTTTGTTGACGACTTTGCCGTTGAGGTACAGTGTAGAGCTAGAGCCGCCATCCAAATTAGCCGCAATGTCAGCGCCTTCTTCATAGAGAATATTCTGCAGATCACGCAGCGTCGCTCCCACAGAATAGCCAGGCTGCCGGCCATCGATGACCAAAAACAACACAGTGCCGTCTTTGCGCTGGCCAATCGCCGTGCGGGGACCTACTCCCCAGCCGCCATCGCCGGACGTAATCATTTTTTTGCCATTGACAATCAGCGCCGGGCCAAAAGAAATCCCTTCCTGAATGCCCATGCTGATGAGTTCCCCTTTGCTGTAATTGCCGGCTACGAGGTTGCCTTCTTTGTTGAAGCCAACAAATTCATTGACTTCATCCTCTGTGGAGTCCTGCCCCAGCAGGAATTTGCCATCATGCAGAATAAACCCATAGGGCTGACGGCCTGTGCCTGTACCATTGGCATCATAGAAGCCGCCGGCATTGATTGCCGCTACTGCGCCGTTTCTGGTGGCAATACCGCTTGTCGTATCGCCTTTTTCATCCATGTTTTCTGCCGTTGCAATTTGTACGCGCTTCGGATCTGGGATTTCCAGCAGAAACCCTTTGAAACGGCTTGAATTGATTTCTTTCAAATTCAGCGACGTATCGGTTCTTGCTTTGAATTTAAACAGCTCTTGTTTGGGAGCCGTACTGATGCCTCCCAGGATTTTGTCGATTTCATCCTGTGAAAAGAGCCAAGTAATATACTGTGGATGCCGGCTCTTGAGGATGGCGCCTACGACGGTCCGCTTGATATTGTCAAAGGGCCCAAAAAGGACGACAAATGGAGATGTTACTCCAAAAAACACGAGGAGTATAATAAAAAATTTTCCAATTTCCTTGAAGTGTTTCTTCATAGTTACCTCAAAACGAAAAGATTCAACGCATTACCGCTGTTCATACTGTTCGGTTGTAACACGCTGTTTGAAATTGCCTATATCGACGGCGTTGCCAATCCAGATGCGTTTGACAGCATAGGGATTGTCGCCTTGTTTAGCCCAGCCAGGGTTCATCGTAAAGGCCAGTTTGACATGATATTTTTTGACAGCCTCTTCAACAGCTTTATTTTCACTGCCATAGGGATAGCAGAAATATTCAGACGTGATGCCCAACTGTTTCTGCAAGGCTTCCTGACTCAGTTTGACTTCGTTTTCCAGTGCCTGTCCCCGCATTTCAACCATGCGTTCATGCTTATAACCATGTGACTGGATATCGATGCCGGCTTCTTTCATTTCTTTGATTTGCTGCCATGTCAAGCGAGCTCCCTGGTCTGCATCATAGGTGGGAATAAATACCGTGCAGACAAATCCGTATTCCTTCATAATCGGCATGACAATAGAATACGTATCCGGATAGCCGTCATCAAAGGTCAAGACGACCGGTTTTACCGGAACCGCTTTGCCCTGCGTCATGTATTCATACAGCTGCTGCATCGTAATCGGATGAAATCCGTTGTCTTTGAGGAATTTCATCTGTTCCCGGAAGTGGGATTCCAACAAGACCGCATCATTATTAGGGACATCTCCTATCATATGATACATCAGTACAGGAACGCCCTGTTTAGGTACGGCCATTTCTACTTGTTCCTGCTGTTTTGCTGCCGTTTTGGCGTTTTCTTCATTGCTTGGCGTACTGCCGCAGCCAGCCAAAAGGGAACAGCATATCAAGGCCATAGCGGCCAGTTTCCAAATACGCAAGACGTAAAGCCCCTTTCTTTGGGAATCGTATTTCTTTAGTGTTATATATCGCGAGTTTTGACAACAGGCAAGTCTTCATAGTGTCCGTCCAAAAACAGCCGAATATACCGTTCTGCATCATCACGAACGGCTTTATCTGCTTCGACAGAATGGAAGCTGACGTTCGGCGTCAGCAAAAATTCCGGCCGGGCAATCATTTTCAGCAGCATCGGGCTGGGATGTTCCATGGACAAGACGTCCAGTGCCGCACTGCGGACATGACCGTCATCGACAGCATGATACAGCGCCGCTTCATCAGCCAAGCCGCCGCGGCAGCAATTGACAAACATAGCCCCCTGTTTCATCTGTTCAAATTGTTCATCCTGGAAAATATACCGCGTCGTTTCGTTCAGCGGCATATGCAGTGAAACGACATCGCTCGTCTGAAGTAATTTATCAAAATCGACAGGACGCACACGATGCTCCATCATGACTTTTTCGCTGACAAAGGGATCGTACGCCTGTACTTTGCAGCCAAAAGCCTGCATGCGTGCCGCTACGGCGCGGCCGACATGACCAAAACCGACGAGTCCGATCAGATTGCTGCTGACGCGGTGAATCGGCCACTGAACTGTGCCGTATTCCCAGCGGCTGTTGCTGCGGATGTCGCTTTGGTATTCCGGCAGCTGCCGAATCAGTGCCAAAATCATCGCACTCGTATGGTCTGCAATGTCATCGACACAATACGAGGTATTGTTGATAACCATGACGCCGTGCTGATTGGCGGCTTCTAAATCCACATTATCCGAACGAGTTGACAAAATGACGATAAGTTTCAAATCGTCCAGTCGTTCTATCAATGAACCTGTAATTTTTTCAGATTTACAAATAATGATGTCGGCATCTTCCAATCGATCTGCCATCGTTTCTTCGTCTGTGGCCGAGCAGTATTCAACGCGTGCTATATCACGCAGCCGCTCTCCAAAATCATCCTCATCTTGACGACCTGTCAAAACACTTATGTGATACATATCACAGCCCCTTTTCTTTACAATAAAACGATATCTCTTTACTATGTTTCATCTCTTATATATACAGATACATCTAATTATATAACACCTTTTCGTCAATACGCAAGTACATCGCCTTGCATTTGAGGAAATGCCTCAAAAAATCTCCGATGCTGTCGCACAAACAAGCCTGTCATGTAAACAGTGCGCTGCCATTCACTTTTCTTTAAACGTGCCGGAAACCATTGTGCGTATATGCCTGCAACGGCCATACAAAAAAGAGCTGCGAACAAAAATCCATTGTTTCACAGCTCGTTGTACTATTCATTTTCTTCAAATTTCAAACCCAAAACGTTTACGAGAAACGCAGGAGGCGTAATAGCAAAAAACGCTATATGGCATTCCCGTTTGCTCTTTAGTCCATATGACGACGGCTTTTTTCAGAAATGATTTCTACTACCGTGACGAGAATAATAATTCCCCACAGCAGTGCGCCGGCTTCCGGCCATTTATATTGATTCATAGCCAGCATCAGCGACGTACCGATGCCGCCGGCACCGACAAGACCCAACACAGCCGCATCCCGCAGATTGATATCCAATCGATACAAAACCGCTGCCGTATACGGTCCCCGCAGCTGCGGCAGCACGGCATAGCGAACAGCGGCAGCCAGCGGCATGCCCATGGCCCGATACGCCAAAAAAGGACGCATGTTCATGTCATCAATTGCAATGAGAAATCGTTTGGCAAGCAGTCCTATGCTGCAAACGGCAAGCGTCATAACGCCGGCAAATGGTCCCGGCCCGGTAACGCGAATCCACATCAAGCCATAAACAAAGACCGGAATCGTACGAATCAAAAGCAGCACCGTGCGGGAAACCAAAGCAATCGGCCGCGGCATCAGGCGAAAGCTTGCCGTAAAGGAAAACCATGCGGCAACCATCACGCCGCCCAGCGTTCCCAAAAACGCAATGCACAACGTTTCATACACCAAATACGGCACATCATCATGAGCCAGTGAAAACAGCATAGCACTGTCCGGATGCACGAGCCCGCTGACAATCGCCGCGGCTGCATGCCAGCTTGTCTGCTGTACAGACCATGGCAGCGTTGCCAGCGAAGAACCAAGCAGCATGAGGACGCCTACTATCCCGGCCCGTTTTACAGCTGTCGGAATATGCGTCTGCTGCGTTATGGCATGCCGCAGCCATTCACTCAAACTTTCTGCAGCAATGACGACAAGAAACAGCAAAAAAATAATCATGCCGACTTGGCTGTACTGCCGCCATGCCAGCTGTTCATTCAAAAGCAGCCCGATACCGCCGGCACCGACATATCCCAAAATAGCGGCATGACGCACGTTGGCTTCCAGCATATACAAGACATTGGTCACATATCCCGGCAGTACAGCCGGCAAAACAGTCCGCACAAAGGCTTTCCACGGGCCGCAGCCGGTCACTTCCAAGGCATTGGCAGCCCGTAAATCCATGTTTTCCATGTCTTCATAACCCATGCGGGTAAGAACAGCTGTCGTATATACGGTCAACGCAACGGTCCCGGCCAATGCGCCTAAACCGATGAGAAAGGTGCAAAACAACGCCAAAATTAATGCCGGAATGGTCCGGATTAAATGGATGATAGCTTTGAACGGAATACGCAGCCAGGGAAGCCGATTGATGTAGCTGTTGGCACAAACTGCACCGATAAGCCCCAGGCAGGCGCCCAATATCGTCCCGGCAAACGACATTTGAATCGTAGCCCATAACGGCTGCAACACAACGGCTCCGTAATCCCAAGCCAGCGGTATCATTTGGCCGGCAATATCAAAAAAGCGGCCACCCCGCTTCCCCAGCACGATAAGTGAAACGTGCGTCGTCATGACAGATACGATCAGCATGCCTAAACAGACAGCCCATAAAAGGCCTGTCTTTTGCTTACGATTCATGTGCCGTACCTCCGTACACAGCGGCAAAATCAGCAGACTGCCACGTATCAGCTGATGCATCCCGTACAATGCGCCCCTGCCTGATGCCGATAATCCGCTGGGAAAACTGGCGCGCCTGTTCTACGCTATGACTATTCATGACGACGGTCAATCCTTTTTCCTGCTGCAGCGTCTGCAGCAGTGCCAAAATCTGATGCGCCGTCCAGGGGTCTAACGCACCAGCTGGTTCATCTGCCAGCAAAACAGCTGCATCCTGCATCAACGCTCTGGCAATCGCTACGCGCTGCTTCTGTCCGCCGCTGAGATGAACTGCCAATTCCTGAGCCTTACTTTCTAAGCCTACTTGCTGCAGGCAGGCCATTGCGTTGTCCCGGCAGGATTTTGGAAAACGCCCTGTCACAACACGCCAAAACGGCAGCGCTGCCAAGGCTCCGTTCATGACATTCTGCAGTGCAGTCGCTTCTTCTACCAAACAAAAATCCTGAAAAATCATACCTATTTTTTGCTGCATCTTTCGCCTTTTTGCGCCGCGCAGCGTATCAAACCGCTTGCCATCTACCCATATTTCACCGGCTGAAGGCTGTACCATGCCATTAAAAAGGCGCAGCAGCGTCGTTTTACCGGCACCGCTGGGCCCAATAATGGAAAGAAATTGTCCTTTAGGCACAGTCAATGAAATATCATTCAATACTGTATTTTCTTTTTTATATTGCTGACATACATGTTTCGCTTCTAATATATACATTATTATTTTAATTCTTTCTGCACAGCCCGTTCGCCGTCATAGTCTTCACTCTTGGCCCAATCATATCCCTTGTGGCCCAGTGTTTTTAATACTTTCAAGCCTTCTTCGGTTTTGCCAATTTCAATCAGCGATTCACCAAGTGCTTTGCGGAATCCTTCGTCCTGCATAACCTGCGATGTCTTGCTGACACTGACCGTGTCATTATAAATTTTGCCCGTAACACCAATTACGCCGGTCTGCGACCAAATATCACCGGTGCCACCAAAAACCGGCTGCCATTTATCCGCCATATGGGCCCGAATATGGGAATATGCTACAAGTACATCGACTTGTCCGGAAGCCAGGCGTGCCGTCGATGTCGTATACGAATCCGACTGTACAACATGAGCCAAATCAGAAATCTTTTTGCCGTAATGTTCTTTCAAATACAGCGACGGATACAAATACCCCGACGCAGAAGCCGGACTCATAACAGCCCAAGTAAGGTCGTTGAGTTCTTCCCACGTTGGCTGCTGGCCTTGTTTTACCTTCTGCAATACAGCCTGTCCTTTCGGACTGGGGCCAACGACAATGGCCGAGCGGTAATAGGTTACCAGATTATTCGTAAAGGCTTCTTTAGACCCATCATTCCAGACTGTCAGATCTTCTGTATCCTTATCAATGCCCTGACGCAGCGCCGTCAGCAATACATCGACGTCCTGGTCATAGGCAACATACGTAGCTCCCGAAATAAAGCCCATATCCGCACTGCCGGAGCTTAATGCTTCCCCAACAGCACCATACGACGTACCGACATTCATCGTTACCTTGTCGATCGTATAGCCTTTTTCCTTCATTTTATCCTGAATCATTTTTCCCAACGGTTCGGTTGCCGTTTTCATCGTATCGGCATCCTGATACGGAGAAATAGCGATTTTCAGTTCCTTGACATGCTTGCTGTCCGTCTGTCCACTATTACCGCATCCCGTAAGCATCAAACAAGCCATCACCCCGACTGCAGTCAACATTTTCCACATTTTCATTTCGAACCACTCCGTTCTTATTCATTATATAAACAAAAAAAGAAGAGCTTCACAGCCCTTCTCTATCTACCAACACACCGTCGCAAAGGGCATAGAAATACCACTCCACGGTCGATGCTCCAGCATCCTCTCAGCCCGGCCCACGGACTCCCTCGCATGTTGGTTATTAATATGATTTATAAGTACAACCATATAGCAAGACCAGGGAGCTCCCCCAAGCCTCACAATTAAACCTCTTTTAGTATATACACATGAAAATTGACTGTCAATGAAATATATGAGAAATGTAAAAATCAGGTAAAGCAACCAGCTACCAGAAACTATACATCTTTCAATCTTTGGTCCTATGTCAAGATTTCGGATAAATTAAATTGAGTTTTTTTGCTTCTTAGATTCCTATACGCGTGTTATATTCCTGAAAATCAGCATACAGCTTTTCATAGTCGTTCGGTGACATGTAATGGCAATGGCTGTGAACACGTACCGTGTTGTAAAAAGCATTGATGTACTCAAACACCAACTGGTACGCTTGCCGGTAATTTTGAATTTTAAATCGATTCAACCATTCCCGTTTGATCAAGGAATGGAAGGATTTGATGCAGGCATTGTCCCATGGATAGCTTTTCTTGGAATAGCTGCGGCGCATCTGGGATGTTTCCTGAATGTATGCCTGCGAAACGTACTGACAGCCACGGTCCGAATGGATGACCAACAGCTGGCCAGATTACCGTTTATTGTACAAAAATATTGCACCCGCCAATTACAAAACGAATATGCAACATTGCAACCTATTCCGCTTCCGTGGTTGCTATTTTTTTGGTGCATTATGCCCCCTTTTTTATTCGCATACGGATATAGGTTCTTCTCTAGTATAGGTATGGTATCGGTCTGTGTATCGGGTAGCGTATCGTTCTGTGTACCTGTGTGGTACGCAAGAAGGGACACAAACCAAATGTGAAACCAATCCTCCAATAATCCCCATAAAAACCTGCTAAAACGTTGTAGTTCCCTATTATTTCTCGCTAGGGTATATAATGCCAGTGTTTTAAAGGTACTTTCTTGATATTTCGTTGTAGGCTGTTTTACAGCTTAATAATTGCGTGATATACTTTGTATAGAAATAGAATATAGTCTCATTCAAGACGAAATAAAAACGCCCTCATAGCTGGTTACTATGCGGGCGTTTTTGTGGGGCTGGTTAAACCACACAAAGCCGGTTGTTGGTTGCCGACCAAGTAACCGACCAACTATCAAGAGATTTCAAAGGCCCTAAAAAGGAAATCTATTTGCATAAATCCCATGTG
The DNA here is from genome assembly GCA_934193515.1 of uncultured Megasphaera sp. Taxonomy (GTDB): domain Bacteria; phylum Bacillota; class Negativicutes; order Veillonellales; family Megasphaeraceae; genus Megasphaera. Next base: position 16,869 of record CAKPVJ010000010.1, on the reverse strand, counting down.
TTATAATATCCATGTTGCTTTTTTTATTTTTTACCTTTACCGATGATGTGGGGAAGATTTGATATACACAAAAAGCCCTGTAAGGTTGCGACTTACAAGGCTTCTGTTTGTGGGGCTGTTGAAAATATTGCCCTTAATGTCTATCCAGCCACTTGCAAATGTAATATGCAATTACGCTTGCCATGATAGACAAAATAAAAGAAACGAAAATACTCAATTACTACACCCCCTAACCGTTACCAGTTTGGGTAGGGCAACGAATACAGTATAGCATGTCAGATAATTATTTGATAGTAAATATTTCCAGTTGTTTCAGTTTTTCATTTATTGACTATTATCGTGAATATGCGTATAATGTACATAGAAACGAAATAATCAATTACTACACAAAAAGCCCTGTAAGGTTGCGACTTACAAGGCTTTTTTCATATATAAAATATCTCCAGTCAAAGGCTAGAGATATGATGGGAGATAGCTATGTTTTCTTTTTGTTGTTGATTCTCAAAATAACGATAGGATTTTGTATTATTTTGTATAAAATAAGGACGTTTATATGGTGCTTGCCCCTTTTTTGCCCCATTTGAAAGATTATTTGTTATGAATGGCTTAACGATGCGGTTATCCCACACTTTCCGCCATTCATTCTAGGCATTTGCGGTGAACGTTTCAAACCGTTAAAAACCTTTTAATTATACGAGTTACAGAAGTTTTTGATAGTTTGTATCGTTCGCCGCTTTTTCATTCTTTTTCGATAATTTGCGCACTTTTTGCGCACCGTTTTTTAGCAAGCTACCTTGTTTTTTTGAATAAGGAATTAAAAAAAGTCTGTACTACGGGTGAGGATATGTTGTATACTAGTCATAAGAAGGACTCCTTTGTAATGGATTGTGCTGATTTCATTATACCAAAGAAGTTCCCTCTTTTTTTATGTTCCTCTTTTTAGCCTAATAAAGTTTTCCCACAATTATTTTACACTAACAAACATTATTGCACACCGTTTACAAGGCAATCCCTACAACGTGCAATACATTAATAAATATTTGCGAAAAGTCCGCATCCCAAACAAACACATTTCCTCGCATATCTTTAGGCACACACATATTAGTATGTTAGCTGAAAAAGGCGTTGAATTAAAAGCCATTATGAATTGTGTCGGACATAACGACCCTAATACAATGCTTTCTATTTATACGCATGTTACAGAAGCCATGCAGGAAAAAATGCAGGCTGTACTAGAATCTTTGAGCGTATAAAATGGGGCAAAAAAAGGGCAGAAATGGGGCAAAAGGCATGTAAAATAAGAAAAAAGACGGAACATTCATGGATGAACAAAACCTTAAAAAACCGCTTGTTTACTAGGATTTTGAACATCTTTGAACATTCCGTCCAACTTCTTCTATGCAATGGCGGAAAGGGTGGGATTCGAACCCACGGTGCGTTGCCGCATCACTAGTTTTCAAGACTAGCTCCTTAAACCACTCGGACACCTTTCCATAACGAAATTATTATATCAAATTTTATAGATTTTCGTCAAGGAAATTTTCCATCTCAACGATTTACTATATGTTTGTTAATTTCCAAAGTGAATGCCATTTTCTTTGCGTAACTGGAATTTACTTTGAGAGTTTAAGGCTGCAATTTCTTCTAGCCCATTTCAATTACTAATTATATCACTTATTCAAATCTGGTTTCTAATACTTCTTCTGCAAATCGCAGAAATGCACAGATAGCTTTTTGCAGCACTGGCAGTGGCGTATCTTCTTCTTTACAATGGGAAATTCCTGGGTCAGACTGGACAAACATCATAATCGTCGGTACCCTATGATACATTTCTACGGCATCATGCAATGGTGCAGAATACATCATGGTCCCTTCTCCGGTTTCATCTTGCACTGCCTTTTGACATTTTTGCACCAACATGTTGTCAAACAAAATCGGTTCTTCATGCCAAATCGTTTCGTACGATACGGTTACATGGTTATCGTCTCCTCGTTTTGCTGCTGCTTTTTTAGCTTCTGATATCATTTTCTTCATGCTGTCAGCATCTATACAACGTTGGTCCAAAGAGATGCGGCAATATCCCGGTGAAATTGTGTTCACATTCGGTCCTACCTCCACATGTCCTACTGTGCAATAGGATTGATAACGCAATGCTATGTTTTTGAAATCCAATGTTGCTTCTGCTGCTGCAATAAAGGCATCGTGCCGCAGAGCAACTGGCGAGCCGCAATGGCCCTGCTGCCCTTTAAATATAATGTACTGACGATGGCAGCCACAGACCCCATATACACAAGCAACAGCTTTTTTGCTTCTCGCTAATAAGGGAGCTTGTTCGATGTGCAGCTCTGCATATGCTTTTACAGGAATTGCATCAAATCTTTTTTTTGCATTATCTGCCTGATATGGATCTAGCCCATACGATTTCCAAACTTCTTTCAAGCATTTGCCTTCTTTATTTTTTAATGACAATAACTTTTGAACCGTAATGCTGCCGCTGACTATACCCGAACCTAAACAACTCGTTCCAAATACTACGCCTTCTTCATCAACCCAGCCAACAACATATAATTGTTTTTTTCGGCTTTCTGCCCGCCAAGCCGTATATTCCTACTCCCATACCAGCAACTACCCCTAGTATGCCATCAAGCCATCCTCCATTGGGAACAGAATCAATATGGCTGCCAATAACGATAGCTTCTTCCGTTTCTCCCGAAAATTTTGCCCAACTATTGCCAGCCGCATCCATCCAAACTACAGCTCCGGCGTTTCGCATTTTTTCAGCAAACCATTCTGCTGCCATTTTCCATGTCGGAGTCCAAGCAACACGCTGTGCCCCGTTTTCATCAGATGTTAATACAGCTATTTCTTTCAGGTCATCGATAATATGTACGGCTATGTCTTCCCGCTTCATAACTATTCCCGTTCTTCATAAAAAATAGGATAGGGCAGACTATTTCTACGCTATCCTATGTACTATTATTTTTTCTTCATGCGGAAACAAAATGTACAATGTCCGTCAGCATACATAATATGATCGTGAATACATTCCATGTCCTGATTATATCCTGCTACAATAGCTGGATCTATATTTTCACAGTAAATACGGCCATATTTCTCTTCATCGGCATCCATCCACGTTTTAGCAAATACACAACGTGTAAAATCCTGATGAATTTCATTCTGCCCATAGGTCGTCTGATACCCAAATTCCTCACTGCGTCCCATGTCATAGTGGCTTAAATACTGTTCCAACGCATTATCTACCCCATCCGCTTTAGCACGAGCAGCTATATCTTTTCCTCTTTCAATACCAAATTCCTTAACGCTGTCTTCTAATACTTGTAGTCCTTTTTCACCAAATTCTTTTTCCAAATTTTTGGCTGTAATGGAAAACATTTTAGCAAAAAGCACGAACATAGACACAGGTTCTTTAATTTCTTCTGCCATTCCTCAAATTTCCTCTCTAAACTGTCGTTTTTATTTTTCCTGCTTCATCCGGCGTTCTGCTACGCCATTGAGGAAGTATAATGCAGCCCAGCAGCCAACATGGGAAGCCGTTTGAAGGGTTCCGTTTTCCGGATAAATTTCGACGAAATCCAACGAAGAAGCACCGGCAAGTCCTGCTTCGTGTACCATCATCAGTAATTCAAAACTCGTAAGGCCAGCCATATCCTGCGGGCCCTGCGGCATGCAAGAAGCATCCAAACTATCTGCACAAATTGTAACATACATGACTTCTGTATCCTTAGAAGCTACTGCGATTGCTTTTTTTATAGCCGCTTCCCAGCCATTTTTCTTAATTTCCATGCAGGGAATCACAGTCGCGCCATATTTACGTGCATTATTGCGTTCTTCATGATGGTTGCGGGGCCCGCGAATACCGATATGCACAATCTTGGTCGGATCCATATTGGGATCATTATATAGTTTGTAAAATGGCGAACAACGAGACAAATCATCGTCACCAAAATGTGAATAGTTATCTAAATGAGCATCAAAGTGAAGAACACCTACTTTGCCGGGATGTCGTTTGGCCATTTCACTAATCAGTGGATATGCAATAGAATGATCGCCACCAAGGACAATAGGCACGGCATTGGCATCAATGATTTCACCATATTTTTTGCGAATTTGTTCAAAGGTAAAATTATAGTTGCCGTTTTGAACTGGCACATCACCATAGTCACCACCGCGAAGATGTTCAAAACTGTCAATATCAAAATCCGGTAAGTATCCCGTGTAACGAATAGAAGCACTGCGAATGGATTTAGGCCCTTCAGTACAAGAAGAATAGCCGCCAATCGTACAGCCGCCTTCCCAAGGTACGCCCATTACAGCGACATCTAGATTTTTTAAATCTTCTTTTTCTTCTACAACAGGCAAATTTAAAAAGGACGGCACGCCGCTATAAATATTCGTCGGTAAAAAATTAGGATCATAAATGGTTGGTTTGCTATCTTTTAACATAACTACATCTCCCAAAAACTACTATAGTATATCTAAATCAGATAATATAAAAAATTTAAAATAAGCTAATGACACTGGATAACCCAAGATATAAGGCGATTAAGAAAATAATCATTCCTAATACAATTTGTACGTTATTATTTTTATATTTTCCCATTACACGATGTGTACTTGTCAAATACAACGTAACACCTACAACGACAGGTAAAACAATGCCGTTAACGGCCTGCGCTGCCATAATCAATGCAATGGGATTAAAACCAATGCCAGCAATAACAATGCCCGTAATCAAAACCGCTGCATTGGTAATAGTAAACCGTTTATCAGAACGTTTCGTTTTCCAGCCAAAAATACCAGCTAAAACATAGGATACTCCCATAGGGGTACATACAGCACTAGAAATACCAGCAGCTACCAGACCAATTGCCATAAAAGGCTGTGCCAGACTTCCCAAAGTCGGTTCAAGCTGTATGGCCATATCCATCGCATTTTTAACAGACATTCCATGCATAACCGATGCCGCAGAAATCATAATAGCACCGGTAACGATGCCACCGATAATCATCGGAATATACGTGCCAAAACGGCAAAGAGGCAGTTCATCAGGCCCTTTCCAAGTCCGTTTAGAGCTGGCGGCGTGTAAAAACATATTGTATGGTACAACAGTCGTACCAATCAAAGACAAACAGGTCATTAATGACCCATCAGGCACACTAGGTATACATCCCGAAAACAATGCACCCAAATCCGGCTTAACAACAATCATTGTAACAACAAAAACAACTGCCATAATAATGACACAAATTCCTAACAGTCTTTCCAAGTATTTGACTGCATCACCGGCAAAATTTAAAATCAGTAAAATACAAAGGCCCCAAATTGGCGCAATAATACTCGTTGGCACACCCGTTAATGCACTGACGCCCAATGCCGTTCCTGTCAAATCACCGCTCATATACGCAAAGCCGCCAATAGTAATAGCAATAACTACCAATCCAACTAATAGATTGCGCAGCACCGGCCTGTCCGCAAAATCTAAAAGTAAATTTTCTTCCAGCCCTTTTTGCGTAACAACGCCTAAGCGAGCTGCCATCCCCTGCATAACAATGACAGCAATGACAGAAAAAATAATACACCACAATAATTCATACCCATATCCGGCTCCAGCTTTTGTAGAGCTTGTTACGGTTCCCGGCCCAATGAAAGAACCAACAATCAAAAAGCCTGGCCCTAACGCAGCCAACTTTTCTTTAAATGTAAAGGTTCGTTTCACTTCTCCCGCGCTAGATATTTCCACATTTTTTCGTTCTGCCGCATCCTGCATTATCAGGTCCCCCTTTTAAGTTCATCCACTTCTACATTCTTTTTTCAATATATCAGCGACATTATTTTTATCCCCTCTACGATATTATCGTTTTTATTTTTATAATGTCGTTTGACAAGTTTAGTTATATCATGCTACAGTACAGATGTCAATAAAACAACTAATAAAATTTCAAAAAAATATAATTTTTTCTTTTGACATCCATCATTTCATAACATTTTTAAATGAATACAAACTATTTTATTTACAGGGAGGTCCTATAGGTGCCCACACATGCTCCTAAATTAATTCAGTCTGTTCAACGTGCTGTCGACATTCTTGATTGTTTTACTGCTGTAGTTCCCGGCTTAACCATCAATGAAATCAGCGACATGACCAAATTAAACATAAATACAGCTAGAGGTTTAATTAACACATTAGTTGCCAACAAGTTGCTGCTATATGATGAAATGAGAAATTGCTACCGTTTGGGAAATTATTTTATTGGAAAAGCTGATATTATTCAAAAACAGACAAAAGAATACATCCTTATGTTCAAATCGTTGGCTGATAAAATTTCTAATACATATCACATTACGTCCAGCTTACAAATGGTGAGTCAAGATGAAATTTTTTCTGTTTACTGCGCTTATCCCAACAGTACAGCCTATTACATTACCCTATCGGAATACAGTGATTTACCAATTTATGCTACTTCGTCCGGTAAATTGCTGTTAGCCTATACCATACTACCGGAAAATCCGCACTACCTGGATACACGGGTTCTTACACCGTATACGCCGCACACGATTGTTGATGCAACACACTTACAAAAACATTTACAAGACATAAAAGAAAAACAATATTCTTGGGAAATGGAAGAGTTCAATCTCGATGTGGGGAGCATTGCTGTCCCAATTTTTAATTTAACAGGACATTTGACAGCTACCATTAGTGCTACCTCTTTTGTTAAACAAATCCCTTCCATCAAAGACCCGCTCTTACTAGATTTAAAAAAAGCTGCTCAAACTATCTCGCATACATTAGGAAATATAAAAAAATAGTAGTAACGACAAAAATCCGCTATATGAGAAAAACATTCATCATATAGCGGATTTTTAACTAAATAGTAATAAAACACGTATATAACTCAAAGGAGCTGCAACAAAATGAGTTTTTTTAATTCATTTTGTTACAGCCCCATAGTATGCCGCATCACTGCACCAATTATTTAACGTTTAAATCAGATTTTTTATTTTTATGATAAAAATGCGGAGAATCTCCCCATTTACCCAGTCCTACAGTATCTCCTACGGAAGCTACACGGGCACTCAGGCAGTTTTTACATTGATTGGGCTCTTCATCTACACAGGGTTTGTTATCATACAGCAAGTATTGTGAGCGAAACTTCGGCAAGGTAACAATCGGCATGAGCACGTTGGCACCCGCTTTTAAGCCTAATTCCCGTCCCAAGGGATGCAGTGCCTGCAGCGCCGTAGTTGAGGCAATGTTGACATCTGGGAGTACGAGCCGTGTAACGGCAATCATTTTAAGTCCCAGCTGCAGGCGCCGTAGTTTTTCTTCATCGGAATCCAAGCCGTTTTCTACTACTGCTTTGCCTATGGGCGTATGATGATGCACGACATACGGCCCCATGCCAATCATGTCGATATCCATATCTCGATAGAAGAGAATATCATCTGCCAAATCTTCTATCGTCTGATACGGCAGGCCAATCATATCTCCTGTGCCGACTTGGTAGCCAATACGCCGCAGCGATTCCAAGCATTGTTTTCTTACGAGCCATTGATGATGCCCGTCTTGCGGATGCAGGGTTTGATACAGGTTAGGATTGCTCGTTTCAATACGCAGTAAGTACCGATGCGCGCCGGCATCAAACCAGCGGCGATATGTTTCTTCTGTCTGCTCACCGACGCAGAGGGTAATTCCCAATTCGCCATGACTCAAGGTCTTAATATCCCTAACGAGTCTCTCTATATAGGAAATAAAGGCTTCATCCTGCCGCTCTCCGGACTGCAGCGTCAGTGAGCCATAGCGGTTGTCATACGACCACTGAGCCATTGCCAATATATCTTCCCGCTTCGTATCAAAACGCTCCACTCCTTCATTGCTGCGGCGAATACCGCAATATAAACAGTCTTTGATGCAGCGATTGGAAAACTCAATCAAGCCGCGATAATATACGACACGTCCTACGTTGGCAGCTTTTACGGCATAGGCTGTATCATACAAAGCCTGCAGTTCTTCCGGCTTTGTCAGACTAAGCAGTGTCATGATGTCTTCCTTTGTAAAATGGGTTTGATGCAGCAATGTATTCAACACGATCCTATGCCTCCCCTATTATAGATTCATTTCATTTATTTTTCCGGCTTCAACGGAAATTGACTTCGCGTTTCTTCTCTCAGTGACCACAGCGGCGGCATGGGGTATTGTATTCGTTCTCGTTCAGCGTATCGGTAATTTCGCTTGCTGATATTCAATAGTATAGCAGCAGCTACCATGTTCACGAGAAGGGACGTCCCGCCATAACTAATAAACGGCAGCGGCACTCCTACTACAGGCAGAATCGTGCTGACCATGGCAATATTAATAAATCCCTGTCCGCCTAAGTACAATGTCATGCCTAATGCCAACAGCGACCCAAATGTATCCTTGCAGTGTATTGCCGTCAAAAAGCCAAAATAGCTGACGGCCAAAAACAAGGCTATCACTAATATAGTACCGCATAGTCCCCATTCCTGCGCCCAAACAGCAAATGCAAAGTCTGTGTGGGCTTCTGGCAGAGAGCCAAATTTACTAATGCCTTCGCCAATTCCTTGGCCCGTGATATGGCCTGTGCCAATAGCAATCAAGCCTTGCACAGCCTGATACCCCGCATTTTGCGAATCTTTCCAAGGATCCCACCAGATAAGAATACGGTTGAGCCGATATGGTTCACAGGCTACCGCCGCAATAAACACACCCGTTATCACCAGCAGCGGTATTTTTATCTTTAAAATATGCGCACCGCTGACAAACAACATCACGACCGGAATGCCAAAAATGACAATAGCCGTTCCGGCATCTGGCTGTCTAATGACGAGAAAAGCCATCAGCAGCGGTATCCACAGCGCAATATGAGGTATAAAATAAATTTTCTGCCAAAACGCTGCCGTCTTTTTTCTGCTCAAGCAGTACAAACATTCAATGGGCTTGTGCCGTTCCAAAAACTGCGTTATCCAATGGGACGCATATAATATACTGACCAGCTTGGCCAATTCTGACGGCTGGAAACTGAATGAACCCAAACTAATCCAGCGCCGTGAGCCATTGACGACCGTGCCTATACATAAAACAGCAATCAGCAGCAGCACGGTACCCAGGGTTTCCCATTTTATATACTTTCGCCATATATGATAATCTTTGCAATAAAAAACAGTGGATACGACTAGACCAAGACTGATATAGAAAATCTGTTTTAAAAAATGATTGTAAGGATTGCCGCTCAGCCTGTCACTAACAAAAGTAGCACTAAATACGTTTTCCACGCCAATAATGAGCAAAGCAATAAATACAGCCAACAAACACCAATAGTATCGATGCAGTCTTTTAATTTTCTTCGTCATGCGCCATCACCCCGGTCGGTCTAGCAGCTGTGCAGTGAAAAATAGGCTGTCCTTTCGCGCTGAATTTCGCTTCATATTCGGTCATTGCTTCATTTAAAATATCGCTGTGATGCAAATCGTACGTAACTTCAGACAATTTCCAGTGGCGCAGTTTAAATTCTTCCAAGGTAAAATCAAACAGGCCTGCATTATCCGATTTAAAATAAATTTTTCCGTCTTCTTTTAGCAGCCGGGCATATCGGTCCAAAAAGCCATGATAGGTCAAACGCCGTTTGGCATGCCGTTTTTTGGGCCATGGGTCGCAGAAGTTGATAAAAAACCGATCGACTTCTCCTGGCGCAAAAATTTCTTCCAATCTGGCTACGTCAAAGCGCAGCAGCTGTACATTGTGCAATTCCGCTTCAGCGCACTTTTTGCCAGCATAGTAAATAACACCAATTTGAATTTCAATCCCAATAAAATTAATTTCCGGGTGCAATTCTGCCATTTTAGAAATAAAATTGCCTTTCCCCGTACCTAATTCTACCCATAAAGGCGCATCCGGATTGGCAAACAGCGTACGCCATTTTCCTTTATTTTCTTCGCAGCTTTCTAAATGAACGAAAGATGCATATTGTTTAATTGCGTCATCAATCCAAGGTTTTCTTCGTAAACGCATGTCGTCCTCCTCTTCCAAAAAAGAGGCTGATTCCCCACGAAATCAGCCTATACTCATATTATTATAAAAAATATCAAAGACCCTGTCAATAATAATCACGCCGCTGCCTGACATGGAAAAACGATGCCCGAGAGCCAGGCATCGTTTTTCTATAAGTTTTCCAATAATTTTATTTCATTTTTCAAAATATACGTTTCATGTTCCGGCGGCTGGTCATTGACTACATAGCGAAAGGCAATATCCATCGCTTGATGACCTTGGCGGTACGGATGCTGATAAATAATCGTCCGCAGTACGCCTTTTTTCATCATCTCCACCGTCGTCGGCGTGCTGTCAAATGCCACGATGGTAATGTCTTTTTGCTTTTTTTCGCTCATAACAGCCCGGCAGGCTCCATACACGCCGCCGGCAATGATAAAAACAGCATTCATTTCCGGATACGTCTGAATCAGTTTTTTAGTCTGTTCATAGGAAATAATTTCATCATCATTATTTTCTACAGTTTCTAAAATGTGAAATCCCGGAATCCGCTTCATTCGTTCGCAAAATCCCTGCAGGCGAAGCTGATGACCCCATACGCGTTTGTCCCCCATGACTACGCCGATATCCGCATGATCTCCCTGCAGAAGCTGCAGCAAGGCACATGCTGTTTCGCCGCCGTTGATATAATCGCTGCCTACGTAACAGTGCCGTCTGCAGTGTTCAATATCATTATTCAGCGTAACGACAAACACGCCTGCATCGACAAGCTGATTTAACGCATCGGCAATTTTTTCGTCATTAATAGGGCTGATAATCAGCGCCTTGATATGGTCTGCCAATTCATGGATAAAAGACAGCTGGGTTTCCACGTCATAGCCCTTCATACTGCGGGCTTCTACCTGCAGTCCGTAAATCTGATAACGGGTTTCTGCCGTCTTGAGTCCCCGTATGATTTCATCATAAAAGACATTGCCTTCCGATGTCAGGATAATCCCTACAACAGGGCGATGGCGCCGTGCTGCCAAGGCTTTGCCGGCAGGGTTGGGCCGATACCCCAATTCTTTTACCATTTGCAATACGGCCGCTTCTGTTTCTGGTTTGACCCGTCCGCGGCCGTTTAAAACGCGATCGACAGTGCCTCGCGAAACGCCGCATAATTCAGCAATTTGTTTGATTGTTACCATGTTGATCACCTACAAAAGCGCATTTATCTTTCGGTGACTATTGTACCAAAATTCCCGCAAGAGGTAAAGTTATACTATACTTCTAAGTTTTTGCCTACTAAACCAATCCATGCACCGTCTGCCTCCAAGCCGCTTTCTTTGTGCGCAATCAACCATTTGTTCAGCGCAAAGAGCAAGGCATTTTCTCCTGTCTTATCCGGAACAGCCGGCAGGGCTTCATTCGTTCCTTTAGGAAGGACGACGCCGCAGCGAAATTCCTTGCCGTCCACGCTGCATGGCGCAAAATGCAGGGTCGTGCCATACAGTTCTACAGCCGTACCTGCCGGGACAAAAAACAGCTCCATCTTGCTGGTATCATACTGATTCGTACGGTAGTCTATATCCTGTTGTTTACCCAGCATGAGTATCAAATCAGTAGCAGCAATATCTACTTCGGAAGAACGATGGTATTCGACAGCATTCAGTTTAGTATTATGGCCGCTGCAATGGCCAAATTCAATGGGAAGTCCGCCGTAGACTTCATTTTGCAGTTGTGTAAATACAGGCAGTTTTTCAAAATCAGGAACCGATGGTTCATACATCGTTCCGTCTTTTACTACGTTTACGTTGCGAATGGTATCCATAAATTCCTGTACCGGTACATCCAGCACGTGGCCATAGGGACGAAATGCTTCATCTTGTACATGTTTCATTTTTTAGTCACCTCATAAAATTTTTTAACAACCGATATTGCGCAGTTTTTTACCTTCCATCAAATTCTTTTCAATCTGTTCCAGCGATACATTTTTGGTTTCCGGCACAAAGAGGAATGTCAAAGCAATAAAGAAGGCATTGAGCAGTGCATAAAGCCAAAATGTCGATGAAGAACCAAGCGCATCCAGCATGCTGAGAAATGTAGCGCCGACAATAGCACAGGTAATCCAGTTGGTCATCGTCGAGCATGCTACGCCAAATTCACGACTCTTGAGCGGCTGAATTTCCGAGCACAATACCCAGACAATAGGACCGGCACTCATTGCAAAACCAGCAATGAAGAACATCGTCATAATAGCGGATAAATAGCAAACCCACTGCGCCGGATTGCCCATTTCAATCAAAGACATGCAAACGCCCATGACAATCATCGATACGGCCATGACACCGAAGCCCACTTTCAAAGCCGGTTTGCGGCCTGATTTATCGACCGTATAGACAGCAATAAACGTTGCCAATACAAAGACTAACCCGTTGATAACCGTCCCTATCATTTGATCTTCTGTACTGGAGAAGCCGCCTAAGCTCAAAATTTTGGGAGAGTAATACATGATGACATTGAAGCCGGTAAACTGCTGCATCGCCTGCAGTAAAACGCCGAGAAATACAGCACGGCGAACATTTTTGTTGGTTTTAAAGAGGTGCCAGCCTGCCTGCTTTACTTTCAATGTTTCACGAATTTCGTTCAATTCATGTGCCGCTTTGGCTTCATCGCCATGAAGCATATTCAACACGCCTGATGCTTCCAAAAAACGGCCTTTAGTCGCCAGCCAGCGCGGGCTGTCCGGCAGTGAAAATACCGTAATAATCAGGACGACAGCCGGAAACGCAATAACCGTCAGCATCATCCGCCAAGAACCGCTGTAACTAAAGGCTGTATCCGATAAGAAAGCGGCCAAAATCCCTACCGTAACCATCAGCTGATACCCGGAAATTACTTTGCCGCGTGAATCCTTATCCGCCATTTCCGCCAAATACAGCGGTGCAGTATACGAGGCAATCCCGACAGACAGGCCCAATATCAGGCGAAAGCCAATGAGCATATTGACATCGACAGCAAGGCCGGAGCCAACAGAACCAATAATAAACAAGGCTGCCCCTGCCAGCAAACTCTTTTTACGGCCAATCCGTGCCGTAAGGAACGAAGCTACAATAGCCCCAATAGCAGCTCCTACCATCATACAACTGACTACTCGTTCCTGCGCGGCACTAGAAAGGCTCCACTCTTTCGTAATAAATGGCAGCGCTCCGGCAATAACTCCCTGGTCCAAGCCAAAAAGCAGACCGGCCATTCCCGCTGTAAAATAGATAAACTTCCGCACATGCATAGCGCTTTTTAAAGCCGCTTCCGATACCTGCACCGATTCAGACATTTTATCCGACATGATCATTCTCCTTTTCTCTCTGCATTATTTTTATAATGAAGCTAATTCCGTATAACAATCGACTAATTGTGTATACAGTTTTTTATACAGCTGATGTCCTTTTTTATAATATGCCTGTGCATCCGGCTGCGGACTGCATGTCGTGTTGGTTTTGATAAATGCTTCGCACGCCGAGGGAACATCGCTAAACACGCCGGCACCGACACCTGCCAAAATTGCAGCACCTAAAGCCGGACCTTCCTGTGAGGTAATCGTTTTGACATCACAGCCATACATGTTGGCCAGCATTTGACGCCAAATCCTGCTGCGGCCGCCGCCGCCGCAAACCATCATTTCCGTAACGGAAACACCCATTTCCTGCAAAATATCATGACAGTCTGTCAAAGAATAGCTTACCCCTTCCATAACAGCCCGCAGCATATCTGCTTGGGTGTGAATCGCAGATAAGCCGAAGAATACGCCGCGGCAGTCCGGATTCAGATGCGGTGTACGTTCCCCCATCAAATACGGTAAATACAAGAGGCGGTTGCTGCCCATGGGAACCTGTTCCACATCTTTATTAATCAGGTCATACGGATCTACTCCCAGTTTAATGGCATCTTCCATATAATTTTTCCCCAGCGTATCACGGAACCATTTCAGCGATAAGCCCGCCGCCTGTGTAACCCCCATGACATGCCAGCAGCCCGGTACGGCACAGCAAAATGTGTGCACACGTCCTTTAGGATCGATGCGGATATCGCTGGTATGCGCAAAAACGACGCCGCTCGAGCCAATCGTCGTAAATGCTTTGCCATCTTTTACAATACCCGTTCCTACAGCTGCCGCTGCATTATCGCCGGCACCGCCGACGACAACCGTATGCGTAGAAAGGCCCGTCTGTGCCGCAAACTGCTTAGTAATGGTCCCAGTAACTTCCGGCGATTCATATACCTTAGGAAGCAAAGCCGGATCGATATCCAAGGCATCCAATATTTCCTGGGACCAGCAGCGGTGCGGTACATCTAAAAACTGCATACCGCTTGCATCAGATACTTCGGTCGCATATTCCCCAGTCATACAAAAGCGAATGTAGTCCTTAGGAAGTAAAATGTGTCGGCAGCGGCGGTAATTTTCCGGTTCATGATTGCGTACCCATAATACCTTAGACGCCGTAAAGCCTGTCAATGCTGGATTTGCCGTAATCTCTATCAGTCGTTTGGCGCCAATTCGCTCTGTAATTTCTTCACATTCCCTGCCAGTACGCTGGTCACACCAAATAATAGATGGGCGAATGACTTCATTATGTTCATCCAGCATAACCAACCCATGCATTTGCCCAGAAAGGCCAATTCCTTTGATATCTTCGGCATCCACGCCGGATTGTTTAACTACCTGCGATATGGTCTGCACGACTGCCAAATGCCAGTTTTGCGGATCTTGTTCAGCCCAGCCATTTTGCGGCTGATACAACGGATACTCACATGATGCGGATTCCACAACCCGGCACTGTTCATCAAACAAAACCGTTTTGGTAGCAGACGTACCAACATCAATACCAATCATGTACTTCATAAATCGGATTCCTCCCCTGCGTGTACAAGCACATATATAGTGTATACGATATGCGCACTGTTTCACTTTCTTTCCCAAAGTCAATCTTATATATGCAAAAATATTCTTTTATCAATGTGCTTAAGCACATATTACTTGTTAACGAGTATATCATGATAAAAAATCAGGGTCAACTGCTATTACCATGTATGCTTTATCGCTATAATCAGCATTATACCGTTACTTTTTTCGTATACCAGCAGCGTATTCTGCAGGAGCGTCTCTTTTTTCATTGACAAATGTAAACCGTCATGATACCATCGTTTTGTATTTGATGTGCCTAAGCACATTTCTGGCAGCATTGTGAAAGGAGTTACTCACTACTATGATTATGGAAAATATTCCTCAGGTAAAATGCGGCATTATTTCAGTCAGCCGAGACTGTTTTATTATTTCTCTTTCTGAAAACCGCCGCAATGCCATTGTAAAAGCGTATGAAAAAGATTTTGGCAGCATCTATGAAGTACAAAAAACAGTCGAAAATGAAACGGATATGCTTGCTGCCGTAGCGGAAGCCAAAAAAGCTGGCTGCAACGCATTGGTTGTATTTCTTGGCAATTTTGGCCCGGAAACACCGGAAACATTAATTGCACAGCAATTTGACGGCCCTGTCATGTATGTTGCCGCTGCAGAAGAAACAGGCAAAAACCTCATCAACGGCCGCGGCGATGCCTACTGCGGTATGCTCAATTGTTCTTATAATTTAGGGCTGCGTAAAATCAAGGCATTCATTCCGGAATATCCTGTCGGCACCGCTGAAGAATTAGCACAAATGATTGCTGAATTCCAGCCTATTGCCCGTACACTTCTCGGCATCAGCCAATTAAAAATTATTACGTTTGGCCCTCGTCCGCAGGATTTCTTTGCCTGCAATGCGCCAATTAAACCATTATATGATTTGGGCGTAGAAGTAGAAGAAAATTCTGAACTGGATTTACTCGTTTCGTATCGTGCCCATAAAGGCGATGCCCGCATTCCTGCTGTCATTGCCGATATGTCCAAAGAACTTGGCAAAGAAGGCAATCCTTGGCCAGATCTGCTGGAACGAATGGCACAGTATGAATTAACACTTCTCGACTGGGCAGAAGCACATAAAGGCTCTCGCAAATACGTAGCCTTTGCCAATAAATGCTGGCCGGCTTTTCCGACAGAATTTGGCTTTGAACCATGCTATGTCAACAGCCGTCTTGTTTCCCGCGGCATCCCTGTCGCCTGCGAAGTCGATATTTACGGCGCTCTCAGTGAATATATCGGCATCTGCACCAGCAATGATACGGTTACACTGCTCGACATCAACAACTCCGTACCAAAAGATTTGTATGAAGAAGAAATTAAACCTTCTACGACGTATACCCTGCAGGATACCTTTATGGGCTTCCACTGCGGCAATACACCATTGTGCAAATTGAAAAAGGGCGGCGTAAAATACCAGCTTATTCAAAACCGTTTGTTGGAAAACGGCAATACACCAGATATTACACGAGGCACGTTGGAAGGCGATATTGCTGCCGGTCAAATTACATTCTTCCGTCTCCAAAGCACAGCAGACTGTCAACTTCGTGCCTATATCGCACAAGGGGAAGTACTGCCGGCAGCTACACAATCTTTCGGCGGCATCGGCATCTTTGCCATTCCGGAAATGGGCCGTTTCTACCGTCATGTCCTGATTGCAAAACAATTCCCGCATCATGGTGCTGTCGCATTCGGTCATTTTGGCAAAGCGTTGTTCTCTATTTTCCAATATTTAGGCGTACAGGATATTTCTTTCAACCAACCAAAGTCAATGTTATACAAGGATGAAAATCCCTTTGCATAACTTGATATATGATTTAATTTTCAACTGGTCCGTTGTAAAATGAACTTGAACAGTTAATCAAAAAACAAAAATCCATAGTGACGCTTCATGTTAAAATGGTTC
>CAKPVJ010000009.1 GCA_934193515.1 uncultured Megasphaera sp. | reverse complement strand
TAGATAGGCCGGGAGTGGAAGCACAGTGATGTGTGGAGCGGACCGGTACTAATAGACCGAGGACTTGACTTAAGCAGGGAAGCAGTTTTGAAGGAGCGAAAGCGACGCGCAAAACTGACTGAATCGCTTACTCTGAACGCTCAAGAGCATGAGTACAGAAAAGTATGACATGTGAAGAAAGAGAAGTTCAGAGTGGGTAAGGGAATCTGTTAGCAGATTTCCAAGAATAGAAGGAACGTTAAGGAAAAGAAACTTTTTATGCAGTTGTCAGGATACGAAATCCTGAAAAGTAAATAATTCAGTGGCGATGGCTGTAGGGATCCACCTGTTCCCATGCCGAACACAGCAGTTAAGCCTGCAAACGCCGAAAGTACTTGGGGGGAGGCCCCCTGGGAGGATAGGAAGCCGCTGATTAGTAAAAAAGACGCATCGGAGTTTTCTGATGCGTCTTTTTAGTGTTATGTGGGTTTACCCTGTTGAGCTGGCAATACTTGCGAAATAATAAATCACCCGCATAGCGGGTGTGCGACAGTAGCTATACTAAAAAAGTTACCTTTCCTGTATAATATAGAGGTGTCCAAACCACTATTACATTAAAAAGGAAAAGTGACCCATATGGTGAAGAAGACCAATGATTTAGCGAATACTAAGTGGATGTGCAAATATCAATATTGTTTTCACACCTAAGTATAGACGAAAAATAAATTACAATCAATACAGACGCGATTTAGGAAAATACGTAGGCAGTTGTGCAACTATAAAGGAGTAGAGATCATAGAAAGGCATTTAATGCCCGACCATGTGCATATGTTGGTAAGTATTTCACCGAAATGAGCATTTCTGCGTTCATGGGATATTTAAATGGAAAATCAGCACTTATGATGTTCGACAGGCACGCTAATCTCAAGTATAAATTGGGGAATCGCTATTTCTGGTCAGAAGGGTACTATGTAAGCACAGTTGGAATGAACGAAAAAAACGATTCGAAAGTATATCCAAGAACCGGAAAAGGCATATGTAATGAAAGACAAATTAAGTGTAAAGGAATATGAAGACCCATTTAAGTAATTTGAATTATGATGGGGCAATCCCTTTAGGGATGAGTGACGAGTGAAACGCACAGTGGTTTGAACGAAGTTAAAGCCAGCGCCTTGAGACGCTGGCTTTCAGTAACAAAGGCTTATAGCCGTCAGTCGAGCCACCCGTTTTACAGGTGGAGACGACTTTTAGTTTATAGTTTGCAGTAAATGCAAAAAGTTTATTTAAATTTTTTGCAGCAAATTTAAAACGTTGTAAAAAGAGAATGTTGCATGATGATGAAAAATTTCATGCGACATTCTCTTTTTTATATGCCAGTAGTTATTTTTGGACGGTACTCGTATGGAGCAATTCTCCGGAAGGGAGATAGCTGCTAAAGGACAGGGTATCATCTGTGGCCTGCATGACTAGATAGTTGTCTGTTTCAGGTTGGGGAGCTGCGTATTCATCCAGGGCATGTTGTTTCCAAAGACCGGGATATTGTACGTTGCCGGCAACACCAGTGATAATGTACAGGGGACCTTTCGCATCGCGTTTAAAATCGGCAATATGGCCGCGGTCGCGATAGGTATGCAGATGGGCGGAAAGGACGACATCGACGCCGTATTCATCAAAAAGGGGCATCCAGTCTTTTCCTTCGGGAGAGAAGCCTTCTTCTCTAGGTTCCGGCCGATTGGCAAATCCGTACTGCAGAGGGTCTTTATGCATTAAGACGACTTTCCATTTTTTGTTCGTGCTGCCGATGTCTTTACGGAACCATTCCATTTCGTCTGCCAGCAGCTGCGGCTGGAATTGTGCTATTTCTGTAATCTGCGTGTTCAAAACGATAAAATGTACGTCGCCGTAATCAAAGGAATAGAATTGATTTTGGTAGTCTGGATTTTCTAGTTTAGGCAGGGAAAACAAATGGAGATACGCAACAGGCATGCGGATTTTCCAATCTCTGTTGTAGGTTTCATGATTGCCCATAATCGGCGCGACAGGGATTTGACTTGCCATGTCCGCAACGACGTCAAACCAGGCATTCCATTGGTAATGGTCCTGCCCGTTGTCGACTAAATCGCCCATGTTGATAAAAAACTGAGCATCCGGGTTGGCCTGCCAGGCTGGGTCTTTGGTAGCGGCCCAGGCACTGTAGTCGCTGGATTGGGAATCGGGGAAAATTAACGCTTTAAACGTATTTCCCTGCGTTGTCTGCAGCGGCATCCAGTCACTGCGTTTTTTTTCATAGCCGACGCGATATTCGTAAGCGGTTCCCGGCGTTAAGTCTGTCAGTACAGCTGTATGAATGTATGTCGTCGTATCGTCATCGGTAAATGCTTCGTTGCCTGCCGGCACGGCCCATATATCTTCGCTGTCTTTGCGGCGGTATTCGACGACCGCTTTGTCTTCAGAAAATTGCGATTGCCACATGATGGTACGGGATGTGGTACTGTCTTTGGTAATGACTTGCCGAATGTTGGCTGCGTCCACGGTGTTGGTGGGAGCATAATGGGCAGCTACGGCTTTGGTAGCTTTTACACTTTGCTGGGTGACTGTTTTGGCACCGGGAACCCACATGTATACGGCAGCGCAGGCAATGAGCACAATGGGGCACAGCCATTTGGCGAGCGTTTTTTTATTCATTGTTGTATCCTCCTGAAATGGTTTATTCTATAGGATATCATACTACTTGAAGTGTGCTTTAAGTCAAGCCCAATGCAAAACTGCTGATTAGTGAAATAAAATATACAATATATAATATATTTATATCATAAAACATAAAAAATAATAAAAATATTGCATTGACACAACGAATGTTAAGTGATATTATGATTACAGTTAACGAACACAAAATAATATACACAGAGGCAATGGTGCTGAGATATATCTTAGACATCGTTGCCTCTATTTTATTTTGTGTGGTTACTGCATAGTATTTGGATATAGGGGGAATTGACAATGCGATTGACGGAAACAGGTTTGACAGCAGAAGACATTAAAGCAAAGGTAAAGAAGTACATGATTGAAACGTACGAACGGTACGACTTTTTGGCAGAACGGGCAAAAGGAATGTATGTATACGATGAAAAGGGGACACCGTATCTGGATTTCTATGCCGGCATTGCTGTCAACAGTGCAGGCAGCTGCAATGATAAAGTCGTTATGGCTGTTATCGACCAGGCTATGGATATTATGCAGACGTTCAACTATCCGTATACTATTCCGCAGGCATTACTGGCTGAAAAAGTTTGTACGACTATCGGCATGGATAAAATCTTTTACCAGAATTCTGGGACAGAAGCCAACGAAGCCATGATTAAAATGGCTCGTAAATATGGGGTAGAAACATATGGCCCGCATAAATACAATATTATTACAGCTAAGATGTCGTTTCATGGACGCACGTTTGGTTCCATGAGTGCGACAGGGCAGCCGGATAATGCCTGCCAGATTGGATTTGGCGATATGACGCCGGGCTTTACGTATGCGGAATTCAATAATTTGGAAGCATTTAAAGCAGCCGTTACGGAAAACACAATTGGCATTATGGTGGAACCGGTACAGGGCGAAGGCGGTATTCATCCGGCAACGAAAGAATTTTTGACGGGCCTGCGGAAATTGTGTGATGAAAAAGGCATTTTGCTGCTGCTGGATGAAGTACAGACGGGCTGGTGCCGTACGGGTGCTGTGATGTCTTACATGAATTACAGCATCAAGCCGGATATTGTTTCCATGGCGAAGGCCATGGGCGGCGGCATGCCGATTGCAGCCATTTGTGCAACTGATAAGGTTGCCAAAGCGTTTACGATGGGCTCTCACGGCAGCACCTTTGGCGGACATCCTGTATCGTGTGCAGCCGCATTGGCCGAAGTAACAGAACTGTTGGATAAGGATTTGGCCGGCAACGCCAAAAAGATGGGCGCCTATTTCTTGGAACAGGCAAGAAAAGAAATTCCGCATCTAAAAGAAGCCCGCGGACAGGGGCTCATGATAGGGCTTGAATTTGACGGCGTCAACAGTGTGGATATTAAACACAAATGTTTGGAAAAACATATGCTGACGACGGCAATTGGTTCCAACATTATTCGTTTGGTTCCGCCGCTGATTTTGCAGAAAGAACATGTAGACAAAGCGATTGCTATTTTGAAAGAAGCTGTCGAAGAATTGACTAAATAATAACGTGGGGATGCCTTCTATGGAGGGGATAGAAGGCATTCATCTTTTTTAGGGGGAGATTGGATGAGACATTTTGTGGTGACTGTAGGATGCGAGTTTGGCAGCGGCGGGCCGGAAATTGGCAAAATGCTGGCAGCATCTATGGGGATTGAATATTATGATCGGGATTTAGTCGATAAGGTCGTTGAAAAAATCGGCGTAGATAAAGCGCTGGTAGAACAGGCCGATAATAAAAACTTTGTTCCTTTCGGCATCAATACGTCGTTGGGGACACGCTATGCGAATTTATCGAATAAAGTTATTTATACGCAGTTCGAGGTCATTCATAAAATGGCACGTCATTCCTGCGTCATTATTGGCCGCTGCAGTGATTATATCTTGAAAGACGAACCGAATGTTATCAATGTATTTATTTATGCACCGGAAGAAAAACGTATACAGGCAATCGTTGATAAGATGCATGTAACGAAAAAACGAGCTGCTGAATTGATTCACGACTATGACAGCATGCTTCATCGGCGGTATAAATATATTACAGGAACCTATCGCGGCGACCGGCATAACCGGCATTTGCTAGTGGACAGCAGTATACTGGGATGGGAACGGACGGCTAAATTTATTCAAGCCTTTGTCGAAATGCGGTTCGAAGAGGTGTAAGTACAACGAATGAGGGGGAATTCATATGGCTGCAACCAAAGCATCTGATTTTGATAAAGTCCTCAGTGCATGGGATATACTGGTTATTGCCTTTGGTGCCATGATTGGCTGGGGCTGGGTTGTGTCTACTGGTGACTGGATTATGCAGGGCGGCGTTGTAGGGGCTATGCTCGGTTTTGTCATTGGCGGCGTGATGGTATTTTTTGTAGGGCTTACGTATGCAGAGCTGACATCGGCAATGCCGCAGTGCGGCGGCGAACATGTTTTTAGCTTTAAAGCTATGGGGCCGATTGGGTCGTTTGTTTGTACGTGGGCTATTGTACTGGGATATGTCAGCGTTGTATGTTTTGAAGCCTGCGCACTGCCGACGATTGTAACCTATATTTATCCGGACTTTTTGCAGGGCTATTTATACAGCGTAGAAGGATTTGATATTTATGCTTCGTGGCTGGCCATGGCCGTGTTAGTCGCTGCTTTTATTACGTATATCAATATTATTGGGACCAAGACGGCTGCCATTCTGCAGACGATTTTAACCGTTATTATCGGCGGCGTCGGTATTCTTTTGATTGCCGCTTCTATTTTTTCCGGCCAGGCGGATAATCTGGATAATCAGCTTTTTATGGGAGCGACGACAACAGATATGCTGAAAGGGACGCTGGCTGTTGCTGTCATGACGCCGTTCTTCTTTATCGGCTTTGATGTTATCCCGCAGGCTGCTGAAGAAATTTCCGTATCATTGAAAAAAATCGGCCGGATTCTTATTTTATCCATTATATTAGCGGTTGCGTTTTATGCACTTATTATTTTTGGTGTAGGTTATGTGATGAACAACACGGCGATTGCCAATGCTATGAAAGGGGTCGGCGGCTTGGTTACGGCAGATGCTATGGCCACGGCCTTTGGCAGTACCATCATGGCCAAAGTCTTGATTATTGGCGGGCTGTGCGGGATTATTACGAGTTGGAATTCGTTTTTGATAGGCGGCAGCCGTGCAATGTATTCGATGGCTGAATCGTATATGATTCCTCATGTATTTGCCAAACTGCACAAAAAATATAAAAGTCCTGTCAATGCGTTGCTGCTCATTGGCCTGCTTTCCGTTATTGCACCGTTTTTTGGCAAGAAAATGCTTGTCTGGGTTGTAGATGCCGGCAACTTTGGCTGCTGTGCTGCGTACTGCATGGTAGCTGTTTCCTTTATTATTCTTCGTTCCAAAGCTCCGGATATGCCTCGTCCCTATCGCGTAGGGCATTATAAACTGGTCGGCACGATGGCTGTTTTGATGTCCGGCTTTATGGTTGCGATGTATATCATTCCTGGTTCCGGCGCCGCGTTGGTACCGCAGGAATGGGCGATGGTCCTGGGCTGGTCTGTATTGGGCCTGGGATTTGGCGTATTCTGTAAAGCCCGGTATGGAGAAAAATTTGCTACGCATGTCGATGTTGCTTTGGAACCGCAAACAGAAACAGCCCGCGATTTGGCATTTGGCCAGGCTATGGCAGATGCGCTGAAAGAAGTACAGTCCGAAGGTGCTGTGACATATGCAGAACGGCCTCTCAATTTTTCCTTTTTCATGCCGTCCAATATGATTTTTGGCTCGCATACATGCCGCAAAGCCGGCAGGCTTGTCAAAGCATATGGTGAACAGGCTCTATTCGTTACGGATTCGACGGCAAAACGTATAGCAGATACATGGGAAACGATTACCGATAGTTTTGATCAGGCCAAGATAACGTACACGGTGTTTGCCCACGGTGACAACAAAACACAACAGGTCATGATTCAAAACGGCTTGGCGCAGCTGCAGCAAATGCAGGGAGATATGGTAGTGGCCGTTGGCGGCAATGATGCCATTGTCAGTGCTAAGCAAATTGTATACGCAGCAGAAAAAGAATGGAAAAAGCATATTCCGTTGGTCATTATTCCGGCGACTTATGATGTAGAAGAAGCGTTTCATGGTGTTGTCATGTGGAAAGATGACACTGGAAACGAACAAGCGGTATACAGTCCCAGTGCGAATGCGGCGGCTGTTTTGGTCGATCCGGCATGCATGAAATCGATGCGCAAAAAAGAAATTGCCCTGGCCGGATTTGCGGCTATCTGCCGTACGATCAATGCCTATACGGCTCATACGGCACAGCCGTTAGCCGATGCGATGGCGCTGTACGGCTTATCGCTGCTGCAAGACCACTTGGTATCCGTATATACGGATACAGCCAGTGAACAGGATTGGGAAAAAGTAGTCCTTGGCAGTATCATTAGCTGTATGGTTGGATACGGCACGGGCAATGTGCTGTTATGCGGCATGAAAAAAGCGGCGGCGTTGGTTCATATGGTATATGAAGATGTTCTTCCGGCAGTCTATCCGCTGTTGCTGGATTTGGCCTGCAAGCAGGATATATTCCGGTATGGAAAAATAGCACGCACCTTAGGAGGTTTTACGGCCAATGATTGTACGACCCGGCTGTTAGATATAGAAAAACAATTGCAGCTTGATGTACGGACTGCTGATTTGGGACTGGCAGAAGAAGATATTGCCCGTATGGCTAAGATATATTTGGCATATAGTGCACAGACGACAGATACAACGGCAGAGGCTGCACTGCATGTACAAACCGAAATGATATAAATGTGAAGCTGGTTGTTCTTTTCTCCCGATTTTACACCTGTAATGTGTGAAATCGGGACTTTTTTTGCTGAAATGAAAAGGATTTTTTGCTATAATGTGGAATTGTATAAAGATAGTATGTTAATATTTACATATTGGAGGTAGTCAATATGACACTCAGTCTATTTTGGTCGCGATATACGCTGGAACTTCATGACCGTCACATTCGCGCTATAGATGAGATGTATCAGTATCTTATTGCACAAGAAAAATGGAATTGGTTTTTGGCTAAAATTCCGGAACAGGAACAAATTCGGATATTGCGCGGCCACAATCTTGGTGAGGAGGCTTGGACATGCCGCAAATGGCTTGACCATATGCTGGAATGGATAAAAGAAAACAAACCGCCGACAGTATATAACGCGGTGGTTGAACGGATCCACAGCATGGAAAATAAGCCATTGGAAGATTTGGAAAAGCAAGCGGCTCATTCATTGTCTCCTGAAGAACTGCAGCGCCTAAAGCAGGCGGGATATTTTCAATGGCTGAAACAGCCGGAACAGTAAAAGCAGACTGTTAAGGAGGTCTTATGGCATTCATACAGCGTGTGTGTATATGTATGGTGAGTGTTTTTTGCATGGCTGCAGCTGCGGTACTGCCACAGGCTATGGCAGCAGATACGGTACGAGCTATCGTGATTAGCGGTGAAATTGACGGCAGTCAGGCCGCTTTGGTACAGCGGAGCATTACACAGGCTGAAGAAAATAACGACAAAGCTGTCATGGTCATCATCAATACGCAGGGCGGCCGCGTAGCCAGCGCCTTAAAGATACGCGATACGCTGCAGCGAACGTCACTGCCGACGATTGCCTATGTGACATCGCGGGCTTGGTCTGCCGGGGCATTGATTGCGTTTTCATGCCGTCATATTATCATGGCACCAGGCAGCAGTATAGGAGCCGCAGAGCCGATTCCCAATACAGAAAAAAATATTGCGGCTCTCAAATCAGAGTTTAGCGCCACGGCCAGTGCGATGGGGCATAATCCCAGCGTCGCAGAAGCCATGGTTGATAAGACAGACGGGTTTCCAGATTATGCAGAACCTGGCAAGATATTGTCGTTGACAGATAAACAGGCAAAAGAATTAAACGTATCGGAAGGAACTGCCGATTCGCCGGAAGACGCGCTGCGGTTTTTCAGCATGGGTGATGCCGGTGTACAGTACGAAGAACGAAACTGGAAAGATATGATCGTGGGCATCCTGCAAAATGAATATGTCCGCATGATTTTTATTGCCTTTATTTTGGCAGCTGTCTTTTTGGAAATTAAGACGGCCGGCATGGGCGTAGGCATTGTTACGGCGTTGGTTTTAGGCGGTATCTTGCTGATATCCGGAGATGAATCAATTACGGAAGATATAAAAGTGTTAGCTGCCTTTATTGGCAGTTTGGTTTGCATTGCTTTGGAATTGGCAGCGCCGGGTGTCGGTGTGTTTGGCATTCTTGGCGTGCTGCTCCTTTTTGGCAGCTTGTTTTACATGCTGGGCGCGACCATCGATGCGGTTTATATTTTGGCTGGTGGTACCGTGCTGTCATTGGTACTTTTTTATTGTATCGGCAAACGGCTGCCGAAGAGCCGCTTAGTATCAAAAGTGGCGCTGAAGAACCGTTCTACTAAAGAAAAGGGATATACGTCACATGAAGATAAAAGCCGGTATTTGTACAAAAGAGGCAAAACGATTACGGATTTGAAGCCCAGCGGCTTTGTGCGTATTGACGGCAAACGGGTAGAAGCCAAAGCGGCCGGCAGTGATTACATTCCGCGGGATACAGCGGTTCGCGTCATTAAAACCGCTGGATATTGTGTTACCGTAGAGCCGGTTCCTAAACGGGATGCGTAGTATGCAAAGGAGGTTTTTATGTCCATTTTAACGATATTGGCTGTTCCCTTGTTTATTATTGTGGCAGCCATCATTGTCATTTCCCTGTTTTTACATTTTGTACCGATTGGACTGTGGATTTCTGCCATGGCAGCCGGCGTATCAGTCGGGATTGTCAATTTGATTGGCATGCGGCTGCGGCGTGTGGTTCCGTCCAAAATTATCCTGCCGTTGGTTAAAGCCAATAAGGCCGGACTGGATGTCAACGTCAATCAGCTGGAAGCACATTATTTAGCCGGCGGCGATGTAGACCGCGTCGTAGATGCGTTGATTGCGGCCCACCGGGCTACGATGTCCCTGACTTTTGAACGGGCCTGCGCCATTGACTTGGCCGGCCGCGATGTATTGGAAGCTGTGCAGATGAGCGTTAATCCCAAAGTGATTGAAACGCCGTTTATTTCGGCTGTAGCCCAAAACGGCATTGAACTGAAAGTACGTGCCCGTGTTACTGTTCGTGCCAATATTGACCGCCTGGTCGGCGGCGCCGGAGAAGCGACGGTTATTGCCCGAGTAGGTGAAGGTATCGTCACGAGTGTCGGTTCGGCAGCAGATCATTCGCAGGTATTGGAAAATCCAGATGAAATTTCTAAAACCGTACTGAGCAAAGGGTTGGATGCAGGGACGGCATTTGAAATCCTTTCTATTGATATTGCGGATGTAGATGTAGGCCGTAACATCGGCGCTCGTCTGCAGACAGACCAAGCCGAAGCGGATAAGCAGATTGCCCAGGCAAAAGCCGAAGAACGCCGGGCCATGGCTGTCGCCAAAGAACAAGAAATGCAGGCCTATACGCAGGAAATGCAGGCTAAAGTAGTAGAAGCGCAGGCTGAAGTTCCGCTGGCGCTGGCACAGGCGCTGCGTGAAGGCAAGCTGGGCGTCATGGATTATTACAATATGAAAAATATTATGGCAGATACGCAGATGCGGACGGCTGTTGCCCAGGCTGGCGTACCCAAGGCCAAACCGACAGCTCCTGCAGAAGAGCAGCATAAAGGACGGACGACAGATCCTGATACGAAGTAGGTGAGAGCATGGATTATATTTGGCTCATTATCATTATGGCCGCTGCTGCTGTTTTGCCGGATTTGCTGCGGCGCAAACGAAATTATCCGAAACGAAAGGGACCGATTCCTATTCCGCCCCGCAAAGAAGAAGTAAAACGAAGACGGCAGTCGCTGCAGCAGCCTGTAAAGACGACGGCAAATACTTCGGATACAAAAGAAAAACAAACGCCAGTCGTATCAAGAGAAGAAACAGCGGCTCGACCGGCTGCAGCGCATCCTGTCAATGCGTCCCATACGCCGCGGGCAGCTGTTGTGCCCAATCCTGGTGCAGCAGCGACTATGACTGTACCGCATATGGTGCAGCCGGAATCTTGGAGTACGATTGAGCCGGAAGTGAAAGACATTTATGCAGGGCTTGTATGGGCTGAATTATTGGATAAACCATTGGCTCTGCGCAATAAAAATAGATAACTGTGGTGAGGATAGCGAATGATTCAAGAAAAGAAAGTGTATGTAGAAGGAATACCGTGTTTGCAAATTACAAGCGGTGATATGCCGAAAGGCGTGGTGTTGTTTTATCATGGCTGGTCATCTCAAAAAGAATACCAGGCTGTACGGGGACATTTGCTGGCTGCATATGGATATGATGTATTGATTCCCGATGCAGTCAATCATGGCGAACGGGGAACGATTGATTATAATGCGCCGTCGTCATACAGTGCGTTTTGGCAGACTATCTTTCAAAATCTGCGCGAAGTGCCTATGCACCTCAAATATATTGCCTCTTGGCGCCCCGGCGTGCCGTTGGCTGTCATGGGCCATTCGATGGGCGGGTTTACGTCATTGGGCGTTATGACGCATTATGATGAATTTTGCACTGCTGTTGCCCTCAATGGTTCTGGCTGGTGGGATGAATCAGAACGGCGCTTCCGTGCGGCCCTTCATATTGACAAACCGCGCAGCTACCCGTTCTTGCTGCGGCAGCTGCAGACTATGGATCCATACCTGCATACACAGCGGCTGGCAGGACGCTCCGTGTTGGCCCTCAATGGCGGGGCTGATGATGTCGTCGATGCTCATGCGCAGGAGTTATACATGGCTAAACTCCGCGATACAAAAAACGTTGACAGCAAAGGGCTGACATACGATGGCTTGGGTCATTTTGTCACTACCAACATGATGGGGGATGCTGTCGATTGGCTTGATGAAAAAGTACACCGATAATTTTTAAAGTGTCGTTATAAAAAGAAGAAGGGGCTGTCGCACGAAGCGTCAAGCCCCTTTTACTTACAGGTGTTCATGTATAGTTACTTGAAAATCTAGGAATGGTGTTGAACGGCAGCTTTCATTTTTTTAATCATGCTGAAAATGCCTGCAATATAGAGGGCTACAGCAATCCAGGTGAATATAAAGGTCACGAGCAGCGGCTGTGTCAACGGTTCGCCGCTGAGCAGTCCGATGACGAGCGAGATACTGGGAGCCAAATACATGCAGATGCCGGATATCGTAACCGGCGTGCCTTTCAGCCCGGCTGTAAACAACAGCATGGGTACTGCTGTGACGACGCCTGTGGCCGGCAGCAGCAAGTACTGCCAGCCGTGAAATACGCCGACAGCACCGCAGCCATTCCATTCACTCCAAAGTATAAAGGCCAGTGAGAGCGGAACCATAGAAAAGGATTCAATAAAGACAGAAACTTGGCTGTCCAACTGGATTTTTTTCTTTAACAGGCTGTATGAAGCCCAAGAACCGCAGATAATCAAGGAAATATACGGGATTTGTCCAAACAAAAAGATGGCAATGCCCAGGCCGGTCATCGCAAAGAGAATGGATAAGAGCTGCAGTTTTCCCAGTTTTTCATGAAAAAGCAGCGAACCCAATAAAATGACGACAATGGGATTGATAAAATAGGCCAGGCTGGACTGCAGGATATGCTGATGCGTCATCGCATAGATAAACGTTCCCCAGTTGATCGTAATCATAATGCAGGCACCGGCTATATAGGGCCATTCCTGACGGTACTGCGCGACGGCTTTTAGATTGGGAAGAAGCTTTTTTTGTACAATCAGCCCGTAACAAAACAGGGCGGACCAGACGATTCGCGTTGCCAAAATATAAAACGCGGAAATGTCCTGCAGGAGCATCCAAAACAGCGGCAGGAGTCCCCACATGATTTGTCCCAGCAGCGTGTAGCCAATATAGATATTCATGTAATACCTGTCCTTTCTTTGTTCATATGTTACGATTATATCAGGAAGAACGTAAATCCTCAAATACTAGAAGACAGGCTGATTGCAGTTCTCAGTCTAATATGTCTGTTTTTTGTGCAGGCTTCATTGCTGTAAAAAAAATATATATAAAATTAATAAATTAGAAAATATATCTTTACAAAATAATTAAAAAGAGATATACTATCTGTAGTAAATAAAGAAAAATACCTATAAAATTAAAATACAAAACGCAAGGAAGCGTCAGCATGAATGTCGTTTCCCTGCGTTTTTCTTTTTTATAAGTGTATGAGGAGGGGACTGGTATGAAGAGTACGGGGATTTTTAGAACAAAGAGTATCGCTGATTTTATGGCAGAGACGAAACAAGATGGGGGTATGAAGCGTACCTTAGGTACGTTTGGCCTGACGATGCTGGGAATTGGCTGTATCGTCGGCACGGGGATTTTTGTGTTGACCGGCATTGCAGCGGCTAATTTTTCAGGTCCGGCATTGGTCATTTCCTTTATCATTGCAGCGCTGGCATGCGGCTGTGCGGCATTATGTTATTCAGAATTTGCGGCAATGATTCCGGTTGCCGGGAGTGCGTATACGTATGGCTATGCGGTGTTAGGCGAATTTTGGGCTTGGATTATTGGTTGGGACTTATTGTTGGAATACAGTTTGGGACTCAGCGCTGTATCGATTGGCTGGGCAGCCTATCTTTCCAATATCTTTTTGAATTTGGGCATTGCCATACCTTCTTTTCTTATGGCCAGTCCCTTGGAAGGCGGCATTGTCAATTTACCGGCCATGGCTATCATTTGGCTGATTTGCTTGATTAATATGCGCGGCGTAACGCAAAGCAGTTTTGTTAATAATTTAATTGTTGTCATCAAGTTGGCAGTTGTCGCCTTATTTATCATTTTGGGAATCGGTCATGTAGATGCAGCGAATTGGGAACCGTTTATGCCGTATGGCTGGTCCGGTGTATTGACCGGCGCATCTGTTGTATTTTTTGCTTACATTGGGTTTGATGCCGTATCCACAGCAGCTGAAGAAGTAAAAAATCCGCAGAAATCGATGCCTAGAGGCATTATTTTATCCTTGGTTATCTGCACTGTATTATATATTGCTGTTTCCGGTATTTTGACAGGCATTGTTCCGTATCTGCAGTTTAAGAGCGTAGCTGCGCCAGTAGCCTTTGCTTTACAGACTATAGGGTATCATTGGGGTGCTGCCGTCGTTTCTGTCGGCGCTATCTGCGGCTTGACATCGGTATTATTGGTCTTGTTCTTTGGACAAAGCCGTATCTTATTTGTTATGTCCCGTGATGGATTGCTGCCAAAGTTTTTTGGCCGGATTAGCCATAAGACGAAAGTTCCTGTTCGCAGTTCGCTGCTGGTAGCTTGTATTACTTCTGTATTAGCAGGTGTTACACCGATTGGCATTGTCGCAGAAATGGTAAATATTGGTACGTTGGGTGCCTTCATTATTGTTGCCGGCGCTGTTTTGGTCCTGCGCAAAAGACAGCCGAACCGCACGCGTCCGTTTAAATGTCCGTTTGTCCCGGTACTGCCGGTTTTGGCTATCATTTTCTGCGGTATTTTGATTGCCATGCTGCCGACTATTACGCAGATTCGTTTTCTCGTATGGCTGGTCATTGGCCTGGGAGTATATTTTGGGTACGGCTATAGACACAGCGTCATTACCAAAGCCAAAATGGGAACGCTGCATGATACAGCGCCTGCTTCTGTTCCCAAAGATGCGGTGACGAGTGATTCTCTCCGTTCTACGCATGCGCATTAAGTTTTTATATAATTTCAGTAAGAAAGACAGCTCTGTATGGATGAAGAGCTGTCTTTTTTGTCAAATAGAAAAAGATTCAGTATAATAAATCTAATACATAGATACGTATAGGAGTGTGTGTTATGATAAAAAAACATATATATATCATTGCCTGCGGCGGTACGATTGCCGGCAAAGCCGCGTCACCGGAAGATTTGACAGGATATACAGCTGGTGAGGCGACGATTGATGAATTGCTGGCAGCTGTGCCGGAGATTGCCCAATATGCCGATGTGCAGGGCGAACAGTTTTGCAATATAGACAGTTCCAATATGAGTGAAGCTTTGTGGCTGGCTTTGGCAAAACGAGTTGCGGAAGTAGCTGCCGACGATGGCGTAGAGGGTATTGTTATTACTCATGGAACGGATTCGCTGGAAGAAACGGCATATTTTCTGCATTTGACGGTACATACAGCCAAGCCGATTGTGATGGTTGGCTCTATGCGGCCATCGACGGCTGTCAGTGCCGATGGCCCGCTGAATTTGCTGGAAGCGGTACAGGCAGCGACGGAACCTGTACTGGGGCAAGTCGGCGTCGTCGTGGTCATGAATGGCGTCATACACAGTGCGCGGTTTGTAGAAAAAACGGATACAACACATGTAGACACGTTTAAGAGTCGGCAGATGGGTTGTTTGGGATTTATGCAGGATGGCCGTTCTCAGATATACCAAGTCCCTTTACGCAGACATACTAACGAGTCCTGCTTGTCCTGCAGTCAGACCGCCAGTCTGCCGCCGGTAGCTGTTTTGTATGCCTATGTAGGAATGTCTCCGTCGTTGGTGCATGCTGCAGCGGCAAATGCCCAAGGGATTGTTTTGGCTGGACTGGGACATGGCCAAATGCCGGATGCCGTGTGGGAAGCTGTGCAAGAAGTGGAAGCGCAGGGAACTATTGTCGTGCGGGCGTCGAGAACACTGGGCGGCATCGTTAGCACCGTGCCAAAGTATGCATCACTGGTTTGTGCGGATACACTGACGCCGCAAAAGGCTAAAATTTTGCTGCAGTTGGCATTGCTGCAGACGCATGACAAAAAAACAATCCGGCAAATTTTTCAAGAATATTAAGGAGATAAGGGAATAGCGCTGTTGGCCTATTCCCTATTTTTTATGGGTGTGATAAAATAATAAAGATATGTAATGTGCATGAATCAAGCAGGTAATTTACGATATGCTGTGTATAGATAGGAGAGATACAAATGAAAAAATATACTAAGATTTTAGCAGCAGCGGCATTAGCTGCCAGTATCAGTACAGGTGCTTTTGCAGCAACCGCTGCCAGCCCGTTAAATGATATTAATGGCTATTGGGGCAAAACGGCTATTGAATATTTTTATGATAATCATTATGTCAGCGGCACAAATGGCCAGTTCCGTCCTAATGATGATATTACACGCGAAGGCATTGCGGCTATTATCAACAACATGCTGGGTGAAGATGCTGTCGTCAAAACGGCATCCTTTTCGGATGTAAAAGGCCGTTGGTCAGAACGGGCTATTTCTTCTCTGGTAGACAAACAGATTATGCAGGGATACAGCAATAATACGTTTAAACCGCAGCAGAAAATTACGCGTGAAGAATTTGCTGTAATTGTATACAATTATATGAGCTATAAAGGTATCAATGTCGGCGGTCAGCCTGTTTCCTATGCAGACGGGGCTGCTATTTCCCCTTGGGCAAAAGATGCTGTCAGCACATTGGGCGCAGCCGGATATATGACAGGTGCCTATAATCGGTTTAATCCGAAAAAATATGTCACCCGCGGTGAAGCTGTCAATGTATTGTACCGCGTTGTCACAGGCAATACGGCAGCCAGCAAAGAAGCAGCGGCTACGCAGGGTTCTTTGGAATCCCAAGTATTTAAGGATATTAAAGATACTTATGGTTCGGTCAAAGAATTTGCTAAAGACGGTATTATGTACTGGCAGGGCGATAAGTTGCGTATCGGCGTAAAAACGAAGAAGAATAAAGAAAAATTGGAACAGGCGATTGCAGCAGACAAAGATATTCCGGCAGAAGCTGTATATGTACAGTCTGCAACATACAGCTATGATGACTATAAAAACTTAATGGCCCAGGCTGAAAAGATTTACCGTGCTACGGAATCAACCAATGCTTCTGTACAGACCGATGTAGATTACTTAAATGAAAAAGTCGTTTTGACAGTGGGCTCCATTTCCAAGGAAACGCAGGCTAATTTGAACAAAGCACTGGGAAGTGCGCTGCGAATTGTAATTCAGTAATATCCTTTGCAAAGGAGTTTGGCGATGAAACATAAAACATGGGCTGCTTTTATGGCAGCAGCTACAATTTTAGGTGCCTCTTTTACGGCTTTGGCAGCAGCTCCGTATACGGATTTGGATGCGCTGCCAAGCCGCGACGCTGTAGATTATTTATATGATACGTACTGCCTGTCATTTGTCACAGGTAGTCAATTCCTGCCCAACCAGATTA
The DNA here is from genome assembly GCA_934193515.1 of uncultured Megasphaera sp. Classification (GTDB taxonomy): domain Bacteria; phylum Bacillota; class Negativicutes; order Veillonellales; family Megasphaeraceae; genus Megasphaera. The sequence goes on along the minus strand of CAKPVJ010000009.1, from coordinate 52,655 downwards.
TCACACGCGGTGATTTGGCACAGCTGGTATATAATGCAGCAGCGAGCATGCCGGCATCTTCCAGCTCGTTTACGGATGTGAAAGCAGGTGCAGCCGCTGATGCCATGGCTGCTGTAGCGGCAGAAGGCATTTTGTCTGGTTATGCCGATGGTTCTTTTCAGCCGGATAAAATAGTCAGCCGGGAAGAATTTGCCAGTGTCATGTATCGCTATCTGCAGTATAGCCATACAGCAGATATTACAGAAACCAATGTGCTGCCGTATGCAGACGAAGATCTTATTTCGACAGCATATAAAACAGCAGTAGAGGCGCTGCATGCCAAACATCTGATGGTGCCGGCAGACAATCGGTTCCGGCCCAAAGAAGGCATGACAAGAGCGGATGCGGCAGAAGTGATGTATCAAATGCTCCATTCTGATAAAAAATATGTTTCCCATGTACAAATAGAATCCCAGGTTATCAAGATTCTCAATGCAGAATATGGTTCTACTGTTACCTTTTTGCAGCAAGGCACGATGTATTGGGATGGTGATACGCTGGTATTGGGCATGAAGGGAAATCCGAGCAAATACTTAAAGAAACGATTGGCAGAAGATGTAGCACGTCCCGATGCCGTATCGATACGGAAGGTTCATTTCAGCCGCTTGGATTATACGCAGCTTATGATGCGGGCTATTAATGCCATTGTCGATACAGACGGCGTTCAAAATTATATTGGTGCCGTTCCTGATTATGTAAACGAACAGATTGTTGTCACAGTACGTCATCCGCTGAGTGAAGCCGCGCGGGCAGAAGTGCAGAAGCGAGTGGGCGATGGAATCGTACGTATTGAAACGGCAGAAACGTCCGGCCAGATTGGCAGGAAGCAGACGGCCGACGCAGAACCGGCAGCCAATACAGGCCGTACGGCCAAACATGGAATTACAGCCGAGGGAAAAGTTAGTTATTCTCCCCTTATTGACCAGACGTCATCAGACGCGATTGCATCCGTACAGCAGGATGTGATTCGGTAATTGGGTCTGCATACCAAACAAGGCAGCGATACCGATGGGGAATCACTGCCTTGTTTTTCACGCTGTATGCAATTAATGGGCATGGCAGAATAAATCAGCTAATTCCTGACGGGAATCAACGAGATAATCTGGATGCAGGCTTTCAAGAAATGGTTTGTCGCGAAAGCCCCAGGACACGAGAACCGATGTCAGTCCGGCATGATCGGCTGTCAATTTATCGACTTCTGAATCACCGACATATGCGGCATCTTCTTTGGCGCATCCCAGCCGCTTCAATGCTTCCCAGACCATATCCGGCGCTGGTTTTTTCTTATAGGCAGGCGATTCGCCCATTGAAAAGTCGACGAGGTCTTTAAAAAATTCGTCATGCAGAGAAGAAACGGCTGCTTGGCCTTTATTGGATACGATAGCTGTACGGTATCCGGCTTGGCGCAGCTGCGACAGTACGTCTAAAATACCTGCGTACGGATGCGTATGTCCTTGGCAGTGACTGCTGTAATACGATTTAAATTCTTCCGTAAGTACTGCCTTTTGGGCAGCCGGGACAGCAGCTGCAGCCCGTTCGATTAGCCCTTCATAGCCGTAGCCAAGACAGGCGCGTACTTCCTGGGCAGTTTTTGGGGGTAACTGATGGAGCTGAAAAATATGATTGAGACTGGTCGTCAATTCATCTAACGTGTCAAGGACGGTGCCGTCCATGTCAAAAATAATTGCTTTGCATAATTTCATAGTACTTGCGGGATTGTGAACCCTGCCTCCTTTTTTAGACTATGGTTCTATTATAGAAAATAAATGCAGGATTGCCAAGAAATTGGTAGATTCTATTAGATACATTCGTGTCAAATGGCATCGTATATGATACAATGAATAAAAGAATTTTGAGAGAGTACGAATAGGGGAGAGAATGAAATGACTAACTTTTTGCCATACGCTATTATAGCGGGGATTGTGATTGTCTTTTTTGTCGTGTGTTATGTGCTGTATTCCGGCGGCAATCATGAGGAAGAGGTAAAAAAAGAAAAGAAAACAACTGAAAAGCGAGTAGGAATGATGATGCGCCGGAAAATGCCTGCGCATAGAAAGGAAGCCCCGCAGCGGACTGCACATCAGCAGCGGTATGTCAAAGAAGACACGTCGCCGCTTCCGAAAATTTCTACTGTTACCGTACGGGAAAGACAGGAACATCCGGAAGAAACGGCTTTTGTCACGACAAAAGGAGAAGCCGTGCGCCGCAATGGCAAAATTGTATATCAAGCAGCCAAACGCCAGGTTCCGCAGGATGAACAGGAAAACCTGGATATTACGCGCGTACTGTCACGAGATGAAATTTTAGCCGCTATGGATAAGGTAGATAAAGAAGAAGCTGCTGCTTATAAAGCAAAATCGGAAGAAGCAAAAAAAGAAAGAGAACGCCGAGCTGCAGCAGAAAAAGCCGTAGAAGCGCAGCATATTGCAGAAGATCAGGCTCTGCGGGCTCGAAGCCAGCGGGAGCGGGCAATGCGGCAGCAAGAAGAGATGAAACGGCAGCAGCAGGAACAGTGGGCTGATGAAGTGGCTCAAACAGAAGCGGAAGAACCGCAGCTGGCAGATATGGCCGCTGTAGTAGCTGCTGATTTGGCATCGCAGCACGGAGACAACACGTCTGCCGTGCAGAAGCAGCAGCGTGTTGCAGAAACAGAAAAACAACAGTCGGCAGAAACGTCTCATAGAAAGCACATTGTTCAAGCTGTTATGGCAGAAACTGCCAAAGCAGCAGGTCGTCCGCTGCCGGAAGAAACGGCCGTATCGCAAACAGAAACGGCAGCTGCAGCGGAAGCACCGCACGACGCATTGTCTGACGAAACGCAGATTATCGACCCAGCTATGCTGCGGCAGAAAGAACGGGAAACTGCGGCTCAAAAACGGGCGCAGATGGCTGCTGTTGCCGCTTCGCTGGAACAGACACAGCGCATGGAACCAATTCATATCGATACGGCTGCTTCGCCTAAAAAAGCAGCAGAAGAAACAGCTGTCATGCCGCCGATTCATCCCCGTCAAGCAACAAGACGGCCTCAGGCTTCATCACAGCAGCCGGAAATGGACATTCCGCTTACACAAAAGAGTCCGTGGGGCAATGATTTGTCAGCAACGAAAGCGGCACCGCTGGCTGGGGCAGGTCGCCGCTCTATTTGGAACGAACAGGAAGAAGAACAAGATTCGTCCCCGCTTATTCAGCAGTGTGCCGATCATTTCTTAAATCAATTCGGCATGGTGACGCCGGAATTGAAAAAACAGGCCGAACATATTACAGCGGCTGCATTTCAGCGTATTGGCTGTACTAACGATGAACAGCGTCAGCAGGCCATGTCTACGCTGCTGGCACAGGAAGCGCTGCTTAATTTGCAAAAAGCCTACGCTGCGCATCCGGAAAGCCATGTAGAAGCATTGGCCTTGCAGGCATTTGATGATATTGTACAGGGCTCTCCTGTATCTACGCGGCATTTGGTTGCCATCGATGCATTGAAAGTTATGCCGTATTTATCTGCGGAACATTATAAAATTTTAGCTATTTTGCTTCTCTTTTTGTATTCACGCAATTCACATAATGTTGATAAAGAAACATTTAGTGAATACGTTGACAAGTATGTAGTGCCGTTTTTGGATGGATTCCCGACAGAACGGCCGTATTACCAGCAGCTGGATTATTTGCGCTGCACGGCATTTGAAAGCAAAGAAACGCATTTTGCTGAAATCTTGTCTGATTCGTATCCGTTATTATTCCGTTACCGCGGCTTTACGGAAGAAGAACTGCGGAAAGCGCTGCGGGGCAAACGGATACCGTCTGAGTTTATTGTACAGTCCTTCAATTCTCCGCTGATTAAGCTGGCAATGGTTGATGAAGGCATGACGACGCGCTTTTTCCGCATGACAGGCATTCAAGACCGCATGCTGCAAGATCAGATTATGCGGCTGGCCAGAAAACGTCCGGCAAGCTTTACCGGCGAAGAAGCGCTGGATATTATGGAAGACATTTCTCCGGCACTGGCTGACTTGGGCGATATTTGGGACAGCACCATGCTTCGCGTTTCTACATTATCTCTCCTAGGCTTATATTTGGCACAAGGATATATCAAAGAACGAATTGGTGAAGAATTTGATTTATCGCGCTGGTTTGAATAAAAAAGTTTTTCACAAGATAAAATAAAAATTAATCTCATAGGAAAAGATTGCCATATGATAACTGTTGTTGTTATTGGCAGTCTTTTTTTATAATAGTACATTGTAACTAGAACATGATATATATGAAAATAAAAAATAATTAAACATTACACCAATAAAATAAACTTTTTACAAAAAATAATCGATTAATATAAACAAAGTAAATTACTTGTAAAAAATATTATAAAGTATTTCACGAGACATCTAAGTAATGAAAACGATATATATTATAAATAACTATTTACAACAGCACGTCTTTCTTGTATAATAAAGGGCGTAAATAAGTATCAATATAATTTACAAAGGAGAGGTGCCTTATGTTTCAGAATAGTGATTTTTGGATTGGCTTAGGTATTGGTGTTGTTGCAGGTGTATTTGGTTACAAACTGCTTAGTGAAAGAGAACAACAACTCCTTGCATTGCAGCAGCCGGCTGCCGGCGCAGTAACTGCTAATGTTCCTTTAGCTGAATTACAGCGTCAAAAAGAAGAATTAGAAGACATGATTGCAGCACAGGAAGCAGCAAAATAATTGTACATGACTCAACAAAAGACTGTTGCCACTTGTGGTAATGGTCTTTTTTAAACATTTGGCAAGAGAAAGGGCTGCTTAACATCGTGTTTCTACCTGTATCAAAATGGGATTTAATTATTCGTGCCGTGCAAATCTCGTCCTATATACCGGGACGGATTCGCCTGCACAGCCGAAAATTGATTGGCAATGCAGAATTGAGCCGCAAAGTATACGCATACATTGCAAGTTATAAAGAAATTGACAAGGTAGATATAAACGTTGTCACCGGTTCGATTCTGATTGTGTATCGTCCGGATGTTTTGCGGATGAATACCGAATTAGCAAGAGTGGAACAATATATTATGAGCCACGTAGAAAGGAGAGGATAACCATGTCTTATGCTTCTGGATTCATGCTGGGAGCGTCGATTGGCAAGGCGATTCACGGCATGTTTTGTAAGAATGATATACCAGCTGGTGCGTATCAGGACGCTAAGATACCTAAGGTACAGCCCCAGATAACCGCACCGCTTTCGATGGGCGAAACGGCTATTCCAGCATTTACTTGCGTATCTGCCATAAAGGGGCGCCGCCGCTACCGTGCTGCTGCCTTGGTAGGCAATCGGGCATTGGCGGAAATGCTGCAAAGCAAGATAGCAAGTCTCAAAGCGATACAAACAGTACAGGTCAATGCGGTAACAGGCAGTATTCTTCTTTGCGCTAAAAATGAAGGAATCATGGATAAATTAGAAGTTTTTCTGCGCAGCCGCGTGTTTACAGAAAATGAAAATCAACAGCGTGAAGCGCTTATCATGCAGCAAAACAGCAACCGGGCTGCGTATCGGGATGCGCTGTATGAAACACTGGATTTGTTTAACGGCATCATTTCTAAAAAAACGGCAAATGTATTGGATCTGCGCTCACTCGTGTCCTTTATTTTCATTATTCGGGGCATGCGTAAAATGATTATGCTTAACCAACGGCCGTCAGGTCCGCAAATGTTATGGTGGGCAGCAGCTTTGATGAGAGGTGGACGATAAATGATGTATACATGCTGCACGATGGAGCTGCATAGTACCCTGCCAGTGAGAATGCGTCCTATTCTAGGTGTCAAACTCCGTCAGATTCGGGGCATTGTGGCAGCTTCGACGAATGAAAAGAAATTAACTTTTTATTATACCGGTCAGGTAGATTTGCGTGCTGTTCGTATGCTGGTTCGTTCGTTTGAAACGAAGTACGGCAAGAAAAAAGAAGAAAAGAAAGAATGGGATGTAGCAGCATACCGCCGTGAAGCCATTCTTTCCGTAGGCGGCTTTATTGCCATGAATATTTTGCGCAAGACGAATCCGGAATTTTACGGAAGTATTTTGCTGTTCCGCCGTCTGTTTACGATGTATATTGCCCGCCGCTTTATTTACAACGGTGTTATGGGGCTGGTTAAAGACCATCAAGCCAACGCAGATACATTGACAGCCACGGCTGTAGCTGCCTCTGTACTGGCAGGTAAGCCGGAATCCAGCTTGACATTGCTGGCCTTGTCCAATGGCGCAGAAATGCTGACGGAATATGCGGCTGAACGTGCGCGCCGCCAGATTTCCGGCCTGCTCAAACTGGATCAGCGGGATGTTTGGGTTATTGAAAACGGCCGCGAACGGAAAGTACCTGTAGAATCGCTGAAAGTCGGCGACCATATTGCCGTTCATTTGGGTGAAAAGATTTGTGTTGACGGCCGCGTATTAGCTGGCAACGCGGCTGTTAATCAGGCCTCTATTACAGGCGAATCCAATCCGGCTATTAAACAGGCAGGCTCGTCTGTCTATGCAGGCAGCGTCATCGAAGCCGGTGACTTGGTCATTGAAGTCGAAAAAGTCGGCGCGGATACGTCGCTGGCACAGATTATTCATCTGGTAGAAGAAGCCCAGACGCGCCGGGCACCTGTTCAGAATTTTGCCGATAAGATGGCCAATATGCTCGTGCCGATTTCCTTTATCGGCGCCGCTATTGTGTACGGTGCGACAAAAGATTGGCAGCGCGTCCTGAACCTGCTGTTCATTGACTTCTCCTGCGGCTTGAAATTATCTACGGCAACGGCTATTTCTGCAGCTATCGGTATGGCAGCCCGCAAGGGGATTTTGATTAAAGGCGGCAACTACATCGAAAACTTGGCAGATATTGATACTGTCGTTTTGGATAAGACCGGTACGATTACGATGGGCGTGCCGCAGATTGCTCATATCGAAACAGCGAAGGGCGTAGAAGAAAAAGAAATGATTCTGCTGGCTGCGTCTGCAGAAATGCATTCGGTTCATCCATTGGCTGTAGCTATTCAAAAGTATGTCAAGGGACAAGATTGGGAAACGCCGCCTCATGAAACCTCTGAAACGATTGTGGCTCGCGGCATGAAAGCGACAGTACCTGATTTTGAAACGTATCAGGGCGGCGATGTTCTCGTTGGCAGCCGCCGGTTTATGCAGGAAGAAGAGGTACAGGGCGTTCCTGAAATCAGCGATAAATCGTGGGGTAAAAACTTGCTCTATGTTGCCAGAGATAAACAATATCTTGGCTGCTTGACGATTGAAGATCCGGTTCGTCCGGCCATGAAAAAGACATTGAATCAGATGCGCCGTATTGGCATCGATGAAGTTGTCATGCTGACAGGGGACTCCAAAGAAATGGCAGCAGAAGTTGCGCATGCTATGGATATTGATTCGTATCATGCTGAAATCCTGCCGGAAGACAAAGCCAACTATGTCATGAAACTGCAAAAACGCGGCAATGTCATGATGGTCGGTGACGGTATTAATGATGCACCGGCGTTGGCCTTTGCTGACATCGGTGTAAGCCTGGGCGGCAATAAGACGGATATTGCTGCTGAATCGGCAGCGATTACGATTCGTTCCGAAGACCCGAGCAAGCTTTGCGATGCCCTGCAGATTGGCCGTCGTACGATGAAAGTAATTAATCAAAACTTTACAGCGACGATTGTCGTCAACTCGGTAGCTATGCTTCTTGGCGCGTTAGGCCGCATCAGTCCGCTTTGGGCAGCTGTTATTCATAATACAGCAACCTTAGCTGTTGTCTTAAACAGCGTCCGCATTTTGGGCCCGTCCCGCCGTGTCATTCGATAATATTCTAGAATGGATACTAAAAAAGATGTTTGCTTCTCTGTGGAGAGCAAACATCTTTTTTGTAGTTGGCATACCAATTCAATATATCTGTTGTCAATGTACCCATCTGGCGTACGGTACGGCTTCAGCGCAGGACAAATCGTTCAATCGCTTCGGCTACGGCCCCTTCGTTGTTGGTTGCGTCAGTAATTACATCGCAGTACGAACGAATAGCCGGATTTAAGTTGTGAACGCCGACGCTGAGGCCGGCTGCTTTTAGCATTTCGATATCATTGATATTGTCGCCAATGGCCATTGTTTCGGCTGGCTGAACGTGTAAAAGATGGGCTAACTGCAGCAAGCCGACGCCTTTAGTGACGCCTTTGTGCATGAATTCAATATAGCGGTTGCTGGAGAAGCTGACTGTAATATCGGCCAGCAGCGGCTGCATATCTTGATGAATGGCTTGCAGTACGGCATCGTCTGTATTCATAATAATGAGCTTGCAGACTTCTTCTTTGCCGCGAATAAAATCAAGTGTTGCGGCATCCGTAGGCACATAGGCCATGCGGCCGTGTAAAAAGGCTTCTTCATCAGGCGTAATCGCACGGATATATACAGTATCACGCGTATAGATATGCATGCACATGCCGTACAATCCCCCTTTTTGGTAGATTTCATCAGCCAAAGCAAACGGGATAGGATCCCAAAATAGGGAACGATGTCCGTTGTTTTCCGTAATGCTGGCACCGTTAAAGCCAATGACGTATTGGTCTGCCTGGTTGAGTAATCCCAGTGTCGTTAATACCCCTTCTACAGAACGAAATCCTCGTCCGGTGCAGGGCACGAATTTGACACCTTGTGCCACCGCTTTTTGAATGATTTCTATATTACGCTGACAAATAGAAGCATCGCTGCTGAGAAGGGTTTCATCCATGTCGCAGGCGATAATTTTGTAAGCTGTCATAAAAATTCCTCCTTTTGTAATGGTGTGCCAATCGAATACACTGCATCGTATGCTGCATACGAGTTATCCTTTCCATTCACTAAAGCAGGTAGACCCCAGTACTAAGACGGCTCCCAGCAAACCCGGTCCGGTCAAGGGCTCATGCAGTACGACGGCAGAAAGAAAAATAGCAAAAATAGGATCTAAATAACTGAATAAGGCAATCGTCTGTCCCCGCAAAAAGGATAAAGACCCAAAATATAATGTATAGGCAAAGCCAGTATGAACGATGCCGAGAACCAAAAGAAAAATCCAAGCCAATGGCGGCACGGCGATGGCGGCGATATCCTCTGTGGCAAAGACGTAGGGAAGCAAAATCAATGAAGCAATACCCAGCTGCATGATGGTTTTGTCATATGCGGCAATGGGAGAGAGCTTTTTGTTCAGGATAATGATGGCGGCATACAGCACGGCAGCTCCTAAACCAAAAAAGATACCTGTAACATTTGTCGTTCCCGTGTCCTGACCGATGCCGGAGACGAGTATCATGCCGATAAGTGCCAGCGCGACGCAGCACGATTTACACACGGTCAGCCGTTCTTTCAAAACGATGGGTGAAACTAAAATGACAATAATAGGAGCCATATAATAGCAAAGCGTAGCAATGGCGACTGACGTGTACCGATAGGCCTCAAAAAGAAAAATCCAGTTAAAACCGATACAGATGCCGCAAAGAAGCAGGCGGCCTATATTTTGGCGGATAGCTGTCCAAGAAATTGGCATTCGTTTTACAGCAAGAAATAAGAGAATGAACAGCGTGCCGATAAAACCGCGGGAGAAGGCTATCAGTGAAGACGGCAGGGGGATATAGCGGATAAAAAGACCTATCGTACCGAAAATGAGCATTGCCGACAGTAACGAAAGTTTTGCTTTTCCCTCGTGGGATGGCGCAGTATGCAGCATCATGTATCACCTCAAAAAAATAAAGTTGTTATAAGTATATCATACATACGAAACAGGGTCATACATTTTTCTTGTAATTCTCGGTATTTTCCAGTACCATAATACATAGACATGTATGGTTCATATATCGACATAGGAGGATGCACGATGATTAATACTGAAGATATGATGAAATTGCAAAATGGCAGTGATGTGCGCGGTGTAGCCGTAGCCGGTGAAGCAGGCGAACCGGTTACCTTGTTTCCGGAAGCAGCCAATCGGATTGCTGCCGGCTTTGCCGTTTTTTTGGCTAAAAAATTAGGGAAAGAAACGAAAACGCTGCGGATTGCCGTAGGCCATGATTCGCGGATTTCGGCAGGTATCATGAAAAAAGCTGTATTTCAGGGGCTGCAGGGACAGGGCGCTGCCATGGCTGACTGCGGACTGGCATCGACGCCGGCCATGTTTATGTCTATCGTTTTTCCGCAGACACAGATGGACGGAGCCATTATGATTACGGCCAGCCATTTGCCGTACAACCGCAACGGCCTTAAATTTTTCACAAAAGACGGCGGCTTGGAAAAAAGTGAAATAAAAGAAGTGTTGACATATGCGTCTGGCATCGCAGAAGCGCAGGTGCCGGTACCGACTGCAGCGCCATTGAATATTATAGATGTATATGCTGCGCATTTGTGCCGTAAAATCAGAGAAGGACTGGGCGCTGCGGCAGACAGCCAGCCGCTGGCAGGGATGCATATCGTCGTCGATGCCGGCAACGGCGGCGGCGGTTTCTTTGCAGACAAAGTACTGGCTGCGTTGGGCGCTGATACGACAGGCAGCCAGTTCCTGGAACCGGACGGCATGTTCCCCAATCATATTCCCAATCCGGAAAACAAAGAAGCGATGGAAGCCATTCGCCAGGCTGTCCTGCAGCATCATGCCGATTTGGGCTTGATTTTCGATACGGACGTAGACCGCATGAGCGCAGTTCTTCCTGATGGGGAAGAAATTAACCGCAATGCCTTGATTGCGATGATGGCCGCTATTTTAGCACCGGATTATCCGGGCAGTACGATTGTCACGGATTCTGTTACCTCTGATGAATTGACGGCATTCCTGCAGGACGAACTGCATCTGGTGCATCATCGGTATATGCGCGGCTATAAGAACGTCATTGATGAATGCATCCGCCTGAATCAGCAGGGAACCGTTTCGCCGCTGGCCATTGAAACATCAGGCCACGGTGCGCTCAGCGAAAATTACTATTTGGACGATGGCGCGTATTTGGCTGTCAAACTGCTCATCGCTGCGGCAAAAGCCAAAAAAGAAGGAAAAGTCCTCGGCGATTTGATTGCTAAATTGGCACAGCCGGCAGAAAGCAAAGAATACCGGCTGAAAATACAGGGAACGGATGATGCCAAAGCCTATGGCGCAGCTGTACTGCAGCAGTTTGAAGCACGGGCAGCGCAGGCAGGCATTGCGATTGCCAAGCCGTCGTATGAAGGCGTTCGCCTGGTGTTTGCCAATGGCTGGGCGCTGCTGCGCATGTCCCTGCACGATCCCAATATGCCGCTCAATGTAGAAAGCAGCAAACAAGGCGGCTGCCAAGCCATTGCTGCTCAGGTACAAGACTTGCTGCAGGGGTTTGACTGCCTGGATATGAGTGTATTCAAAAAATAATACTGTATGAAATAAGCAGCACATCATGGATTGTCTTTCAAATGGTCTGTGCATTGGCTGCTTATTTTTTATTTTTCTATTGACTATTTGACTTTTTATTGTATTATATAAACAGAGACTGGCACTCACACGAAGGGAGTGCTAATACATTCAAGAAGGAGACTGCTGATTATGGCAAAAGAAACATTTGAATTTCAGGCAGAAACGAAACAGTTACTGGACTTGATGGTCCATTCTATTTATACGAATCATGAAATTTTCTTACGTGAATTGATTTCCAACGCATCTGATGCGATTGATAAACTGCATTACCAGTCGTTGACAAACAGCGATTTGCTTGAAGGGGATACAGGATTTGAAATCCATTTGACGCCGGATGAAGCAGCGCATACGCTGACGATTTCTGATAATGGCTTGGGCATGAACAAAGAAGACCTCATGCAGAATTTGGGGACCATCGCCAAATCCGGGACCAAAGCATTTTTGGAAAAATTGAAAGAAGCGCAAGATTCAGACAGCAGTACGGATAAAGACCTCATCGGCCAATTCGGTGTTGGTTTTTATTCTGCATTTATGGTTGCCGATACGGTTACAGTCGTTACGCGTAAGGCCGGCGAAGCACAGGCATATAAATGGGAATCTGCCGGTGACGGCCAGTACACGTTGGAAGAATGTGAAAAGCCAAAACATGGCACGTCCATTATCCTGCATTTAGGCAAAGAATTTTACGGCAGCGATTCAGAAGAAAATTATACGGATAAAATGACGCTGCAGAGTTTGGTCAAGAAATATTCTGATTATATCCGCTACCCGATTACGATGGAATTTACGACCAAAGAAAAACCAAAAGATAAAGACGGCAACGTAATCGAAGATGCGCCGGAAGAAGAACATACGGAAACACGGACGCTCAATTCTATGCAGCCGTTGTGGACACGCAATAAATCGGATATCAAACCGGAAGAATACAAAGAATTTTTCCAGCATCAGTTCTACGAATGGGACGACCCCATGGAAATTTTCCATACGCGCGTCGAAGGTGCTGTTGATTATACAGCGCTCTTGTTTATTCCGGGCAGCGCACCGTTTAACCTCTATTATTCTGATTATGAACCGGGCATTCAGCTGTTTTCCCGCCATGTCTTCATCATGGACAAATGCAAAGACTTGCTGCCGGATTACCTGCGCTTCGTCAAAGGGCTGGTAGATTCTCCGGATTTGTCACTGAACATTTCCCGTGAACTGCTGCAGAAGAGCCGTGAATTGAAGCTGATTGGCCGCAATTTGGAAAAGAATATTTTGAAGACCTTGGCCCGCAACCTGGAAAAGAATCGTGAAAAATATGAAAAATTCTGGGCTGAATATGGCAAATCCTTAAAAATCGGCGTATACAGCGGTATGATGACCGGTGAAAACAATGTCGATAAATTGAAAGATTTGCTTCTCTTTATGTCTTCCAAAGACGGCAAGCTCTGCACGTTGAAAGAATATGTCAGCCGCATGAAAGACGGCCAGAAGAAGATTTATTATGCAACGGGTAAAGATAAAGACGCTATTGAAGCGCTGCCGCAGATGGAAATGCTCCGCGATAGAGATATTGAAGTCCTCTGCATGACCGACCCAGTCGATGAATTTGCTGTAGAAGCTATTCGGGAATATGACGGCAAACAGTTCCATTCTATCAGCCGCGGCGACTTGGATTTGGAAGATGATGCATTCAAAGAAGAAAAGAAGAAAAATGAAGATTTGGCCAAAAATAATGAAGGCCTTTTAAAAGATATGAAAGACTTCCTCGATGGTAAAGTAGTGGATGTACGTTTATCCAACCGTCTGAAAACCGGCGCTGTCTGCCTCGTTGCCGATGCAGCCGGCCCGTCCCTGGCGATGGAACAAGCCTTTGCCGCAGCAGATAATCCGATGCTGAAAGCACGCCGTATTTTGGAAATCAACCCGCAGCATCAGCTGTTTGCTAAACTGCAGGCTGTTCATGATGCAGGCAAAGATACACCGGAATTTAAAGATTACTGTAAGATGCTCTACGATCAGGCATTGTTATTGGAAGGCATTATGCCGGATGACCCGGCAGCCTTTGCTAATAAAGTAGCTGAAATGATGGCAAAATAAAAATAAAAGAAGAATACATATAAAAATGATAAACCTGTGTTTCCCCATCTGCATCGTGGAAGACACAGGTTTTTTCTTATGATATAATAGATACGAATTTAAGACTATATTGCTGTTTGTATACAGGTATATACCATATCAGGAGGAACTATATGAAATGTCGTTTTTGTGATAGAGAAGCTGTATATGACGATGGATTGTGTGAAGTATGCCATCGCATTGCACAGCAGGAAGAAGCCAAGGTAATGTCCAATCATGAACGGGACAGCTTTCGGGGGCAGACCATAGAAGAAGATGGTACTGTGCAGGAACAAAAGAAGCTATACGAAGAATCGTATAGACAACAGCAGGGCCCGCAGGGACCCAGCGGTATTCATATTATGACATCCGGCTTGTCTTGGCGTGTCAAGCTGGCTTTGGGTGTTATTGTGTTTTGCATATTGGCCATTATTGTCAGCGCCTTGGGCTTTTTAATTATGGCAATGCCTTATTTGATTGGCGCCTTCCTTATTTATTGTGTATATAATATTGTCAGATCTTTTTTGAAACGGTAAGCGGAGGAACGTATGAAAGAAAAATTAGTAATTATTGACGGCAGCAGTCTCTTGTACCGTGCCTTTTATGCGATTCCTCATTTGACAGACAGCCAGGGACGGCCGACCAATGCCGTGTATGGCTTTTTGAATATGCTGTTAAAACTGTATGAACAACTCGACCCGCAGTATGTAGCTGTCGCTTTTGACAAGGGAAAGCATACTTTTCGCAATGATTTGTTTGACGGGTATAAAGCAACCCGAAAACCGGCACCGGATGAGCTGCGGCCTCAGTTTGCCTTAATCCGGGAAGTCTTAGCCTGCTTGGGAATTCATGTTTTGGAATTGGAAGGCTATGAAGGAGACGACATTATCGGTACGATTGCCCGGCACATGGAAAAAACACTGAATGTAGCTGTCGTCACTGGCGATAGAGATGCGCTGCAGCTCGTAGACGATACGGTCACGGTTCATCTGACTAAAAAGGGAATTACTAACATGCAGGCTGTTACGCCGGACGTCATGCTGGCAGAATATGGGTATACACCCAAACAAGTTATTGATATGAAAGCCCTGATGGGAGATACAGCCGACAACATTCCCGGCGTTCCCGGTGTAGGAGAAAAAACGGCGTTAAAATTGATTACGCAGTTTCAAAGCGTCGAAGGTGTGTATGACCATATAGCTGAGGTAAAAGGGAAAAAACTGCAGGAAAAACTGGCCGATCATAAAGATAACGCTATGTTGTCTAAAGAATTGGCGACGATTCGCTGCGATGTCCCTATTGAATATACCTTGGAAATGTTTTTGCCCCAGCCTCGTGAAGAGGATGTAACGGCACTGTTTCGCAGTTTGGGCTTTCGCAATTTATTGGAACGGTTTGCTGCCTTTGACCGCTTTTCGGCCTTGGCTGCCAACGAGCCGGAAACAAAGCTGACGATACGCACGGCTGGTGAAATGCCGCCGACGTGCATCGCAGGACAGCGTGTGGCTGTAGAAGCGGTGTATACCCAGACCGTGCCTGTACCGGAAGTACAAGTGCTGGCTTTGGCGTCTGAGCAGGGCGTATGCATCATCCCGCCGGACCAATATGCCGCCTATATGACAGCGCTTACGACTGCCAAAGAAGTCATTACGACGGACGGCAAGCGGCTGGTAAAAGTATTGTCACAGTATACGGATACGCCGATAGTCCTGCAGGATGTCGTCTTAGGGGCGTACTTGCTGGAACCGACCAGAACATCGTACGGTATGCTGTATTTATCCGAAGCATTTGATGTACCTCTGCATGAAGATACAGAAAATGACAATACGTGCACAGCCAGCGATGCGCTGTTTGCGTATCAGCTTTGGCCCAAGGAAAAAGAAGCGTTGGCAACAGCGGGCTTGATGCAGCTCTATGAACGCATCGAAATTCCGTTGATTCATACGCTGGCTGTCATGGAAATGAATGGGTTTACCGTAGATATGCAGCGGCTTATGGAAATGAAGCAGGAATTATCCTTAGAAGCCGATGCCTTGGAAGAAGCAATTTATGAAGATGCCGGAGAAACATTCAATATCAATTCGCCCAAACAGCTGGGCGTGATTCTGTTTGAAAAACTGCAGCTGCCGGTGATTAAAAAGACGAAAACCGGTTATTCAACGGATTCAGCAGTATTGGATGCGTTGCTGGATAAGCATCCGATGATTCCTAAAATTTTGCAGTTCCGGGCACTGAAAAAGCTGATTTCCACGTATTTAGATGGTTTGGAACCGTTGGTTTCTGCCGAAACAGGGCGGATTTATACGTCGTTTAATCAAATGGTGACAGCTACGGGACGCCTCAGCAGTTCCGATCCGAATCTGCAGAATATACCGATTCGTACCGAACAAGGACGAAAAATTCGTTCTTTGTTTGTGCCGGGAAAAGGGTACGAGTATATTTTGTCCGGTGATTACTCGCAGATTGAACTGCGGTTGTTGGCGCATTTGTCCCAAGATCCGACGATGGTAGACGGCTTTTTGAAAAATCAGGACATTCACCGCCGGACTGCGTCTGAAGTATTCGGCATTCCTTGGGAGGATGTTACGCCGGAACAGCGTTCGCACGCCAAGGCCGTTAATTTTGGCATCATCTATGGCATCAGTGATTTTGGGCTGGCACGCAATATTTCTATTTCACGCCAGCAGGCTAAACAATATATTGATTCATATTTTGCACGCTACAGTACCGTTCATGCGTATATGGACGGGCTCATTGCGCAGGCCCATCAGACCGGCTTTGCCAAAACCATGTTTGGACGAATTCGGGTGCTGCCGGAAATCAACAGCAAAAACTTTACGCGTCGTTCGTTTGCCGAACGAACGGCGATGAATACGCCGATTCAAGGCAGCGCGGCAGATATTATCAAAATGGCTATGAATGCCGTACAGCAGAAATTGGAAGAACGGCACCTAAAGAGCCAGCTGTTAGTACAGGTGCATGACGAATTGGTCTTGGAAGTGCCGGCAGATGAACGGGAAGAAGCGGCAGCGCTGCTCAAAGATACGATGGAACATATCGTCACGCTGTCTGTGCCGCTTATTGTGGATATTCATTATGGAAAAAATTGGGAAGAAGCGAAATAGGAGGACGTATGCCTGAATTACCGGAAGTAGAAACAGTCCGCGCGTATATCAATCAGTATGTTTCAGGCAAACGAATGACACATATCGATGTCCGTCTGGCCCGGCTGATTAAAAATGCCGGGCCCGATGAGTTTGTAAAACGCTTGACAGGCCAGACCATTGAAACGGTACGGCGCAGGGGAAAATATTTATTTTTGCAGTGCAGCGGCCCGTATTCGCTGCTTGTGCATCTGCGTATGACCGGCAGCCTGATATACATACCGCATTGGCAGGATGATATTAAAGCGGCTCATATTATTTTTTCGCTCAGTGAAGGCACCCTGGTGTATCGGGATATTCGCACCTTTGGCTGTTTATGGCTTGTGCCGCCGCAGGGGCCGACTGGCATCAAAGGATATGATACGCTGGGGCCTGACGGCAACAGCCCTGAATTTACGGCGGCGTATTTGGGCAGCATGCTGTCTAAAAGCCAGCGGTATAGTAAAAGCTTTTTGCTGGACCAGACCAAGGTAGCAGGACTCGGCAACATTTATGTCGATGAAGCCTTGTTTTTGGCTCGGATTTCACCGTTTAGACGCTGCTGCGCCATTACGGCAGAGGAAACAGTTAAACTGCATGACGCCATTGTCCATGTGCTGCAGGAAGGAATCAAATACGGCGGGACGACGATTCGTGATTTTGTGAATGGAAGCGGAAGAGAAGGCCAAAACCAAGACCATCTGCTGGTCTATGGACGGGAAGGACAAGCCTGCGTCTTCTGCGGCAAGCCGATTCAGTATAAGAAACTAGCTGGCAGAGGGACGCATTATTGCCCGCACTGTCAGCTGTAGGGAGGTATTGTTATGTATAAAATTGGGTTGACCGGCGGGATTGCATCCGGCAAAAGTACAGTGGTTTCTATGCTTCGTGATTACGGCGCAGCGATTATTGACTGCGATATCATTGCCAGAGATGTAGTGCAGCCCGGTTCAGAAGGACTGCAGGCCGTAGTCCATGCATTTGGCCCACAGGCGCTGCTGTCGGACGGAACGATGAACAGAGCATATATCGGCAGTGTCGTTTTCACCGACACAGCGCGAAAAAAAGAACTGGAAGATATTTTGTTTCCTTTGATTCACCGAGAAATAGACCGCCGTACTGCGATGCTGGAAAATGCCGGTACGAAGATAGTTTTTCTTGACATGCCTTTGCTGTTTGAGGTAAAATATCACTCGTACGTTGATGAAGTATGGCTTGTATACGTAGATGCGGCAACGCAGCTTACGCGGCTCATGGCACGCAACGGCTATACGAAAGAAGAAGCGCTGGCGCGTATTCATTCCCAGTTTCCCATTGATGAAAAACGGTCTTTGTCACAGGTCATCATTGACAATACGGCGTCTTTGGAAAACACGGAAAAACAAGTGCAAAAACAGTGGAAGCAGCTGTTAGTGCGATTGGAAAAACGGTAGGAGTTTGCATTGAGACGAAAAACGCATACAAGAGGAAAAATTCTAATAGCGGTTGCACTGCTTTGTTTTTCTGTCAACTATTTTTATCATTGGAAAGATGAGGTAATGCGAAAATTTGTGTATCCGCTTCAATATGACTATATGGTGCGCCAATATTCATATGAAGACGGCGTAGATCCGGCATTGGTTGCCGCCGTTATTTTAGTGGAAAGCAAATTTGACGAAGGAGCTTCTTCCC
Source organism: uncultured Megasphaera sp. (assembly GCA_934193515.1). Lineage (GTDB taxonomy): Bacteria > Bacillota > Negativicutes > Veillonellales > Megasphaeraceae > Megasphaera. Next base: position 34,302 of record CAKPVJ010000009.1, on the reverse strand, counting down.
ATAGAGGAGCAGAAGGCTTGATGCAGATTATGCCCGATACGGCATCGTGGATTGCTGAGCAGATGCATATGACGGGATATACGCCGGATAAGCTGAGCAACGTACAGACAAATATCCGCCTGGGAACATGGTATTTGGCGTATTTGTTAAAGGAGTACGACGGGAACAAAGTATTGGCATTAGCCGCCTATAATGCAGGCCGCGGGTATGTGGATTCCTGGATAGAAGAGTATGGCTGGCAAAAAGATTTTTCAGAAATAGAAAAAATACCCTTTACAGAAACCCGTGAGTATGTTAAGATAGTTTTGCTGAACGAACAGCAATATAAACACCTTTATGGTTTTTAGTTAAGATGTGCGGTTGTGGCGGAATGGCAGACGCGCTGTCTTCAGGCGGCAGTGATCTCTGATCGTGCGGGTTCAACTCCCGCCAACCGCACCACATTTTTATTATGGATGATACATTGATTGAAACACTCAAACAATGGAATATCGCTTCTATTCTCCCACTTCAGGTGGGAGATTTTCAGTTATCGGCAGAATATCGCATGATACAGGAAAATGGGGCTGATAAGGAATACTTGCTGTTCCTGTATAGCAATCCTGTGAATCATTGGACTGTACGGGCTGTATTGAATCCGGACTCAGAAGAATTTTCTGTGCGCACGGATATTGGCATGCTGGAATTTGCGCTGATTGAATTTATTACGAGTGATTTTGCGTTGTTCCGCTCGATGGTAGAACAACGGCTGGCTCGTCTGATTCATGACTACTATGTAGAACCAGCCTGCAATTTCAGCGTGATCCTAAAAGACAAAGGAATTCCTGTCGTCCAATGGGACCGGTTTTTGCCGACCGAATACCATGGCTTTACGCGGCTGATTCGCCCGAATGAAGCCGTGCGGATTATTAACGGGTCCTATATGATACTGTCCTATTATCAAGAAGAAACGCAAAGCGGATTATCTCTCATGTATAACGTACTGCGTGATGATTTTTTTGCGGAACGGCGTATTCATAATTTTCCGAATCTAGTCCATGATTTTGATACGTCTTCCCTCAAGGAATTGGAGCAGGCATTGGAAAAACGGCTGTTGCCCGTTTTGGATGCTATACAGGCCGATATGGCGTAATTTCTGCTTGACAACGTTGTCAGAACGAGGGCCAAGTGGTATACTAAAAGTAATTTAGGTTTGATTGATGAAGAGTGGGTGTAAGCCCACTCTTAACTTTTACCTACACGAATTTAAAAGGATAGCTGGTGAATAGGATGAGACGTGAACATATTGAAGATTTAATTGCCCAAGAAGTAGAACAAATAATAGCCGGAACCGCATTGGAACTGGTTGATGTGGAATATGTGCGGGAGAAAAACTGGTATTTGCGTGTGTTTATCGACAAAGACGGCGGTGTGGATTTGGAAGACTGTCAGCGCGTCAGTGAAAAATTAAGCAAGGTGCTGGATGAAAAAGACCCAATACAGGATAATTATTTGTTGGAAGTATCTTCGCCGGGGCTGGACCGTATTTTGAAAAAAGATAAGGACTTCATCCGTTATGCAGGACGTACTGTAGATATTCACTTTTTTAAACCATATAAAGGAACCAAGGATTTAGTGGCTGAGTTGGTACGAAAAAATGAAGACGGTACCGTAACAGTACGCATTGATGAACAAGAAGAAACATTGACACTGAAAGATATATCGCAGATTCGCTTGCATATTGATTTTTAATGGAGGGTGTAAACGTGAATAAAGAATTGCTGAATGCTATTGCTTTTTTATCTAAAGAGAAAGGGGTTTCAACCGACGTTATCTGTGATTCGCTGGAAGCGGTATTGATTACGGCGTATAAGAAAGAACCGGAAGCCAATCCGATTGCGGATGTAGAATTGAACCGTGAAACTGGTGACTACCGCATCGTCGCAGCCCAAACAGTTGTGGATGAAGTGGAAAATCCCCATAATGAAATTTCCTTGGAAGACGCCAGAAAAATCAATCCGGAATATGAAGTCGGCGATGTAGTCAATGTCGATGTTACGCCGGATAATTTTGGCCGCATTGCAGCGCAGGCAGCAAAACAGGTCATGATTCAGCGCCTTCGTGAAGCAGAACGCAATATTGTATATGATGAATTTTACAATCGCACTGATGACATTATTACGGGCCTTATTCAGCGTATTGAAAACCGCAACGTCTATGTGGATTTAGGCAAAGCGGAAGCCGTACTTCCCGTATCGGAACAGATTCCTACAGAAAATTACGCTGTTGGCCAGCGTATTAAATGCTATGTCGTCGAAGTCAGAAAGACGACCAAAGGGGCACAAATTCTTGTATCCCGTACCCATCCGGGATTGTTGAAGCGTCTGTTTGAATTGGAAGTGCCTGAAATTTATGAAGGCGTTGTGGAATTAAAATCCGTTGCCAGAGAACCGGGCCGCCGCTCTAAAATCGCTGTCTATTCACGCGACGAAAATGTAGATTCTGTCGGCGCTTGTGTAGGGCCGAAAGGTACGCGCGTCCAAAATATCGTCACAGAACTGCAGAATGAAAAGATTGACATTGTCAAATGGGACGAAGATCCGGCTGTTTATATTGCCAATGCCCTGAGCCCGGCGCAGGTTATCTCTGTTACCGTTGATGAATCGGATAAATCATCCAGCGTAGTCGTACCGGATTATCAGCTGTCGCTGGCTATTGGCAAGGCTGGGCAAAATGCACGGCTGGCCGCTAAATTGACAAATTGGAAAATTGACATAAAGAGTGAAAGCCAGGCACAGGAAGCCGCAGAAGCACATATCGAAGAAGCTGCTGAACCAACGGATGCAGATATGGATATTTTAAGCGACTTGGCTCTGCCGTCGGACAATCCGACTGATGCACAGGAATAGGAGGCGCTTATGAAAAAGAAAAAAATACCGCTCCGTGTCTGTGCCGGCTGTCAGGAACAAAAAAGCAAAAAAGAAATGATTCGCATCGTCCGCACGCCGGAAGGAGCCGTTGAAATTGATAAAACCGGCAAAAAGTCAGGCCGCGGCGTGTATATTTGCCAAAACCCGGACTGCCTGGAAAAAGCCTATAAAGAACATCGGCTGGAACGGTCGCTGAAGACAAACGTATCAGACGATATTTATGAAAGTCTGCGGCAGGAATTATCATGACGGCGCAGGAACGGATAAGCGGCCTGTTGGGACTGGCTTATCGGGCTCGTAAGACCATCTGCGGTGATTTTGCAGCAGCGAATCATTTAAAAAAACATACAGTTCCCATGCTGTTTTTAGCATATGACGGCGGCAGTGATAATGTAGAAAAATACCGCCGCCTGGCACAGCGAAAAGGAATTACAGTGATAGATATATTCACAAAAGAAGAATTGGGGCAGGCTGTAGGCAAGATGCAGAACGTTGTCGTTTTACTGACAGATGCAGGATTTGCCAAAGCGATTGCCAAAGTGATGAAAACGATGGATAAAGGGGGTAACTAGATGACGAAACGAGTATATGAAGCAGCAAAGGACTACGGCGTGTCAGCCAAAACTGTCATCAAGGTATTAGGAGACCATAATATCAAGGCCGGCAATTTTACCGGTATCGATGATAAAATGAAATCCATTTTGGATACGTCTTTTAAGAAGTCGAAACAAAATGATAAAGATAAAAAAGTGGCAGAAGCCAAAAAAGGAATGGAAGGAACTAGCCGAAAAGTGAACGATAACAGCCGCGCAACGCAAGGAAAACATCAGGAACGCCAAAATAATCAGGGAAATAACACGAAACAAGGACGAAATGAACGGACTAACAGCGGAAAACGCCAGGGACAACCAGCAAACCGCAATGCCAAAAACAACTCCAATATACGTAAAGACAAAACGCAGAGCGCTGGCAGCCAGCAGGGCCGTTCCAATCGTCAAAATGACACGAAACAAGGCGGTTCTGGTGATGGCAAGCGCACTAAGTTTTTCGGCCGTACACAGCAGGGCGGCGGTGACAGCAGCAATCGTTCAGACAATAAACGCAACAAACGAGGGCAGAATGCAAACCGCGGCAGCCAGGGCGGGAAAAACAGACCGCATACGCTGCTGTCCAACGTATTGAACAAGGGAAAGCATAAAAATAAAAATCACAAAAATCAGCCGCAGCAGACGCAGCATGCAGAAGCTGCTAAAAAGAAAAATTACCCGACATCTATTGAACTGCCGGAAACGATTATCGTCAAAGACTTTGCAGAACGCTTAGGCCGCGAAGTTGGGGAAGTTATCAAAAAACTTTTGATGGGCGGCATTATGGCAACCATCAATCAGGAAATCGATTATGAAACAGCTTCGTTGATTGCCGATGAATTTGGCGTTGCCGTTACGAAGGAAGCACCGCCGGAAGACCCGACAGAACTTGAAGAAATTGTCGATCCACCGGAAACCTTGAAAGTACGTCCGCCTGTCGTTACGATCATGGGCCATGTTGACCATGGCAAGACCAGTCTGCTGGATGCTATCCGCCAGACCAATGTCACCAGCCATGAAGCAGGCGGCATTACGCAGCATATTGGTGCATATCAGGTTCGGTATCAGGGCAAAAAAATCACCTTTATGGATACGCCGGGCCATGAAGCCTTCACGGCTATGCGTGCCCGCGGCGCCCAGGTAACAGATATTGCCGTTTTGGTAGTAGCTGCTGACGACGGTGTCATGCCGCAGACTATCGAATCTATCAACCATGCCAAATCGGCAGGGGTACCGATTATTGTAGCTATTAACAAAATTGATAAAGAAAGTGCCAATCCGGAACATGTCATGCAGCAGCTGACCGAATACGGCTTGATTAGTGAAGACTGGGGCGGCGACACGATTATGGTTCCTGTTTCAGCGCACAAAAAAATCGGCTTGGATGACTTACTGGAAAATATTTTGGTATTGGCAGAAGTATCCGAATTAAAAGCCAACCCGAACCGTCCGGCGCAAGGGGTTGTCATTGAAGCGAAACTGGATAAAGGCCGCGGCCCGGTGGCTTCCGTATTGATCCAAAAAGGTACGCTTCATGTAGGCGATACGATTATTGTCGGCCCGTGCTTCGGTAAAGTTCGTGCCATGACCAACGAACGCGGCGAACGGGTTAAGAAGGCAGAACCGTCCTTCCCTGTAGAAATTTTGGGCTTGAACGATGTGCCGGAAGCCGGCGATATTTTGGATGTAACAGACGAAAAAACGGCGCGCAGCGTCGCTGAAAAACGTATGGAAAAGAAACGTTCTTCAGAACTTCATGTCAACGCCAAAGTTACGCTCGATGACTTGTTCAACCAAATTCAGCAGGGTGAACTGAAAGAACTGCCGCTGATTGTCAAAGGGGACGTTCAGGGCTCTGTAGAAGCATTGAGCCAGTCGCTGCTTGCCATCAAGAGCGACGAAGTTCGTATTTCTATTGTACATGCCGGCGTCGGTGCCATTACCGAATCCGATATCATGCTGGCTTCTGCATCCAATGCGATTATCATTGGCTTTAACGTTCGGCCGGATGCGGCAGCTCGTAAGGCAGCCGAACATGAAAACGTCGATATGCGTATGTATCGTGTTATTTACGATGCTATCAATGATGTCGAAGCGGCTATCAAAGGCATGATGGAAAAGAAATACGAAGAAAAGATTATCGGCCGCGCAGAAGTCCGCAAAGTCATTACAACGCCGAAAGTCATTGTTGGCGGCTCCTATGTCAAAGAAGGAAAAATTACCAGCACGTCCAAAATCCGCTTGATTCGCAATGGTATTGTTGTTCATGAAGGAGAAATTGACGGTCTCCGTCGTTTTAAAGATGATGTAAAAGAAGTTGCTTCCGGTTACGAATGCGGCATTACGCTTGACAAATATCGCGACATAAAAGAAGGCGATGAAATCGAAGCGTATGAAATGGTAGAAGTAGAACCGGAATAAGTGAGGATAAAGAATTATGGGAGAATTACGAGTTCGTAAAATACAAGAATTCATCAAGCAGGAAGTTTCCAACATCCTGCTTCGTGAATTAAAAGATCCCCGCCTTGGTTTTGTTACAGTTACTGATGCGCGGATTACTGGTGATTTACGTGAAGCAACCGTATATGTCAGTCTCTTTGGTAAACCGGAAGAAAAACAAGATACGATGAAAGCGTTAAAACATGCGACAGGCTATATTCGTACAGAAGTGGGACGGCGTTTGGGAATTCGCTATTCACCGACGATTGAGTTTAAAGAAGATACATCTTTGGATTATGGCATGAAGATTGATAAAATTCTTCGTGACATTGAAAAGAAGGACTAAAACATATGAATTCTTCAATACAAGAAATACGCCGCGTATTGGAACACTATGACCATATTGTTGTCACGGCGCATGTCAGTCCGGATGGAGATGCCATTGGCAGTACCTTGGCCTTGTACGGCTGGCTGCGTTCACTGCAAAAAGAGGTTGTTGTCGTTTTGGATGACGACGTGGATGAAAAATTCAGCTTTTTAAAAGACTATGCGGCTATTCAAAAACCGGATGCAGTTCAGACAGATGATTCCTGGCTTACGGTAGTATTGGATGCTACCGACATGAAGCGATTAGGGGCAGCGGCTTCCCTGGCCAAAGGAAAAGTTTTGAATATAGACCATCATATTTCCAATCAGCATTTTGCTGATTGGGAATATATCCGTCCGGACTTTGCCGCAGCCGGTGAAATTTTAACCGACCTCTTTTTAGCATGGAACGTGCCTATCGATGCCGCATGGGCCGATGCATTGTATTTGGCGATTGCGACAGACAGCGGCTTTTTTAAATTCAGCAATACGACAGGACACACCTTACGGATGGCAGCGGCGCTGGTCGATGCCGGCGCGCGTCCGAACATTATTTCTGAACACTTGGAAGCCCGTTCGCTTGCCAAACTGCAGGCTCTTTCCGAAGTGCTGCGGCATATTGAGCTGTTTGGCAACAATACCGTAGCTGGTTTAGCGTTTACGCCGGAACTGCTGCAGTATACAGGCGAACACACTGGCAGCTATATTGATTATGTGCGCAGTGTCAAAGGCGTAGATGCTGCCTTTACGGTCAAATTTATCAATGAATCCGAAACCAGAGTCAGCCTGCGTTCCAAAACGGTAGATGTCAATGCCATAGCGGCTGTCTTTGGCGGCGGCGGCCATGTCCGGGCGGCTGGATGCACGATTGCTGCCCCGTTGGATGAAGCAAAAAAAATGGTAGTGAAGGAAATTTTAAAAACGATATGATAAACGGAATCGTCAACGTAGTAAAACCAACAGGCATGTCGAGTCATGATGTGATTGGTCAGCTGCGCCGCATATACCATATGAAAAAAATAGGGCATGCCGGGACCTTAGATCCGTTGGCAGCCGGCGTGCTGCCAGTCTATCTGGGACAGGCTACGAGATTGATTGAATACGGAGACAGCAGCGTCAAAACCTATCATGCCGAATTTGCCTTGGGATTGGCTACAGACACAGAAGACAGTACCGGTGAAGTTGTAGCGCAGGCGCCGGTGCCGCTGCTTAGTTTTGATGCAGTCAATGCGGTTATTCAAACGTTTGCCGGTGAGATAGAGCAAACGCCGTCGCGGTATTCTGCGATCAATGTTAACGGTGTCAAAGCGTATAAACTGGCTCGTCAGCATGCGGATTTTACCTTGCCGGTGCGGCAGGTTACCATTCATGAAATTCGGCTGCTGTCCTATGACCACGGCAGAGGCGTCTTAGCGGCTACTTGTTCGAAAGGAACCTATATTCGTTCTCTGATTCGGGATATAGGAGAAAAGCTGGGCACCTATGCCTGCATGACCTATTTGGTGCGGGTACGGGCTGGATTATTTGATATATCCCAAGCGGCGACGCTGGAAGAAATTGAAAAAAATCCGGAAGCGTATGTACTTCCTGCCGACATGGCTATTCAAGAACTGAAAAAAGTAACATGCAGCACAGAAAAATGTACGTTTTTATTGCAGGGACGGGCTGTTCCCTTTGCTGGCAAAGGCTTGGCTGACGGGACGGTACTGCGTATATATACCCCAGCGCAGCAATTAGCAGGTATTGCGCATTTTGATAAAGAACATCACGTCATTCGTCCTCATAAGATGTTTGCGGATGTATGGTGAGGTGGTAATGAATCATGCAAATATTCCATTCATTTCAGGAAATAACAGATTGCTGCGGTGCAGTTGTTGCCTTGGGAACCTTTGACGGCGTGCATTTGGGACATCAAATGGTCATGAAAACGGCAATGGAAAAAGCGGCTCAAAAAGGTGTAAAAGCCATGGTCGTCACGTTTGGAGCCCATCCTTTTTCGGTTCTTTGTCCGGATAAGGAACCAGCAAGATTGGCGACAGTGGAACAAAAAGAAGAATATATTGCAGCCGTGGGCATTGATGGTCTTGTCCTGCTGCCCATGACAAAGCATTTGCTCAAAGAATCGCCGGAATCATTTTGCCGGCAGCTGCTCCAATATATTCATCCTTCGGCTGTCGTTGTCGGTTCTAATTTTACCTATGGGGCCAAAGCGGCCGGCAATACAGAAACACTGAAACAATTTATGGCAGCGTATCATATCCCTGTGTTGGCATTGACGCTGCTGGAACGGCCGGGCAGAGCGACGCCTATCAGCAGTACGGTCATTCGCAGACTGGTCCAAATGGGGCACATGGAAACAGCGGAAAATCTCTTAGGACGGCCGTTTGCCTTGACGGGAGAAGTCGTGCAGGGAGACCATCGCGGCCGAACGATTGGATTCCCTACGGCGAATATGTTGATTCCTGTCAAAATGGCAGTTCCTGCCGACGGTGTCTATATTACCGAACTGGTTTGGGATGGTATCTGCCATCCGGGTATGACGAATATTGGCAGCAATCCTACCTTTGCCAATCAGTATCGGCGCATTGAAACGCATGTGCTGGACTGTCATGATGACTTATATGGGAAGAACGTAAGCCTGCGTTTTAGAAAACGGATTCGCGGTGAAAAGGTCTTTGCTTCTGCTGCAGAATTGATAGAGCAAATGAAGCAGGATGAAGCACAGGCACGGAAATTTTTCCTTAACGCAAACGATTAACTTTAAACCTTGCAGAAAAATTGTTAAATCTGCAAGGTTTTTTTTGATTTTTTTCTCATTTTCATAGCCAATATGCTATATTTGTGATATACTTAAAAGCACTCCAATAATTACAAAACGAGTTATATTGGATTAAAGCCATAAAAGAAAAGAAAAAGAATAGGAGTGATATTTTTATGGTAAAGTTTTCAGAAGTAGCAAAAAGTTTACACGCATCTGACATTCGTGAAATTTTGAAAGTCACAGAAAATCCAGAAATTATTTCTTTTGCCGGCGGCTTGCCAGCACCAGAATTGTTCCCGATTGAAGACATGAAAAAAGTCGATGTGGCAATTTTGGAAAAAGAAGGACGGCAGGCTTTGCAGTACAGTACGACAGAAGGATATGTGCCGCTTCGTAAACACATTGCTGAACGCATGAAATCAGCTTTCCAAACGGACTGCAGCTATGAAAATATCATTATTACTGCTGGTTCTCAGCAAGGGCTGTCCCTGCTTGGCAATATCTTTTTAAATAAAGATGATATTGTTTTGGTAGAAAGCCCGACATATATGGGTGCTACTACGGCATTTAATGTAAAATTCCCGCAGTTTATCGAAGTACCGACGGATGATAAAGGCATGATTCCTGAAGAATTAGATAAAATTATTGCCAAATACGGCGACCGCATCCGCTTGATGTATGTTATTCCTGATTTCCAAAATCCGACCGGCATTACGTGGCCGCTGGAACGCCGCAAAGCTTTTATGAACATTATCAACCAGCACGATATTCCGGTTATTGAAGATGACCCGTACGGCGAACTTCGCTATGAAGGAAAATCTCTGCCGACATTGAAATCCATGGATACGAAAGGCAACGTTATTTTCTTCGGTTCCTTCTCCAAAATCCTCATGCCGGGCCTTCGTCTTGGCTGGATGGTTGCCGCTCCGGAAATCCTTGAAAAAGCGGTTATGCTGAAACAGACTGTAGATTTACAGTCTTCTTCCTTCGCACAGCGCCAGGTTTCCTACTATATGGATATGTTTGATTTGGATGCACATGTACAGGAAATCCGCAACTTGTACGGCAAACGCCGCACGCTGATGTATGATTCCATGAAAAAATACTTCCCCGAAGGTGTTTCCTTCACGTATCCGGAAGGCGGCTTGTTTACATGGGTAACACTGCCGGAAGGCATGGATGCCAAAGCCATGATGCCGAAGGTTATTGATAAAAAAGTTGCCTATGTACCAGGAACTGCGTTCTATCCTAACGGCGGCAATGCCAACCATTTCCGTCTTAACTATTCCAACATGCCGGAAGACCGCATCGTAGAAGGCATTAAACGCTTAGCAGACGTATTGAAAGAAGAAATCGCTAAATTAAAATAATATTATTTTGAGAAATCAGACATGTAAAGCTGCATGTCTGATTTTTTTTCATCATTATGATGATAAAAAGTAAAAATATAATTGATTAAAAGGTATAGAGGTGATATAATAAATTTAACAGTATGGTTAAACGTTTTTTTGGAAAAACAAAGGAGTGATTGGTAATGAAGTATTCAGACCTTGCTATGGATTTAAAAGCCTCTGAGATTCGTGAATTATTGAAATTAACAACCATGCCGCAAGTTATTTCCTTTGCCGGTGGTTTGCCGGCACCGGAACTGTTTCCAACGGAAGAATTGAAAAAGGTCGATGAAGAAGTTCTGTCAAAGGAAGGCAAGCAAGCCGTACAATATGGCACGACAGAAGGCTATTTGCCGCTTCGCGAAAAAATTGCCAAACGGATGAAGCAGGCGTTTATGGTGGACTGCTCGGCAGAAGAAGTCATGATTACATCCGGATCACAGCAGGGATTGTCATTGCTGGCGCAGATTTTCTTAAATAAAGATGATGTGGTGCTAGTAGAAAGCCCAACGTATTTGGGGGCTATTAACGCGTTTAAGCTTTGTGCGCCGCAGTTTGTCGAAGTACCTACAGATGACAAGGGTGTGATTCCGGAAGAATTGGAAAAAATATTGGCTGAATATGGCCCTCGTGTACGCATGATGTATGTCATTCCGGAATTTCAAAACCCAACCGGCATCACTTGGCCGTTGGAACGCCGCAAACAATTTATGGACATCATTAATCAATATGATTTCCCTGTACTGGAAGACGATCCCTATGGTGAACTGCGGTATGACGGAGAAAAAGTTCCGTCTTTGAAATCGATGGATACCAAGGGAAATATCGTATTCTTAGGTTCGTTCTCCAAGATTTTTATGCCGGGCCTTCGTATTGCCTGGATGGTTGCCAATCCGGAAATTATTGATAAAATCGTTAAATTAAAACAGGCCGTGGACTTGCAGTCTTCTTCGTTTGCCCAACGGCAGACTTCTTATTATATAGATATGTATGACTTGGATACCCATGTAGAAAAAATCAAAGCCTTATATAAGACGCGCCGTGATTTGATGTGTCAAACCATGAAGGAAGAGTTTCCCAAAGAAATTACGTTTACCTATCCGGAAGGCGGCTTGTTTACGTGGGTTACGCTGCCGGAAGGGATGGATGCTAAAGCAATTATGCCGAAAGTATTGGCAAAAGATGTGGCGTATGTGCCGGGTGGCCCGTTTTATCCCAACGGCGGCCATGCCAATCACTTCCGCCTTAACTATTCCAATATGCCGGAAGACCGCATTGTAGAAGGCATCAAACGCTTAGCTGCTGTATTGAAGGAAGAAATGGCTGACTTGAAATAGCCGTACGTTTTTATGCTGTGCATGAATAACGCATGGGGCTGCCGTACAAAGCGGCAAGCCCCTTTTGTTTGCCCTTTTATGTGATATTCTCATGCTTTTGGCATCTCCATACATGAGTATGATGTATATAAATATACGAAATAAGCATGTTTTGATTGACTTACGTTTATAATCATTGTATTATAATAATAACAAAGACATTTTTTATAGAAATAGGAAGTGTCTTCGCAGTGTTCGCAAAAACGCATTCGTATCAGGGCGGGCTATGTTTGATACGGTGCGTTTTTTATGTGATACCCATAAATAGCGAGTAGATAAAAATCTTCGCTATAGGAGGCGCGTATTGATGACAAATCAGCTTCAACAGTTATGCAGGCAAATACGCAGAGAAACTGTGCAGGCTATTTATTTAGCAGGTTCCGGACATCCTGGCAGTTCCTTGTCGGCTGTAGAAATCCTGGTAACGCTATATTTTACCGATTTGCTTCATTGTTTTCCTGAAGATCCTAAAAACCCACAGCGCGACCGTTTTATTTTATCGAAAGGCCACGCCGCGCCGGCATATTACAGTGTCTTAGCCCATAAAGGCTTTTTTCCCGTATCGTTAGTCGATACGCTGCGAAAACTGGGCAGCCCGCTGCAGGGACATCCGAATATGGAAAAGCTGCCGTGCCTGGATTGTGCCGTCGGGTCACTGGGACAGGGATTATCGATAGCCAACGGGATTGCGTTTGCCTTGCAGCGACGTCATGAAACGCCTCATGTTTTTTGCCTTATCGGCGATGGAGAACAGCAGGAAGGACAGATTTGGGAAGCGGCAGCTTTTGCGGCACAGCATCAACTGGACAATGTCTGTCTGATTGTGGACTGTAACGGCATGCAGCTGGTAGATACGCTGGACGGCATCAAAAATATGCAGCCTATGGCAGATAAATGGCAGAGTTTTGGCTGGCATGCTATGGAAACCGATGGACATGACATAGACAAGCTCTATCAGACGCTGACAGAAGCAAAACAGTACCGCGGCAAACCGACTGTCGTGCTGGCCCATACGATAAAAGGGAAAGGTGTATCGTATATGGAAAACCAGGCAGAATGGCACGGCACGGCGCCGAATGCTGAACAATACCGGACGGCAATGAAAGAATTATCTCAGGAGGTGCCGCAATGAATCGAGTACCTATGCGTGACGGCTACGGCAAAGCGCTGTTGGAATTGTGTCGTCTCCATGAAGATGTCGTCGTGTTGGATGCAGATGTAGCCAAATCGACCCGCACGGATTGGGTGCGGCGTGAATATCCGGATAAATACGTCAATGTAGGTATTTCCGAACAGGATTTAGTAGGTACGGCGGCAGGCATGTCGCTCACCGGCTTTGTTCCGTTTATTTCTACATACGGCGTCTTTTTGACAGGACGGGCGTGGGGACAAATCCGCAATACGATTTGTTACAATAATCTGAATGTAAAATTGGGAGGTGCTCATGCCGGCATTTCTGTCGGGCCGGACGGTGCCACGCATCAGGCGTTGGAAGATGTTGCCCTTATGCGCGTGATTCCCAATATGACTGTCGTGGTTCCGTGTGACTGGCACGAAACGTACAAAGCGACAATGGCTGTGTACGATACCGTAGGGCCGTCCTATGTCCGTTTTGGCCGCAATCCGGCACCGGTCGTGACGACAGAGGAAACGCCTTTTGTATTAGGCAAAGCGGCAGTGTTTCGAAAGGGCTGCGACGTCACTGTGTTTGCCAACGGCATGATGGTGCATCAGGCATTGACTGCAGCGGACGCATTGCAGCAGGAAGGGATTTCTGCTGAAGTTATCAACGTACATACAGTAAAACCGCTGGATGTGCAGGCAATTAGTAAAAGTGCTGCGAAAACAAAGGCTGTTGTCGTTTGTGAAGAACATCAATGCATTGGCGGTTTGGGCAGTGCGATTTGTGAAGTATTGGCACAGCATTGCTGCGTGCCCGTTGAATTAGTCGGAATCAAAGATACCTTTGGCGAATCGGGCATGCCGGATGAATTGATGGAGGCCTATGGCTTAGGGTCTTCATCGATTGTGCAGGCTGTACAAAACGTATTAAAAAGAAAATAGAGCATATAAAAAGAACTATCACAAGGAAGTAGTGTTGCCCTGTGATAGTTCTTTCTTTTTACGGTACCGTTTTACGTGCATAGGCCATCGCGTTACGATTTATATTTTTCAAACTTCAACCCCAAAATGACAAACTTTTTTTCATAGATATTAAGAAGATTTTGCGAAGCGAATCACCGCGCGGCTGGGAATTTGTGCGGAAAAAATGCCGATGGTCATAAGCAGGCAGCCGATGAATTCACGGGAAGACATCCATTCGCCCAGCAGGAGAACGCCGGCCAAGGCACCGAAAATCATTTCAAAACTGCAGAGCAACGAGGCTTCTGTCGGTGCGACATGTCTTTGCGCAATGATTTGCAGTGTATAGCCCACACAGCTGGAGAAAAGGCCGCAGTATAAGATGGCAGTGGCAGAGGCGGCAATAATGGACAGCGTCAGTATTTCTCCATTGATGAACATGGCGATGAAATTAAAAATGGTACAAGCGATAAACTGGCCGAACGATAAGAAAATACCGGGGTAGCTGGGTGCAAAGCGCCCTATGCATAATATATGACAGCTCCAGAAGAATACGCCGACTAATTCAAACATATCGCCGATGTTAATCGTCGTGCCGGCATCATGAAAGGCCAATAAATACAAACCGATGACAGCGATTAGACATCCAAAGATATGCGATATGCGCAGCGCGTTTTTTAGTGCCAAGCCAAGCAGAGGCACTGCGACAATATATAGCGACGTGATAAAACTGGCTTTACCGGCTGTCGTGTAAATCAGCCCGATTTGCTGGAATGCTGAGCCGGCAAATAAAAAGAAGCCAATAGCCGTACAAATCAGGACAAACGAAGGCTTTTTCATGTTTTCTTTTTGACGCGGCGTAGGTGTATTTTTTAAAATGAATAATAACGGAACAAGTGCGGCAGTGCCTAAACAAAAACGCAGCGCATTAAAGGAAAAAGGCCCCATGATGTCGGCAATCGTACGCTGAGCGACAAAAGCACAGCCCCAGATTAAAGCAGTCAGCAAAAGCATCAAACGATATTTCATAAAAAAACTCCTTTCTGTGACAGCGACGCAGTAATTTTTATTATATCATAGGTACGGGAAAAGATAAGAGATGGAGAATAAAATAGCTGTTTTATAGATTAGCCGCACTGCAGGCGACAGCGTTTCTTAGTGGGAGATACTGTCAAGGGATTGTCAACAAAATGTAAAATTTCATTGCTCAGTATTGTCTGTTTGATGTATAATAAAGATAACATTCATTTGGAGGCGAGTATATTGTATACAAAAGCGTTGTTGACAGACTTGTATCAACTGACGATGATACAAGGGCTGTACTTTGAAGGGAAACACGAACAATCCTGCGTGTTTGACCGATATTATCGAACGAACCCCTTTAAAGGCGGTTATACCGTAGTAGCTGGTTTGGAACATTTAATTGATTATGTCCATAGTATTCATTTCAGCGATGACGATATCGCGTACTTAAAGCGGACTGGTATATTCAAGGATGAGTTCTTAGATTATTTGAAGCAAATTACCTTTACAGGCGACATCTATGCCATGCCGGAAGGAACGATTGCCTTTCCGCAGGAAGTACTGCTGCGTGTTCACACCAAAAAATCAGAAGCGCTGCTTTTGGAAACGTGTATGTCTATGATTATGAACCATGAAAGTTTGATTGCCACTAAAGCTCGCCGCGTTCGTACTGTTGCAGGCAATGACAACTTAATGGAATTTGGCCTTCGCCGTGCGCAGGGAAAATCTGCCGGCGTATATGGTGCCCGTTCTGCCATGATTGGCGGCTTTAACGGTACCAGCAACGTGTTGGCCGGCGCAAAGTTCGGCATGCCGATTTTGGGGACGATGGCCCACAGCTGGGTCATGAGTTTCCCGACAGAACTCGAAGCATTTCGTGCGTATGCCCGTCAGTATCCCAACAACTTGATTCTGCTGGCTGATACATATAATACGTTGAAGCAGGGCGTTCCGGATGCTATTACTATTTTTAAAGAAATGAAAGAAGCAGGCACCCTGCCAAAAGCCTATGGCATTCGCCTGGACAGCGGTGATTTGGCATATCTTTCCAAAGAAGCCCATAAAATGTTTGAAGCGGCCGGCTTCGGCGATGCCATTATTGCAGCATCCAATGATTTGGATGAAAATCTTATTTCAGAACTGAAATCCCAGGGCTGCTGTATCAACTCGTGGGGGGTAGGAACCAACCTGATTACGGCAAAAGACAGCCCGTCGCTGGGCGGCGTGTTTAAACTTGTCGGACAATATGACGGAGATACGTTTGTACCCAAGATTAAAATGAGCGATAATGCTGAAAAAATTTCCAATCCGGGCATGAAAAACGTTCTTCGTATTTATGACAAAGACCACGGCAAAATGAAAGCAGACATCATTGTTTTGGAAGGAGAAACCATTGATCCTTCCCAAGACCTGCATCTGGTCAGCAACAAGGCTCCTTGGCGTTCACGCCTCATTCCAGGAGGTACCTTTACGGTTCGAAAAATGCTGGAACCGATTTTCTTAAAAGGAAAATTAGTATACCAAAAACCGTCATTGAAAGAAATTATGCGCTATGCAGATGAACAAATTCAGACATTATGGCCGGAATACCTGCGCCTTGTCAACCCGGAAGAAATGTGGGTACAGCGCAGCACTAAACTGTCTGCCCTGCGGGAAAAAATCTTGAAGGAAGAATCGGCACACTTCTTCTAACTGTCATAGAGAAGGGTTGTACTAAAATGAGACTTTTAGTCCATTTTGGTACAACCCTTTTACTATATAGTTTTAAGTGTACAGTTTGCGGCATTGCGATTTATTGCCTTCAAACTCCCAATTTTAAATACAAAACTTTTAAGGGAAGAGCAGGGTGCATGCTCGCCAAAAGCGGTATGCTGCAGCCCTTCTTTTTTTATATGTAGGCGAATGGAATGCGCTATGTTATAATAATCATGAGCTTTTCAAGAAAAAGCATAAAGAAGGTGAGCGTATGAAAGGTACGATTATCGGCGACATCATTGGTTCGCCCTATGAATTTGCCAAGATCCCTGTTAAAAATAAAGATTTTGTTTGGTTTGCCACGGCATGCCATGTTACGGACGATACGGTAACGACAATCGCTGTCGCAGCGGCGCTGCAGGAGGGAAAAGAAACGCGGCAGGGATATATAGGGCCGCTGCGTCGGCAGCTCAAGTATTGGTGCCGTTTGTATCCCAATGCCGGATTTGGCGCACGGTTTAAACAATGGTTTATGTCCGATGAAATAGAACCGTACGGCAGTTATGCCAACGGCGCGGCCATGCGTGTCGCTCCGGCAGCTTGGGTGGGGCAGTCACTGGATGAAGTACAGGCATTAGCAGAAATCACAGCCTTGGTTACGCATGATAATGATGAAGCGGTCCAAGGAGCTGTAGCCGTGGCATCGGCTATATATTTAGGCCGCATGAAGACGCCTAAAGAAGAAATACGAGCATATTTGCAACAGTATTTTTATCCGCTGACGCAGTCATTAGACGCTGTGCGGCCTGCCTATGCATTTACCTGCCGCACCAATGACAGTGTGCCCCAGGCCTTGGAAGCGTTCTTGGAAAGCACGGATTTTGTTGATGCTATCAACAATGCGGTGTCCCTGGGCGGCGATACGGATACGCAGGCTGCTATAGCCGGTGCCGTAGCTGAGGCCTATTACGGCGTGCCGGAACCGCTGTGGCAGCAGGCAAAAGCGTATTTGCCCAAGCCGATGCAGCAGGTACTGGCTGCATTTGCTGCAGTATACATGAAAAAACAGAACCAATAAGAACAGCATGCTATAAAGGAGGAAGTCCTTTTGACAGACAACGATATAAAAGAGAACGATACGAAAACACTGGATGAAAAATATGAAAAATTGTGCGGGATTCTTCGTGACATGGGAAGCGTCGTCATCGGCTTTTCCGGCGGCGTAGATAGTACGTTTTTGACCTATGCGGCTCATGATGTCCTAGGCAGCCGCGTGCTGGCTGTAACTGCCGTATCGCCGACACTGCCTGCCAGTGAAGCTGAGGATGCGGCATATATGGCAGACAAAATAGGTGTACAGCATCTGACCGTCCCGACGGCAGAATTTGACAATCCGGAATTTGTCCAAAATCCGCCGAATCGCTGCTATATCTGTAAAAAAATTCGCTTTTCTGCCTTAGTGTCATTGGCGCAGCAAAAAGGTTACCAATGGGTCGTTGACGGCGGCAATGTGGACGATTTAGGTGATTATCGGCCGGGAATGAAAGCGATACAGGAATTGTCCCAGTTTGTGCGCAGTCCTATGATTGAAGCTGGCCTGCACAAAGCCGATATTCGGGCCTTATCCCAACGGGCCGGCCTGAAAACGTGGAATAAACAAAGCGCAGCTTGTCTGGCCAGTCGCATTCCGTACGGCACGGCATTGCTGCCGCAGCGTTTAAAAGCGATTGATGAAGCAGAACGCTGCATCGCGCCGTTTATTCATGGCTCCCTGCGCGTACGCTATCACGGTGATGTAGCCCGCATTGAAGTCGGCGTTGACGAAATTCCGGCTGTACTGGCCCATCGCGAAGACATCGTTGCCCATCTGCGGCAGTGCGGCTTTACGTATGTCACGCTGGATTTGGGCGGCTATGAAATGGGAAGTCTGAACGAAGTGATTGATACCAATGAGGTGAAATAAATTGGCTGTTTCTAAAAAAGTAAAACAGGAAATGCTGCAGCGGTTTCAAGACCAGTATGGCATCATGAAGCCGGCGCTGCATTACCATACACCGTTTGAATTGATGATTGCCGTCATCTTATCGGCACAATGCACGGATGAACGCGTCAACATCGTCACGGCCGGCCTGTTTCCGGAATATAACACGCCGGCGAAAATGCTGACGCTGGGAATTGAAGGACTGGAAGAAAAAATTCGCACGTGCGGGCTGTATCACAGCAAAGCGAAAAATATTTTGGCAAACTGTGCCATATTATGCGAAACCTATCACGGCGAAGTACCGACGACCTTTGACGAACTGGTCAAACTTCCCGGCGTAGGCCGCAAAACAGCCAACGTGCTGGTCAGCATCTTGTTTGATACGCCGGCCATTGCCGTCGATACGCATGTATTCCGCGTAGCCAACCGGCTGCAGCTGGCCGAAGGCAAAACACCGCTGGAAGTAGAAAAGGGACTGCAGAAAGCCATTCCGATGGAATGGTGGAGCCGGGCGCATCATTGGCTTATCTGGCATGGCCGCCGTGTATGCAAAGCACGCAAGCCGTTGTGCGATCAATGCTTTTTAAGTGACCTTTGCTCCAGTCATTCTCATTGACAAACAGACAAAAAATGAGTAAGATAAAGGTTGTGTGAGCTGTATTCATTCCAAAAAAATAGTGGGGAGGTTCATTCTATATGGATTTAAAATATGTAAAAGGCAACTATATGGATGAAATCATGTTTGAAGGCAAGCCCGTATTATTTACCTTAGAAGGATTGGCTGAAGGCAACGATGGGGAAGCTCGCCGCTATAGTGAAGAAATATGGAATTGGGTATTGGCCCATCGGTCCCGTGTCATGGCGCATGCGCCGTTGATTGCCAATTTTAAAAATAAAAAATGGCGTGCTGACGGAGAACCGGAAGTAACAGCAGAAGAAATACGCAGTTATTTAAAACGCATTAATTCCGTATATGTTACCTATAAAGGCGGCTTCGACATTTTTTTTGATACCAATGACGTTTTCCGTGAACGGTCTATTGTCGTAAGCATGGGAAAAAACTTTGTCTTTGAAGGGTTTAAGCTCCTTTGATATATTGTCGAATACGGTCTTATGTGGTAAAATAAGACTAATCTTGACAGTGAGGTGAAAGAGAATGGCAAAACATATCATTACGATTAACACAGAATCGATTCAAAAAACAACACAGCATGCTGGTTGCAGTGAATGTCAGACATCCTGCCAGTCCGCTTGCAAGACTTCTTGCACAGTTGGCAACCAGGTCTGCACAAAATAATGAGTATTGAGGGGACACCCTTTACCGTGAGGTAAAGGGTATTCTTTTTGTATGGAGGAACTATGGCTTATACAATCAAACCGATGATTCATAAATACTGTCAACATGGTACGTATATGCTGCTCGATGTCAACAGCGGCATTATCAACGTGATCGATAAAATTACCTATGATGTTCTGGACGTCTATGACGGCACCAATAAAGACGCCGTGTACCAGACATTTGCTGATACATACAGCAAAGAAGAACTGCAGGAAACGATGGCCGAACTGGATGAACTCATTGCGAAAGAAATGCTCTTTGCGCCGATGGCAGAAAACTTTAAAGTAGTGGCAGAAGAAGAACCGATTATCAAATCGCTCTGTCTGAATATCGCGCATGACTGCAATCTGCGCTGCAAATACTGCTTTGCATCCCAAGGCGATTACGATACGCACAAACGGGAACTCATGAGTTTTGATGTCGCCAAACATGCCGTCGATTTGCTCATCAAAAGCACAGAAGGCAAACGGCAGCACTGTGAAATTGACTTCTTTGGCGGCGAACCGCTTATGAATTTTGACGTTGTCAAACAGACGATTGCCTATATACGGGAACAAGAAAAAATTCATGATAAAGTATTCAAACTGTCTTTGACGACGAACGGCATGCTGCTCGACCCGGCCAAAGTCAAGTATTTGACGGAAAACCACATCAGCCTCATTTTGAGCCTGGACGGCCGTCCGGAAGTACACAACCGCATGCGCCCTGATGCAGGCGGCCGCGATTCCTATGATACATGTGCCAAAAATCAGGTCTATGCAGCCAAACACCGCAACGGCGAAGAATACTATGTCCGTGGCACGTATACCAAATACAACTTGGATTTTACGAAAGACGTGGAACACATGGCAGACTTGGGATTTGAAGGCCTGTCCATGGAACCAGTCGTAGGCGACGATTTGTCCTATGCCATTACCGAAGACGATTTGCCGCGCATCTTTAAAGAATATGACACGCTGGCAGAATTTTATCTCCAACGCATGGACGAAGGCCGTCCGTTTATTTATTATCACTTCATCATGGATTTGTACCGCGGACCCTGCATTGCCAAACGGCTGCGCGGCTGCGGCGCCGGCCATGAATACATGTGCGTCGTCCCCAACGGCGACATCTACCCGTGCCACCAATTTGTCGGTCAGGATGACTATGTAATCGGCAACGTATACGACGGTGTGACGGATACTAAACTGCCTGCCCTGTTCCGGGATATGCATGTTCTCAACAAACCGATTTGCTGTGACTGCTGGGCTAAATTTTTCTGCAGCGGCGGCTGTCATGCCAACAACATCAAATACGGCGGCAATATTCAGACACCGTACGATTTGAGCTGTCAGATACAAAAGAAGCGGATTGAATGTGCCATGTACATTCAGGCCGTATTAGCTATGCGTGGTCAAAAGGCACGTCTTTTCGGCGACCCTGCACAGGATTGTGAAGGATGCGGCTCTTGTGAATAAGCTGAAAGGGTGTTTGTCTGCCGTCGTCATCTTGTACTTGCTGTATGCTATCGTAAAAGACGGCCCGACACCGTTTCTGCTGGTCATTTTGGCAGCAGCTGTTGTCGTCGGAGTAATGCAGTTTTGGATGCATACGGCATCGTATCAAAAATATAAAGAAAAGCAGCGGCATATGGATCAAAAATAGGCTGTTGACTGCTGTAAACTGCGTGCGCTTTGCCTGCATATCTGTCAGGCGGCGCACCTTTTTGGTATGATGCGGCTGTCTGATTTTGGACTATATATAGTTACTTGCATGTAAAGCATAGATGTATACCGAATAACTAAAAATAAAACCATAAAAAAACACCAATAAGGTTGACTTTATGAGATGGTTGGAGTATCCTTAGTGTAGTCAAAAGGTATACTTTAATATTGAGAATCAAGATTAAAGACGTAAATATAGGAGTGAATGATGATGAGTGAATTGATTAGAGTGGAAGGCTTGAAAGTCGCCGTCGAAGGAAAAGAAATCCTTAAAGGCTTGGACTTGACCATTAATACGGGAGAAACCCATGTTATTATGGGATCCAATGGTGCCGGCAAATCGACATTGTTCAATGCTATTATGGGCAACCCCAAATATGTGGTAACAGCAGGTAAGATTTTCTTTGAAGGGAAAGACATTACCCATGCCCCAGTCAATGAACGTGCCAAAGCCGGTATTTTTATGGCCTTTCAGGCGCCGATTGCCGTACAGGGGATTTCTGTTGAAAACTTCATCCGCAATGCCAAAAGCACGGTCAGCGGCCAGACACAGCGCATTATGCCGTTCCGCAAAAAACTGCACAAACAAATGGATCAGCTGAAGATGGACCGTTCATACGCATCCCGCTATGTCAACGATGGCTTTTCCGGCGGCGAACGCAAAAAAACAGAAATTTTGCAGATGTGCATGCTCGAACCGAAACTGACCATGCTGGATGAAATTGATTCCGGATTGGACGTAGATGCTGTTCGCATTGTTTCCGAAACCGTATCCCAGTACCATAACGAAACCAATTCTATTTTGGTTATTACGCATCACAGCGAAATTTTGCAAGATTTAAAACCCGATTTTGTCCATGTCCTCATCGACGGCAGAATCGTCAAAACCGGCGATGCATCATTGATTCAGGAAATCGAAGCCAACGGCTATGATGCATTTAAAGAACAGGCTAAATAGGAGGCACGCAACATGGCTGATGAAAAAAAGATAGCCGAAGAAAAGCTGGCTGCAGAAAAAGAAAAAATCGAATCCTTTACGGATTTCGGCAACATGTACAACTTCAAAAAAGATTTTAAATACGCATACAAAACCAATGCAGGCTTGACGCCGGACATTGTACGGGAAATTTCTGAAAAGAAAAACGAACCGCAGTGGATGCTCGATTTCCGCCTCAAATCACTGGATTTATTCTATAAAATGGACTACCCGGATTGGGGCCCGGATATTAGTGAACTGAACATGGAAAACATCGTTACATATGTCCGCCCTAACGCGCAGATGAAAGCCGACTGGAACGATGTGCCTGATGACATCAAGGATACATTTGACCGCCTGGGGATTCCGGAAGCCGAAAAGACGTCCCTTTCCGGTGTCGGTGCCCAGTATGACTCGGAAGTCGTCTATCACAGCATTCAGGATGAACTGGTACAGCAGGGTGTCATTTATACGGATTTCGATACAGCGCTGAAAAAATACGAAGATATTGTCAAAGCGCATTTTATGAAATTGGTGCCGCCGACAGACCATAAATTTGCGGCGCTGCACGGTGCTGTCTGGTCGGGCGGTTCCTACGTATATGTACCGGCCGGCGTAGATGTATCTATTCCGCTGCAGAGTTATTTCCGCCTCAACGCGCCGGGCGCAGGCCAGTTTGAACATACGATGATTATTGTCGAAAAAGGCGCAAAAGTGCATTTTATCGAAGGCTGTTCCGCACCGAAATACAATGTGGCCAACCTGCACGCCGGCTGTGTGGAACTGTTTATCGGTGATGACGCTACCTTGACCTATTCCACGATTGAAAACTGGTCTAAAAACATGTACAACTTGAACACCAAGCGGGCGATTGTCGGCAAAAACGGCACGATTAACTGGGTCACCGGTTCCTTCGGTTCCCATACATCCTGCCTCTACCCGATGAGTATCCTCCAAGGGGAAGGCGCGCACTGCGAATTTACCGGCGTTACCTTTGCCGGGAAAGGCCAGTATTTGGATACCGGTTCCAAAGTCGTACATAATGCACCTCATACGACAAGCAATATCAATTCCAAATCCATCAGTAAGAGCGGCGGCGTCTGCATTTACCGCGGCAGTGTTGTCATCAATGAAAAAGCAGAAGGCTCCAAAGCCAACGTCAGCTGCGAATCCTTGATGCTCGATGAACAGTCTCAGTCCGATACGATTCCGGCAATCGTCGTTAAAAATGATAATATCGACCTGGGCCATGAAGCGTCTATCGGCCGTATTTCCGACGATGCCATTTTCTACCTCATGAGCCGCGGCCTTAGTGAAGATGAAGCCAGAGCCATGCTGGTACGCGGGTTCGTCGAACCGGTTTCCAAAGCCCTGCCGCTTGAATATGCTGTCGAAATGAATAACTTGATTAACCTTGAACTTAAAGGTTCATTGAAATAAGGGAGGAGGAATATGATGGCAACGAAAACAGTAAAAGAACAGTACAACCAACTCCCGCGCCCGACGTTCCATTGGATGAAAGCCAACTATTTGGAACTCGATCCCATGCAGGACGCGCCGATGAAATCATATGAACCGCAGGAACGCCATACGGGAGATGCCGTCGTGTCTTTTGGCAAAGAAAACATGATTCCTGATTTAGGCGATTTTCAAGGTGCCAACCAGGATGCGTTGAAAAAAGCGATTACGGCCAGTGATTCCCACTGCCATATTGATATAGGAGCGCAGAAAAAAGGTGCCGTATGGCTGGTGTATACCGTCAGCGATGCCATGCCGCAGATTCGCGGCCAGCTGAAAATCACAGCAGGCGCAGGCAGTGACCTGACCGTATACCTGCTGTTTGACGGCGGCGCAGACAATGGCTTGGTCAACTTCCTTACCTATGTCAAAACTGAAAATAACGCCCATGTCAAAATCAGCAAAGTACAGCTTCATGACAAAAACGTCCGCCATATCGAACACCGCTATGCAGACGCCGGCAAAGAAAGCACGGTCGATTATGTCAGCGCAGAAATCGGTGCCAAGACGGCAGTTGTCTACTATAAAACAGACTTGATGCATGATGAAAGCAATTTCAACAGTCAGGCCATGTATTTAGGCAACGAAGACCAGGTCGTTGATTTTTCGTATTGGGTGCCGACGCAAGGCATCAAAACGAATACCGACATTGTGACGACAGGGGCTTTGCTGGATACATCCAAGAAATTCTTCCGCGGGACTATTGACTTCCTGCGCGGCGGCAAAAAAGCTGTCGGCTCCGAATCGGATACATGCATTCTTCTCAGTCCGCATGTCCATTCTATTTCTGTACCGCTGCTTCTTTGCAAAGAAGATGATGTTGTCGGAAATCACGCATCCAGCGCGGGCCAGATTGACAAAGATAAGCTCTTTTACCTCATGAGCCGCGGCTTTAGTGAAGCCGGTGCCCAGCTTATCATTGTCGAATCCAATATTCGTCCGGTCATTGATGCGATTGGTGATAAAGATTTAGAAAATAAAGCGCTCCAGGCTGTACGTGAAAAAATGCAGTCCTGCCGCCAGAAAGGTGATTGCCATGTTAAATGCACGAAAAGATTTCCCCATCTTGACTAAGGTCCATAACGGACATCAAATCGTTTACTTTGATAATGCGGCAACAACGCAGAAACCGTATCAGGTCATTCACGCCATTGTCGATTTGCTGGAACATCACAACGGCAATCCGCACCGTGGTGCCCACATCCTCAGCATTGAAGCCGGAGAACTCTATGATGAAGCGCGCGAAGCCGTTCGCCGCTTTATCAATGCCGCATCGACCAAAGAAATCGTCTTTGTGCGCAATACGACAGAAGCGCTCAACTTGATTGCCCGCAGCTATGGCGAACCGCGTCTCCAAAAAGGTGACAAGATCGTCATTCCTATTTCAGAACACCATTCCGATTTGGTTACGTGGCAGCGCGTTTGCCAGAAAACAGGCGCTGTGCTGGAATACATGTACCTCGACGAAGAAGGCCACTTTACAGACGAAGACCTGGCTAAGATTGACGACAAGACGAAAATCGTCGCCTTTGCCGCTGTCAGCAACGTCTATGGCATGAAACGCCCTGTCAAGGACATCGTAGCCAAAGCACATGCCGTCGGTGCCATTGCCATCGTCGATGGGGCTCAGTCCACACCGCACATGAAGACGGACGTACAGGATTTGGATTGTGACTTCTATGTCTTCTCCGGCCATAAAATGTGCGGTTCAGCCAGCACAGGCGTATTGTACAGCAAACAGGCCATCCTCGAAGACATGGAACCGTTCCTCTTAGGCGGCGACATGATTGAATACGTACAGGAACAGTCTACGACATTTAACGAACTGCCTTTCAAATTTGAAGCCGGCTCGCAGAATGTCGAAGGCGCTGTAGCCCTTCATGCAGCCATTGACTACTTGGAAGACTTGGGCATGGACAACATCGAAGCTCATGAAGAAGCCTTGACGAGTCACTGTCTGGAAGGCATGAAAAAGATTCCTCATATTCACATCATTGGCAGTACAGACCCGGCAGAAAAGACCGGCGTCATTACCTTTACGATTGACGGCGTACATCCTCATGATGCCGCTACGATTTTGGACAGCTACGGCATTGCCATTCGTTCGGGCCATCACTGTGCACAGCCTTTAGGCGCTCATCTCCACGTAGAAGCCTCCAACCGTGCCAGCTTCTATATTTACAACACCATGGAAGAAGTCGATTACTTCCTGCAGAAACTGCCGCTCGTTCGCAAACAGATGGGCTATAAAGACTAAGGAGTGTACGAAACATGGAAAACATGAATGAATTGTATTCTGATATTATTTTGGAACACAACCAGTGTCAGGAAAACAAACATCCGCTGGAACATGCCAACTTGCAGGAACACGGCCACAACCCCAGCTGCGGCGACGACATTACCCTGCAGGCCGACATTCAGGACGGCGTCATTAAAGATGCTGCTTATACGGGCCACGGCTGTGCCATCAGCCAGGCTTCTGCCGACATCATGATTGACCTAATCAAAGGGAAAACCGTCGAAGAAGCTCTGCGTCTTGTCAACTTATTCCTCGATATGATTAAACGGGAAGTAACAGATGACGACGAACTGGAAGACTTGGAAGATGCCATCGCGCTCAAAAACATTTCCAACATGCCGGCTCGTGTCAAATGCGCTGTTTTGGCATGGCATACGCTGAAAGATGCCATTGAAAGAGATAAAGACAAATAAATAGAGCGAATATCTTAGGATAGATACATATGCTCCCTGCGAAACAGATAGGAATACTCAATCTCCGATACTGTTTGGCAGGGAGCATCTTGCGTTTTCAAGCAGTCTCTATTGCGTGACTCTTGACTTAGAGCACAATCTAAGTGCTATAATAAAAATAGTTTTGAGAATATTAGTATTATAGTATATATAGGAGGACAGTATGGAAAAAGCAAAAGTATATTTCACTGATTTTCGCTGTAAAGTCGGTACAAATAATGTTATGAAACTGCAGAAGCTCTGCAAAAAAGCAGGCATTGCCAATATTGATTTTGAAGGGAAATTCGTTGCCATCAAAATGCATTTTGGCGAATTGGGCTGTCTGGCATCGCTGCGCCCGCAGTATGTCAAAGGCGTAGCCGATTTGGTCAAAGAATTGGGCGGTAAACCGTTCCTTACAGACTGCAATACACTCTATCCGGGCAGCCGTAAACATGCGCTGGAACACATGGACTGCGCCAATATCAACGGCTACAATACCGTTACGACTGGCTGTCAGATTATCATTGCCGATGGTCTGCGCGGTACGGATGAAGTAGAAGTACCGGTCAAAAACGGCGAATATGTCAAAAATGCCAAAATCGGCCGTGCTGTCATGGATGCCGATGTCTTCATTAGCTTGGCTCATTTTAAAGGTCATGAAATGACCGGCTTTGGCGGTGCTGTCAAAAACATTGGCATGGGCTGCGGCAGCCGTGCCGGCAAAATGGAACAGCATTCGTCAGGTAAACCGGCTGTCGATACAGAAAAATGTAAAGGCTGTCGCCGCTGTGCTGCTGAATGCGGTTCTGATGCCATTACCTATGAAGACAACGTAGCCCATATCCATGAAGAGTTATGCAAAGGCTGCGGCCGCTGCATCGGTGCCTGTGCTTTTGATGCTATTCATACCGTACAGTGGGATGCCAGCGAAAAATTGGATTATAAAATGGCAGAATATGCCCAGGCTGTCTGTCAGGATCGTCCCTGCTTCCATATCAACTTGGTTATGGATATTTCACCAAACTGCGACTGCCACGGTGAAAACGATGCGCCGATTCTTCCGAATATCGGCATGTTTGCTTCCTTTGACCCGGTTGCCTTGGATCAGGCCTGCGTCGATGCCTGCATGAAAGCCACACCGTTGCCAAACAGCCAGCTGGCAGACCACTTGGCACAGCCCGATTGGCATCATCATCATGACCACTTCTTGGACAGCAACCCCAATGTCAACTGGGAAGCTACACTGCGCCACAGTGAAAAAATCGGTTTAGGAACGAGAGAATACGAATTAATTACAGTTAAATAGAATATTATAAATATAGATATGTAGATAACGATGCAGAGACTGTTGTATAAGGATTATTCCTTATGCGGCAGTCTCTTTTTTTGTGTGCGAACAATGAACGGGGACGTATCCCTGCACCTTCAGATAATTCTGTAAACTTGCCGTTTACATATGCTATATACTTTTTCTTTCTGCGCGGTCAGAAAGAAAAAGTACCAAAAAGAAAGAAACCGCCGCCCAAAACGGACTTAGCCTTACTGCGTTTGCCGATGACGGCGCGGCAAATTCGCTTCGCTCAGACGCCGCTTGGCTCCGTCATCGGCAAACTTCGTATCCGGTCTTCGACCGGTCGGCACGCTCGTAACGGGCGGTGTTGACAGTCATGCAATGTAGATTTCGCCTGGTTGCTGAGAAAGCAACATCTGTCAAGAAAAAACGTTGGTGAACATAGGCTTATCTACGCTAAGGCAATAGGGAGTATCACTTCATTATGCATGATAATACGAAGGTCAGAGGGAACTGTTCCTGTATTCTAGGCTATGCAAAAATGAATATGAATATGGATATGTATTGTAATTCATTTAAGATAGTTTTATCTGATATTTCGTGAATACAAAAAAAACAGTTTTTCGGCATACCTTCGTCTGTAATTGCTTGCATTTGCTCCCAAACCGCCCCGTTACGGGAATGACTGGTTGTGCAGCTTAGCTGCACAATGAGAATGGGTGGCATAAAAATGGGCGTTTTGTTTGAGCGAAGCGAGTTTCGCCCATTTAGCAATGACGGACATTCTCAAAGGAATGGGAGTTCCGGGCGGCCGCCTTTTTCTTCGTCTATTCTTTTTCGGCGGCTCGAAAAAGAATGGACATACGAGGGACAGAGGGATACTTCCCTGAATTCTGGTCGCACAGAAAAAAGTGAATAGCATATGTAAACGGTAAGTTTACAGAATTATACGAGAGCGGGAGGGATACATCCCACATCCTTTTGACCAGGCATTTTACAAAAAAAATTACTTGCATAATAAACAAATAAAATGAATATATAATAAACTACTAAATGGGACAATTTAGCTATAATACATGCCATTTTCTGCGAAAAAGTCGCGGCAAAATAAATAACAAAAACGTATATAGTTTTAAAATTTTTGACAAAGTGTCAAAAATTATGTATAATAACCACAAGGCTGTGGTACGAAAGTAGGTACAGCTGAATTTTAGAGAAGTAAAAGCAAATGACGCAAGGCAGTAAAAGAGAGGAAACTAGGACAACTCGCCAATGAACCCTTGTGAAATGACCTTTGGCTTCTCGCCTGTAACGAAGCAAGACCAAAACTATTTCTAAGTATTTTACGAAGAGAGGTAATTTCACAATGAAATCAAAAGTATTAGCAGCATTAGTTGCAACAATGGCTGTAGGTGCTACCTGTGCATTCGCAGCAAATCCGTTCGTTGATGTACCATCCGACAGCTGGGCATACAAATCCGTTGTAGAACTCGCTGATGCTGGTATTATCCAGGGCGTTGACGGCCAGTACTTCCAGGGCGGCCGCAACATCACTCGTTATGAAGTAGCTGAAATGGTAGCAAAAGCTATGGCTCACATGGACAAAGCTTCTGTTGAACAGCGCGCACTCATCAACAAACTCGCTGATGAATATGCTGACGAACTCAACAACCTCGGCGTTCGCGTATCCAACCTCGAAAACAAAGTTGGCAACGTAAAACTCACAGGCGACGCTCGTCTCCGTTATCGTTATCAGAAAGATGCTAAAGAAAACGATAACTCTTGGGATTATCGTGTTCGTCTCCGTGCTAATGCTAACGTTAATGACCGCACAACAGTTACGTATGGCATTAGCTCCAACAACCACAACTTTGGTGACAGCACAACTGCTTCTTCTGGTGATAACGATGTTTACACAGATATGGCAAAAGTTGATACCAAATTGGGCAGCAATTTGACAGCTAGCGTTGGCCGTGATTCTGCATATGTTCTCGGCGGTGGCTATGGCTATCAGTATGGCGATGTATTTGACCGTGCTCAGTTGAAATACAACAATGGTCATTTTGCAGCTACTGTTGGTTATGGTAAATTTAAAGAAAATACAGCAACTCCTGACTATGTAAAAGCAGCTGCAAAAGCTGCTGTATATAGTAGCGCTGTTAAACTTGGAGCTAGTAAGGATGAAGCAACACTTTTAGCTAAAAATGCAGAAGTTGCACCTTATGGTTTGAATAATGCTAAAACTGGCTATGCTCAGTTAGAAGGTTTCTTTGGTAATGGTTCTGCTGTAGGCGTATATTATAATAGCTTCCATGGTCAATCTGATACAGCTACAGGTAGTATAAATATTGCTCCATTTTACGATAAAAAGACAGGTAATTCTTGGGATGCAACCGATCAGAAAGCATTAAATACTTTAACTGAAGGTGTAGCAAAATCCGTAGCACCAGATAAACTGTGGGGCGCCTATGTATCTTACAACTTTGGCGCTAAATGGAATGCATTAGTTGATTATCAGAAGATCAGCCATGTTGGCGGAGATGTTGATGATTCCAAAGTTTGGGTCGGTAAATTGACATATGGTAAAGCTTCCTTGGCAGCTCCGAAATCTTGGGATGCATGGGTTGAATATTTGAATGCTGATGCATTCTCCTCCTTCGGTTCTACAAACTCTTGGAGATTTGCTAACCTTGACAACGTAAAATCTTGGGGCGTAGGCGTGGACTACACATTTGCTAAAAACGCTCAGTTCCAGGTAATGCAGTCCTTCGCTTCTTCTGCTAAAGAAGGAAATGTTGATCCGGAAGAACAGACACGTGCTCAGTTCGTATTCGCATTCTAATCTCTCCCGATTCTGGGCAGCTTAGAATCAAACATACAACAAAAGGTCACTCGATAATGAGTGGCCTTTTTTGCTGTATATAAAACATTATATAAATGTTGAAATATAGTATGATACCTTTAGTATGGTTATTATTTCAGATTATGAACTGTATTTTCTTAAAACCCAGTTTTACTTCTAGTATCGTATTAAAGTATTTCCTGCTTTATCTTAAATAAATAAAAATATACACAAAAGGTGTTTTTGTATATTTACTGATATACACATAGGGTGTATAATATAAATAATAGAAAGGAGATAAGACATGAAAAGGTCGGAGCTGTTAAAGATACTCAAGAAAAATGGTTGCAAGTTAATGGGACATGGAGGTAATCATGATATATATTACAGCCCGATAACAGGCAAACAGTTTCCCGTTTGGCGGCATAATAAAGATATCCCGTCGGGAACGGTTAAAGCAATTTTTAAACAAGCTGGTATTCAATAAGACCAAAGAATAGTTTCTTTGTTTGATTTAATATAAAAGGAGGACGTCATGAGTAAATACGTTTTTCCTGCTGTCTTTCAGTGGGATCCCAAAGAGAATGTATACTATGTAAACTTTCCTGATATGGATGGATGCTTTACAGATGGCGCAACACTGGCCGAAGCGATGGAAAATGCAGAAGATGTATTGAACCTAATGATTTGGAGTATGGAACATGAAAAACAAGTGATTCCGACACCGACGCCACTCCAACAGGTTCCAGTTCCGGAACATGGATTTGTTAATTTAGTTGTTGCGGATACTGTAGCTTATCAAGACGTTATAGAGCGGGAAAATAACCCAATTAAATATGCTCGTAAAAAAGCAGGCCTTAATGTAAAAGGATTAGCAACCCTTTTGGGTGCTCCTTATCGTACAGTTCAGGAATGGAATGTTGGCAATCGTATGCCACCGGCATGGGTACAACGTCTTATTATTGAAAAAATAGAAGCAAATATGTAATAGAAGACTGATTCTTTAATTGAGGGTAGCCGGTAGCTATGACACTAGTACTTTCACAAGATGCGTTGACGATAGTTTACATGTATGCCAAATGCAATGTTTGTGGTTTCGTTATATGTACTATTTTGTCGAATTTACACAAGAAAAGGAGGCTGTCGCACGAAGCGGCAAGCCTCCTTTTGCTTGCAGTTTTTAAGTTATAATTTGTCGTAGTATTGTTATAAAATGAAAGTATTTTCTTTAAACTCTTCATGCCAAGTTAAAACTTTTGAAAAAACAGTGTGGTGCATGATGACAAAAAACTTTGTATGATAACTCTATTTGCAAGTCGTTTTAGTTGCAGTACAGGTAAAATTGCTGAAACGATCCACTTCAAACGACAAACTTCAAACTAGTAGAAAAAAGTTTTTAGTTTTTTGTTTGAAAAGAATAAATAGTAATGCTGCAAACTATGCACTGAAAACTGCAAACTAAAAGGGCTGCCGCTTTTTGCGTCAGCCCTTTGCATGGTGCGAGTGAAGGGACTTGAACCCTTACGTCGTAAGACGCTAGATCCTAAGTCTAGTGCGTCTGCCATTCCGCCACACTCGCATGTAATACGTAGCTAGTATAGCATATACGCATGTACTTTTCAAGGTTGTGTTTTTTTTCACAACATGTCTGGGATACTATTGGCAAGATGGGGGAAGTATGTTATACTACGCATGATATTATTTTGGCGATTACGGTACTGTATCTGGTCTGCATCGAGAGAGTGAAACCGTGATAGTAATCCCATGTGAATAATATACATGTTGTTGCGACTTGCATCTTGTAAGCGAGAGCGAGAACGGAGGTAGTATGATGCAAAAAGAAATTCATGCGAAGGCGCCGGTACGGGCACCGCGGCGGGCGTTGTTTACGACGCGGGAGTTGACGATTATCGGCATGCTTTCAGGCATTACGATGCTGTTGGGGTTGACAGGGTATGGATTTATTCCCTTGCCGATGATGAAAGCGACGATTCTTCATGTACCGGTCATTATTGGCGCATTGGTTGCCGGGCCGCGTGTCGGCGCGATGGTCGGTTTTATTTTTGGCTGTTTTAGTATTTTTCAGGCCATTACCGCGCCGGTGGTACTGTCCTTTGCCTTTTTAAATCCATTGATTTCTGTCGTGCCGCGTATTTTGATTGGCATCGGTGCGTATTATGTATATAAAGGGATATATTCTCTTATCAAAAAGCAGTCCATCGGATTGGCTGTAGCCGGCTTTGTCGGGTCTTTGATTAACACGGCTGGCGTCATGGGCGGCATTTATTTGATTTATGCGAAAGACTTTGCGCAGGTCCGCGATATTCCGCTGGATAACGTGGTAAATATTATTGTTGGCATTTGCGTTGCCAATGGGATTCCGGAAGCGGTTGTTTCTGCGATTATTACGGTGCCGGTCGTTGCCGTGCTTCGCCGTGTCGTCAAAAATAAATAATATGTCAGCAAGAGAACCGTAGCCGTAGATATGGTTCTCTTTTTTTTGCAGGAATGAGTCCCTGCACCCTCGTATGTTCATTCTTTTTCGTATCACCGAAAAGACTCATAGTCTAAGGAAGCATCTCCTTCTGCTCATTTTTCTAGTAAACTTGCTGTTTACATATGCTATATACTTTTTCTTTCTGTGCGACCAGAAAGAAAAAGTACCAAAAAGAAAGAAGTCGCCGCCCAAAACGGACTTAGCCTTACTGCGTTTGCCGATGACGGCGCGGCAAATTCGCTTCGCTCAGACGCCGCTTGGCTCCGTCATCGGCAAACTTCGTATCCGGTCTTCGACCGGTCGGCACGCTCGTAACGGGCGGTGTTGACAGTCATGCAATGTAGATTTCGCCTGGTTGCCGGGAAAACACATCTGGCAAGAAAAGCGGCAGTAAACATAGGCTTATCTACGCTAAGGTAATACGTATACTATCATGCACAATAATAAAAAAAGAACCGTACAGAAATATCATAAGCACATATGAGTAATGGACTGAATGATACGTGGTTTTCTCAGCATACCATCATCCGTAATTGATTGCATTTGTTCTCAAACCGCCCCGTTACGGGAATGACTGGTTGTGCGGCGCATGCCGCACAATGAGAATGGGTGGCATTGCGTTAAAAATGGGCGTTTGTTTGAGCGAAGCGAGTTTCGCCCATTTAGCAATGACGGACATTCTCAAAGGAATGGGAGTTTCGGGCGGCCGCCTTTTTGGGAGTGTAAAATAGTTTGTGTAAACCGGTTATTGCACAAATCTAATTTATCCCTCATACTTGGGTAATCAAATATT
>CAKPVJ010000008.1 GCA_934193515.1 uncultured Megasphaera sp. | reverse complement strand
TTACCATGGTCAACGTGACCGATAGTACCAATGTTAACATGCGGTTTGGTTCTTTCGTAATGTTCTTTAGCCATTTTACTCATTTCCTCCTTTAGGAAAAATCAACTTACTAACTATATGTATTCTAACATACAATAGACATTTTTTCTCTAAAAAAAAGAAAAAATTTTTTATTGCATATAGAAATAACCTCGTTAAACGAGGTTATAAATGTGGTGGCGGCTCGGAGATTCGAACTCTGGACACTGCGGGTATGAACCGCATGCTCTAGCCAACTGAGCTAAGCCGCCATGATTGGAGCTATTGACCGGGATTGAACCGGTGACCTTATCCTTACCAAGGATACGCTCTACCGACTGAGCTACAACAGCTTAATACCGCTCAAAGCATCTATATGTAGTTTTCACTGCATAACAAAAAAAATATGGTAGCGGGGGCAGGACTTGAACCTACGACCTTCGGGTTATGAGCCCGACGAGCTACCAACTGCTCCACCCCGCGATGAAAAAGTTGGTGGTGGGGGAAGGATTCGAACCTTCGAAGGCAGTCGCCGGCAGATTTACAGTCTGCTCCCTTTAGCCACTCGGGAACCCCACCAGATAATTGGAGCCGACGATAGGACTTGAACCTACAACCTACTGATTACAAGTCAGTTGCTCTACCAATTGAGCTACGTCGGCTCGGTTTGTTTCGTTTGCTTAACGGAACGTAACTTATTTTATCAGAAGCATTACATCCTGTCAAGCACTTTCAGAAGTTTTTTTATTTCTTTTTTGAAAGCTTCTGAGAAACCCATTTTCATGTTTTCTTCAGACCTTTTCAAAAAGTTCTTTAAAACCGCTGACTTAGATAGTATACTATACTGTATAGTAAATTGCAAGAGGTATTTTAAAATTTTTTTTACTTTTTCAGGAGATTTGTATATGATGATAGAAACGACTTCCCTCAAGGCCTTTGCCGCTTCGCTGCATCTCGATTGTCTGGGCATCGCGCCGGCCCAATTGCCCATTCCCCCGCAAGCAGGCGATATCCCCATCTGCCCGCTGGCCGCCGGCCAGGGACCGGAACGGTATATGCCTTTATCCGTACTGCCGGAATGTCAGTCTATTATTGTCATTCTCTTTCCCTACTACGGCGGACGCGACCTGCATGCCAACTTATCCCAGTACTGCCGCTGCTATGATTATCACCCTGTCGTTCATCGGTATTTGGACCGCATTATCTCCTATCTGGACGCTCACTATCCCAACAACAGGCATAAAGCAATCGTCGATACGTCACCGCTGGCAGACCGCTGGCTGGCTTATGAAGCAGGTCTCGGCTTTTACGGTGACAATCACTGCTTTTTCAACGATACATACGGCTCTTACTTTTTTATCGGCAGCATTTTGACAACGATCCCTTTCCAGCCGGACACGCCGACAGTCAAAGAATGCCGGCACTGCGGTGCCTGCCATGCCGCCTGCCCGGGACA
Source organism: uncultured Megasphaera sp. (assembly GCA_934193515.1). Lineage (GTDB taxonomy): Bacteria > Bacillota > Negativicutes > Veillonellales > Megasphaeraceae > Megasphaera. Next base: position 70,060 of record CAKPVJ010000008.1, on the reverse strand, counting down.
ATGCTTTGCTTCCGGCACCTATGATTATCAGCTGTGCAAATCCTATTTGACACAAAAAAAAGGCAGCTTTACGCTGCCTGAACAACAGGTCATGTCCAAAACGCCGCTCATTTTCGGCTGTGATGTCTGCCAGGATGTCTGCCCGTTAAACCAAACGGTACCACTGACGCCGCTTCCCGAATTTCAGCAGGACCGAATCGCTTTCCTTTCCCGTGAAGAACTGGAATCCCTCTCCAACAAACAATTTCAAAAAGCGTTTGGCATGCGTGCATTTGCCTGGCGCGGCAAAAAAACGCTGCTGCGCAACATGGACTGCCTAGAGGGTAAAAACGGAAGCGACGGAAACAACGACATAAATGCACAGCAGGATAAAGACGCCGGCCAAGAAAACAATCGGTAAAAAGACGGCGGCAATGCTTCGTCCTACTCCCATCGCATAATTGGCCTGCAGCGCCAGCACAATCAGTATCACGCCCCAAAGGCCGGACAAAAAGACGATAAGCCCAACCAAACTTCCCGGTAAAATAAACGCAAATGTGCCAGCCAGCGTGCCTATATTGGCAGGAATACCGCAAAAGCACAACGCGGCCAGGATACCTTTCCATGCGCCGCTGCCGCCAAGGAGCTGCGCCGTTCCATGGAGCAGGGCCGCTTCTATCAGCAGCATGACGGCACCACCGCCGTAGATAGCTATCAGCAGCCATACGCCGGCCCGTTCCCACTGCACATATACCGAAATAACGGACAACAACGTTGACAAAAACCAGATAATCCACCCTTCATACAGCCGCTGTTCCTTCGTAATATTCATCAAGGTGGTTTTGGGGGCTGTTACCAGATCATATGCCAATATCATGGCTTCTTCTATATACTGTTTCAATGCTGCCATACCCCTTTCATCATCAACAGCGGCAAGGGTATATCTTGCCGCACCCCAAATGCAGACTGTATAAACTGCAGGGACGATATATTGCCCTGTAACAACTGCCGCATGCTAAAATCATCTGTATAGGTAACAATCGGTACATTATCCGCATCTGCCTGTATCAGCTGGCCGGCATAGGCCAATGCGTCGTAATAGTTTCCCATTTCATCGACAAGACCGGACTGCTCAGCCTGCGCGCCCGTAAAGACTCGGCCGTCTGCCAGCGTACGCACCGTACTTTCATCCATGTGTCGTTCTTCTGCTACTACATCTACAAACTGTTCATACATATTATTGACCATGGCCTGAGTCAGTTGTCGTTCTTCGTCAGTCATCGGCCGGAAAGGCGAAAAAATGTCCTTATGAGCACCTGATTTGATTTTTTCTTCACTAATGCCGATTTTCTGACTTAATCCCTGCAAATCATAATAAGACATATATACGCCTATACTGCCTGTAATCGTAGACGGATTGGCGTATATTCTATCTCCGTATGCAGCCAGCCAATAGGCTCCGGATGCCGCAGTATCTCCCATGGATACGACGACGGGCTTGCCGTCTTCTTTCAGACGCCGCAATTCTTCAGCCGCTTCCTGAGTCGCCGCCGCACTGCCGCCGGGGCTGTCTATACGAAGAAGAACCGCTTTGACGCTGTCATCCTTTCTCGCTTTGCGAAACTGCCGCATGAGCGCACCTGACGTCGTTGTCGAAGCATTTCCCAGCCCCATGCTCTCTTTATCTCCGCCGACAATCGTGCCGCTGACTCGAATAACGGCGACTTTTTTCTCTTGGGACAATGACGTTTCCACCCAGCCTGTCCGCGAAAGGACAGCGCCTGTAATCACTGCCGCAAACAGCAAAACAACAACAGCAGCCGCTGTCCTCATTTTCTTTTTCTTATCCATGTCACCCTCCTTTGTAGCAAAAAAGGGATGCCTTGTACTGGCAGCATGCTGCCGGACAAGCGGTATCCCTCTTTTTTATTATGCATGGTCTTCGTGTGTTGTATCCAAGTTGAGAAATAACGTATATTCCCCTTTAAAATACAATTTAATGGAGCCGACAGGACCATTGCGGTGTTTTGCTAAAATAACTTCTGTAATGTGCTGATTTTCTGTTTCTTTGTCGTAGTAATCTTCACGATACAGGAACGATACAATATCCGCATCTTGTTCCAATGCGCCGGATTCTCGCAGGTCGCTCAGCATCGGCCGTTTATCCTGACGGCTTTCTACGCTTCGGCTGAGCTGTGACAAGGCAATCAGCGGCACTTTTAATTCCCGCGCCAGTGCTTTTAAGGAACGGGAAATTTCAGAAATTTCCTGCTGGCGGCTTTCTGCGTTGCGGCCCTGCATGAGCTGCAGGTAATCGACAACAATCAGGTCCAGGCCGTGTTCGGATTTCAGCCGTCTAGCCTTGGAACGCATTTCCGCTACGGAAATACCCGGCGTATCATCAATATAAATTGGTGCCTGATACAGTTTGTCGCAGGCGTCGGTCAACCGAGTCCATTCTTCATCGCTGTTCAGCTGCCCTGTGCGCAGTTTTTGTGAATCAATATGCGAAATCTGGCACAAAATACGCTGCACGAGCTGTTCCTGTGACATTTCCAAAGAAAAGAACGCTACGGTCTTATGCTGGCGTACGCCGACATTCTGCGCAATGTTCAAAGTAAATGCCGTCTTCCCCATACTCGGACGAGCTGCCACCAAAATCAAATCAGAAGGCTGTAGTCCCGATGTCATGCGATCCAAATCGCGAAATCCCGTAGGAAGACCTGTAAGACCGGCTTTATTTTCGTAAAGCTTGGTAATTTTATCCAGTGTTTCTTCCACTACGGCCCCTACAGGAGAAAAATCGCCGCGGTTTTTATTTTCCGACAGCTGTAAAATCCGCCGTTCCGCATCATCCAGCAAATCTTCCGGCTCTTTTTCACCATCGTAGGCGGCTGCTGTCAAATCAGTGCAGGTAGTAATCAAATTGCGTGCCAATGCTTTTTCTGCCACGATATTGGCATGATATTCGATATTCGCTGCTGTCGCAACGAGATTCGGCAGACTTAAAATATATTCGATGCCGCCGACATCGTCCATTTTTTTCATGCGCCGCAGTTCTTCCGGAAGCGTAATGACATCGATTTCTTTATTGTCATGGTGCAGATGCTCCATCGCTTCAAAGATAATCCGATGTACTTCCCGATAAAAATCATTGGGAGTCAGCTTTTCCATCGCCGCAATGACAGCATTATGGTCAAGCATCATGGCTCCCAAGACGGCTTGTTCTGCCTCTACATTTTGCGGTGGAATACGTTGTTCCATACTGTTTACTCTCCTATTGTACCAGCATCAAATCCAACACGTCCTGTATGGTTGCGGCACTGTATATCTGCAGTGCTAAATGATGCGCCGGAATATCCTGTTCATTTTCATTCGGGATAACAATCCCTTTCATGCCAGCCTGCTTGGCGCCGTAGGCCTTTTCAAAAACACCGCCGACGGGTTTTACATTGCCCTGTACGGAAATTTCGCCGGTAAGCGCCATATCCTGCCGTACCGGTGTATGCGTAATCGCTGAAATCAAAGCCGTCGTAATGGCACAGCCAGCTGACGGCCCGTCAATATTGCCGCCGCCGACAAAATTGATGTTGACATCATAGTCAGACAGTTCTTTCCCGGTTATGCTGCGAACAACTGCAGCTGCATTAAACATGGAATCCTTGGCCATAGAGCCGGCTGTATCATTAAACCGGTAATAGCCCTTGCCGGGAGAACGAGCTGGAAACGCGACAGCTTCAATTTCAATAGCCGAACCCAAATATCCGGATACACCCAGCCCGAATACTTTGCCGACAGCAGGCGTATCCGATGCTTTTTTCATTACATACGGTACCAAACGGCTAATCTGTGCTACGCGGTGCACATGCTGCTTCGTAATGACAACATGGTCTTTGCAGCCCGCCTGATAGACAGCCAAGCCATAGGCGTCTGCCAAAATATTAACAGCCTTTCGGCCTTCAATCGTAAAAGAGCTGATAAGCTGTGCCGCGCCATCTTCCAAGTCTGCCTGCAGTTCTTTGGCCGCATTTTCAACAATTTTCTGTATATCCTGCGGCACGAGCGGTTCAAAAAAGATTTCTGCGCAGCGTGAACGAATCGCCGGATTGATTTCCGACGGGTCCCGCGTCGTAGCGCCAATAAGGACAAAATCGGCAGGCGCGCCTTCAGCAAACAGTTTTTTGATATACTGTGGTACATTCGGGTCCTCTTCATCGTAGTAAGCCGATTCAAACTTCACCCGCTTATCTTCCAATACCTTCAGCAGTTTATTGAGCAGCATTGGGTCCATTTCACCGATTTCATCAATAAAAAGAATCCCGCCGTGCGCTTCCGTAACCAGTCCCGGCTTGGGTTCCGGAATGCCTGTATCTGCCAAGTCGTGCCGTGCCCCTTGATAAATCGGGTCATGGACCGAACCAATAAGCGGATTGGTCATATCTCTGGCATCCCAGCGCAGCGTTGTGCCATCTGTTTCAATAAACGGCGCATCTGGGCCAAACGGGGTAAACGGCAGCCGCTGCGCTTCCTTTAAAATAATGCGCGCCGCTGTCGTTTTTCCCACTCCCGGCGGTCCGTACAACAGTAAATGCTGCGGATATGCCGAGGCTAATTTACTCTGCATGGCTTCGACGGCACGTTCCTGCCCGATGACAGCCTGCAGCTTTTTCGGACGAACACGCTGCATAATCGATTCGTTGAGATGAATGGCATCGAGCCGCTTCAATTCTTCCAGCTTTCGTTTGGACTGCGGCGTTTCTACATCATGCAGTTCTTCGCGAATCAGCTGCATTTTGATTTCTTGGACATATTCCTGCTGCTTTTCTTCCATTCGCTGGGAAATTTTCTTTTCCAGCCGGTCTTCCACAGCTTGTCGTGCCAGCATTTCTGCCAAAATATTTTCTAATTCATTGAGTACGTCAATAACTTCATCGTCCTGCGGCAGCTTATCATACGAAGCATCTTCATAGACGAGGCGCTGCAGTCCGACCAAACGCCGTCTGGGATCTTCTGAATGGACATACGACAGCGCAGCGTATTTGCTGGCCCGCAGCACCATTTTTTCAGACCCTATCAGACTAGTAAAAGCGCCGTAAAGCACATTGACCTGACGGCGAAGTTCTTCCTCCGCCGTCGGTTCCAAATACTTATGGCGCTGTAATAATTTATCCAGTAATTCTTTCATTATGTCCCCTTATTGCCAACATAGATATCGGCATCCGGTCCCTGTTTATCCTTCTACAACGTGAACCGTAATGACGCTTGTAATGGAAGGATGTACACGAATAACGACATCGTATGTCCCTAATGATTTAATCGGTTCTTTGATTTCTACTTTTTTCTTGTCTAAATCAATATCATACTGCTTTTTCGCTGCTTCGCTGATATTTTTGCCGGTAATGGCACCAAATACTTTGCCGCCTTCGCCTACTTTTACGGGAATCGTCAATTCTACTTTTTTCAGCTGGCTTGCCAAAATAAGGGCTTCATCCGAAGCAACCTGCGCTTTATGTTTGGCTGCGGCCTGTTTTTGTTTGGCATCATTGATATTTTCTGCCGTACCAGGCGCAGCTAATTTGCGGGGCAGCAAAAAGTTGCGGCCATATCCTTCGGATACGTCAATGATTTCCCCTTTTTTACCCAATTTTTTGACATCTTGCAGTAATATAACTTTCATTCTTTCTCATTCTCCTTATTTTTATTTAATACTTCATGCAGCGCAGCCATGACATCGCCCTGGGTTTCTGTTAAGGAACGCCCTTTTACCTGGGCTCCGGCTACGGTCCGATGGCCGCCGCCGCCCAGCGCTTCCATGACCAGCTGTACATTAATCTCGCCTTTGGAACGCGCGCTGATGCCAATGCAGTCGCTGCTTAATTCATAAAAGGTAAAGCTGGCTGACACATTGTCTATATTAATCAGCGTATCGGCAATCTGCGCAGCTACGATGGTCACATTCTGTGTACCCGGCGGGCAGACTGCCATCGCAACGCCGTCATCAATCTTGGCGTCAGATAAGATACGCGCTCTGTCCCGCACGGTTTCAAAATCAAAGCTGAACAATTCCCGCACGATTTCCGGATCGGCACCGCTTCGCCGCAAGTACGCCGCTGCATCAAAGGTGCGCACGCCGGTCTGCACGGCAAAATTTTTCGTATCGACAATGATGCCTGCATACAAAGCTGTCGCTTCAATTTTTTCCAGTTCAATATCTTCCTGGTAGTACTGCAGCAGTTCAGTGACCAGTTCACTAGTAGAAGAACTGGACGGTTCTGTATACGTAAGCAGCGGTTTTTTGATAAAATCACTGCTGCGGCGATGATGGTCAATAACGACGCGCCGATCTGTCTTGTCAATCAATTCCGGAGAAACGGTCATATCCGGCCGATGCGTATCGACAATAAACAGCAGTGTCTGACTGTTGCACAAATCCTGCGCCATTTCTGCTGAAATAAGCAAATCTTTAAAGGCAGGTACGTCAAGTATCTGTTTTTCCAAGCGGCAAATCGCATCGGTCTGCTTGCTGACAATAATATGAACCGGCTTACCGACCAGGCGTGCCATATGCGCTACGCCGACAGCCGAACCAATACTGTCATAATCTTCCCGTTCATGTCCCATGATGAGAACGCATTCGCTGGTATCAATGAGTTCCCGAATTGCCTGGGCCACGACTCTGGCACGGACACGCGTATTTTTCTCAACAGAACGGGTCTTGCCGCCATAAAAATGAGGCGAGCCGTCTTCTTCATAAACGACGACCTGGTCGCCGCCGCGTCCCAATGCCAAATCCAGTCCGGCCCGGGCCTTGTCAGCCAATTCATTAAAATTGGCCATGCCTGCCGTCATAACTTCTTCCGGAAATGCGGCTACGCCGATACTCAGTGTCACAGGAATACGGTTTACCGTATGAATCATGCGAATTTTTTCCAAAAAAGAAAAGTTGTCTTCTTTAAGCGTATCCAAGGCTTTGCGGCTCAAGCAGGCAAAATATTTTTCATTGCCGTACGAACGGACAAAACCGTCTACTGCCGTCAATTCATCCAGCAGGCAGTTATTGACATTCGTCCACAGCGTCGCCTGCTGTACAGCTGACATCCCTTTGGCGACTTCTTCCATGTTATCGATTTCAATATCACAAAAAACAGGCACAGAGGCAATACAATTCATCTTTTGGATTTCTGTTTCCGTAATATCTTCAAAATACAGAATCAAATAGTTGTCGTCGTCAGACCCTTCGGTCTGTAAATACTTGTAGACGACGCGGTAATACCGTTCGCCAATATGTTCAAAGAAATAGCCAAATTTTCCCCAAAACTTATCGATATTAAGGTTGGGCATAATGTGATCCAGCTTCTGGTCATTGTCGATATCGCCGACCCAGTCGCGAAATACGCTGTTGGCCCAGCAAAGGCTGGACTGCATATCCACAATGGCAATGCCAATCGGAAGATTCTGCACTGCATACGTAGATGCCTGGTCTACGCTTTGGGAAATCGCATCAAAAAACTGACTGATTTCCCGGTTTCGTTCTGTCGTATTCTTACGCGTCAGTACATAGGCGCCTATAATCAGAATCAGCGCCAGCAGCGCGATAATCCAGTTATATATGGCGATGACAGCGAGCAGCAAGACCATAATCAGAAAAACAGGTTCTTCATTCCGTCTTGACAGCAATTTTTTAAACATTTTTCCGCCCCCTGCGTGTTACGTCATGTTTTGCTTTTTACGAATATTGGCCAGCAGGTCTATCAGCCCCATAATAAAAGCGGCATAGGAAAAGACCGGCATCACAAAAAACAAAACGATGATGACTGCCTGCAGACCTGTGCTAATATGAAAGCGGCGGTCGAGGAAATAAAATAAAAAGGCAAGGCCTTGAATGCAAATGAAAAAGAATGCCATTTGATTGAGGTTGAGACCGATACTGTTCAGCCAATCGATAGAACGGGTCGTCCCCCAATATTTCATAACCAATGCCAATATGTATAAGTATATCACACCGCGAGACATTTCCCAATAACGAATTGGCAAAAAAGGTCTAACATCAAATCCCAGACGCTGCAGGAAAAATTGGGAAACCTTCACATTTATATACGCAATAATCGCCATAGATAAACAAAGAAACATAGGCAGCATCGTTGGCAGCTGGCGCCGTATTTCTTCGAGCTGGGCTTTCGTTTCGGCCAGCTGGATTTCCGACATGCCGCTGGCTTGATACTGCTGCAGCGCTTCCTGCATAAATGTATCAAACACATCCTGCAGCATGGATACGATGTTGACATCCATGACGGCATACATAAGCGCCATCAGGCCAATAGCCGTACCGATGAGAGCGGCCGTCACTCCCATGAGGAGCTTGGCAGGCGGCCATTTTTCCCGAAACCCTGCCCCCATGGCAATGCCGACGGCGCCAAAGGTAGCAATCTGCACGACGGCTGTCAGCGGGTCAATAAAAATTCCCATCAGAATACCAGCCGTTACGCCCAGCATCACGGCCTGCCGCAGCCCATATTTTACAAACAAAATCGTCATGGGAATCGGCATAATAAAATAACCTATAAATGAAAAAAACGGCAGATAGGTACTAAGAAGCGCTAAAATCAACATAATAGCAGCAAAACACCCTGCTGTTGTAATCGGTGTCACACGCTTCTGTTCCATGAAATCCTCTCCCTTCTCTGTTTCAGATAATGCAGCAGAAGCAGTCTCGCAAACCATCCTGCACCCGGCACAGCCGTACTGCTGTGCGCTGCAGATACGTCTGCTGCTGCCTGCCCTATGACCGTAAACAGCGGAGGCAAAATACCTCCGCTGTCAACATATACTATACAATTCTATACTTCCATAATAATCGGCAGAATCATCGGACGCCGACGGGTTTTTTCATACAAGTAGCGGCTCAATGTATCCCGTACCTGCGATTTAATAACGGCCCATTCCCGAATATTTCCTGCTTCGCAGCGTTCCAGTACGGCTGCTACGCGGTCATGGGCTTCGCTGATTAATTCTTCCGAATCACGGACATAGACAAAACCGCGGGATACAATATCCGGGCCTGCCAATGCATGGCTTGTGCCCTTGGCCAGCGTCATGACGACAATGACGACCCCTTCCATAGCCAGCTGCTGGCGGTCGCGAATAACGATGTTGCCTACATCGCCGACACCTAAGCCATCAACGAAAACACGGCCGGCATTGACATGGCCTGTCTTATGACCGGATCGATTGGAAAATTCAAAAATCTGGCCGTTGTCGCCAATGAGAACATGGTCTTTGTTTACGCCCATCATGACGGCCAAATCACCATGCTGTTTGAGCATGCGGTATTCGCCGTGTACCGGAATAAAGTATTTCGGGCGAATCAAATCCAGCATCAATTTTAATTCTTCCTGGCTCGCATGGCCTGATACGTGAATTTTCTTATCCCGACCAGCAATAACCGTAGCTCCCAGTTTCATCAGATTATCAATCGTACGGCCTACACCGGTTTCATTGCCTGGAATCGGCGTAGCTGAAATAATAACAGTATCCCCAGGAATAATGCTGACGCTGCGGTGGTTATTTGATGCCATGCGTGAAAGCCCTGCCATCGGTTCCCCTTGGCTGCCTGTCGTCAGGATTAATACCTGATCTTCCGGATAACGGTTCAGCTCATCCGGTTCAATCAAGACGCCTTCCGGCACATCCAAGTAGCCCAGTTCCATGGCAATCTGCACGTTGTTGACCATGCTGCGCCCCAATACCGTAACTTTGCGTTTAAACTGTACGGCTGTATTGATAGCCTGCTGAATACGGGAAATATTGGAAGCAAATGTCGCCAAAATAATACGGCCCTTAGCAGCCCGAAATGCCTTGCGGAATGCATGGCCTACGGTCATTTCCGATTCTGTATATCCCGGCCGTTCCGCATTCGTGCTGTCCGACATGAGCAGCAGTACGCCGCGGCGCCCCAAATCTGCAAATTTATGGATATCCATGAGCAGCCCGTCTACAGGCGTCAAGTCCATTTTGAAGTCCCCAGTATGCACAATCGTCCCTACCGGTGTTTTGAAATACAATGCACTCGCATCAGGAATAGAATGGTTCGTATGGATAAATCCTACTTTCATGCAACCAATCTGCACTTCATCGCCGTGATGCACTTCATTCAATTCGTAATTTGTAATATGATTTTCCTTTAACTTGCCTTCAATAAGGCCGCATACCAGCTTCGTAGCGTAGACAGGTACATTGACTTCATTCAGCAAATATGCCAAGCTGCCAATGTGGTCTTCGTGTCCATGAGTAATGACGACGGCCCGAACTTTATCCCTGTTTTCAATCAAATAACTCATATCAGGAATTACTAAGTCAATACCGAACATGTCATCATCCGGAAAAGCCAAGCCGGCATCAATGACAATAATATCATTTCCGTATTGGATGACTGTCATATTTTTGCCGATTTCACCCAGCCCGCCCAAAGGAATGACCATGAGTTTTTCCTTTTTAGCCAAAATAGTTACCTCCCATAATAAATTTTATCCGTTCTCACTGCACCAAACAGTCTCCAAAGAGACTCTCCTTTACAGACAAACACTCCATGACCAGCCGCTCTTTACTATGGATGGACGTCTGTCTTCAGATATAACGAACAATCCTGGATTTATCCTTCTCTCATATTTTCCGTTATTTCTCTTTCTATGTCAATAATATGCAGGCAAATTTCTCTGAATTGAGCAAAATTTTCGTGTAAAATGTATGCATTTTACAAAAAACCTGTTTTTCAATGATTTTTATTCATACATAATGATGAAAAAACGGCAATATCATCCCAAATATTGCGTTGGTATGATATTGCCTCATGGATAAACTATCTATTTATATTCTTTTGCATGTTTCTTTACGTCTTGCGGAATAGTCAAATTCATTCCTTTCGGCAATGCCGTGCATTCAATCGACAGGGAAACTTCACTCATATTGATAAATTTCAATATATCTTCCTTGTCTTTCAAAGAGGCATTGTCTTTCATCACAGCCGCTGTAATACTGCGGATATGGTCCGTCAGCGGTATTTCAACTTTAGTAATCCGCTTCGTAGAGGAATCTATCGTGACAGCCGCTTTGACATCGCCGGTTTGCTGCAGCGCCAGCAATACATCTCTCAAAATTTTTACGTCATTGGCTTTGGCTCCCTGCTTCATCCATTCTTTTTCATCTCCTGCCGTATAAATCTTGGACATATCATACGTGACCGTATAGACATCGCCCTGAGCCGTTACGTCTTTGACACCGGCCAATACATTATGCACGCCGGCAATTTGTTTGGCAACCGGTACGGCACTCTTTAAATCAATCGTATTCTTTACCCAGCTGTTTTTATTTGTTTTTTCACCGTCCAGTTTTGCATACTGACCGTCATAATAATATATCAGTTTTTTCCCATCCTGTTCGATATATCCCTGTACAGTTGGGGAAGACTGTCCCAAAGCAGATGCTGAAAATTCTGCCTTGCTGACAAATGGTTCTGCCTGCACGTCAAACTTAGCCGTACAGTTTCCTTCACCGACAAACGGCATTTTCGCCTGTACCTGCATCGTATATTCACCTTGCGGATGGTTAATCATATTGTTGACTGCTTCTTTATACGTATCTGCCGGTGTAGCTGCCCATGCTGCAGTTCCCATCATGGCAAAAGCGGCTGCTGCCAAGACGGTTCGTTTCAATGAAAATTTCATGATAATGTCTCCCTTCCTGTCCGAAAAACCTTCGTGCGTTTATTTTTCACCGTGTTTTTTCTAAGTATACCAAGTAATTATAACTAAATGATAAACAAATATAAAACATTTTTATAATTTTACAGCATATTGCTGCTCCAAGCATAAAAATGGTTGAGCGGCCCATGTCCCTTGCCAATCGGTTCGGCATGGCAAATCCCTTGAAAGACATACTCTTTGGCCGCTTTCACAGCGTCTTCCAGCGGCTTGCCGTTGGCAAGATTGGCAGCAATCGCGCTGGACAACGTGCATCCCGTGCCGTGCGTGCTGGTACTCTGTACCCGTTTCCCTGTAAAATGATGGAAGCGCTGCCCATCATACAGAACATCTGTCGCATCGCTGCTGCGGTGGCCGCCTTTTACCAATACCGCACGGGCTCCCATCGCGGCAATCGTCTTGGCAGCTTGTTCCATATCTTCGCAAGTCTGAATGGATTGGCCCGTCAGTACTTCGGCTTCTGGGATATTCGGCGTCAGTACATCGGCCAGCGGAATCAGCACGTCTTTCAGTGTCTGTTCTGCTTCCGGCTGCAACAATCGATGGCCGCTGGTCGCTACCATGACCGGATCGATAACTACAACAGCCGGCTGATACTGTTTCATTTTGTCCGCTATGATGCGTATCGTATCCGGATTGCTGACCATGCCAATTTTGACTGCATCGACAGCAATATCTTCAAACACGGCATCCATCTGCGAGGCAATCAGTTCCGACGTGACATCCATATAGCCCCGCACGCCCTGGGTATTCTGCGAAACGACAGCCGTAATAACATTCATGGCAAAACAACCGTGCGCGCAAAACGTCTTGCAGTCCGCTGCCGCACCGGCACCGCCGGACGGGTCAGTACCGGCAATCGATAAGACATGTTTCATCATCAGCAATTCATCTCCTGTTTTTCCCGTGGTTTTAACAACGCAGCCCCTTTCGGCTGCATATACAACAACAAAGACGCCGCGCCTGCTGCGCCTCCATATACATCATATTCGAGCAGTGCCATGCTTCCCGGTTTAAAATCAAGCGTCATGCCGGTCCACTGGCGGACCCATTGACCCAAATAGGGAGCGTGTCCTACCATGCACAGCACATCAGCATCACTTTGGCAAATAATATCCGTATACACTCGTTCCAACGTACCTTCGGCAATCGCTTCATGCGTATGAAATGATGCATAAGGAATCACGCCGTTAAAATATACGGCTGTCTGACAAGCCCGTACATACGGGCTGGACCATAACACGGTTTTACCGGCAGGCCACCACTGCTGTGCCGTCTGAATCATAGCCTGGGCCTGTTTCTTTCCTACAGCGGTTAATTCACGGCTTCTGTCTGCCGTTCCTAAGGCAAACGGCTCTGCGTTTCCATGCCGCATCAAACAAATATACACCCTGTTTCCTCCTTCAAATCATATCATACTTATTCAGCTACATGTTCCAGACCTACAGCAAGCAGCGTAAATACATGATTATCAGCAAGGGAATAGTATACGACTTTGCCGTCACGGCGAAACTGTACTAAACGGGCATCCCGCAAAATCCGCAGTTGGTGGGAAACCGCGGACTGTCCCATTTGAATCTGTTCGGCAATATCCCGCACACACCGTTCCCCTTCCATCAGCGTATGAAGAATACGCAGCCGTGTCGGGTCGCCAAGCACTTTAAAAATATCGGCCAAGGGCTGCGTGTATTGCTGCAGCAATACCGTATGATGACGAGGCAGTTCATTTGCCGTATGCCGACACTGCCCTGATTGTTCTTCTTTCACAAGTCATCTCTCCTATCAAGCATCCCCACATGAAGAATGTTCACATATGTATTGGTTTCTTTATTATATCATAAAGGGGCTGTCGCACGACAACCCCCTCTAGGCATTTGTTTTCATTATGCATTTTCAGTAGATGAACAACACCGCGTAATGCCTCTGCTGTAAACTTAGGCATTGCATACTGTCAGAAACAAGTATGCGGCAGCCATACAGCATACGGCGGCGCGTCACGGCAAATGGTGCTTTGCTTTATACCGCTTGGTCCATTTCCATCGATTGTGCAGCCAAAACCAATCTTCCGGATGCTGGCGGATGTGCGCTTCCAATCGATCGTTAAGCTGCTGCGTCACATCATACATGGCTTTGGTCTTTTCCTCTTTAGAAAGCGTTGCCCCTGCCGGATACGGCCGAATAGGGGGCAATACTTCCACCACATGATGATACGGCCGGTCTTCATGAATGAAAATAGACAAAATGGGGTAGTTTCGGATGCCTGCCAATTTAGCCGGACCGTCAGCTGTCAGCGTATCTCTGCCAAACAGTTTGACCATAATACCGGCAAATCCCGGATCTTGGTCCATCAGCAGGCCAATGTAATGGCCGTCGGCCAAAAAGCGAATCATATCCCGAATCCCCGTTTTATACGTGACATGCTGCTTCATCATCGCACGGTATTCGTTGATGAAGGTATCGGCACTCTTGCTGTTTTGTTCCTGGGCAACGGAAATAAGCGGATAGCCGTTCATCGCCAGCACGGCGCCGAGCAGTTCCCAGTTGCCGGCATGCGATGCCATAAAAACGGCACCTTCGCCGCTGGCTTTCAGTTCATCTAAATACGCACGGCCGTGAAACGTAATCTTGCTGTCCAGTAGTTCTTTGGTATACCGCGGATAGGACAATACTTCCACAATCATCGGGCCAAAGCGCGTCGTGCTTTTCTTGGCAATCGCCATCGCTTCTGCCGCATCATCCGTAATGCCGCATTCAAGAATCTGGTCTTGTGCCAATTTTTTTCGTTTTTTCGGAACAAATGTCCAAAAGAAAATTCCCAAAAAGCTTCCCAATCCATGACACAGGCTTTGGGGCATATGACAAATCAGAAAGCTCAAAATTTTCATGAATGTATACATAGACAGCCTCTTAGTTTTCTGCCTTCTTTTCTAATTCGGCAATCTTCTTTTCCAACGCTTTGATGGTTTTAGCCATTTCCGGCAAGTGTTTCAAATAGACCTGCGTACGGCTCCATTCCATGTGCGGGCGTGCCGGGAACCCCGCATAAACCTGCCCGCCTTTAATATTGCCCGTAATCCCGGTTTTACCGGCAAACACAGCGTTGTCGCCGATGGTAATATGGCCCGTACAGCCGGTCTGGCCGGCAAAAATAACATGGTTTCCTGCTTTGGTGCTACCGGCAATCCCGGTCTGCGCAATAATAAAGCAGTCTTCACCAATTTCTACGTTGTGTCCCAAATGGACAAGGTTGTCTACCTTCGTGCCTCTGGCCACTTTGGTAGAGCCCAGTGTCGCATTGTCAATGCAGGTGCAGGCGCCGATTTCTACATCGTCGCCGATTTCTACATTGCCAATCTGCGGAATCCGCGTGTGTTTGCCGTTTTCCGTCGCAAAGCCAAAGCCTTCGCCGCCGATGACGGCATGGGCGCGGATGACATCACGCTGTCCCAGTACGCAGTTTTCATGAATGACAGCGCCGGGATAAATCGTCGTGCCGCTGCCAATCGTTACATTGTCACCAATAAAAACAGACGGATAAATCGTGCAGTGGTCGCCGATTTTTACGTTTTTGCCAATCACGGCATATGCCATGACGGCTGTATCTTTACCAATTACGGCGCTGTCATCTATAATGGCCGTCGGATGAATACCGCTGGCAACAGATTGACGCGGATGAAAAAGCACGAGGAGCTGTGAAAAAGCCAGACGAGGGTTTTCTACAACAACGAGCGTGTTGTCTCCAGCAGGCACTTCTTTTTCTACAATAACGGCACCGGCATGGACTTGGGGCAAATATTCTGTATACGGGTCTACGGCAAATGTAATATCCTGCCGACCCGCTTCTGCCAATCCTTTGACGTCTTCAATGACAGCATCCCCATTTCCGATTACCGTGCCGCCAAGAAATGCTGCTAATTCCTGTACTGTTTTTTTCACTATGGACAACCCCTTTACTGCAATTTAGCTATAATATCATCGGTAACATCAATGCCGCCGTTTGGTGCTGCATCTTTCATCATTATGATACCGATTTTTTTGTCTTTGGCAATTTCTCCGGCTTTATTCTGTACGTCCGTCATAAACTGCCGCTGCATGCTGGCACCAAAAATGTTCAATTCCTGATCAGCCTGCTGCTGTTTTTTGGCGAAATCTTCATCAGACATGGTGCCTTTGGCATCCTGCAGTTCTTTCGCGACTTCTTTTTGTTTCGCTTCTGTTTTTTCTTTATACTGCTGGACGAGGGGCGCTTCTTTTTGTACGCGGCTCATATCTACCACGCCGACTTTATCTTCGCTGCCGCAGCCGGCCAGCATGCCGGCGCATGCGACTGTCATCAAAGCCGCTGCCAGCCCTTTCCATACTTTTTTCATGTTGCAATGCCTCCTACTTATGCCAGTTTGGCAATAATGTCATCGGTGACATCAAGGGCCGTACCGACCGCTTCATATTCTCCGAAAATCATGTCAATGCCCTGTTCTTGTGCTACGTCACTGGCTTTATTACGGATATCTGCCATCATTTCCTCTTTGACGGCATTCATTTCTTTTTCTTTGCTTTCCAGCTTATCTTTCCACTGACTGTTCCATACTGCCGGATCGGGACGATTCTGTAAATCCTTGAGCTGTACCTGAAACGCGTTGTGGCTGTCAATACGGCGTTTTTCCAAATCCGCCTTGACGGTCTTACCGTATTGTTCCAGTTCTTCCCTGGCCTGCTGCCGGTGTGGTGCCATAGCCGCATCGATTTCTGCCGTCACGGCTTGGGTGTCCTGCACCGCTGTGCCGTCTTCCCGCATCAGCCGCTTCAGCTCTGCCGTCGCTGCTGCTTTTTCGTCAGCTGAAAGAGCCAAATTCTGTAACTTCAACTGCAAATTAACAATTTTAAGTGTATTTTCATGAGAAACCACAGGATGCGTTTCTTTCTTTTCCTGCAGCAGCTGTTCATATTCCTGCTTCAATTTATGATTCAGCTCGTTTTCCTTCAATGCGATTTTGGCCTGCAGCTCTTGATTGAGCGCTTCTGTGCCCGCCGCATCGACTGAGGCAAACTTTTCTGACGACATTCCTTCGGCTGCCGCTTTATGGGAATAGTTCCACTGTTCAAACTGATATTGGGCTACCATGGCATTATACTCCAGTTCCAACCGATGATACTCACTATATCGGGGATGGCTCATCATGATGTGCTCGACATCTGCATATGCATAGACCGGGGCCGCTTCCTTAGCAGCGTCTGCCGCCGGTTTATGCAGGCAGTGCCAGACCAGTCCGATGCCTGCCACGACAATAATAATGCCAAGAACTGCCGCATATATCCGTTTCATACGGTACCTGTTCCTTAGTTAGATTGCGCGTCGCTCAGCTGTTTGGCAACCTGGTCCGTAATATCCGTGCCGCCGTAGAGAACCGCACGTTTATCGACTACCAGGACAAGGCCTTTCGTATTGGCTACGTTGGAAATCGCTGTATCGACTTTGTCTTTGATGCCTTTGTAAATATCTTCCTGTTTTTTGGAAGCTTCATCACGCATCTTCTGATACAATTCCTGTTTCTGTTCATCTGTCATGTTGGCAGACTGTTCTTCAAACTGTTTCTGGCTGTCTTCGGCAATCTGCTGTAATTGTTTCTGTGCTTCTTGTGCATCTTTGTTGTCCGGCGTAATCAGCTTGCTCGTATCGACTACGCCGATATTGCTGGACGGTGCGGCATTGACAGGATTTCCCATCTGCATGACGGCCAGGCCGGCAATACTCAATACAAATACCAGAGCGATGACTCCGGAGAAAATCTTAACATTTCTTTTTTTACCCATTTCTGACATCATAATGGCATTACTCCTTTTTTACAAATATCCGACAATCCTGAGCCAATGGTCATGGTCAGATATAATATATTCCAATCCAATATAATCATGAAGACGGTACATCAGGCCCACTTCGTTTTCATGATGCGTCATATCTCGGTCAATACGCAGCTGCCAAGCTGCGCCCAGCGGCTGGCGTATCCACCAATGATTGCTGTCATCTTTTGTTTCATGGTGCAAGCCGATACGCGTATTTCTGCCAAACCGATAAAAATATCCCGGCATGATATTCCATGACATAGAGCTGGGCATCCATTCCACGCCGCCATAAATTTCATGACGCGCACCGATTTTCCGGCCGACCAAAGCCCGCAGCACCGTATCATCTTCGTGACTGCGGCTGCCGGTTTTGCGGCCTGCATCCAAATACATGCCGGCCTGTATATCATAAAAATCTGTCTGCGAATACAGTGTAATCTTGGTATTTTCACCGATTTCCACCTGCGGCGTGACATGCAGCTTGTATTCTTTGACGACCCATTGCCCTGCCAGGCTTTGTGCCAGCTGCTGCTGAATGTCTGCCTCATGACGGCGTACAAAAGCGACCGGCAGTCCTTCCAAGCCGGCGTAGCATTGCTCCAGATTTTTACGCGTACTCAAAAAAATAACTTTCGGCACATTATCTGCGTGCACTGCAACATACACGTTGCGTACTACAGGCAGTTTTGGCAAAAAATAGACATGAACAACGGCCGTCTTGCCCGGTTCAATGACAATGTGCGGATAAAATTCCGGCAATCTTGCCTCTAATTCTTGTTCCAACACCTGTTTTACCGCTCCGTTAGCCCATTCCAAGGCATCCAGCGGCAGGCCGGCAAGTAAATTTTCAGCATAGGCCGAACTATTCGCCGCATCGGCATTCGCCAAGGTTTGACCCAGCGCAGGCAAAGCACCATAATCTACATCCACCCGGACAGACTGAATCGTCTGTCCCCAGGGACGTATATGGACATCTACGACAGCTTCACGGCTGCCGGCAATCTGAATATCATCAACAGTATACCCGATTAATACTCTATTGACAATATCATACATGACTCGTTTATACGATTCTTTGTTTTCTTGTACGGCATCGCTGTCCTGATTCAGCAAGACATGGTTGCCTATAGTCTGAATACTGGCAGCAATACGTTTTTGTACGAGCGGCGGCACCGCTTCCTGCACCGACGAGACGTGTACCTGGACATGCGTAATCGGGGCTGCCCAAATACTGCTCAGGCCGGTGCAGATAAACAGCGCCGTGAATACCATAGTACGAATCACTGTCTATCCCACCAGTCGTTGTCTACTAGAATTTACCGCCAAAGCTGAAGTGGAACTTGCCGCCGTCAGAACCTACGGCATAATCCAAGCGAACCGGGCCGATTGGCGTAGTAATACGGAAGCCAATGCCGCCGGAATAATGGATTTTGTTGTCGCTGTTGTACCAGGGAATATGTTCCGTGCCGCCCCAGGCATTCCCCATGTCGCCAAAGACAACGCCCTGAATCTTTTTGGCAATCGGATACCGGTATTCAATCGTGCCTTGATACATCTTATTACCGCGGAATTCATCATCCTCGTAACCGCGAAGGTTGTCCGCGCCGCCCAGCGTAAACATATCGCCAAACGGCATATCACCGGTTGCGATACCGCCCATCAGGCGGACAGCAATAACATGGGCTCTGCCCACTTTATAATACAGACGGTTTTCGACGGTAAATTTGAAGTAATCAAAGTCGCCGCCAATGCCATGGCCTGCCCACGTGCCGGAAAAGGCAAGTCGTTTGCCCTTCGTCGGGTCGTATACGTTGTCGCGATTATCAAAAACATGATCCCACGTCAAGCTGTTTGTGCGGCCAAAGTTGTTTTGCATGTATCCCGTATACGCATCATTCGGATTTCCACCCAAATCCAATTTATCCAGATTCCGGTAATCCAATCCGCTGCTGTAATGGGTGTATTTGGAATCCTTCGTGCCCATCGTCAAATAATCCGTTACATATTCGCTGCGGGCACGGCCATATGTAACATTGAAGCCTTTTGTCCGTTTGTAGTATTCAGCGACGGAATTACCTTTTTCATTGTAATCATCATACTGGGATTCCCGGTCAAAGAGGCTGAAGCCGATAGAATCTCCGGCATCATTGAGATACGGATGGGTATACGAGAAAATATAATTTCTTGTCGTCTGCGTATGACCGCCAAATTCCCAGTTGATAGCTACTTTGTCACCTGTGCCGCGAAGGTTCGTTTCGCTGAGGCCCAAAATACCGACCAACCCGTCAGAATCCGAATAGCCGGCACCAATCGTAACCGTCCCTGTTTTCTGTTCGACGACATCGAGTTCTACGATGACATCATTGCGGTTTTTCTTGCCTTGGAGCAGCCGAACGTTGACATCTTCAAAGTATCCCGTGTTGTACACACGCTGAATACTGCGGCTGGCCGTTTCTTTATTGAAAATATCGCCTTTTTTGAAGCGCAGTTCCCGCATGATAACTTTGTTTTTTGTCTTGTTGTTGCCGCGAAGCTGAATATCTTCAATATGCGCTTCCGAAATGCCAATATGCAGAATGCCCTTGTCATCCATGCTGACTTCCGAAACGCGGCTCATCATATAGCCTTTGTTGCCGTAAGCCGCATTGATGTCTGCAATATCCTTGCTGACGACGGACGTGTTGAGGACCGTCCCTGGTGTAATGGTAATCAGTTTTTTCAATTCATCAGCAGACAGACTTTCATTACCCGTAATGTCTACGCCGTTGACCGTTGGGTTCATCTGTACAGCATAGTTGAGCTTGACCCCTTCCGGTACATTGGTGAACGCCGGTTTTACCGTAGAAAACAGGCCCGTCGCACCGATAACATTCAAGTCATGGCGGATGTAGTCGGCATTGACAGCATCGCCTACGCGCATTGCCAAACGGGGCATAAGCTGTGTTTCAATAGCCTGTTCCGGCACCGGGCTGATGGTGACGGATGTGGCAATCTTATCTACATATGGAGCCAATTCACTGTCTGCTACGATATTGCCGTACGGAAGTGTTCCTTCTTGTCCCTGGGGCATGACGGCCATCGGATAGTTGGGGACCGTCGTATCAATCGTAAAATTGCTCATGCCGACAGGAAAATCAATCGGCGTGCCCGGCAGCGTCCGTTCAGGGACAGCTGCTGCGGTGACTTGCCGCTGTGCTTCTGTATTGGTGTTGGCAGCCGCTGTTTTATCGACGGCAGCAGCTGCTTCTTGATGCACTTCTGCTGGTGTTTTGCCGGCTGCGATTTCTGCCAGTTCTGCATCGGTTTCATACCCTGTAAGGCCCGATTTAGCAGCCTGCATGGTTTCTTTTGTCACCGTATCGGCTGCAGCCGTAACTGTCGCGTTGACCGGTGTCTTATCATCGGTGGCAACCTGCGAAGATTTGGCCGTTGCCGTTACGGTTTCCCCATTGGCAGTTGGCTCATAGCCTGTTGCTGCGCCTGCATCAGCAGTCACAGCAGCTGACGCATCATCATTCGCCCAAACTGGGCAAGTCATCATCGCACTGGTTATCATCAGGACGAGAAGCTTTTTCTTCCGCATATTCATAAAAAACCTCCGTTTGCTTATTTCTGAATTACCGTACCGCGCAGACTATGCCGCGCATCCTGTACGGCTTCCTGCACCTGTCGTTCTGTCAGGACTTGTTTTGCTGCAGGTGCTGTATGATGAACAGGCGGCGGTGCTGTCTCTTCCAGAGACCGTTCCCGGCCTGTTTCAGCCTGTAAGATAGGTACGGCAGCAGGACTTGCTTCACTGCTGCCGAGTGCCGTGTTGTCCGGCATCATGTCCGGTATGGCCTGCACAGTGTCGGCAGGCGTATCTTCTGTCGGCACAGAAGGCGTTTCCTTAGGCAGCGTCGGCACAACTGTTTCCGCTGCCGTTTTTTCTATCGGCATGGGCTGTCCGGCCGTCATCTGCTGTTTGAACCAAAAGGCGCCTCCCAGACAAAGCAGGCAAAGCATTGCGGCAGCAGCAGTCTGCAGCCTTGACCGTCTTCCCCGCTTTTTGCGCAGATTTTCCATTTCGGCTTCTGCCAGCATGAGATTCAGCTCGCCTTGGACTGTCGCCTGATTGTCAAACGACTTTTCTGCTTTTTCCAGCCATTTCTTGGCGGAACGGACATGAGCAGCCTTATTTTTATCTGCCAATCCCACTATGTATGCCTCCTTTTACCATATCTTATATATTCTGTAAAAAAAGGTATCTTTGTTACCAGGATTATGCGAAAAAACACCGATATTATCATGCCTATACGTTATTATACGTCATTTTTCGTATTTATTCATCTATTTTACTTATTTTTACTTCTTTTTGCTGTCATGAATAAATTGACTCAGCATACCCCGCACGCGGCGTATGCCCCGTTTTTGCAGCCGGTACACATAGGGAAGGCTCATCGCCAAATCATGGGCAATATGCTTCTGCTGTTTATCCTGCAAATAGACTCCCTCTACCACCAGCTGCTCTTTTCGCGGCAGCCGCTGCAGCATCTTGGCTACGTGTTCAAACAACAAATGCCGTCCTGTCTGTTCCGCTACATCCATGCCCTCATCCGGCAGGGTTTCCTGCAGGGTCACGCCGTTTTCATCGGGCTCATCCAGCGAAACAGCAGCACACGTTCCTTCCTTTTTCAAATACTCTGCCATCCTGCCGCGAATGCGGTGTACTGCAAACAAGGAAAAAGCCACATGCCTCGTATAGTCAAACCGTTCTGCCGCTTCAATCAAGCCTACAGTGCCTTCTTGAATCGCATCCAGCAGCATATCTTCCGGGATATGCCAGCGCATGGCTTCTTTAAAAACCAGCGGCTGATACTGTTCAATCAAACGGCTGCGGCTTTCCATATTTCCTTCGTCTTTATACGATTTCCACAGCGCCCATTCTTCTTTTGGCGTGAGCAAGGTAATCTTATTCAATTCCTGCAGATATTCTTGTAAAACCATTGCTCCTCCTAGAACGAATATTTGTAAAACGCGCCAGCAAATTGGTCTTCATCCGACTTCCAGGCATTTAGGTTAAAGCGATTGCCCAGCTGGTATTGCACGCCAAAGCGGTTGTCGCTGTGATTGAGGCCGAATGCCGCCGTGACCATGAAATCGTTGAACAAATATTTTCCCATTTCAATATTATAGTAATTGCGGCTCAAATCCGTATTTCTGTCATTGAGATTCAGCGAGCCGTTGGTCACTGTCAGCATATCCAACGACAACGATTTTTCCAATTCCTGCGTAATTCCCAGACTGTTTAACGTCATGCGAATCCCTGACCCCAGCAGCGCATTCATATCTTCACTGCTGAACGACGAGCTTTGCTGTCTGTCACCGCCGTTTCGCAGCGTAATCAGCGATATAATCTGCGCTTTGGTCAGCGGCGGGTCGGAGCGAAGCATTATATCCATAGCATCCGCCGGACCACGCAAGGTCAAGAACACATCATATTGGCCTACCCGGCTCATGCCTTCGGCATCCAAGCGGGGCAGGAACGTGTCTTCCTGTGTAAAGCTTGCCTTGGCAGATGCCAGACGGAAATTCGTATCCAAATAATGAACGACGCCCTTCGTCGCTTCAAAATAGCCGGACGGCTCCGGATGGGCTGCCGTTCCCTGGAACGTTGCCGTACCATGTACCATTAAATCATATAATGACGGATTATACAACCGTACTTTATCACCTAATGTAACAGTTACGTCCAATCCCAAAGGCCATGCTGTCGTACTGTCCGAAAAAGATAAGGGAATATCCAGTACGGCATCGTGCACATGGATATTGCCGCTCACTGTCGGCATATCATCCTGCGGTGCAATATATACTTCTGCATCCAGCGGACCTTTGTAATACGGGCAGTCAATGCCCAGATGCGATGCCGTAACCTTGCCTTCATACGAAGTCAGCTGCCAGCCGTCCCAGTCTGCCTGCCCCTGCAGCGATATCGAACCCGGCGATTTTGCGCCTTTTTTGTCCATCTCTGCTGTGCCGGACGCCGTGACGTGATGGTCTTGAAATTGAATATTCGCCTTGATATGCTGCAGCGGATACGTGACATCCCGGAATTGAATCGTTCCGTCTTGTACGCCTACGCTTCCCTGAATCTGCGGGGCTGCCAGCGTACCGCTGAGCTTGATTTCCCCTTCAATACCGCCTTCAGCCGCTTTCACAGCCGGCGTCAAAAACGTGAGTGCGTCCAGGCCGGCATGATCCAGCTTCAGCGTCACATGCATAGATTCCCCGCTGCGGCTGCCGTACAGCGCACTCATGGGAATATCCCCGGAGGCCGTGATTTTATACGGGTCTCTCGCCACATAGGCCTGTTTGATGCGAATCATCCCATCGCGAACATTCAGCATCGCAAAGGCATTTGTAAAATCGACACCATTTATTGTGCCGCCTTGGAGCTGCGTTGAAATATTGGCTTCCAGCGCATCACTCTGCCCGCTCAGTTCTGCCATAAAGTCCAGCGGTGCCTGTACCTGCACCTGTGACTGCCCTGCCGCTTCCAATAGGACGTTGGCCGGGAAATTTTTAGCAGCCACTTCCATGCGAACCGGCCCATGCAGCGCATAGGACCCCTTCGCAGCCAGCAGACTGTCGCCGGACTTCAACGCCAGCTGATTGACAAATACCGTGTTGTTTTCATAGTTTATATCAATATTTGCCGGTTCCAGCGTCAGATCTGCCAGCGACGCCTGTGTCAATTTCCCCATAATAGACGCTTTGGGATTATCGGCCGTCCCTTCGACGGCAATCGTACCGTCAATGCGGCCTGCTGCCCGTTTAAGCGGCACGTCTGCCAGTTTCAAAAGTCCGGCCACATCGCCGTTGACGACACTAGCTTTGCCGCGCAGCCATTTATCCCGCAGTCGGTACAATAAATTGGCATCATACGTCCCGTCGTTTTGGGTAAAATGCAAATCCGTAAGACGCACCATATCGTCAGAATAGTTGAAATCACCGCGAATATCTGCCAGCGGCATGTGATTAATAACCAAATACTTAGCACGCAGCGTGCCGCCTGCCGTCGGATTATCCATCGTGCCGCCAATATGCGCTTTGACATTGAATACGCCGCTGCGCGGCACTTTGCTCCACGGCAGCATGCGGGCAATATCCAGGTCCGTGCCTTCCACATCCAGATTCAGCGTGTTCCCTACAGAACCATGAACGGAAAGAGCCGCATTATACGACGCAATCTCACCATTGGCAATATATACGGTTCCATCGTCCAGTCGATAGTCTGCATTAATGTTTTTATATAAATACCCGGCATATGAGCCGTCTGTCAGGCGGAACCGGCCCTGTGCCGACGGATTGTCCAGTGAGCCGTATAAAGTAATCGTATTGTCCGCCCAGCCCGTCATGGGCAAATCACCCTTGCCTACAGCAGGCAGCAGTTTTTCTACGCGCATATGCTTCGTATCCAGCGACGCATCGACCGTGCGGTTTTCCAAATCTACCCAGCCGCGCAGCGTATGCGTGCCGTCCCTATACCGCCAGCAGACAGACGGGAAGGTGATTTTTTGTCCCGTTCCCTGCACTGTGCCGTCGATACTGTCAAACGCCAAGTTTTGTATCATTCCGTTCTGTGCCGAAAACGATGCATCCCACTGCCAGTCCGGTCCATACAGATGGCCGACGGCGCTGATCGTCCCTTCCATGGGAAAAGACACATACGGTGCCGCGATGTCCAGCGGTATGTCTGACGCCGCAAACGTAATATCCGGCGTCTGCGTCTGCCAGTCATACGTGCCGCTGCCCGTTAGCGTACCGCCGCCAACCTGTGCCTGCAGCTGCGAGAAAGAAATCACCTGCCCGTCATAGGCCGCATCCGTTTCAATATGCGGCAGTGCCATTCCCTGATACGATACGTCATCGGCCGCTATATGGCCGGCTGCCTGCAGTGTGTTATCCTTACTGTTTCCCTGTACCGCTACCGTAGCAGACACCGTTCCCAATACGGATGTCGGCACGGCCGGAATCTGGGACACGTCTATTCCTTCTGCCGTCACAGAGGCACTGTAATCCCCGCGCTGTATATCATACCTGCCGGAGCCTGACAACATACCGCCTGCGCCGTGTGCCGTCAGATGATCCACCTGCACCGTATCATGGTCATATACGATGTCAGCCTGCGCATCTTCTGCGGTCAGGCCGTTATATGAAAGACGACGCGCTGAAACGACGCCTTTGCCGCTGAGATGATCGACAGAGCCCCACACGCTTCCTTTGTATCCTACCGAACCCGTGATCGGCAGGGGCAGCTGTGATGAAAACGCTGCCAGCGACGCATCCGGTACATCGACAGACAAGTCAAACACGGGCGAGCCTGTATTCGTTTTGACAATGCCGTCTACGCGAAAAGCCTGTCCGTTGACCGTTCCTTGTACGTGTTTCAAACGGACGTCATCGGTTGTCATATCGACATGGCCCGTTACGTTCTGGACTGCACAGCCATACGCTTGAACGGCTCCGGAATAAACATCGGCCTGGCCGGACAAAGAAAAGCCATGCGGCCCGTCAGCAACACGGGCTTTGACGTGTGTAATGACACCGTCTTCCAACGTGGCATCAACAGAAGACGGCATAAACGCTTGCCCATACGACGCCTGAACCGCCTCTGCCTGTACCGTAAAGGCATAATGGCGCGAAGACATATACGACCCGGATACACTTAGCGGTTTACCGTCCAGCATCCCATCTGCTGTCACAGCAATGGAACCGGGATAATTAGCAAAAGACACCGTCCCTTCTGTTTGTTCCACGACCAGCGGCATACCGTCGGGCAGCAGCGCGCGAATCGTACCGTCATGAACATGCACAGCACTGTGGAATCCCGTATCACTCGTCGATTTGCTGGACTTGAGCAGCGACGCCACATTCCACGTCTTGCCGTCGTCCTCCTGCCAAATATGAAGTACAGGCCGGTTCACGTCAATCGTATCCAGCGCTTCTAAAATCTCACCGCGCTGCAGCGAAGGAATAATCTTAGCCGGATTGACATACACCTGTACATCTTCACCCTCTGCCACGATACGTCCCCGCGTATCCTTGACCACAGGCTGTACAATCTGCACCTTCCCAGACAAAGAAACATCCAGCGATGCAAAGGACAGGGTTCCATTGAGCTTACTATTTATTGTTGTCGTCACTGTATCACTCAGCATCTGCGTCAATACCGGCTTTTCCATCCAAAACGCTACACACGCCGATAGAATAAATGCCGAAACCGCACAGCCTGCTTTCCATTTTTTCTTCACAGCAAACTCCTATGATTGCGATATATAAATAGACATTCTCCTTTTATTCTACCTAGGCTGATATGTAAAAGCAAGAAATATTATCTAAGAAACCCCATCTTACAGAAATTGTTAAAAAACTGTTACATTTTTAGGAGAAAGGGAGGGGGCCCTGTACCCATTTTTCTTAGTAAACGTGCCGTTTACATTGGCTATATACTTTTTCTTTCTGCGCGGCCAGAACACTGGGACGTATCCCTCTGCCCCTCATCTATTCATTCTTTTTCGTGCCGCCGAAAAAGAACGAATCAAGAAAAAGGCGGCCGCCCGAAACTCCCATTCCTTTGAGAATGTCCGTCATTGCTAAATGGGCGAAACTCGCTGCGCTCAAACAAAACGCCCATTTTTAACGCAATGCCACCCATTCTCATTGTGCGGCAAAGCCGCACAACCAGTCATTCCCGTAACGGGGCGGCTTGAAGACAAATGCAAACAATTACAGAATACATGTATGCTGAAAAACCATTTATCATTTATGTGTTAGCGATATTTCTGCATGTTTCTTTTTTTATTATTGTGTATGATGAAGCAATACGACCTATTGCATTAGCATAGATAAGCCTATGTTTGCTAACATTTTTTGGCTGATGTGTTTTCCCGGCAACCAAGCGAAATCTATCCTGCATGACTGCCAACACCGCCCGTTACGAGCGTGCCGACCGGTCGAAGACCGGATACGGAGTTTGCCGATGACGGATTCAAGCGGCATCTGAGCGAAGCGAATTTGCCGCGCCGTCATCGGCAAACTCCGTAAGGCTAAGTCCGTTTTGGGCGGCGACTTCTTTCTTTTTGGTACTTTTTCTTTCTGGTCGCACAGAAAGAAAAAGTACGTAGCATATGTAAACGGTACGTTTACCAGAAAAAAGAGGGGCACAGGGAGACACTCCACTGCGACACAATTTTCTTTTTCGGCGGCTCGAAAAAGAATGGACAAATGAGGGGCAGAGGGATTCTTCCCTACAGCCAATGTAAACGGCAAATTTACTAGAAAAAAGAGCACAGGGACAATTCCCTGCACTCTTTCTATATAAACTTTTATAACTTACTTTTATTTAAGCGACGGATGAACAACACCGGAGCGAACATCGACGCCCATGGCTTGTTCCAGCTGGGCAATGCCGACGTTATAATTGTAGAGGGCTTCGATATGGTTGTTCTTTGTCGTGTTCAGTTTGTACTGTGCATCCAGTACGTCCGTATTGGTGCCGACGCCGGCTTGATAGCGGACGCGGGCGATTTTAAAGCTTTCTTCCGCCTGGTCTACAGCAGCTCTTGTCGCTTCGACAGACTGCGCGGCTGCCTGAATGTTGAGGTAAGCCTGTTTGACTGCCAGCTGTACGGTTTCCCGTGTTTTTTGTTCCGTTTCGCGGGCTTTCAGCAAGGCTTGTTTAGCTTGGGCTACTTTGGCATTGGTAGCGCCGCCGTCGAAGAATTTAAAAGTAACGCCGCCGGCTACGTTCCAGCCTTTATTGTTGCTCGTACCGGGGAAGGATGTGTCTGCCCAGTTTTGGCCGGCACTGACTGCGACGGTCGGCTTGTTACCAGCATTGTCAATCGTAATCTGTTCTTCGGCCTGCTGTACGCTCAAGGCTGCCTGCAGTACTTCCGGACGGTATTTCATGGCGTAATCCAAAGCTTCCTGCAACGAAATGTTGTACTGGTCAAAAGGAAGTTTGTGATCTGCCAAGACGAGCTTCGTCTGCAGCGGCAGTCCCAAAATGTTGTTCAGGTTGGCTTCGGCATTGGCAACGTCATTGCCGGCAGCCACGGCGTTGGATTTGGCATTCGCTAAATCTACCCCTGAAGACAAGACATCAATCTTGGCTACGGTGCCGACATTGTACTGCGCCGTCGCGTTGTCCAAATGGGTCTGGTAGTTGGTGACGGCTTCGTTGGCAACGTCCCGTTTTTGTTCTTTCATCAGCAAATCGAAATAGCCTTTGACGGCTGCCAGTTTCGTAGCTTGTTCTGTACGAAGCACTTCTTCCTGCGCTGACGTTTTGCCCAGTTTTGCCGAGGCAATCGCCCCTTCTACTTTGCCGCCTGTATAAATCGGCAGTTCTACGCTCAAGCCGTTGCCAAAGCTGTTATGGTCACTGCCCATGGATACTTTGCTGGCGTGGCTGGCGTCAAATTTATAGCTTACGCTCGGCATTTTACCGGCCTTAGCTTCATTAATGGCGTATTCTGCGCTCTTCAGGTCATAGCCGGCTACTTTGATGTCGCGGTTATAATCCAGTGCCATCTGTACGGTCTTGGGCAGGGTCAAATCGACAGCCTGATTGGGCGATACGCGGCCGACGGTAATTACCGGGTCGACTTCGTTCGTCTTGGCGCGCTGCGCTGCTGCTTTTTCTGCATGCTGTGCCGTCGTTTCGGCAATCTGCTGTGCCAATTCTTCGCGCAGTTCCGGCGTAATATCGACAGGACGCACGGTCTGCGCTGTCTGTACGGCCGGTTTTACATTGGATTTTTTCGTTTGTTTTACAGCTTTTGCCTTTTTCGGCGTGCTGGCTGTCTGTGCTTCTACACGTGCCAAATCTACAGGAACTACGGTATCTGCCGCAGATACAGCTGCTGTTCCTAATGTCGAAACCATCATAGCGATGAGTATGTTTCTGTACAACTTCTTGTTCATCTTGGGTACCCCCATCATTAGTCTATTCTATCGTCTTGCTGTGTATATTGTGAAATCTGTATCCTAAAATACATAGTTAATACCATAATAATTGCCGCCATCCCTTCGGCTGAACGGATGGGTAAACTGCCCGAACAGATACACGTCAGGCATGATGCGGTACTGCGCTTTGAGGCGATACCGCCAGTCATTGGGATTATACCCTTCCAAGCTGAGGCGAAACGGCCCGTCATGGAAAAAGTCCACGCCGGCACCCAAATCGCCGTTGATGAGACCTGCACGGCAGTCAAACAACGAACCGCGGCGGCCATACTGCAAATTGAGGCCCGTACCGTTTCCAATATTTTCTGCGCCTATCTGAGCAAAGCTATTGTCACGGTACACCCTAAAATTTACATGCACACCTGTTTCCCCTTTGGTATGGTTATACAACAGGCCGCCTTCGCCTTGGACATCGATGCCGCTGCCGCCGCCGAGGATTTTATTGACTTTGGTAGTAATCGCCGCCGTGTTGTGCAGAGTCGTTTGGATGTCTGCTTTGCTCTGCGGGTCTGTCGTCATATCTTCCATGGAATGGGCCACGCGGTCAAAGCGGTCTGTAATTTGTTTCATGTTGGCTGCCATTTGGCGTACATTGTCCGATGTGCTGCCGTCGCCGTCAAAGCGCTGCATAGATTCATTCATCTGCGAGGTTATCGCTGCCATGTTGGCTGTCATCTGCTGAATATTGCCGGCATTGGCATCCATCATGCCGCTGGTTTTGCCTGTAATCGCTTCGATATTTTGAATGGTGCCGCGCATCGCGTTCTGCGTGTTGGCGTCGCCGATAACGGCATTGATATTTTTGACCATGTCATTGGCGCCGTTGATCAGCGTGTTGGCATTGTCCATGACATCATCCATGGTCTGCCCCGTATTGCCGTCAATCGTATCACCGTCTGCCAATATATGATTTTTGTCTTTTCCCGGTGTAATGGCTACGATTTTTTCACCCAGCAGGCCGTCTGTCGTAATGGCGACTTTGGAATCCCGCGGCACTTCTATGTCTTTGTCCAGACGCATCAATACATCGACACCGTCACGCGACGGCGTGACTTTTTCGACTTTGCCGACGGTAACGCCTACATAACGCACGGAATTTCCTTTTTGCAGGCCGTTGGCATCTTTAAATACCGTATGTACTTGAAAACCTGGTTTGCCAAAAATTTCTACGTGTGCCAAACTGAGGACTACACCTGTGAAAAGAAGGATAGCAAGCAAGGTGACAAATCCAACTTTTGCTTCTGTACTCCATTTCATATTGTTGTCTCACTTTCTCCGGGAAGCTCGCCGCCGTGAATAAACTGCTGCACTTCCTGGTCCTGCGTATGTCTGAATTCCTCTTTGGATGCAATAAGGCGAAACCGGCCATCCTGCAAAAAAGCCAGCCTGTCGGCTACGGCAAAAGCGGAAGTCATATCATGCGTCACGAGAACGGACGTCGCTCGGAGATGATGCTGCATGCTGACAATCAGGTGATTGATATCCCGGCACCGCAGCGGGTCCAGCCCGGCTGTCGGTTCATCGTACAAAATCACTTTGGGGTCCAGCGCAATGGCTCTCGCCAGGCTGACCCGTTTTTTCATACCGCCGGACAAGTCATTGGGCATCATTTGCTCGATGCCGTCCAAACCGACCAGATGCAATTTGTCTTTGACAATGGCTTGTATTTTTTCTTCTGTATACTTGGTGCGCTGCCGCGGGCCAAAGGCTACATTTTCGCCGACTGTCAGGGAGTCAAACAGGGCAGAGTATTGAAAGACCATGCCCATCTGCCGCCGTACGTCGTCCATTTCTTCTTCTGTATATTGCGTAATGTCTTCGCCATGAATCCAAATACTGCCGCTTGTCGGCTTTTGCAGGCCGATAATCAGGCGCAGTATCGTACTTTTGCCGGAGCCGCTCGCTCCCAGTATCGCCAAGGTCTCGCCATCATAAATGTCTAAATCAATGTGATCGAGCACCACGCGTTCTCCATATGCGACGGTCACATTACGCAATCGAATCATAGGCTCTCCTAGTATAAAATAATGGATAACAAATAATTACAGATAAAAATAAAAATAATAGAGGTCACGACAGAGCGCGTCGTCGCCTGCCCGACGCCTTCGGCGCCGCTTTTGGCATGCATGCCTTCATAGCAGGCAATCAGAGCGATAATGCCGCCAAAAAACATGGCTTTTATCAGCCCGTAGACTACGTCGCTGACAGCCGTAAACAACTCGATAGAGTTGATATACGAAAAATGCGTCAGCCCGGCACCAAACACCGCGACGGCATAGCCGCCGGCTGTCCCAATCAGGTAGCCGTAAAACGCCAGCATAGGCACCATAATGACACAGGCTGCAAACCGAGGCACTACCAGGTATGCGACGGGATTGACTGCCATACAGCGCAGGGCATCAATCTGTTCGGTAACTTTCATCGTTCCCAGTTCCGCCGTCATGGCGGCCCCTACGCGTCCTGCCACGACTACGCCGGTCAAAATCGGGCCTAATTCCCGCCCCATGGCGATGGACATAATGCCGCCCAAAGTAGATTGAGCGCCGTAGCGAAGCAGAATATCGACAATCTGCAGCGTCATGACCATGCCGGCAAAGAGCAGGGTCAGGCTGACAATCGGTAGGGAATTGACGCCGAGATGCGCCATTTGGGCCACTGTCAATCGACGCTGAATCTTGGGAAGCTGCCGCAGTGTCTGCATGAATAAAATGGAAAGGACGCCTATTTCTTCAAATACATGAAGTGTAAAGCCGCCTATTTTTTCCAATACATGCTGCACAGACTACCACTCCTCCCAAAACTTCCTTCGTTCCTCTATTTTACTATACCATACTCTATCGTAAAGTAAAACGAATGTCTGTAATTGTTAAAAAACTGTAAGAAAACTTAAAACCCGTTTTGAGTTTTCTACAAGTAAGATAATAGCATTTTATCATCAAATTGGCAAGAAAAAATACGCTTTATACCGTCATTTTCACGCATCGGTATTTTTTATTTTTTTTTAATGACAACCTGTATGATATAATACTTAATATAATAATTCGCTGCATGATGTACGCTGTCAATATGACAAAGGAGTGACGCCAAATGAATGAAACAATACAAACCTTGATCAACCGCCGCAGTATTCGCAGCTATACGAACCAGCAGATTTCAGACGAAGATTTGCAGCTTATTTTGAAAGCCGGTGAATATGCGGCTACCGGCAAGAGCATGCAGCCTGTGACGATGGTCGTCGTCCAGGACAAAGACACGATTGCCCAGCTGTCGGCAATGAATGCCAAGATTTTGGGGAGTGACGCAGACCCGATGTACGGCGCGCCTACGATTATCGTCGTCTTGTCCGACCCGCAGATTTCTCCGGTCAATTATTGGTCTGACGGCTGCTTGGTCATGGGAAATCTTATGAACGCTGCCGCATCACTGGGGCTTGGCTCCTGCTGGATTAACCGAGCCAAAGAAGAATTTGAATCGCCCGAAGGCAAAGCACTGCTCCAAAAATGGGGCCTGCCGGAACACCTCGTCGGCATCGGCCACTGCATCGTCGGCTATGCCGCCAAACCAGCTGCTCCGCCTAAGCCGCGCAAGGCAGACTTTGTCAAATACGTTCGCTAACCGCTCACACGGCACGAAGAAGAAAGAGTGGCAGCATACTGCTTTTTGCAATCATGCACCATGCTCTTCCTTTAAAAGTTTGTAGTTTGACGAAAATGAATCGTAATGCTGCAAACTATGTACGTAAAATAGTATAGTAAAAAGTGGCTGTGACAAAATGAACTAAAAATTCTCATTTTGTTGCAGCCACCTTTTTTTTTATTGTCGTTTGCCGCAGTCATGACGAAAAACATTTCATGCAACAGGTCTTCTTTTTTTCATATTGTTTTTATATATACATATGTATATATCTAATTACATCCGATCGTATATATCCCGTGCCAAATAAGACAAATCAGAAAGAGCTTGGGCTTCATCGGCAATGCCGTCTGCCATCAGGCAGCAGACATAGGGCGCGTTTTCTTTCCAAATGATGCCGCAGTCGTGGTATAAACCGTCCAGCTCTCCTGTTTTGTGGTCTACGCGGACTGTATGGGGAATCTGTGCCGGCAGGATGCAGTTATCTTCCTGCTGGGAAAGAATCTGCCGCATTGCAGCATCTTCCTGCGGTTCCAAACAGCGTCCCTGAGCCAACCGCAGGAGGACATGTCCCATATCGCTGGGCGTTGTTTTGTTTTCCCGCCCGGCTTTCGCCGCATCAAAATCCATCATTTTCCGCTGCAGTATGGTTTGCGTCATGCCCTGCCGAGCAATTTCTTCATTGATCGCTTCCATGCCCAGCAAATCGATGAGCATATTGGTACAGGTATTGTCGCTTTCTACAATCATGTGTTGTACCAGTTCCCGCACAGTGACCGGCGTCCCTTCCGGCTTTTCACCAAAGGAACCGCCGTCTACGGGCTGATGCAGCGGCAGCACCGTATCAAAAGAAATCCTGCCGCTGCCGGCCTGGCGAAAGGCCTGAATCATAATCGGTATTTTAATCAGGCTTGCCGACGGCATGCAGCGTTCGTTGTCCGTAAAGGCTTCGGTATCTCCCAGCGGCTGACAAAACACCGAAAGATTGAGCGGCTGCTGCAGGCGTTTTTCTTTCTGCTGTCGCAGCCAGTTTGTATGCAGATTCATCTTTAAACCACTCCTTTATGTATGCTGCGTATCCTGCCGTTTTTTTTGGCAGGCCGGGCAGTATCCGTATAATTCCAGCTGATGTCCTACGACTTCAAACTGCGTTTCTTGGGCGACTTCCTGTTCAAAGGCCGTAAGCGGGCAGTGCGGCAGTTCTACAATCTTGTGGCAGCACAGGCAAATTAAGCGGTGCTGATGCCCTACAGAACGCAGGGAAAAGCCGTATTTGCGAATATCCGGCAGATAGGTCTTCTCGGTCAGGCCTTTGGCTGTAAACAGCTCCAAAATACGGTAAATCGTAGACACGTTAATTTTTTCTCCCTGCAGCAGCAAGTCTTGATAGATACCGTCCGGCGTCAGCACGCCGGCTTTGGCAATCAGCATTTGCAGAATTTCACTGCGGGCTTTGGTATGTTTCATGCCGTAGCGATGTAAATAAGCTCCAAAATCCGTTTTTTCACTCATGAGTGTCGTCCTCCGCAGGCAGTGACTTCTTTATAGGCAATGACCAACAGCAGCATGACAACCGACGTAATGGCCGTAATGCCGCCAGGCGCCGCGTCTGCCCAAAACGAAATAAACAGGCTGATAATAATGTCTAAAAAGCCAAACAGCACAGACAGTTCCAACGTCCGGCGAAATCCTTTCTGCAGCTGCAGCGCCGTCGCTACGGGCAGAGCAATCAGGGAGCTGATAACCAAAATACCGACAATGCGAATGGCAACGGAAATCGTCGCCGCTACGAGAACGGCAAAAATATAATTGATGAGCTTGGTCTTGACACCGGCAATCTTGGCACCATCTTCATCAAAGGTCAGCATCACCAGCTGGGGATACAGTTTGATAATCGTCAGCAGGGAAATGATGCTCAGTGCGACGACAGACCAGACGTCTTCTTTAGTAACAGTCAGCATGCTGCCGAACAAAAACGATTCGACGTTGGCATGGACCAGTCCGGCACTCATGATGGTAATGGCAATCCCGACGGAAATCGCCAAAATGATAACCAGGATAAGCTCTGCATAGCGGCGGAACCGCTGCCGCAGGACTTCAATCAGGACGCCGAAAACAGAAGTCAGGCCAAAGGCACTGAGAATCGGGTTGATATCAAGCAGCAGTCCCACAGCTACACCGGCCAGGGACGCATGGGCCAAGGCATCGCCAATCATAGAATACCGCCGCAGTACCAAAAACATGCCAATCAACGGGCACACCAAGGAAATCAGTACGGCTACGATGAAGGCGTTTTGTATAAACGCATAAGCAAACATCAAGCGTCACCTCCCATATTGTCCGACACGTATTCTTGAATGTAATCCTGCGGCGAGCAAAAATGCCCATGCCCGCCTACGACGTGAAACATTTTCGTCGAATTGTGTACGGCAAATTTCAAATTATGTTCTACCGTGACGACGGTCACGCCATGCTGCTGATTCAACGTTTTGATAAACGGATACAGTTCCATTTGGCTTTTTACATCAATCCCCGTCGAAGGTTCATCAAAAATGAGCAAATCCGGTTTCCCCATCAGGGCACGCGCTATCAATACTTTTTGGCACTGGCCGCCGGACAAGTTGCCGATAAGCTGATCTTTCAGCCCATAGACATCCATTTTTTCCAACGAGTTCCGGATGATGGCTTTATCTTTAAGCCCCAGTATGTGCCGCTGGCAGTTCAATACTTCATATACCGTAATGGGAAATTGGTTCATCGTTTCAAATCGCTGCGGCACGTAAGCTCTCTGCCTAAACGTATCCGTAATGTTGCCCCTGCTCGGCGACAACAGTCCCAAAATCAGTTTGATAAGCGTACTTTTGCCGCTGCCATTTTCGCCGACAACAGAAATATAATCGCCGTCCGCAATGGTCATATTGATGTCCTGCAGCAAATACGGGCCATGTTCGTACGCAAAAGAAACATGTTCTAGCTGTATCATAATACCTCCTTATATGGTATAGTCCCCAAATAAACACGACCTTTATTATACGCACTTGCAAAAGAAAATGCAAGGCATTTGCATTTAGTTGACAGATATGGACAGCAGTGCTATGATATGCTCTATAACACAAATGCAAATAATTTGCATATACTTTTTACAGGGAGGAATGAATTCATGAAAAAATGGCTGACAGCTGCACTGCTGTGTATCCTTTCACTCGTATTGCTGACAGGCTGCACGCCTACCGATACAGAAAATGCGATGGATGCCCAGGACGGCAAGTTAAAAGTCGTCGTCTCGTTTCATGCGATGAAAGAGTTCGCCGAAGCAGTCGGTAAAGATCATATAACCGTCGTCACACTCATTCCAGACGGAACGGAACCGCACGATTTCCAGCCGACGACCAAAAGTCTCAAGGCATTGAGCCATGCCAACGTGTTTATCTATAACGGCTTGGGCATGGAACCATGGGCTGCCAAAGCCATCGAAGTCGTCGAAAATGACGCCATGATTTCTATAGATGCCTCTCAGGGCGTGCCGACTATTTCACTTGCTGAAGAAGACGATTCGATGCTGCATCATCACGGCCACACCGGCCACGGTGCCCAAGATCCGCACTGCTGGCTCAGTCTTTCCTGCGCACAGATAGAAGTCCAAAACATTGCCAATGCGTTCGCCCAAGCAGACCCGGAACACGCCGACGCATACCAGCAGAATGCCGCAGCTTACAAAGCACAGCTGCAGCAGCTCTTAACGGCCTATCAGAAAAAATTTGCCGCCGTTCCCAACAAACAATTTGTCACCGGCCATGCCGCCTTTGCCTATCTCTGCCGCGATTTTGATCTGAGCCAGAACAGCGTAGAATCTGTCTTTGC
This sequence comes from uncultured Megasphaera sp., assembly GCA_934193515.1. Classification (GTDB taxonomy): domain Bacteria; phylum Bacillota; class Negativicutes; order Veillonellales; family Megasphaeraceae; genus Megasphaera. The sequence continues at coordinate 32,978 of CAKPVJ010000008.1, read as the reverse complement.
CAGCGGTGAGCCGAGTACGCAGCAAATGGCGAAACTCGTCGAATACTGCAAAGCGCACCATGTAAAAACTATTTTTACGGAAGATATGGTCAGCCCCAAGACATCACAGACGCTGGCCCATGAAGTAGGCGCCAGCGTACAGCCCATTCATACACTAGAAAGCGGTGAAGGCGACGCATCCTATATAGACCGCATGACAGAAAACTTGGAAGAAATTTATACGAGCCTGCAGTAGCCCAAACACGCAAACAAACGGTTCCTGCCTGCCCATTATATGGATAGACGCAAAAACACGACAATCGCGCAGACAAAATATCTACGCAATTGTCGTATTTTTTATTCCGCAAACTTATAGGCTCGCTTGCCGCTATGTTTCGTTTCATACATAGTACGGTCACTTTTTTGCAGCAATGCATCGACATCTTCCAGCGCCGCGACTTTCTTGTATAACCCGTTGTCACTGCTCAAGACAGTGATTTTAAAATGATAGTGATACATAAACATTCCACCTATAAATATATTCTTATAATACAAAATCCGCAACTCGTTTATTTACTTTAAGTATACCATAGGAACAGCAGCGAGGCCATATATTTTTGTTAACCTATTTTTCATGAATTTTTTGTTTATCATCTTTTCTCTTTACCCACTGTACATGCTATTCGATCCTACAGCTGCACCGCGCCTGACTGTAAGTCATGCCAGGCTATTTACCCAAAAAGGGCTGCCGCACAAAGCGACAAGCCCCTTTAAGTTTGCATTGTATACTACTGCTGTTATAAAATGAAAATATTTTCTTTAACCTACCTATATCAAACGTACCCCTTTTGAAAAAAAGGAATGATACATGCTAGTGAAAAATTTCATGTATCATTCCCTTCTTTCGTGTATATCGTGCTAGCCCCTATAATCCCCTATCTAGTGACCTGCTGTCACTTTTTCTTCTACTGTTTCAGCCTGTTCCTGTTCTTTCAAATGTGCATAGTATTTTTTTGTTTCTGCTACGACAACGCCGCTCAAGCCAATCAAGGCAATCAAGTTTGGAATCGCCATCAAGCCGTTTACAATATCGGCCAATACCCATATGACATCCAGTTTGATGAAAGCGCCGCAGGCAACGAGAACGATAAAAATAACACGGTACGGCATAATGCCTTTGACGCCGACGAGATATTCTACACAGCGTTCGCCGTAATAGTTCCAGCCAAGAATAGTCGTGAAGGCAAACAGTGTCAATCCAATGCAGAGAATCATGCTTCCCCAAGCAGGATATGCCTGCAGGAATGCCGAGTTTGTCAAAGCTGCGCCGTTCAAATCCCCTGTCCAAGCACCGCTGACTACGATGACCAATCCCGTCAATGTGCAAATAATAATCGTATCAATAAACGTACCTGTCATAGAAATAAGACCTTGTTCAGCAGGCCATTTTGTCTTGGCTGCTGCGGCAACAATCGGCGCACTGCCCAAACCGGATTCATTGGAGAATACACCGCGCGCTACGCCGTTGCGCATCGCCATGAGAACTGTAGCTCCCAAGAAGCCGCCGGCGGCAGCTGTCGGCGTGAAAGCGCAGACAATAATCTGTTCAATAGCTGCCGGTACTTTATCATAAAAAGCAATCAAAAAGCCTACTGTAGAAATAACATAAACAATCGCCATTGCCGGAACAATTTTGGAAGCGACTTTGGAAATCGACTGCAGACCGCCAATCGTAACTGCGGCGACGACGATAGTCAAGACAACGGCTGTATATTCAACAGGCACGTTGGTTGCCAAGTTCATGATTTCGACAATGGAATTGACCTGTGCAAACGTACCAATGCCAAAGAAAGCAACAAGAACGCCAAAGAAAGCAAACAAGAATGCCAGCGGCTTAAATTTTTTGCCCAAGCCGTTTTCGATATAATACATCGGACCGCCGGAAATATCGCCGTTTTTATCAACAGTACGATATTTGACTGCCAGACAGCCTTCGGCATATTTGGTAGCCATACCGACGAAAGCCGCCATCCACATCCAGAAAATAGCTCCGGGACCGCCGGCGTGAATTGCCGTCGCAACACCGACAATGTTGCCCGTACCCACCGTAGCGGCCAGCGCCGTGCAGAGTGCTTTAAAGCTGTCTACATCGCCGTCGCCCTGGTTTTTGGCTGTAAAAATAAGTTTCAACGCACGCGGCAGTCTCACTACTTGAAGTAAATGCAAACGAACTGTCAGCATCAGGCCGGTCCCAATCAGCAATACCAATAATGGCGGCCCCCATACAAAACTATCAATCGCATTCAACGTTTCCAACATAATTCCCTACCCCTTTACACTGTATATTTTATAAATAAATACAAAAAACCTATCATCAGCATATCCTCTGAAGATAGGTTCATAAAAACAGCATACCAAATAAAGAATTATATCGATGCTATCCTCTGTCCTTTTGCCTGAGAGATTGGGAAAGAAATTTCTCATCCTTGCACCTTCGGCGCCCGATTAGGGACTCTCCAGAGTCGTGTCTGTACACGGTCCTGCCCACTGGGCACCTGAGAGTTTGACTCCTTCGGTAGGTCATCTGACCTTCTCCCATGTACTTCGTCCACTTGCTATGTGATTTGATTGAAATTATACGCTATCTTTTTCTATTTTGCAACCCCCTTTCTTACAAAAATGTATTGTGAATGGACATCTGCGTGTGTGATATGCAAAAATTTATAAAGATGTTATAGGCGTATTTATAAAATTATTTCAAAATTTCTTCTCTTATCAAAAAAATTATATAAAAAAGCAGTGTGTTTATAAAAATTTAAAAATATTTTTTGACACCACAAAAAAAATGATTCACGCACAGCACAGCTGCATCATGAATCACTTCTGTAGGTTATAAACAAATTTTTATATCGTCAATCGCCGCCATCGCAGTCTGCTGCCATTTCAGCGGCGTAACGGCAATGTGGCCGTGCCGAATGGCTGCCACGTCGCTGTTGTCCGGCGCACCGTCCATATCGATGTCACCGACAATATGATAGCAAATACTGCCGTCTTTGTCTTGCCGCGGTTCGATGACGTTGTGATAAATCTGCACAGTCTGCGGCACTACGCGGATATTGTCCAGTGAAATATCTCCCTGCGGCGGCACGTTAACATTGAGGATGCCTGGGAATTTTCCCTTGACGATTACTTTTTCTATCAGCTGCTGTATCAGCCGTGCAGTCTGTACACAGCGGTCTGCGTCCATTGGATACATAGAAGCAGCGATAGCCGGTATTTGATAATACGGCCCTTCCATCGCAGCAGAAACGGTACCGGAGTACAAGACATCGCTGCCCAGGTTATAGCCGTTGTTGATACCGGAAATAAGCAGCTGCGGCCGGTCTTTGACCAAAAAATACTCCATAGCCATTTTGACGCAGTCTACCGGCGTGCCGGATATAGCGATTTCGCGAATCTGCGTATCGTCCTGCGCCATTTCCCGGCAGTATAAAGGCTTGTTAATCGACATGGAATGGGACGCTGCGCTGCGCTGCCCATTGGGGGCTGCAATTGTCAGCCGATGACCGCAGGCAGCCAATTCGCGTTTGAGTATCTGCAGTCCCTGCGCCCGCACGCCATCATCATTGGTTAGTAAAATATGCATCTATTTTTTATTCTCCTTACGAAGCAAAGCCGCACTGTCATAGGAAACCGCCCGCGTGTGCACGGTATGGCTCCATTTCATTTTATGACGGTCTTTAAATCCCAGAAAATTGACAGGAATCCAACTGTACATAAACAGCGGATAGACAATCAAATACGCCCAAGATTTAAGGGGAACCTTGATTTGCAGTAACACAATAACCGGAATCAGATATTGCCCTATACCGATAACGGTCCACATCTGTACCGGCACAATCTGATACAAAATATTAGTATACAGCGGAATATACGAATTGATATAGGCCATGACGGCATACAACGTGGACATCATCATAAAAAACGGCTGGGACAGCGTAATAATCCCGTCCAGCATGCGAATGTTGCCGGTCTTGATACCGCGAGCAAACAGCTTGGGAATAAATCGTTCGCCGCAGTCACACTGCCCTTGTGCCCAGCGTTTGCGCTGACGGCACGACTGCATGAACCCCAAGGCTTTTTCATCATAAATAATTGCATCATGAGCCCAGCAGGTGCGTACGCCTTCCAGCAAAACTTTCATGGAAAATTCCATGTCTTCTGTCAGGCAGTCGCAGCCCCAGCCGTATTTGCGAACAATATCCGTGGCAATGCACATGCCCGTGCCGCCCAAGGCCGTCGATAAGCCGATGTTGTATTTGGCCAGATGCCACATGTGGTTAATCAGCCAAAACGCAATGGAAAACGTGCCGGCAATCCACGTATCTGTCGGATTCTTGGCATCCATATAGCCCTGAATGACTTGTTCTCCTTTGCAGAGGTGATTGTTCATTTCACGCAAAAATTCAGGATGCACCAAATTATCCGCATCGAAAACGACAAAGGCATCGTACTGTTTTTCCTGCGCCAGCATCTGTGAAAACATCCAGTCCATCGCATAGCCCTTGCCGACTTCTTCCGTGTTGGTCCGGACTTTGACAATCGCCCCGTGCTGCCGACATATTTCAGCCGTATGGTCGGTACAGTTGTCCGCTACGACATACACGTCATACATGTCTTTGGGATAGTGCAGTTCTTTGAGATTGTCAATCAGCTGCCCGACGACAGCTTCTTCATTATGTGCGCAAATAACAGCTGCAAAGGTGTTTTTAGGCGCAGCTGTTATTTTTTCTCTTCGCTTGATAAGGCCAAACATAGCCAATATAAAGTAATACAGTGTATAAAAAACAATGATTACTTGAACGGGTATCATGATGATATCCAATACATGTTCCATACATGAATCTCCCTATATGCCTAGTGAGCAGCGTTCATTGCCGTGTTGACCAAGCCGAATACGATGTACAGCAGGAAAGGCATCGTAATAATCAAATGCCAATCGATAAAATACAGTACCAAAAGCCCAAAGACAATGGCAACGGCCAAAGCGGCTTTATGGAGTACATCCGGGCTGGCTCCTTTGAAATCCGGATTGTGAATTTTGCTGACCAGATGATAGCCCAGGGCAATGACAAGGAGGCCAATAAGCCATGCCGGCAGCAGCGCATGCGTGCCTGCAATTTCACTGGCAATGACATAGGTAGCAATCAGGCAGCCGCCGTTTGGAATCGGCATGCCTTGAAAATAGCCGTGAATAACGGTGGTATTTAAGTTGAAACGGGCCAAGCGAACACCGCCGAGAGCTGCGTAAATAACAGCCGGAACGGCACCAATCCAACCCAAATCCTGCAAAACATACGTATAAATCAAAAAGGCTGAAGCCGCGCCAAAAGATACGACATCCGACAAAGAATCCAGTTCCTTGCCAAATTCGCCGGCTACTCCCAGGGCACGGGCTGTACGGCCGTCACAGGCATCGCAGGCCATTGCCAGCAAAATGCAGATGCCGGCCCAGGCAAACATGCCATGAAGTGTCATAATCATGCTCAATACGCCAAAACCCAAGTTGCCTGCCGTAAATAAGCAGGGTATTACATTTTTCATTTGACAATCCTCCCAATGATAGTTTCGCCGCCCCGTACATACTGTCCTTTTTCGACAGTAATTTCTACATCGTCATGGACATAGACTTCTGCACAGGAACCGAATTTGATCATGCCATAGAGCTGCCCATGGGAAAGCGTGTCTCCCAGCGTGACCCATGATACAATGCGCCGCGCCAAAATACCGGCAATGACAGTAACCAAAATATGAGTTTTATCATTTTCAATCCCGATAGAATACCGTTCATTTTCATACCCAACGCCGTCTTTATACGCCGGACGAAAGCGGCCGCAGGTATACTGCTGAAAATTAATCGTACCTGCCAGCGGTGCCCGATTGACATGCACGTCAAATACAGATAAAAAGATAACTATTTTTCTGCATCTGCCGTCCATGTAGGTATCTTCATGTACGTCTTCAATAGCCATGACCTTTCCGTCAGCCGGAGAAACCAATGCGGTATCATCCTGCGGGATAGTGCGACGAGGATTTCTAAAAAAGTAGGCAAAATACAATGCCAACAGTGCTGGAATAACTGCCGCATAGGCATTGACAAAATAGCCCAGCGCAGCGGCAATCAGTGCCGGCACGGCAATGAATATATAGCCATCTTCGATTATAAAGGGTTTATTCAAGACCTCACCTCAAATCTACTTGACACCTTTTCCCCATTTGACGGCTGCGACAAACCGAGGCAGAGCCAGCATCCGTTTAAAGCGGGTCGGTTCTTTTAACAAACGATACAGCCATTCCAGCCGATGTTCCTGCATCCATTTGGGTGCCCGGCAGGCTTTGCCGGACAGTACGTCCAGTGTACCGCCTACGCCCATGCAGACACACGGTCCTAATTCATAGAGATGGTCATGTATCCATTTTTCCTGTTTTGGCACGCCCAAGGCTACCAATAAAATCTGCGTACCGCCGGAGCGGATTTCTTCAATAATCTTACCTTCCTCTTCCGGTGTAAAAAAGCCTGAATGCGTACCTGTCATATTCAGCTTTCCTACCTGCTGCTGGATATTTTCGGCAGCTTTTTGAGCTACACCTTCTGCGCCGCCAAAGAAATAAACAGCCGTTTGGCGTGCCGCCGCTTCACGAAGCAGACTGCACGCCAAATCAACACCTGTTACACGCTGTTTAAATCGTTTTCCCTGCTGTTCTGCAGCCCACAGCACGCCGGCACCGTCCGGTACGACTAAATCGGCATGCTGCAGAATGCCTGCCAGCTCTTTATCAGATTGGGAACGCATTACCATTTCAGCATTTGCTGTCGCAATGGATGCCGCCCGGCCTTCATCAATGCATTTGAAGGCAACTGCAACGGCTTCTTCCATCGTGACATTCCAAATAGGGATGGATAAGATATCTATTGTACTAGTCATCATTATCCTCCGCTTATGATTAGTTTACGCTATAGTTCGGAGCTTCCTTCGTGATGTTGACATCATGCGGATGGCTTTCACGAAGACCTGCTGTCGTAATCTGAATGAACCGCGTATTTTCAATCATTTCTTTAATATTGTGGCAGCCGCAGTAGCCCATGGATGCACGCAAACCGCCGACCATCTGGAAAATGGTATCTGCTGCCGGTCCTTTATACGGTACACGGCCTTCAATACCTTCCGGAACCAGTTTCTTGGCATCTTCCTGGAAGTAACGGTCTTTACTGCCTTGTTCCATAGCAGCCAAGGAACCCATGCCGCGGTATTCTTTGTAGCTTCTGCCCTGATAAATAACCGTCTGTCCCGGGCTTTCTTCTGTACCTGCCAGCAAGTTGCCCATCATGACCACGTTGCCACCGGCTGCGATGGCTTTGGCCATATCGCCGGAATATTTGATACCGCCGTCAGCAATAATAGGAATGCCATACCGCTGTGCCACTTTGGCGCATTCGTATACGGCTGTAATCTGCGGTACGCCAATGCCGGCAATAATACGGGTCGTGCAGATAGAACCAGGCCCAATGCCGACTTTGACAGCATCTACGCCGCATTCAATCAAGGCTTCCGTTGCTTCGCCCGTTGCGACGTTGCCGGCAATAACCGGCAGATGCGGATAGGCTTTTTTGATTTCTTTCAAGGTGTTCAATACGCCCTGGGAATGGCCATGTGCCGTATCAATAACGACTACATCGACTTTAGCAGCTACGAGGGCATCCAAACGGTCTGTCATGTTGTGCGTAACGCCGACAGCAGCGGCTACGAGCAGGCGGCCGTTGGAATCTTTGGCAGAGTTCGGATATTTAGTAGCTTTTTCGATATCCTTAATCGTAATAAGGCCTTTCAGGTTGCCTTCGTTATCTACGAGGGGCAGTTTTTCAATGCGATGCTGGCGCAAAATGGCTTTTGCGTCTGCTAATGAGGTGCCTACAGGCGCCGTAACCAAGTTTTCCTTTGTCATGATATCGCCGATACGACGGCTCATGTCTTCTTCAAAACGCATATCACGGTTGGTAATAATGCCTACGAGTTTCCCATCTACGACAATAGGCACGCCGGAAATACGGTATTTACCCATCAATTCGTTGGCGTCTGCCAGCAGATTGTCCGGATGCAGGAAAATCGGATCAATAATAATACCATGTTCAGAGCGCTTTACCTTGTCTACTTCACGGGCTTGTGCCGCAATAGACATATTCTTATGAATAACGCCAATGCCGCCTTCACGGGCAATTGCAATGGCCATCGGAGCTTCCGTAACGGTATCCATGCCGGAGCTCATAATAGGAATATTCAGTTTGATATCTTTCGTCAGATTGGTTGATACATCTACGTCTACAGGCAAAACGTCAGATTTTGCCGGTACCAGCAATACGTCATCAAATGTTAAACCTCTCATACCAAATTTATCAGATCTCATATTTGCACCTCTGTTTATAAAATATAAGAAATAGGGAAAGAGCCCTAAATAGCTTACCAACTATTATAACGGATATATCGCAATCTGTACATATTTTCATTCACACTTTTCTAAGATTTTCTGTCAGTTATTCCATAACCCTTGAAAATTTCCTCCAAACCGCTGCCGCAGTACGTCTAAGATTAGTTTTTCATCTATATTTTCTTTCAAATACGCAGATGCTCTGTCTCTGGCCGCAACCAACAAATCGATGTCCTGCACAATGTCTGCCGCTTTTAAATCCGGCAGGCCATGCTGGGCACAGCCAAATAATCTGCCGGCACCGCGAAGCAGCAAATCTTTTTCAGCCAGTGTAAAACCATCGTGGATTTGTTCCATCCAGCGGAGTCGCTGCCGCGTTTCTTCACTGCCGCCTTTGGCCAGCAAAATGCAGTACGCCTGCTGACTGCCCCGGCCTACACGTCCCCGCAGCTGATGCAGCTGGGCCAGGCCGAACCGTTCGGCACCGTCGATGAGCATGAGCGTCGCGTTGGGAACGTTGACGCCGACTTCAATGACGCTGGTCGCTACAAGAAGGTCTATCTCGCCGTGTTGAAAGGCTTCCATCACCGCTTCTTTCTCTTTGCCTGCCATCTTACCGTGTACGAGGCCGCAGTGCCGTTTTTTGAAAACAGTCAGCCGCAGCTCATCATATAAAGCCGTCGCAGCCTGCAAATCCATCGTTTCCGATTCTTCTACCAAAGGGCAGACAACATAACACTGCTGGCCAGCCTTCATCAGTTTTTCCATAAAAACGTAAATCCGCTGCCGCATCGCTTCGCCCACGGCATAGGTTTTTACCATTTTCCGTCCCGGCGGCATTTCCCGAATAGACGATACATCCAAATCGCCGTACACCGAAAGAGCCAGCGTCCGTGGAATCGGCGTTGCCGTCATAAACAGGGTGTGCGGCGCCTTTCCTTTATGTTGCAGAGCCGCGCGCTGTTTGACGCCAAAGCGATGTTGTTCATCTGTAATGACCAGCCCCAGCTCTTGAAACGCCACGTCATCCTGAATCAACGCATGGGTCCCGATGAGGATTTGAATCGTGCCGTCTTTTAATTCATCCAGCAGTATACTTCGTTCTTTGGCATTGGTCCGTCCTGTCAGCAAGGCAATGCGAACAGGCATATCGTGAAATAAGCGGCCAAATTCTTCATAATGCTGTACGGCCAAAATTTCCGTCGGCGCCATCAAGGCTCCCTGATAGCCGTTTTCGACAATTTTGGCCAGTGCCATAGCTGCCACTACCGTTTTCCCCGAGCCGACATCCCCTTGTATCAACCGCTGCATAGGCACTGCACTTTCCATGTCATTTTGTATATCCAAAAAAGCTTGTACCTGGCCTTTAGTCAGTGTAAAGGGGAGCTGCGAGACGAACTGCTTCAACAGCTTTCCATTGGGTCCGCATTTGATGCCCTGTCGTTTTCCTTCTTTGCGGCGGCGCAGCAATAATCCCAGCTGCATGTCAAACAGTTCTTCAAAAGCCAGCTGTTTTCGTGCCTGCTGCTGCTGGGCTCTCGACGGCGGAAAATGCATCCAGGCATAGGCCTGCCCGGTCTGCAGCTGCGAATGGCAGGCTTTTCGTCCACCGTCCCAGCCCGGCAGCAGTGAGGGATTGGCGGCTGCCGCCTGCAGGGCAGCCTGTACAGTTTTGCGCACCTCTTGCTGCCGCAGCCCGTCTGTCAGGCCATAGACAGGAATCAATCCCTGTCCTTCAGCGACGCCTTCTTCCGTTTCAGGCCCATTCATCTGCCGCCGGCCGTAAGCCCATTCCATTTTGCCAAATGCCGTAATCGTCATGCCCTGATGAAACAGTTTTTTCTTAAAGGGCTGATTAAACCACGTCATTTCTACGGCACCGCTGGCATCGGCCAATATGACTTTCAACAGCGTCATGCCGCGGCGCGGCCGCATTTCCTGCACGCTGCGCACGGTGCCGCAGACCAGCACCGGTACAGGCGACGGCAGCGTAACTTCGGCAATCTGCTGGATATGGCTGCGGTCTTCATATTCTTTGGGAAAATACTGCAGCACATCAGTAATCGTATGAATCCCCAAACGGGCAAACAACGCTTCTTTGCGCGCGCCAATTCCCTTTAGTTGACGAATTGAACAATCCATAAAAAAACTCCTTGTATTTTTCTCTTTTTTATTGTATCATATTTTGTAGACTTTTTTATAAATATAACTTGATTTACCCTATCTTTTATGATAAGATTTGTATGTTGTACTGTAGATGGTGCAGGGAGGTGTAACCAATGGCAAACTATTGCGAAATTTGCGGTAAGGGAACAATGAGCGGCATGAATGTCAGCCATTCCCACTTAAAAACGAAAAAAACCTGGAAACCGAATATCCAGAGAGTACGCGCTATCGTAGACGGCGAAGTAAAACGTGTTAACGTATGCACTCGCTGCCTTCGTTCCGGCAAAGTACAGCGTGATGTTTAATCCTATATAAAAAAAGATGATTCTTTACCGAATCATCTTTTTTTATTTGTCTTTATGTATATACGATATTGCCTAAGAGCCGTTCAGCCATTTGAACGGCTCTTTTTTCAATTCCTTCACACTGCAGAATACTCTGCGGATCATTCGCTGTTTCCAGCATAGCAAACTGTCCGGGCAAGCTAAAATTTTTATTGCAGTTCATGGCATCAATCACCTGTTCAGCCACCATATCACCGCCGCTGTAGCCAGAAACGACGAGGGCATATACATATTTCTGCGCAAAGGAATTAAACTCCAGTCGGAACAATGCTGTCAGGCGGTTAAAAAATGCCGTCAAGTTGGCACTGACTGCATCATTATAATTGGGACAAATAAGCATCACCGCATCGGCTGCCCGAATAGCAGGATATACTTTTTCCACAATGACGCCGCCGTAAAAGCATTCCCCTTGTTCGCCAAAATGGCGGCAGGCCTCATAGCTGCAGCCGCGGCAGTCGATGACAGCCCCGTTGCGCAGGGATATTTCTTCTACATCAATCGCGCCGTGCAAATGCCGACGTACCATTTCCCACAGCAGCAGCGTATTGGATGTCCTGCGGCTGCTCGCATGAAGCACCAAAATACGCCGTATCGGCTTGCCGGCTGCCTTCTGCATCGCCTCAGCAAAGGCACACACCTTTCGCACCAGCCGAGCTGCGCTGGCTGTATACGCCTGCCAATTCGTCACGCCCTGCACGGCTGCCTGCGTATTGAAATTGTACAATGAACCCGTCGCTTCTACCAGCGGCTTGCCAGGAAAGGTACAGCCTGCCTGATTGGCTAAAAAAATCAATTCCCGCCCGATTTTTTTCGTAAACCATTCGCCGGGCCCGTCGATAAGTACGGCGCCGCACCAGCCCTGCAAACACAACGGCTGGGACGCCAGCCAGGAAATCAGCCGCACATAGGAACAGGTCATTCCTCCTGGCGGCAGCGCGACGGCAAAAAGAAGGGCTTGACGCGGTAAACCTGCCGGACAGGGCCGACAAGATGAAATAAATTCTCCTTCATTCTCATACAGCGTGTACGCCTGTCCCTGCAGCGCCTGCGCAAGAACCTGTTGTATGCGCGCAGCAGGCGAGTCGTCCCAGCCAATCTTTACTACATGAAGCATAGGCCCCTCTCCTTTCTTCTTACGGCAGGCGGCACAAATGGAGATACGACCGCTTCAACCGTTCGTACAGCGGCGCGCAGACGGCGACATCTTCGTACAGCACGCCCTGCTCATTGATTCTGTTTTTGATGCCGAAAAACGCACCCGTTTCTGCATCGCCAAAATACAGTGACCCATAGTGCCACTGATGCCGCAGCGTCAGTAAAATAGATATGGCCGCAGAAGACAGTGCCGGCGCAATATACGGCTTGTATCCCAATTCGCGCACGGTCATATTGGCATGAATTACCTTTTCCGTCAAAGCTTGAGATATATCATCATGATATGCAATGATGCTGTCTGCCAATACTAAATCACTGCCGTGCGGGCCAAAGGCTCTCCCTTCTGACAAATACCGGGAAAATTCCGGATTTCGTTCGGCATAGTACGCCGCACGGGCATTCATCACGCCCAGCCCATATCCTTGGATTTGCGACGGTGCCAAGCCGGATGCCTGCCAAAAGGCTTTGCACAACGGCTCTACAGGATCTGACACGATACATACCAATCCCTTGAATGCCGCTGCTTGAGCTAAGGCGGCAAAATGCTGCACCAAACCGCGGTTGGCTTCCAGCTGCGCCATACGCACATCACCGGCAGCTCCCAGCGGAGGAACCCCCTTGCTGGCACAAAAAATAAATACGTCGCAGTCAAACAGCTGCGCTTCTTCTACGATTTCCACCGCAGGCAGTATCGGCATGTCACTGCCTACAAACCCGGCAAACGGATACCGTACTTGATTGATTTCCATTTCCAGCCGCTGTGTATTTTTAGCATTCAAATCACAAATGCCAATCTGGCTGATAACGTCGGCCCCCAGTAACCGCAGGCCGATAAGCATCGTCGTCCCTACATCTCCCAAAGCCAGGATATGCACTCGGTACGTGTTTTTGCCCAGTGGATTATATGCCGTCAATGACAACGGCGCTGCTACACCGGCTGCCTCCGGCAAATCATGAATAAAATATTGAATCATACCGTCGTTCCTCTTTCTGCTGGCCAATCTGCACTGCCTCCCCACCGCAGCCGTACCAGCCGTTCTATATCATTTTCAATAAAGCGAGTGGGATCCATATTTTCATCAAATGTAACGCCGACATCAATATCCGGAATACGGGGATAGGTAATCACTTCGCCCAGCCGCTTCAGTGTCAAACGCTTTTCATACGTTTCCTGATATACTTCCTGCAGCGTATGCATAATGTGTGCCGCGTTTTGCAGACATGTCAAAGAATACCAATAGCTGGCTTGGATATCGCCGCGGCAAATAAAATGCGGATTGACATACGGCAGTACCAAATTGATGGCTGGGTTGCGGTCATAGCCGCTGTAGTTGTGCGCATTGTCGATGCTGTCGCCGCCAATAAAGGGATAGCAGTCCCTTTCATTCAGCCATATTTCTAACGTCGGCAGGAAATACGCACTTTCGGCCTGAATATGCTTTTCAGCCATCATATCCATTGCCCGGCCTGTCATCACGCCAACCAGTACTTTTTTAATGTCAACGCCGTTTTTCTGCAAATATGGAGTCAGCATACGCATGCGATGTCCCTTGTGCAGCAAATCATCAATAAGAATGACCGGCCTGTTGAATGATTTTATCGTTTTCACTTGATTTTCAACAGGAGAATAATGGTGAGATTCGGCAATCGTAAAACTCTTAACCAGGCGGTCAAAGTATTTGTCGATATGCAGGCTTTTCGTTACCGTATTCGGCACCAGTACATCGCTCAGAGCTTTGCCGAACGGGACGGACATATAGGGGCCGCGCCGCTTCTTTTTGTCTTCTACAATAGACACACCATTGATTTCGGCTACTTTGTGAATGATTTTATGATGGACGGCACTCATCGCAAAAGACAGCAGTAATTTTCCCGGATAAATCCGGTTGAGTACAGCCAGCAAGTTCTGATGCGCCTGGTTTATTGCCTGCCGCACACGGGGATTTTTATTAAACGGATTTTTAATCGTCGTTTCTACATCCCGGAAAATAACGACAGGGGACTTCATATCGACGGCATACAGCGGATAGGCCCCATCAGGCGCAATATTGACAAATCCCTGCTGGGTAAGTGCTGCAATGACGTCTTCATCGTATCCTGCTTCTTCATCTGCCGGATGATATACGGCATAAGTGAAATCGCGCGCAATCAATTCGGTCAGCAGCTCTGTAATCATCATCTGGCTGACATTGGCAATGCTCGATGAATCATTGGCATATAAAAAGCCAATGCAGGCAATGCTGCCGCCAGCGGCCCGGCGGATATGGGCGGCTGCTTCCGTACTGCCGAATTCCTTGAGCAAATCCCGCGTGCCGACGCGATGAACTGCGCCGTACGCAATCATGGTTTTCTGCGGTCCGGCGTCATCAATATAAAGCGTCCACACCCGTTCTTTTTCTACGTATCGGTCCAAAACATCCGTATTATATCCTTTTTTCCACAATTCACCGCAAATAGGCCACAGACTTTCAGCCCCCCGCGGCTTAAACGCGCCAATGCCGATTTCACGCGCTTCCAACACATGTTTATACGCCGGCTCGCGAAGGTACATATTGTTGTCATAAATAAACTGCTGGGCTGCCGCATCAATGAGATTGGAAATATCGCGGTTCAAATCAATATTTTCACGGATTTTTGTCGAGCTGATGTCTTCATAAAACTTATCAAGCGTCAGTTGAATCACGTTTCCTGTTATGTTGCATTCTTTCGCTTCCTGGGCCTGTTTTTCACTTCGCCGCGTTTCTCTGGCAAAGGCAATATGATTTACCGTATGGATAGAATCTGCCATCGGTTCCGCTTTATATGCCGAAGCATTTTGAATGACATCCGTTCCTACAGCAATATATAATTCTTTCCCGGAAAAAATTTCTTTCAGGCAATGAATATCCTGCGGATTGGCAATATTGACCGGTATATCATCGGGAAACGGATATATGTTTTCTTCATCAGCCACAGACATATTCATAATTTTACGCCGCATCAGACGAGGCTGAGTATGTTTGGACCAAGAAAATTCATCCAAAGCCAAGTAAACATCAAACCCCAAATCCCGAATTTTGCAGGCAACGGCTTTATGTCCCAGGCTGAAGGGATCAAATGTCCCAGGATAAAAACAAGCTTTGCGATGGGCCGCAAAGGCAAACTCTCCCTTGGCAAACTGATGCTGCCCAATATAGCGGTACATGTGGTTGAGTACGGCGGCATTACTGTAAAAATCCAGTGTTTCTTCTGAATTTTCATCCAAAAGAACCAGCAGTTTTTTATAACAGTGAGCAAAGAGAATATCCTTCTGCGGCAGTGCCATTTGTACGCTGCCGAAAATAAATCGGCCCATGTCGCGAAATGCATCGCGGCTCAATTCTTTATTGTAATGCGCAAAGGCTTTTATCATAATATACAAAAGCCGCAGCTGCCGTTTTCGATGGCTGGCCTCATCTTCCGGAAATGCGGCAGCAAAGGCAGCAAAGTGTTCCAAAATAACACCTACTGTATGAACCATCGCCGATGCCAGCTGGATATTGGCTGACACGATCTGAGACGCAATCGTGCTGATACATTCATCAAACTCCTGCGGCGGCAGTTTGAGAATCATGCGCCCTAAAAATTCCGGCATGTATTTGGCAATCTGAGGATCGCCGATTTCTAAGCCGTTAAATAATTCCACTGCCAATTCATTGCGCTGTGAATACGTCATCTTGTCGGCAATGTGCAGCAGGCCTTCTCCTGCTGCCTGACGGACAAAAATAGTTTCACTGACTTTCAGCAAATTTGTCAAATGCATGCCTAAATGCATGACGTCGCCTTTACGGCACTGTTCATCTACACAGCGCAGCATGAGTTCTATATTCGCAACTTTGACAACCCAATGCGTTCCCATTTTTAAATCAACTAAAAACAGGCTGCCCTCATTTTCTTCAAAACTGCGGCATTCCGTCGGCAACTTCATGACCTGCAGCAGTTCCTGATACCAGCGCTTACCAGTATATGCCGGCAAAACACGCCGTGCCGTAAGCAGTGCGGCAATACGCAGCGTATAAGAATCCGATTGGAGAGCCTTTAGGATAAACGGCTGTGCCGTTTCCATGAACGTGCCGCAAACTGCCGCATTATCCATATCAGCCAAAGCTTTCAGCAAGATAATATACTGTTCGTCTGTATACGTGCCGACACTGTAATATTTCTGCAGGACAGCCAGATATACCGCTCTGTCTGACGCCGGACAGTGAGCCAGTACGGAATTGACAAAGGTACTGAAACAATAGCCTATCCACTGTGTATGCTGTTCTGTGAAACGAATATCCGGATGCAAAATCATCTCCGTATACTGTGCAAACAGCGACGCATTCGTCACGCTTTTACGGGGCAGTGATACGCCTTGCGGCAGTTCTTTCGTATAGGGGTCATTAAAATCAGCAGTAATACGTCCCATAAGCGCCGCTGCCTGCATACGGATATCTCCTTCTTTATGAGATAATAATTCATACAAAAATGCGACTATCATTACTTTTTGATGTTCTGTCATATACGTAGAATATTCTTCAAAAATCCCCATATATGTGCGAACATTTTTCCACAGCCGCTCGCTGCGCGCAGCTTCGATTAATTTACCAAAGTCGCTTTCGTCCCGAAACAGGCTCATAAGCCGGATATTGTGGTCAATCGCCGCATATTTTAATTGGTCCACCACCTCTTGGCCGTCCAGCAGCACCTTTTCTTTTACAGTCCGTCGTTTGAATGCTGCCGGGCGGTTTGAAAAATCTGCAGGCAGCTCCACACATACGCCCTGTTCCTTCATAAATTGTTCAAAGTCCGCCAGTTTAGCATATACTTTTTGATACCGCTGTTTCTTGGCAGCATCTACATCGTCCAATTTGCTCAAAATAACGTCAAACGCTTCAGCCAAGGTATAAAAGTGAATCACTTCTTCGCCCTGCTTGCTGCGAGTACTTTTGACGCGAAAATCGGCGTATATCAAAAGCAGCGATTCCACAGACAGATTTTCCAATTCCAAATCCCAGACAGAATGATTGGCTGCAATATGGCCGATGCCGGATAATCCCCTGTGTTGGCACCACATACCCGTATAATAATAATGTAAATAAGGAACTCGTTTTTCTTCATTCTTTTTGCAGCCGTATTTTCCCAAGTCATGACAGGCAGCTGCCCCAGAAATCAATGCCGTATCTACGGGAACGCCGGCTTTCGCCAGCTGCCGCGCTGCATACACGGCAACATAATGAACACCGGCAATATGTCCCAATGTATTAAACGGAGAAATATCCGCGCCAATACGCATGAATTCATAAATATATTCATCGGCAAAAATACGCTTCATGATCAGGTATTCCTGCGTATATCCCTGCCGGATTACTTCTTCATAGGATAAAAAATCAAAATTTTTAGTCGGATTGAATACATTGTTTCTTGCTTCATATTCATACAGTCCGCGCAAAATCTGCATAAAAAGCAAGCGGCCCAGCCGATACGGTTCTGCATCGCCATGCCTGACAGGCGTCCCGTCCCAGCAGGTCCACTGCGCGCCTGTACTTGGAAAGAGTCGTTCCAATACGCTGCAGTAGCAGTATGCCAGCCAGCCGCCTTCCGGTACCTGCTGCCATACGGAAGCGGTCTGCAGTACTTGAAGAACAGCAGGAGAATAAAACCAGCCGTCTTCACTGCGGCACGTCCATAACGCGTTTACTTTTTGGGACAGCTGCATTGTCTGCATCAATTGCTGCATATCCTGTCTGTCCAGTCCGGCGATCTGCAAAAACTCCGGTTCCTGCAGTGCCTGCTGTATGGCCTCGTAGAGGGCAGTCGTTTCATGTGTCATCGCTTTATTCTCCTGTAAAATCCAAGAACCCGGCATGTATATAGCAAAAAAAGACGCCAAATGGCGTCTTTTCCCTATGCCATTTTATTCGTGATACAGCTCTTTATTACGTTTGACAATTTCCATAACAAGATTGGCTGTTTCTTCAATTGCTTTTGAAGATACATCAATAATCGGACAGTGCAGCCGACGCATTACGCCCCGCGCATAGGTCAATTCTTCATTGATGCGTTCAATATTGGCGTAACTGGCATTCGAATCCAGGCCCATGCTGCGCAGCCGTTCCGAACGAATAAAATTCAATTTAAATGGGTCAATAATCAAGCCGACAATTTTTCGTGCCGGTACTTCAAACAATTCCGGCGGCAGTGCGACTTCCGGCACCAGCGGCAGATTGGCCGCTTTGACTCGTTTATGAGCCAAATACATGGACAGCGGCGTTTTGGAAGTACGGGATACGCCGACAATGACGATGTCTGCCTTCAAAAATCCCATCGGATTTTTGCCGTCATCAAACTTAACAGCAAACTCAATCGCTTCTACCCGTTTGAAATATTCTTCATCGAGTTGATGAATCATTCCCGGTTTGGTCGTCGGTTCCGTCTCAGTCAGCGTTCCTACGCCAGCCAGCATAGGGCCGATAATATCAATCGCCGTAATATGGGCAGCACTCGTCAGCGTTTTTAGTTTGTTGCGCAGTACCGGCGAAATAATCGTATAACAAATCATGGCCTGATTTTCTACGGCTTTCTGCACCAAATCCTCGACTTGCTGTTCCGTCCGTATGTAAGGCATGCGCATAATATCAAATTCCTGCTTGTCGTACTGACTTGCTGCTGCTCTGGCAACTCGTTCAGCTGTGTCCCCCAATGAGTCTGAGCAGGCATAAATAATTGGTTTGCTCACGTTACGTTCTCCTCCCTAAGCCGCATTCTACAAATAAGCGGGTAATGTTCGTTTTGGATATTCTTCCTACAATCTGCAGTTCTTTGCGTTCTTCATCATCTGTATCCATGACGCGGACGACAGGCAGACAATCTACTTCATACTCAATCATCCGCTGTGCCGCTACCAATGCCTTTTCATGAGGCTGTACATAAATCAACTTGCTGACAGGCGTCATGACCATACGCACCGGCAGCGCCCGCAAATCATTATTTCCCATTGCGGTTTTCAGCAAATCTTTTCTGGATACTACGCCGGCCAGTATATTGTCTGTGCCGACAAATACCGTGCCGACATCTTCTGTAAACATGGCAATAATAGCATCATACGCACTGGTATGTTCTCCCACAATAACAGGCTGCGAGAGACATGTTTCAATATTAATATCCATAATAGCTTGAGATAACAAATCTTTTTCTTGGTCGCCCACAAAAAAGTATCCCAGTTTAGGACGTGCGTCAATCAATCCCAACATCGTTAAAATTGCCAGGTCAGACCGCAGCGCTGCCCGTGTAACATGGAGCTGATTGGCTATTTTCTGCCCAGTAATCGGGCTGCTTTCTTTCACAATACGCAAAATCGTTTCTTGCCGTTCCGATAGCATATCGCGGTTTCACCTCCCAGGGTACAATAATATAACCATTTTTATTAATATCATATCACATTTACGCATTTATGTATACTATTTAAATAGATATACTAAAAAGACGGGCCAAAAGAAATAGGATTTTCCTTTGGACACCGCCTTTTACGCTATCTGTATATCAAATTACCATGTATAATCTTCTGTTTCTGCACGACCTTTTCCGGTCAGGGAATCCATTAGGATACGCTGTTCGATTTGTGCAACATGTTTACGTGTTGCAACAACGGCATCCGGATTGACAGAAATGGAATCAATTCCGCTCTTGACGAGGAATTCTGCAAAATCAGGATATACGCTCGGGGCCTGGCCGCAAATCGATACGGTTTTGCCGTCTTTATGCGCTACGGCAATCAAGTGGCGAATGGCTCTCTTGACAGCCAAGTTGCGTTCATCAAAGAGAGGCGCAACAGTTTCGTTATCACGGTCGCAGCCCATAATGAGCATCGTCAAATCATTGGAGCCAATCGAATAGCCATCGACAAATTTATTGAACTGATCGGCCATAATGATATTCGACGGAATTTCTGCCATGAGCCATACTTTGAAGTCCGGGCCGCGGTGCAGTCCTTCACCTGCCATAATATTGACAATCCGTTCCATTTCATCAACGCGGCGGCAGAACGGAACCATAATATTCAAATTCTTAAAGCCGTATTCTTCTCGTACTTTGCGGACAGCCTGCAGTTCCAGTTTGAAGGCTTCAATGTATTTGGGATCGTAATACCGAGAAGCGCCGCGCCATCCTAAAAGGGCACTGCTTTCCTGCGGTTCATAGGCATCGCCGCCTTTCAGGTTGCGGTATTCGCTGGATTTGAAATCGCTGAGGCGGAGCGTTACTGGGCGCGGTGCCAATGCCTGGCAAACTTTGCGCATGCCGTCAGCCAGCTGATTGACGACGCGGTCTGCCTGACCAATTTCAATCAAATACAGCGGATGTTCATGAATAAAGGTCGTCCAAATAAATTCTTCACGCATCAAGCCAATACCATCGCAGGGAAGTTTGCCGTATTTTTCAGCCAAATCCGGGTTGCCGAGATTCATATAAATCTTAGTGCCGGTAATCGGTGCCGGTTCTGCGGCTACTACGGTCGTCGTTCCTGCCGGAGCGGCTGCTTCTTTCGGTTTGACAATGTCGGAAACTACGCCGGCGTATACAATGCCATTTGTTGCATCAACGGTAATTTCCATGCCGTCTTCAATCGTCGTCGTGGCTTCTACACTGCGGCTCTTCGTGCCGACAATGCACGGAATCCCCAATTCACGGCTGACAATAGACGCATGGCAGGTCATGCCGCCTGCATCGGTTACAATGGCTTTTGCTTTCTTCATCGCCGGTACCCAGTCCGGAGCGGTCATCGTCGTAACGAGAATTTCGCCGTCTTTAAATTCAGCAATCTGAGCCGGATCTAAGATAATGTGGGCTTTACCGGCAGCACTGCCCGGGCTGGCAGGTAAGCCTTTGACAACGACGCTGCGTTCTGTCGTAACGGCTGCGTTTTCTTCCTGTTTTTCTTTTTTTTCTTTATTTTTCTTAGACCAAACCGTTTCCGGGCGAGCCTGCAGCAGCCATACTTTGTTATCCCGTTCGTCAACGCCCCATTCCATGTCCATGTAGCAGCCATAGTGGTCTTCAATTGCCTTGGCATACGTTGCCAATTCTTTTACTTGTTCGTCGGAAATAACCTGCTTTTTCTGTTCGTCTTCAGAAACGAGCTGTTCTTCGCAGTCGCCGCCTGGTTTACGTACTAATTTGATCGGTTTCGTATTAATCATCTTGGAAAGAATCGTCAAATCATCTTTCTTGACTTTGAAATTATCCGGCGTAACCGTACCTTGTACGACATATTCGCCAAGACCCCAGGCCCCTTCAATCGTAATAGTCGAATCATCGCCTGTTACCAAATCTACAGTAAACATAACACCGGCGGCTTTGGAAAATACCATCATCTGAACGGCTGCGCTCAATGCAACGGATAAATGATCGAAACCTTTTTTCGTACGGTAGTATGTCGCACGGTCCGTAAAGGTCGAGGCATAGCATTCTTTTACTTTCTGAATGACCATATCAGCACCCTGTACGTTTAAATACGTATCCTGCTGGCCGGCAAAGCTGGCATCTGGCAGGTCTTCTGCGGTTGCGCTGGAACGTACGGCAACAAACGGATTAGCTTCTCCTACTTTTTTGCCTAATTCATCGTAGCTTTTTCGAATAGCATCTGCCAAATCGTCCGGCATATCTGCTGCGCAGATAGCTGCGCGAATATCTGCCGTAACACTGCGGAGCTGAATCGGATCTTCTACATCAGTCAGTCCCTGCAGCAATTCTTTTATTTTTTTATCGAGTCCGGTAGCGTGCATGAAATAGCGATACCCTTCTGCAGTCGTTGCAAACCCGTATGGTACAGGCACGCTGGTCTGTGATGTCAATTCTCCCAAAGAAGACGATTTGCCGCCAACTAAGGCTACGTCACCCCGACGCAGTTCATCGAACCATAATACAAAAGCTTTCTCTCTATCCATTGCCATATCCCTTTACCTCCTGCGATAATGTGTATACTATTTAAAGTGTTTTCATCATTATAGTACTCTATTAGTCTAGCCTTGTCAAGATAATTCTTTTATTTATGGTATATTATTTTTACAATGTCATATACTACTTTATATATTATATTTTATATCCTATTAATATACATGAAACATAGTTGTCTTGGATTTGCCGTGTTTTCATGATACAAAAGTATCTATACATATATAGGCTTATAAACATGAATATGCTATAATAAGGAATTAGTAAAGTTTATTTATCTATGTCAAACCATTATGGAAACGAGTTTGGCATCGTCCGCGCCCGCTAGTTTGGCACCCCTTGTCACGCCCGCTTTATATTAGGAGGATATATGTACACACCCAGACGCAGAGCAAAACACGCTAAAAAATCAGGGCCGTTTCGCCGCATCCGTCTCTTGATTGCCTTCTGTTTTGTCATTGCTGCCGGTCTTGCCTTTGGTTATATTTTTGCAGCATACCAAAGCCTGCCGGCTGTCAACAACAACATGAGGCCAGCTGTATCATCACAAGTTTTTGATATTCACGGACGGCTGATTACAACCCTTCATTCTGACCAAAACAGACTGCCGATTGATATCAACAAAGTCCCGCCCAATTTGCAAAATGCTTTTATTGCCGCTGAAGACAACCGATTTTATGACCATATCGGCATCGACCCCATCGGCATCGTTCGTGCTGTGATTACCAACTTCACCAATCGCGGTATTGCCCAAGGGGGCAGTACAATTACGCAGCAGCTTGCCAAAAACGCGTTTCTTTCACAGGAACAAACACTGAAACGTAAAATTCAGGAAGCAATGCTTGCCTTGGAAATCGAACGCAAATACAGTAAAAAAGAAATTCTGGAAATGTATATGAACCAGATTTACTTCGGCCAAGGGGCCTACGGTATTCAAACGGCCGCTAAAACGTACTTTGATAAAGACGTCAGTGAATTAACGCTTAAACAATGCGCTATGCTGGCAGGTCTTCCCAAAAGCCCAAATTACTACTCACCGTTTAATAATTTGAATGAAGCTAAAAACCGCACGAATACCGTAATCGACCAAATGGTCAAATACGGCTATATCTCTCAGACTGACGGCGAAGCCGCCAAAGCGGATGATTTGGAATTAACCAAGAAAAAACAAACATCCGAAAACGCGGAAACAGCTTCCTTTATCGATTATGTATCACAGCAAGTTGCTGCTAAATACGGCGATGATGCTCTCTACAAAGAAGGCCTGAAAATCTATACGACGATGGATGCTGAAAAACAGCACGCTGCTGTACGGGCACTGCGTCATTTGCCGGATAATTACCGGGATAAAAACGGCTTGCTGCAGCCGCAGGCAGCAATTGTTTCTATTGACCCTAAAACCGGTCATATCTTGGCTATGGTCGGCGGACGCGGCCAGGACAGCTTCAACCGTGCCAGCATGGCCGTTCGTCAGCCTGGTTCTGCCTTCAAGCCATTCGTCTATATGACGGCACTGCAGCATGACATGACTCCGGCTACGACGATTGAAGACAAGCCCGTGACATACGGCGGTTGGAGTCCGCAAAATGCCGGCAAGAGCTTCAGCGGCACGATGACCCTGAGCGATGCCTTAGCCAATTCGGTCAACACCGTTGCCGTCCAGCTGGCAGATAAAGTCGGCACAAGCCGCATCATTGCCAATGCCAAAAAAATGGGCATTACTACATTGGACAAAAAAGATGACAATCTGGCCATGGCGTTAGGCGGTCTGACTCGCGGCGTTACACCGCTTGAAATGGCCAGTGCCTATGGGACATTTGCCAACAAAGGAGTTCATGTCAAACCGACGGCCATTATAAAAATCCTTGACCGAAACGGCAATGTGATTGAAGATGAAACATCGCACAGTCACAATGAAACAAAAACACAGGTCATGACAGAAAAAGAAGCCTACGAAATGACCTACATGCTGGAAGGGGTTATTACACACGGCACCGGCACGGCAGCCGCTATCAGCCGTCCGGCAGCCGGCAAAACAGGGACAACGGACAACAACGTAGATGCCTGGTTCGTAGGCTATACACCGGATATTGTAACAGCCGTTTGGATTGGCGATGACACAGGCGCACACAGCCTGGGCGAAGTATACGGCGGTACGATTCCGGCAGAAATTTGGCGTGATTATATGTCTTCTGCTACAGAAGATGCCAAATCATCTGAATTCTCCGTTCCTGCCGGCATGGAACGCATAACAGAACAACCCAAGGAAGAAAAGAAATCCGATGCAGCAAATGATACGGCTAAGAAAAAATCTGCCGCACAAAATAAATCCAATCAAGATAAGCAAAAAGCATCAGATACAAAGAAAACACCATCACAGGCAGCCCGCAACAATAAAGAACAATAACGGATAAAGGCACAAAACTCCCCTATGCCACACAAAAAATCTGGCATAGGGGAGTCTTTCTTTATAAAAAGAAAAATACCTCTACCGCCAGCAAGAAAATTCCATGTATTCATATTATTTTCGTACTATCCCGTTTCCATGCTGCCGGCATACTTCGTATTTTCACGGCCTGCTGCAGTTAGGATTGTATTGACAGTACAGTGTCCTCTCGTCTAAACTTTGTATGATAGTATTGTGGGCGATACTATCATCTCCCTGTGCTGCAAGTACACATTGGCTGGCTAATATACTCACTGCGGCAACAGGGAGTTTTTTTATCTTCCAACTGACGATAGATTCTATTTTTTTAATAATTGCTGCGCAAAAAAGCACGGCAGCTGTGTCGTGCTGCCGTGCTTAACGCAAATTCAATAGTATATTATGATATTTAATGCTGAGCCGGAACCGTAACCGTTTTTTCTTTTTCCATTTCCATGCCTTCCACCTTAATTGTATTGTGGGACAAGGCGCTAATTCCCAAGAACATGCCGCCGCAGACAATCCATTCTGTATAAATAACGTGCGGCAGAATGCGGACAGCCGGCACAAACATCCATGCGACCAAGACAACAATCGACGCGATAATCGTATAAAACGCAGCTTCTTTGGCACAGTATTTGGGTGCATACATCGTCATCAGCACGATGACGCCAAACGCAGCCATCAGGGACAGCCCTGCCATCAATGTGGCAATAATACCGCTGATAGTCAGGGCGCCGCATAACGTCAGCAGCCCCAGCAAAACAACAGAGATTCGCGTAACGCGCATGTATTTGGCATCGGACATATCCGGTTCGATAAACCGTTTATGAATATCGTGAGAATACAGCGTTGCTGCCGATAAAAGCAAATTGCAGGCCGTGCTGACATCCGCTGCCCAAAGCGAAGCCAGCGTAACACCGGCAATCCACGGATTCAGTGACATAATCAATTTTGGCAGTGCCGTTGTTGCCGAAATATTCGGATACATTTCAGCCGCAATTACACCAAGAAAAGCAGCAATAAAACCAACCGGAAGCATTACTAAGCCGCCAATAATAAAACCTTTCCGTGCCGTCTGTACATCTTTGGCCCCTAAGGAAATCTGAATAATAGCTTGTAACGAAAGATTTACTGTAATCAAAACAACAATCCAAGTAATAATGGTCATCGGTCCTACGCCGCTGATAAAATCAAGGGAGTGAATCGTCGGTGCCTGAATAGCTACTACGTCAATTCCCCCGGCTGCTGCCAAAATAAGAAATGCGGCTACGGTAATGCCAATATACTGCAGCGTAACATTTAATACATTCGACTGGCTGGCAGACCACATGCCGCCAATAACGGTAATCCCGATGAAAACAACAGCGCTTACCAACATGCCCGTAAGCGGCGTAAAAATAGCAGGCATCAAAGCCGACAAGATAGCGCCGCCGGCAACAAACTGCAAACTCATAACGACGAGCTGTACCAGTACCTGACAGAAAATACCGGCAATGGCGCCTTTTTTATCATAATACCGTTCCAGCATTTCCGGAATCGTCGTAATATTCAAGCGGCGATATTTTTTAGCTACTGTAAGCCCCATGACAATCGCACCGATGCCCCAGGCAGCGGTATACCAACCGGCAGACAAGCCAACCTTATAGGCTTGTTCGGCTACGCCAATGGTCGAAGCACCGCCGACAGCCAGACCAACAATCGACACCATAATCAAAGGCGTCGTCAATTTGCGGCCTGCCAGCACATAGTTTTCTGATGAGCCGGCTGCTCTGCGTTTTACATACCAGCTGATACCAAAAAGCACGCCAATATATACGAGAATAATAAAAACTTGAATCCATGTTGTCTCCATGAGAAAAACCCCTTTCCCTCTTTGCAATAAAATAATTAATCCTACTCCCATAAAAAAATCGTCCCTCCATAGAGGGACGATGAACTCGCGGTACCACCCTGCTTATCCAATTCATAGTATAAAAAAAGGGTGATACCTAAGGGACGGAAAGTTCCGCGGTACCACCCTAATAATCTCGAATCAGATCAACTCATAGCATACATAACGGCTGCCACACCGGCTCGACCTACTTCTCTGTTCAGTCTTGCAGTTCAGGAAAGAACTTCACACTGCATCACTTGCCGGTTTACACCTGCCACCGGCTCTCTGCGAAGGTATCTGCAGCCCTACTTTTTTCCATCGACACTTTTTTCTGTGGGAATAATAGTGTTGTTGATGTTTATTATACTAAACTTACATTAAATGTCAATAGAAAACCCCCATTTTCTACGTATCCAGCACTTTTGACCGCAGCAAAATAACCACTTCCGTATCCTTGGCGGACGTATACTGGCTGCGAAACAGCCTGCCCAGCAGCGGCAAGTCGCCCAAAAGAGGCACTTTACGAAAACTTTCCACTTCTTCCCGGCTAATCAATCCACCGATAACCAAGGTCTTGTCCGGCTCCATGCGTACCACTGTCTGAGCCTGTCTGGTAGAAATCCGATACGCTTTCAACTCATTGACAAAAATAGGCGTACTTACTTCTGCTGCAATCGAAGCCGTCACGCTGCCGTCTTGGTGAATGCGGGGTATGTATGTCAGTTTGATGCCGGCCTCTCTGTATTCTGTCGTCGTCGCCTTTTCTCCATTTGACACATATTCAGTCTGCACGGGAATTTTATCACCAATAAAAATGCGGGCTTCCCTGCCGTTGCTGGCTACCATATGCGGCTTGGCCAAAATCCGGGCTTTTCCTTTTTCTTCCAAAGCCTGAATCTGCGCGTTAAAGGAAAAAAGCTGTTCATGCCCTGCGCCGCCCTGCACGCTGGACCAATTCCATTCTACGCCCAGATTTTTCATAGCGTTTTTATCAATAGAGGCAATCTCCACTTCCACGTCTACCTGCTGCGGAAGCCGATCAATCTGCCGCAGCAGTGCCTGTACAGCAGCGGCTTCCTGCCAAGTCGCTCCGACGACCAGCGAATTGGTATCGTCATGACAGCGAACATCGGCTTCAGGAACCACTGCCCGCACCGCTTCCTGTACATCTTTCGGCGAAGCATACTGCAGTTTCCATGTATGAAACGTCCTGGCTC
Source organism: uncultured Megasphaera sp. (assembly GCA_934193515.1). Lineage (GTDB taxonomy): Bacteria > Bacillota > Negativicutes > Veillonellales > Megasphaeraceae > Megasphaera. Next base: position 5,381 of record CAKPVJ010000008.1, on the reverse strand, counting down.
CTTCTCTTTTTCTCCCTGCCGTAATCGTCCGTACGCTCCGGCTTTTATCATAAAACAGATTTTGGCTGGCAGCAATCGCCTCTATCGCTTCGCTGGCAGTAACATCGGTAAGATGCATGGTCATCGTTCCCTGCACCGTATCATCTAAAACCAAATTCAAGTTTTCACTGCGGGCCAGGCCTTCCAGGACAGACCGTATCGGTGCATCCTGCACATGGACAGAAAGTGCTGCCGTTTCATACACCGGCATACTCCACAACGCCAAGCTCAACATAATCATCGCACGTCGATAGTTCATAGTCATCTCCTCATTACATCGGAATTTCTATAATTACATCTTCTTTCTGCAGTCCCACAGCACGAGTATTGATGTATACAATGCGATAGCCATTCAGCACATCACCTATGCCATACACGTTTGTCTTGTTGTCATGCTGCAGAAAAACCAATGTTTGACCGCCATTTTCCACTACGCCGCATACTTTGGGCAGTGAAACCTGCTTCGTTTCTCCTTTCCGTGCGGCCTTCTGGGGTTGAGTTGCTGCAGGCGGTGCCGTTTCAGTCATAGTTTTCTTCGGCAAACTATGGGCAAACAAATCAGGAAGCGGTTTGGACTGCCGAGCAGCAGCCGTGCTGTAAACCAAGGTTCCTGTTTCCTTTTTTTCTTGTACGTCGCCGTTTGCGGCAGAAAAAACGGGAGAGGAAGAACGGCTTTCGTTCTTCTTCTCCCGTATGGGTTCCTGGCCTGTGGAACGGTCATCCCAACAGAACCAAATACCTGCCAAGCAAAGCAGGATTGCTCCATACGGGAGCCAAGTTCTTCTGTGATGAACTAAACCGTTCCTTACGCGACCTATCAAGACTGATATGTCATTTTTTATCATCGTATCCCTTTACATGATGACGATGCCAATTCCATGCATCAGCGATAATCGTTTCTACCTGACTATGCTGCGGCTGCCAGCCTGTTACCTGGCGGATTTTTTCAGACCCGGCAATCAAAACAGCCGGATCACCGACACGACGCGGTGCTTCTTCCACGGTGAAATCACGACCTGTTACTTTCTTTGCCGTTTCAATCATTTCCCGCACGCTGAAGCCGTGCTGTGAGCCCAAATTAAAATACTGGGATTGGCCGCCTTGCGCCAAATACGCCAACACACGACAATGGGCATCTGCCAAATCCGTCACGTGAATATAATCGCGAATGCATGTACCATCCGGTGTCGGATAATCGGTTCCAAAGATTTTGATGCTCTTGCGCTGCCCCAAAGCAGTCTGCAAAATCAGCGGAATCAAATGGGTTTCCGGTGTATGATCTTCGCCAATGATGCCGTCCGGCGAAGCCCCTGCCGCATTGAAATACCGCAGCGCGACGTAGCGCAGGCCATATGCCCGGCTAAACTGAGCCAGCATAGTTTCAATCATCAATTTCGTCTGGCCGTATACATTGGTCGGACAATAAGGCATATCTTCTGTAATCGGCGTCTTTTCCGGTTCGCCGTATACAGCAGCCGTAGAGGAAAAAACAAAGTATTTCACATCGGCCTGCCGTACAGCTTCCAACAAGCTGTATGAGCCAACCACATTGTTATCATAATAGATGGTTGGATTTTCCATTGATTCACCGACTTGGCTGTGAGCAGCAAAATGCATGACTGCTTCAATGTGATTATCCTGCAGTATGTGCCGCACAGCATCTATATGATGAATATCTTCAATAATCAAAGGAACCTGTTTTGGCACAGCCGCGCGGTGACCGCGTGACAAATTATCCAATACGGTCACATGATGGCCCTGAGCCAACAGTGCACGCACGGTATGACTGCCGATATAGCCGGCACCGCCGGTTACTAATACATTCATAGTGTTATCCTTCCTGCAACGTTTGTAATCTTGCTCCCAAAAACTTTTTATAAATTTCTACGCCTGGCTGGTTAAACGCATCTACATTGGCAAATTCACCTTCGTAGGCAATAGACAGGCACAGCATAAACATCAATTCTCCCAGATGATACGGTGTCAGTTCCGGTAAAATATAATTGGCGCTTGGCCGTCCGTCGCCAGCCAGTGCCTCTGCATTGGCACTGCGGGCAGCTTCCAAAATACTGCTGAGAGGCAGACCGCTGAAGGCAGCTAATTTAGGATACTGATCATAGATATGAGGGACTGTCAAATCATCGTCCCATTTGGCAACGGAAACAAACTGTACAACCTTATCTTTCGGCCCTTCCTGATGTTCCTGCGTTTGGGCATGCATATCCGTCGTGCCGACAGCCACAATCGGCGTGCGGCCATAGTGGACGACCCGGCCTTGTTTATCGACTCGCTTGCCCAGCGACTCAGCCAACAGCTGAATATACCATTCCGATAAAGACTTCAAATTATCGGCATACGGCATCAGTACTTCCAAATCCTGTCCGTGTTTGGCTCCGGCCAAATATTTTAACACACTGTTAAGCAAAGCCGGATTCTGCCAAATATCCGGATTCTGGCATACTTTATCCATATCCCGCGCACCAGCCAAAAATTGGCGAATATCAAATCCCGTCAAAGCGCCTACAATCAAGCCGACTTCCGAGAAGACACTGAACCGTCCGCCAACACCATCGGGCACAAAGAAAATCGGCCAGCCCGCATTTCGTGCCATATGATGAAGCAGTGTTTCTTTTTCCGTTTCTTCATGCGGATCTGTAACAGCTACTGTTTCCAAGGCAATGCCTGCATCCTTCATCGCTTCCCGCAAGATCATGTAATTCGACATGGGTTCAATCGTCGAACCCGATTTTGAAATAACTACCCCCATAACCGTGTAGGATGTCTTCTCCCTGCTGTCATGTTTTAAAAATTGAATCAGTTCGCCTAATGTATGAGAATCTACATTATTGCCGGCAAAAAATGCTTTGGGATAGCCATTGCGTTCTTCCGTGCTTTTTAAATTCCAAAACGCGCCGCATTGTACATCAAACAATACCTTGCCGCCCAAATAAGAACCGCCAATACCGAAAAACACAACGGCATCTACGCGATTCCGTACCGTCCGCGCCAATTCTTCCAATGCCATAATGCGTTCCGGATTGTTTATGTTACCTTCTGCCACATACGGAAGCTGGGGAAACAGCACTTCTTCTGGAACGCCGTCTTTGGATAAATGTCCTGCCATAATGCCTGTTTTCCGCATTTCCATAAGTGTTTCATGTGCCTTGGTATATATGGGTTCCAACTCTTTTACGTCCTCTGCCGTCACATTATCCGGACCGTACAAGTTGGTTACATCAAACACAAATCCTGACTTCAATGCAATTTTTGTCATCTTACTCACTGCCTTTCGATAAAATCTTTCATGTATACTATTATATCATATACACTATTTCTCGTCATTATACTCAAGCAGCAGTTTGACAAAGAATTTACACCCCAGCCCTATTTTTGCAGCAAATCCTGCAGATAGGAACGGAAATCGTCACCCAAATCAGGACGCCGCAGGGCATATTCGACAACGGCTTTTAAGTATCCCAATTTATTGCCTGTATCGTAGCGTTTGCCTTTAAAATTATATGCATATACGGCTTCTCTGTCAGCCATCAGCTTCAGCGCATCGGTCAGCTGAATTTCATTGCCTTTGCCGGGCTGTACTCGTTCCAACACTTCAAACACATCGGGAGTCAAAATATACCGGCCCAAGGCAGCAAAACGGCTTGGAGCTTCTTCTACGGATGGCTTTTCAATCATATCGACGACGCGCAGCAAGTCCGGATCGTCTGTCGCCTGTCCTTTCACGATGCCGTATGCCGACACTTTATCTTTAGGTACTTCCTGACAGCCCAGTACGGTAGCGCCGACCCTATCATACACATGAATCATCTGTTTTAACGCAGGTTCCGTTTCATTGTATACAATATCGTCCCCCAACAGGACAGCAAACGGTTCATCATCAATAAAAGACCGAGCGCAAAGAACGGCATCCCCCAGGCCGCGCATGTGTTTTTGACGAATATAATGAATGTTGATTTCTGAAATGCTCCGAACCATATTCAGCAAATCTGTTTTTCCCTGGCGCTGCAGCTGCAGTTCCAAATCCGTATTCGTATCAAAATGGTCTTCAATAGCCCGTTTTGCATGGCCGCTGATAATCAGTATTTCTTCAATGCCGCTTTGCAGGGCTTCTTCTACAATATATTGAATAGCTGGTTTATCTACAATCGGCATCATTTCTTTTGGCGTAGCTTTGGTTGCCGGCAAAAAACGAGTCCCAAATCCAGCCGCCGGAATTACAGCCTTGCGAATTTTTTTCATAGTATCTGACTCCTCAAAAAAAATAAAATTGAATCTATATTTCATAAATGTTATTTATTATATCATAAAACTGCTTCTTCAACCATACGTACTCCCGGTTTACAATGAGGATGGCACAAAAAAAAATCAACATAAGTGCGTTATCCTAAGATAAGAAAACAGGGAAAAGGGGACAACACTTATGTTGATTATGTAAGGTAATTTTACCATGATTTATTACTTTTTACAGCAGTTTACAACTTTTTGAACAAATAAATATCGCGTAACCACACTTTGAAGTATAATGAATCTGCTAAAACACATCATCTCAAAGGAGTTACGCGATGAATTCATTATACCTCGAAAATTCGACAATGGGTAGTCTGTTTCGATTCTTTTCTCGATATTTTTCTACAGCTACACGACCAACGCAGTTCTTATTGACCTGGCTGGTCATTGCCCAGCTGGCCTTGCAGTCGTTCCCATCCCTTCGTTTTCTTCACCGGAATTTCTTATCCTCGGTGACACATCGCTGTTTGAACAGTTATTACCGGGCTCTCCGGAATGAAACCGTGACGAGTCGTTCGCTTCGTCTGCAAACAGCAGCATTGGCTTGCAGCCTGATTCCCGCGGCCTTGCAGAATGAGCCGGTTTTCCTCAGCGTCGATGATACGACGGTACCCAAGTTCGGCAAGAAGTTCGATGCCGTTTCCCTGCTGCATGACCATGCCTGCCATACGGGCAAGACCTATGTGAACGGTCATTGCTTCGTCAGTTTGACGCTGAGTGTCCCTGTTCTAAGCCCGCGTGAGGGAAAAGCGCCGCTCATTCGGTATCTGGCGATTCCTGTCGGGTACCGGATGTGGACGAAAGAAAGAACTAAGCTCGAGTTAGCCGGTGATCTTGTTGAGGAAATGATGCCGTTACTGAAAGGGCGACAGGTGCTGCTGTTCTTTGACAGCTGGTATGCCAAGAACTCGCTCATGGAACCAATGTCCGCAGTGATTCGGCGATGTATGAATTACCGCCCTTACCTAACGGCAAGCCGGGACGTCCGAAAAAACGAGGGAAACGGATTCATCTGGATGATTTTACGCTGTCCTGGG
>CAKPVJ010000007.1 GCA_934193515.1 uncultured Megasphaera sp. | reverse complement strand
GTGATTTCATTATACCAAAGAAGTTCCTTCTTTTTTTATATGTTCCTCTTTTTAGCCTAATAAAGTTTTCCCACAATGATTTTACACTAACAAACCGCATAGCCGCGTGCCCCTTCCAATTCCAGCCATTTCATAACCAGTATCGAACGAAGGGAAATCCGAATCGTTGTATAGTCTTGTTTAATTGCCAGTTTGGCATGATACCAGACGGTTACACCTTGGACTGTTTCATGCTGTATGTGTTCTTCTTGAATTGGTTTACCTAAACCAATTTCCGGGACATAGGTACCCCAGATACGATCTCCTTTTCAGCAGCTGCCGGCTGACGGTTCAAAGCTGAGGGTAATCATCACATGACCGCCATGAGCTTGAATGTACTGCGTCGCTGCCGGAGTAATAGTAAACATGCCCATCACCTGATTTTTTAATGTTTGCCTGCTGCATCGGCTGCCATGATAGCTTGGTATACGTCGTCAGCCGTAATATCAGCACGAACGTTTTTCGTGAACTGTGTCGGTACCGTAGCAGCTTCCGCTACTTTGCGGATTTCTTCTTCTTTGACATCATGGATACCCAAATCGGCCAGGCAGGACGGAAGTCCTACGGATTGGATATAATGCAGCACTGTATCCCATTCTTCTTTTGGGGCTTTTTCCAAAATAAGCTGCGCCAGCAGGCCAAAAGCAACTTTTTCGCCATGAGACGCATTGTGAGCCTGCGGGACCTGAGCAAAGCCGTCGTTGATAGCGTGGGCAGCAGCCAGACCGCCGGCTTCAAATCCAACGCCGCTGAGGTATACACTAGCTTCTACGACAGCTTCTAATTCCGACGTAACGACTTGCTGTTCTACGGCTTCCAATGCCTTGGCAGAATCTTTGAGCAGTGTTTCATAGCAAAGTTTGGCAAGAGCCAAAGCAGTCATCGAACATTTGCCGCGGGACATGGTTTTGGCACCGCTGCGGTAGCAGGCACGCGCTTCAAAATACGTCGAAAGGGCATCACCCATGCCAGATACAAGATATTTTTTAGGGGCTTTGGCAATCAGCCCGGTATCAACCAAAACGAGATCCGGATTGCGTTTCATCATGAGGGCTTTAATAACGACGCCTTCATCATTGTAAATGACAGCTACGCTGCTGCACGGTGCGTCGTTGGATGCAATCGTTGGAATAATAACTGTCGGCAGGCCGCCCATGTTAATGCCAACTGCTTTGGCCGTATCTAAGGCTTTGCCGCCGCCGAGACCAATAATCGCATCGCAGTTGTTTGCCTGTGCCACTTCAATAGCATCTGCAATCGCTTTTTTGGAACATTCACCGCCAAATTCACAATATACCATTTTCTTATCTGCACTGGAAAGAGCTGCTTCAATGCGGTCTCCTACTCGTTTTTTATTGTTTGGAGAACCAAGAACCAAAAACGTATTGCCGATTTTCTTCACGTATTTTCCTAATTTATCAAGTTCGCCTTCACCTTGAACATAGTAGCTTGGAGCTTTCAAACCAATTGCCATTTTTAAGGACCACCTTTCATATTATATATGTATATGATACAAAATCTCCCAGCAGCATGGCGGCAGCGGCCGCTGTGACGATGGGAGATTCTGTTTTTCATATGCAATTTAATTTAAATTCGGCATTTCCTGCAGCCGATTGACCAAGACATAGACATCTTCGCCAACCCGGTACGTCAGCAAATCCCGATTTGCATCATTACAAGGAAGGTTACTGGGTTCACCGCCGTTAAGCCGTTCATGGCACACGCCGTTGAGTTGGGAAAAAACATCCTGTACGCCTTCTTCACCATGACCAGCCATGGCTACGAGTTCGTTAAAGTACTCCTTATCTGCATCTTCATATTTAAAAATCTGACACCACTTAGCCAGTAATTCTTGTTCATTCATTCCTGTTTTCTTCATAATGAGCTTCTTTTGGGAAGCCAGCATAAGGAGCATACAAGACAAATATGTTTTGACGACGACAGGAATCCCATCCTTTACTTTTGCAAAATATCGACGGTGTGCCCAGTATCCGCTGAATGTTAATTCATTCTTTTCTAAAAATTCTTTAATTCCATCATTGGCAGATACAGCACAAATCATGAAGAATCGCTTCATTCGTCGAGCGATTTTTCGCGTTCATCAAGCATTTTTTGACAAAGAATTCACACACGTCCGTCGTATTGGATTTTGTCAATTTTCGTAGTAAGTCGCCATAGTACTGCATAATTCAAACCTCCGGAAAAGAATAGACACGAACTTATTTGTTGGCAGCTCCGCTTTCAGCTGTTAATTCTTTTTCAGCTGCTACACTGAAAATCGGGTCGGATTTCGTGTTGTATTTGGACATCTTGCGCTGGAAGAAGTTTTTGCCGAAAACGAGGAGACATAAGACAATGCCTACGCCTAATGCCATAGCTGCGCCGCGGGATACGAGAACGCCGCCAATAACGCCGGCAACGCCGAGGTCATTAAAGGTTTTTGCACGAAGTACGCCGACACGAACAGCTACATAACCTTGGATTAACATGGTAAGTGCCAAAGCGATTGGCAGTACCGGTTTGACGAAACTTACGATTGGGGAGAGCCAGTAGCCAGTAAATGTACCAAGACGGAAGGAAGCAACGCCGCCGATCAAGCTGTCCATAGCTTCACGGCCGTGTTTGTAACGTTCACAGATAACAACCTGCATAGCTGCCCACAACGGACCGCACATGGAGAGGTCAGGACCAGCCATAGCCATAATCATGTTGCGGACGCCAACGATAACGTTGTTGCGGTTGGCATCGAAATGAATGTTTTCATCGCCATGACGGAATTCACGAGCTTCATCAATCAAAGCATCTGCCTGAATCAATTCACCAAACAATACAACATATGTAGCTACAACCAACGGAGCTGCATCAATAAAGTAGCTCATGCCAGGGAAACCGATGCGTTCTGCAAAGGGACTCCACTGAGTGAAGACTTCAATAAAATGAGGATGTGTAAAGCCCCATTCAATCGTCGGCCAAGGAAGTTCGCCAACAAGCGGCGCTACGATAACTGCCAGTACCATAGCAGGCAGCAAGCCTAAGTCAGAAATAACCTGGAATACTTTATTTTTGTTCATAATGCTCTTGAAATGATTGCTGAAAGAGCAGTAGAAAGCAAAACCAACGGCAATCGCAATGGTAAACGGATATTTATCAAAACTGCCGCCAGCATTAAATACAAGGCGTACAGCCGCAATACCTGCACCAATCAAAATCCCTGATTTCAACGCATCGGGCACAAGGTCAACAACTTTTTTAGCCAAGCCAGTAGCACCTAGAATAAATGTTAAAAGACCTAGTTCAAATTCAAATGCGATAAGAGCATGCATACGTTCTGCCGTATCATGAGGATACCCGGCCAGCCACAGCAATAACAGCGGAATCGCCGGTGTAATCCACCCAGGAACAACAGGGTCACCTAAATGAGCGTGCCATGTATATAAGAAACCATTCATGATAACGATAGTAATAGCAATTTCAAACGGCATGCCGAGGTATTCCTGCAAAACAGGGATAATACCTAAACAAACGGCACAAAGCAGTAAACCTTGTACATAATCAGGCCATTCAAACCGATAATGGATAAATGGGAGACGGAAACATAATTTAAAAATATGTAAGTTAATCCCAGGCTGTATTTCGCCATCTTTTCTTTTATAGACAGGACCAAACATTACCATACCCTCCAATCTAAAACAGTATAATCTCGATAAAATAATGACTTTTGCTCATAAATATTCAAATTTAGAAGAAAAAACGCCATAGCAGCCATCAACCTGCTATAACTACGGAGACAGTTGCTATGGCATATATTGTATCCTGGACCAGAGGATGCTTTTATTCTTCAAACTTGCAGTGGAAGCGTTTTTCAAATTCTTCGATAAGAGCCGGGCGGAAATCAGGATGAGCAATCTTGATTAAAGCCGTTGCACGCTGTTTAAGCGTTTTGCCCTTTAACGCTGCGATACCAAATTCCGTGATGACATAGTCTACATCGTTACGGGATGTCGTAACGGCTGCCCCTTCATCAAGGATCGGTACAATCTTGGAAATTTTCTTTGTTTTGCCCGTTGTAGAAGGCATAGCAATGATAGCTTTGCCGCCTTTAGCGCGGGATGCACCGCGGACGAAGTCTACCTGGCCGCCAACACCGCTAAACTGACGGTAGCCAATCATTTCAGCATTGACTTGTCCCATCAAGTCAACCTGCATGGCCGAGTTAATAGCGATGATGTTGTCAATCTGCGCTACTACGAACGGATCGTTCGTGTAATCAACCGGTTTAATCAATACATCCGGGTTGTTGTTAACGAAATCATAGAGTTTTTTCGTACCCATGAGGAAGCAGGATACGAATTTACCCTGGTCAATCGTCTTTTTCGCATTGGTAATAACACCTTTGTTTGCCAAATCAACGACGCCGTCAGAGAACATTTCCGAATGAATGCCCAAATCTTTCTTGTCACCCAAGAAGGATAATACAGCATCCGGAATGGCGCCAATGCCGAGCTGCAATGTATCGCCGTCTTTAATCAAAGAAGCTACATATTCGCCGATTTTCTTTTCTGTTTCACCGATGTGGGGCGGCTGCAGTTCAATCAAATCAGCTTCTTGTTCTACGATGTAGTCAATATCTTTGAGGTTGATGCCATTGCCATACGTATACGGCATATTTTTGTTGACCTGTGCAATGACTAATTTAGCAGCTTCAGTTGCCGGCTGCGTATAGTCAACGGAAATACCAAACGAGCAGTTGCCGTTTTCATCCGGTTCACTGACCTGGATAAAAGCAACATCTACCGGAAGAATACCTTCACGGAAGAACTTCGGTGCTTCATGGAAGAAGCACGGCGTGAAGTCTGCGCGGCCTTCTTCAACAGCTTTACGAGTTGAGCCGCCAACAAACAAGGCATTGTGACGGAAATGTTTTTCCATGCCCGGCTGGCAGTATGGAGCGCTTCCCATAGCGACCATATGGCTGATAGTTACATTTTCCAAGCGATCGGCCTGATTTACCAATTCATTGGTCAGGCACTGTGATTCACCACAAGCATGTTCAAAAACGATAGTATCGCCTGATTTTACATGGCTGACTGCTTCTGCTGCAGAAACAATTTTGTCAGCGTATTCTTTTCTCCAATCCAACAAGCACACCTACTTTCTGTATGCATTGCCGCAGCAGCGGCCCTGGAGGAGGTACGGCCAAACCGCTGCGGCAATAGCAAGAACTCTTAGTTACGTTTAAGCTGAAAGTACATCTTATTCTTCGATATGAGCGATAGCTTTAGCCAACGCTTTCTTCATACGGAGGTTGCCCTGACGAGAAATCATGATACGCTGAGCCTGCGGGGAACCAGCACCGTGCATGGATTCTGTACGATAGCCAACAGCTGCTGTACCAAGGCTGAGGTTTTCAATGAGACGTAAAATCTTCAAGCGGTTTTCAGTGGAAACGCTGTCTACGCCGCGGAGATATTTTTCAACATACGGCCCAATCTTCGGATCGCGGAGGTCTTTTTCAGACGGAGCAGTTACCATCAAGCCGCCGGCAATATCTTCAGCAAGACGAACGATTTCATACGGGAAACGTGTAACGTTCTGTTTGCAGACGTTTGCAAGCAGGAGGTCGATGAGGTAGTTGCCGGATTCTGTCTTCGTGCCGAGAGCAGAGCAAGCAATGCCGCAAGCGAACAATGTTTCATTGAGGTGCTGCATTTCGATGATTTTATCTTTGATGTGGGATGCTTTCGGGCAGCCGTTGTAATCAGCAGCTACAGCAGCAGCACCAATCAAAACGTCGCCTACGCCAACTTTGCAGCCGCCGTACGATTGACGATGGTAACCAGCGAAACGTTCAACCAATGTACCAGCAAATTCAAATTCGCCATTGAGGTAAATGCGGTCGTTAGGAATGAATACGTTGTCGAAAATTACGAGAGCTTCTGTGCCGCCGAATTCCGGGTTGCCTGTATCCATCTGAGCGCCTTCCAATTTACGAGTATCGCAGGACTGACGGCCAACGATCATGAAGATACCTTTTTCATCTGTCGGACAGGAGAAGGAAATTGCATAATCTTTATCATCAGGACCCATAGCGATAGTCGGCATTACGATAACTTCGTGGGAGTTGATGAAACCTGTCTGGTGAGCTTTAGCACCGCGAACAACAACACCGTCTTCACGACGTTCTACAACGTGGAGATAGAGGTCCGGGTCTTTCTGAGCATGTGGAGCCAAGCCGCGGTCGCCTTTCGGGTCTGTCATAGCACCGTCAACAGTGAGGTCTTCTTTCTGAACGCGTTTTAAGAAGTTCATGAAGTTTTCATGATATTTTGTGCCGTATTTTTTATCAATGTCATATGTCGTGGAGAATACAGCATTAAATGCATCCATGCCTACGCAGCGCTGGAAGCAAGCTGCTGTTTTTTGACCGAGCAAACGCTGCATTTTAACTTTGTTCATCAAGTCTGTTGTGCTCTGATGAATATGAGTGAAGCGGTTTACGCGTTCGCCAGTATATGGAGAAATAACTGTCATCAATTCCTGATATTCCGGTTTCTGAGCCAGATCGTATGTCATACGAACAGAGTTCAAAGAGGGACGAAGAATCGGATCGTCTACAACGTTTTCAATTTTTTTGCCGAACATGTAAACTTGTAAGTTTAATTTTCTCATGCTTTCAATATACTGTTCGCCTGTCATTAATGCCATAATAAATCATCCTTTCTGAATTTAAAAAATATAAATAAGTACTGACACGGTGGTGTTACACTGTCTTCGTTGTGTCTTGCCTATGTAAAGAGCAAAAGATATGCCAACTTTAGAAATTTTTCATCTTTTTTCTTCTTTTGCCTTCTTTTGACCCGAAAAAGCATAGGAAATATCTCATTTGTTTATGAAAAAAATTTTTCTAAAAAATTTTTTCTTCCCTTGCTGCCCTTATTTGTGAAATCTAGAACATGTTTTATCTGTTGCATTTTTGCATCAAATTGATGCTTTTGTTGTTGCAAATTTAAAACAAATTTCTGCTATGTACTAATTTTGGCACGATATTCGTTCTCAAAACATTGCTTTTAAGGCGTATATTTCGCTTTGCAAATTTTTTTCTTATCTGCTCTCTTTTCCTATTTATCAAGTCTTAAAGGCTATTTTACGTGTATTTTCCTCCTATTTATTACATTTTTTCACATACTTTTTGTGGCTATGATTTTTAATTCTATATTGTCTTTTATCATGTTTGGCACGTTTATTGCTTATATATTATTAGAAACTATATGTAAGGATGTGAAACATACTATGGCAACCATGATGGAACAAATTGAAACAGTATTGGACAAACACGTTCGACCTTCGCTGGCATCTCATCAAGGCGATGTCGTTATCGTAGATTATACAGATGATGTACTGCGTATTCGTCTTACAGGAAAATGCAGCGGCTGTCCGTCTGCACAGCTGACAACGGAAGAACTCATTGCGGCCACTGTAAAAGAACACTTGCCGCAGGTAAAAGACGTCATTCTCGTGAGCGGCGTCAGTGATGAACTCATTGCGCAAGCCAAAGCACTCCTGCACAACCACCATCTCTAGGAGGGGCGTATGAAAATAGGCATAAAATACTGCGGCGGCTGCAACAGCCGCTATGACCGTACGAAAGAAGTCAACAAATTTATAAAACGGTTTCCCAACCATACATACATATATAATGTAGAAGAAGAAATCTGCGATTTGTGTCTTCTCGTCTGCGGCTGCATGACTGGCTGCGCATCTTCTGAAGGCATTGCGGCAAAACGCTTTATTTCATTGTGTACCCCACAGCAGTTTGCCGCGTTTACTGCAGATTTTGCCAAAGAAGAAGAAGTACCCAACGTACAGCAAAAACGCGTTCTCCATTTAGGCGACACAGCCCAGATGGTCAAGACATTTACAGCGGCGGATATTCAAACTTTTGCCAAATTGACCGGCGACTACGGCAAACTTCATACCGACCCGGCATTTGCCGCCCAGTACGGCTTTGGAAAGCCTGTCGTTCACGGCGTCTTGACGGGCAGTTTAATCTCCTCTATCATGGGAATGACCCTTCCCGGCGACGGTACGATTTTAATGGATGAAACCATTCATTTTACCGTGCCGGTCTATGCCGGCGATACGATTACTGCTACAGTTACCTTAAAAAGCGTACGGGAACAAAAACGCTGGTATATCGGTGAATTGGAAGGCACTTGTACCAACCAAGACGGCACCGTCGTCGCGGAAGGCATTTGTCATCAAATGATGATGAAAACATTATTCCTCGTAGAGGACAAATAAAGATAAGGATTAGGTGATTTTACATGACAAACTTAGAAAAATATGACAATCTTTTTATGAAAAACTTCAAATTGACTAAAGACCAGCTTCCAGGCCTCAAATACCGCGGCATCAAAGTTTGGGATTCTATGGGCCATATGAACTTAATGGAAGACATGGAAGATACGTTTGATATTTCTATCGATACGCCGGATGTATTAGCCTTTAGCTCCTACGAAAAAGGAATGGACGTTCTCCGCAAATATGGAGTCGAAATCTAAGGCCCCGCAAGGAGTATATACGCCGGCTGCTTGTCTGGTAGATCCGCTCACTGAAAGTAATTGCTATATTCTTACGTCCGGCAGCCATGCGCTTCTCATCGATCCGAACAATGCCGAACTCATTATTCCGTATCTGGAAACGCATGGACTTATTCCCGAATATATCATTTTAACGCATGAGCATTGTGACCATATCAGAGGACTGAATGACCTGCGCGCTCATTGGGACGTCCAGGTCATTGCCAGTCAGGCCTGCAGTGACGGCATTCAAGACACCAAAATAAATATGACCCGAATTATGGAATCCTATTTGTATTTTAAAAGCAACGGGAAGCTGCAAGTATCGTATCCTAAATTTACTTGCGCTCCTGCAGACATTACGTTCGCCGGCCCGACGTTTAATTTTACATGGCAAAATCATCAATTCCATTTTATATGGGTCCCCGGCCATACGCCCGGCAGTATGTGCACCATCGTTGACAACACGGTCTTGTATTCCGGCGATTATTTCATTCCCGGCGAAGAAGTAATTACGCGTCTTCCCGGCGGCGACGATGACGCCTATCAGCATACAGGAAAAAATATACTGCGCACGCTGCCTGTTCCTATTTGGACGTATCCCGGCCATGGGCTGCCGTTTACATTGACGCAGGAGGTGAAAACGAATTATGGATTATAGTACATGGCTGACTCACGCACCATACAGTTGGACACAAGCCGAAAAAGAAGCACACTACCTGCCTTTCTTTCGTGCGCTAACGGAACACCACCGGCTGCATTGTCTGCCATACGGCCAGGCATTAAAACGCCTTGGCTATACCGACAGTGCCGTTGTATCGTTAGCACAGCTTCCCATGATTCCTATTCGTCTCTTTAAGCTCATGCAGCTTAAAAGCATTGCAGACGAAGACGTTTTTAAAGTACTCGTTTCTTCCGGTACAACCGGACAGGCTCGTTCTCATATCTATCTAGACGCTGCTACAGCACAAAATCAGCAGTTAACACTGTATACTATTATGAAAAGCTTTTTTGGCACAGGCCGTCTTCCTATGCTGATTATCGATTCGCCGTCTATCTTTACGGATAGGACGGCTTTTAATGCACGGGGTGCTGCAATTTTAGGCTTTTCCATTTTTGCCAAAAAGAAATACTATGCCCTGACCGACACAATGGAAATTAACACCGAGGCCTTAGAAGCATTTGCAGCATACAAAGATACACCCGTTTTGATTTTCGGCTTTACGTTTATGATTTGGAAATATTTTTGTCAGGCCTTAGCAGAAAAAGGCCTATCCTTTGATTTTTCCAATGCTATCGTCCTCCATGGCGGCGGCTGGAAAAAAATGCAAGATCAGGCCGTATCGGCAGCATTGTACAAAAAACGGCTGTATGACCAGTTTCATATTTCCCGCGTCCATAATTATTACGGCATGGCCGAACAAACAGGCTGCGTTTATGTTGAATGTGAAGAAGGCCATTTGCATGCCAGCATTTTTTCTGATGTCATTGCCAGAAATCCGGAAGACTTTTCTGTCTGCCCGATTGGACAAAAAGGCATTCTGCAAGTTCTTTCGCCGATGGCCGTTTCGTATCCGGGACATTCTATTTTGACAGAAGATATGGGA
The DNA here is from genome assembly GCA_934193515.1 of uncultured Megasphaera sp. GTDB lineage: Bacteria > Bacillota > Negativicutes > Veillonellales > Megasphaeraceae > Megasphaera. The sequence continues at coordinate 65,576 of CAKPVJ010000007.1, read as the reverse complement.
ACTATCTTAGGTGTCGATGACTGCCCATGCGGGCGCAAAGGCAAATATTTTCGCATTGACGGCCGTATTCCCAAGGCCGAAATAAGGGGGTGCAGTGATACACATGGCTGATTACACGATTTTAGCAGGTACTGTGCCGCAGCAAGTCCAGCCGCTGCCGCCGTTTTCACCGCTTGTCATGGACTTTCTGCAGGCCCTATCCAAAGAACTGCAAACGCGGTCCCTGGCGCATACGGATATGACCTGGGCCGCTTTAGGATTTTGGCTTCGCCGCGCGCATGTAAAACAAATGGCTCAAGAGGTTTCTCATTTAGGCGGGCGGTTGGGGCGCGGCTTAGTATTTCACATCGCGCCTACCAATATGCCCGCTATGTTTGCCTATAGTCTGGCCATTTCTATGCTTGCCGGCAACGGAAATATCGTTCGTATTTCCCCTCGCCAGGCTGTATCCGTCCAGCCTATTTGCGACTGCATAGAAACAGTTTGGTCCCGAAATGAATTTTCCAGTCTCCGTGACATGAATGCTCTCATCACGTATGACCATGACAAAAACACGACGGATAAACTGACGGCACAATGCGACGGCCGCATCATCTGGGGCGGCAATGAATCGATTGCGCAGATTCGTCAATCCATTCTGCCGCCGCAGGCCGTAGAGCTTGTTTTCGCAGACCGCTATTCCTGCGCCGTCATCGACAGCGCTACCGTGCTTTCTTATTCTGATGAAGAATTAAATCATCAGGCCCATCTCTTTTATAATGATACCTATGAAACAGACCAAAATGCCTGCTCCAGCCCTCATATGATTTTTTGGCTGGGCAGTCATGAAGACCTGACAGAAAAAGCCAAAAAACGCTGGTGGCATGCTGTTGCCAAAGAAAGCACAGCATATACGCTGCAGCCGATTAAAGCAAGCACGAAGTATACCGATGCCTGGGAATTTGCCATGACATGTCCTCAAATTGACACTATCGAGCACGTCAAAAACTCGGTATACATCTATACACTTTCTTCCCTGCCGAAAGATATCACGACGCTTTCCGGCGCGTTTGGCCAATTTTTCCAATATTCTATTTCCGCACTGGACAAAATCATGCCGTATATGGACAAAAAAATCCAGACTATCTCTACGTTAGGCATTCATCCGGGCATTATCCGGCAGCTGCTGCTGGCGCATCGCGTAATGGGCGTAGACCGCGTGGTACCAGTGGGCCAAGCGATGGATATGTCTATTCTCTGGGACGGCATGAATATGATAGAATCTCTTTCACGTATCATTGGTTAGGAGGTCTTATAATGAATTTTTTCGACAAGAATCCTCAATATGAACAGCGTCCTCTTTTTATAAACGCCACCGGCCGTACAGTAACCTATGCAGACTGGTACCGTCACGCAGACGCACTGAAGGCTATAATCCCCAGCCGCTCGCTGGCTGTTATTATCTGCCGCAACACCCTTGGCTCTGCGTTATCTTACCTGTGCTGCCTGCAAAACCGTATTGTCCCGCTTTTAATAGACCACGATATGGATGCCGATTTGATGAAACGGTTAATTGATACGTATAAACCGGCATATATCTTCCAGCCGACGGCCAACGCGGCTGACAGCAATCCGCTGTATACACTGGAAGATTACTCACTGTATCAGCACGCGGCACATTCCCCGGCTTTATTTGAAGATTTAGCCGTACTGCTGACTACATCCGGCAGTACGGGCAGTCCCAAACTAGTACGGCAAAGTTACGAAAATATTCAGTCCAATGCCGCATCCATTGCTCAGTATCTGGAATTGGATGCTTCCCAGCGCCCTGTCTCAACGCTTCCTATGCATTATACCTTTGGGCTGTCAGTCATCAACAGCCATGTGCTGGTCGGTGCTGCCGAATATTTGACAGAAGATACGCTTTTCGATGCCTCGTTCTGGGAATTATGCAAAAAACAAAAAATTACTTCTATCGCCGGCGTACCTTTTACGTATGAATGTCTAAAACGCCTTCATTTCACTAACATGGATTTGCCGGCTTTGACGCTGATGATACAAGCCGGCGGCAAATTATCCAAACGGCTGCAAAAAGAATATGCTGATTTTGCAGCTGCCGCAGGCAAACGTTTCGTCGTCATGTACGGACAAACAGAAGCTACGGCACGCATGTCTTACCTGCCGCCTGCAGACTGCCTGAAAAAAATCGGCAGTATCGGCATTGCAATCCCCGGCGGCATCTTCCATATCATGGAAGATGAACATACGGAAATTACAAAGCCAAACATTCCCGGTGAATTATGCTATGAAGGGCCTAATGTTACCTTGGGCTATGCCCAATGCGCCGAAGACCTGGCACGCGGCGACGAACGCCACGGCCGCCTTTTGACGGGCGATATCGCTTACGTTGATGAAGATGGATTTTATTATATTACAGGCCGCAAAAAACGCTTCGTCAAAATCATGGGCAAACGCGTAAATATGGACGAAATAGAACAGCTTTTCAAGAATACGTTTACAACTGGTGATTTTGCCGCAACGGGCCATGATGATGATTTATGGATTTTTACAACAGCTCTGGAAACCGACATTTCTTCGTTAGAAGACTTTCTGGCTAAAAAAACATCGCTTCATCCCAGCTGCTTTACAATCCGCCACATAGATACCATTCCCAAAAATTCTTCCGGCAAAACACAATATACCTCTTTGTTGGAACTGATAAGGTAGATGTTGCATTATGGCAATGGATGCTCATATTTCCCTTTCGCAGGAACAGCTGCAAAAACTTTCAGCCAATCAGATTCAATCGCTGCAGATTTTATCTATGTCTGCAGAAGACCTGCGCGATATGCTGCAAAAGGAATCAGAAGAAAATCCTTTTATGGATTATCATCCTGTCTCCTCGCAGGACGGGACATCTGAATTTCTCAATTTTGTCGCCGCACCGGAAAAAGACCGCATTAAAAATTTTATTCTAGAACAACTAAATCCAAGTCAATACGGCCGTCCTGTCTGGGCACTACTGACGTATTTGGCACAATGCGTGGATGACAACGGCTATTTGACAGTGACAGAAGAAGAATTATCCCGCAAATTTCCACTGCCGCCGGAACTGTTTGCAGACTGTCTGCAGATTTTGCAGCAGCTCAATCCTGCCGGTATCTGCGCCGCGTCGCTGCAGGAATGTCTGCTGCTGCAGCTGGCCCGCAAAAACAAACTAACGCCGTTAGCCAAAAAAATCGTGTGTCATCATTTGGACGATGTAGGAAACGGCCGTCTCAACACGATATGCAATGCACTTCATATTTCCAAAAGCAAACTGCTGCCCGTCGTGCGCCTGATTAAACGCCTGGAACCGACGCCACTCAAGGGACTGTTTGACACCGTCGATTCCTACGTCGTACCCGATGTCATCATTCGTTTTACGGAAACCGGCGACTATGAAATCCATCTCAATGATTCATGGATTGCGTCGTATTCCCTAAGCGATTACTACACCCATATGATGCACTCAGCGACAGATCCGGATATAAAATCGTATTTTAAAGAAAAATATACACGGTGTTATATGATGCTTCACAATATTGAACGCCGCCGGAAAACGCTGACTGTATTGACTGACGCAATTTGGAACTGGCAGTACAGCTACGTACAAGCGCATCATGCCCTGCGTCCCATGACGCTCAAAGATATTTCCCAAAAAACAGGGCTGCACATTTCTACTATCAGCCGTTCCATCAAAGACAAATATGTACAAACTCCCTGGCGGACCATTTCGTTTAAATCATTATTTCAAAGCCCCCTGCACCATGGGGACAAGAATCTATCCAAAGATGCCGTAAAAACATCCTTAAAGCGTTTGATTCGCCAAGAAAACCGTCGAAAACCCTACAGCGATTCTCAGCTGACAGTACTCTTGACACAGCAGTTTGGCATCCCTATTTCGCGGCGCGTCATTCAAAAATACCGCCGCATGTTACACATTGCCAATTCATATGAACGCAGAATACTCGACTAATCCATGCACTGTCCAAAAGGCAATGACAAGAGCCGATGATTTCTATATAAATAGAACATCTATCTTGACATTGCCTTTATTACATAGGATACTTTTAATATGTTAAAAGTATAATTATGTACGTAACATATTGGTATCGCAGGAGCATTCTAAACGAAAGGAGGACATATATCTTAATGGGACATACTAAAGAAATCTTTTCTACCGTAGCCGAAGCGGCAGAACGCCTCAGCGCGATTATTGAACATTCTTTTGACGGCATTTTTATTACAGACAAAAACGCCAATGTGCTGCGTATTAATCATGCGTATGAAGACATCACAGGGTTAAAAAGTGAAGAAGTCCTAGGAAAAAATATGGCAGATTTGGTAAAAGGGAAACTCATTTCTCAGTCCGGCAGTCTGATTGTCGCCCGTACTAAAAAGCCCGTTACGCTGCAGCAGCGGTTTAAATCAGGCAAAGAAGCATTGGTAACCAGTTCGCCGATTTTTGACAAAGACGGCACACTGATTATGATTGTTACCAACGTCCGAGATCTGACTGAAATTTACAACTTAAAAGAAATCGTCCAGGAAAAAACCGATGCGATGGAACGGCTCCGTTTGGAACTGGCACACATTCAAAACCCGGCAGCAGAACAGGAAGTCATCGCCAAAGATGAAACAACGCTGGCTGCCATGCTGCTGGCCAACCGGGTCGCCCCTATGGATACAACCGTTATTCTATTAGGCGAAACAGGCGTCGGCAAAGAAGTCATGGCCCGCTATATTTATCAGCACAGCCATCGTGTAAAAAACAGCTTTATCAAGGTCAACTGCGGCGCCATTCCGGAAAGTTTGATTGAAAGCGAGTTGTTCGGCTATGAAAGCGGTGCTTTTACAGGGGCCAATCGTTCCGGCAAAATCGGGCTGTTTGAATTAGCCAACAAAGGCACGCTGTTTTTAGATGAAATTGGGGAACTGCCCAAAGATATGCAGGTCAAATTGCTGCGGGCACTGCAGGAACAGGAAATCATGCGCATTGGCGGTACCAAACCGGTAAAAATCAATGTTCGTGTTATTGCCGCTACCAACCGCAATCTGGAAGAAATGGTAAAAAACGGTGAATTTCGCGAGGATTTATATTACCGCTTAACGGTCTTTCCTATTTCTATTCCGCCGCTGCGGCTTCGCAAAAAAGACATTACGCCTTTAGCTGTATCATTTTTAGCCAAACTGAATCAAAAATATAATTTCAAAAAATATTTTTCTGATATTTCCATCCAGCTTCTTAATGAATATAGCTGGCCCGGAAATATTCGTGAATTAAAAAATATTGTCGAACGAGCCATTATTATTAGTTCCAACGATGAAATTCGGCCGGAAGATTTGCATTTGCTTCATCAAAGCCAGCCGGTGATTCTGCCGGAAGAAAAGGATATAGATATAAAAAAAGCGGAACATGGTTCAGATATTCAGTTTCCTGTCGATTTGCAGGATATTTTGACCCGTACAGAATATCATTACTTGACAGCAGCGTATCAAAAATGCGGCAATGTGCGGGATGCAGCCCATGCGCTGGGCATTACACCGTCTACGTTTGTCCGAAAACGAAAAAAATACGAAGAAACACATCCGACAGCACATACGCCGTAGTTATTTATTTGACATATGTCATCTACACTTTTATAATAATAGCTGGATTCATATAAAAGGAGGTAATTCCATGCCGAGACCGCCGCGGTGCCGCCGTGTCTGTTCCCTGCCGAAGTCTGATGAGTTTGCTCCGTCTGACTGTCCTAACGACGCGGCCGTTGTTACTATGAGTATTGATGAATATGAAGTCATCCGCCTGCTGGATTTGGTAGGACTGACACAAGAACAATGCGCTGCTCAGATTAATGTGTCGCGAACTACCGTAACAGGGATTTATGATACGGCCCGTTATAAATTAGCGGATGCCCTCGTCCATGGAAAGCGTCTTCTCATCGAAGGCGGCCATATAAAAATTTGTGAACATGCCGGCTCCTGCTGTCACCATGCATGCTGTCATGCCGGAAAAAATAATCCAAAAGGAGATTGATATTTATGAGTGAAAATTGTACACATGACTGTTCCAGCTGCGGCAGCAGCTGCAGCAGCCGCACAGAACCGCAAAGCTTACAGGCTCCCCCTCATGCAGGTACGCATGTAAAACATGTAATTGCCGTCGTCAGCGGCAAAGGCGGCGTCGGCAAATCCCTCGTCACGTCTTTGATGGCTGTACAAATGCGCCGCCGCGGCTTTAAAACGGCTATCTTGGACGCAGATATTACAGGCCCGTCTATTCCAAAAGTATTTGGTATTACAGACAGAGCTACCGGCGATGAAAGCGGTATTCTCCCTGTCAAAACCAAAACAGGCATCGAAGTCATGTCCATGAACCTGCTTTTGGAAGATGCCGCTTCCCCGGTTGTATGGCGCGGCCCGGTTATTGCCGGCGCTGTAAAACAATTCTGGACAGACGTCATGTGGGGCGACATTGATTATATGTTTGTCGATATGCCTCCAGGAACCGGCGATGTACCCCTGACAGTATTCCAATCCCTGCCGATTGACGGCATTCTCGTCATTACCTCTCCGCAGGAACTTGTTTCCCTGATTGTAGAAAAAGCATTGAAGATGTCGGAAATCATGCATGTTCCTGTATTGGGATTAATCGAAAACATGAGCTATTTTGAATGTCCGAACTGTCATGAAAAACATGCTATTTTCGGACCCAGCCATGTCGAAGCATCGGCACAGAAATATGAAATCCCGCATACAGCTAAACTGCCTATTGACCCGGAATTTGCAGCACACTGCGATAAAGGCGACATCGAAAGCTATCCGGCTGACTATTTGGCAGACACAGCGTCCTTCTTAGAAGGCGTTTTGGGAAATGACTAAGTACTAACGATTCGCCGTTATACGACAAAAAGACCGCAGAAACATGAATTTTTCATTCTGTTTCCGCGGTCTTTTTTTGTGCAATGCATATGGAAATTTTCCCTCGGCAGCTTATTGGGCAGCCCGTACATTGACGCTTACAATATAAAAGTTTTGCACGTCAAAAGACAAGCAGTTGCCGTTTTCATCATCATATTCATACAATGATTTGTCGTTATAGCTGTACAGATGATCTGCCTGGCCGTATTTACTGTTCAGGACATCAGCCGTCATGCCTACGGCCACGCCATCCGGTGTTGACAGATTATCGCTGGTGCAAGTAACATATACAGCTGTTGAATCACTTTCCTGGAATCCTACCAGCAAATGGTTTTCGTAGTTATATTCTATATAATTGACACCTGTATCTGATGTCACATGGTCTGATGCCGTTGGCAGGCCGTATACGCCTTCTACATACTCAATCGTGCATCCCGGCCCTACGCCGCCGATAGCAATCTGGTCAACAGCTACCTGGGCAAAACAAAAAGACGATGAAAAAAAAGCGGCACAGCCTATACAAGCTGCTGCCATTCTGCGAATGAAGCCTTTCATCCTTTCCTCATACTCCTTACCTAATTACGTATATCGCCTTTATTATATACCCATTCCATCAGCAGGACAATTAAAAAAAGGTAACATAACGCGTTTGGCTGTCATGCACCATACTCTTTCTTTAAACGTTTTTTGTTGGAAGTGTAAAGAAAATGAATAATAATGCTGCAAACGATGCACGTAAAAAGGCTGTAACAAAATGGACTAAAAACTCTCATTTTGTTACAACCCCTTTATTCACTTCTTCTATTCGTTTTCTGGAACGTAGGTCGTAGAAATCGTCACTTTTGTCGTTTTATCCGGCAGCGGCTGCGTTTCTGCCAGCGACGTCACAGCATATTTGAGTTCCGGCGTCAGCGTTCCCGTAATGTGAAACAAGGACTGCGCATCTGCGGCATCGACATATATCACGTCGCTTTTGTTCACGCCAAAGGCCCTGCCATACGGACTGGTCAAGGTCCGCTGTTTGCTGTTCCAATGCAAATCCATCTTCAAGGCCGTCGCTACGGCAACAGCCGGCAAATACGTTACGCCGTCTTTTTTGAGCGCGCGCTTGGCGATTTTTTTGCCGTTGACGATTAAATCATAGGCTTTGGCTACGTACGTCGGCTGTCCGTCTGATGCCGCAATTTTATTATAAATACTGCCGGCATCTGCAAAATCTTCTACGCCATAGCCCCGAAGCGCATCTTTTACGTTTTGCACGGTTACATTCTGCCAGCCGTAGCCGTCTGGATAGATATAATAAGAAACGGTATGGTTCGCATCGCTGTCAATGACAATCCGATCATAGTATACATTGACAGGCGTTCCCACAGCAACCTGGTCGTACACTGCTTCTACATCTTCTTCATGCATGCGGATACAGCCGTTGGATACATAATAGCCGACAGAAGACGGCTGATTGGTGCCATGAATGCCGTACGTACCGTTAAATCCAATCCAGCGGTATCCCAACGGGTTATCCGGGCCGGGACCAATCTGTACGCTGGTATCTCCCGGATCTATCCATGTCGGATTGACTTCCTTATTCTGTACTGCATAGTATCCGACCGGAGTCGGCGTCGATGTTTTGCCTACACCTACAGGATACATTGCCGTTTTCGTATTTCCCTTGTATAAAATCAAAATACGGCTTGCCAAGTTAATGCCTATTTTGGGCTCTTGGGAAGAAGAATTATCCTGCCCAGGGGCCGCCGCGGCGGCTTTCTGCTGCGGCACGGCTGCCGGTTCTGCCGGTGGGGTTGGATGTGACGTAATTTTAACCGAAGCCGCCGCAAAAGGAGCCGGTTTCATCGGCAGTTCTGACGGGACCTTTGCCGTATCTGCTGCCAACGCATTGCCTGCCAATAAACAAGCCATGCTTACGCAGCCAATAATCCAGGTTTTGATGTTATTCTTCATCCTCTTTAATTCCATGATCGTGGTGTCCTATCCCATTAAAAATCAAATTTAAAATAACGGCGGTAATACTGCCCAATGTAATGCCGCTTTGCAGTACAATCTTAGCAGCATCCGGGAAATGCTGGAAGAAATTCGGAATGGTAAGTGTAATCATACTAATGCCAATGCTGACAGCCACAATCATCAGATTCGAATTTCCTTCAAATTCTACTTTTGTCAGCGCACGGACACCGCTGGCGATAATCATGCCGAACATGGCAATCCCAGCGCCGCCCAGCACGGAATTCGGAATGCAGGCAACGATAGCTGCCATTTTGGGGAACAAGCCCAAGATAATCAGAATCACGCCGGACGCTGCTACTACAAAACGGCTTTTAACGCGCGTGACGGCAATTAAGCCGACGTTCTGCGCAAATGCCGTATACGGGAAGCTGTTGAAAATGCCGCCAATCATCGTCGATAATCCATCAGCGCGCAGACAACGCGACAACTTATCCTGATTAATAGGCCGTCCTACAATATCGCCAATCGCAATGCAGTCCCCCGTCGTTTCCACCATGCAGACAATCATAACGATAACCATTGACACAATGGAGCCCACATCAAAAGACGGATAGCCAAAAGAAAGCGGCGTCACTACGCCAAACCAGGCCGCTTTTTCTACTTCTGAAAAATCAACCTGTCCCAGTGAAATAGCAACCAGCGTACCGCCAATCAAACCGATCAGAACGGACACATTGCTTAAAAATCCGGAACCGGCACGGCCATACCGATAAATCAGTATGATGATACACAGTGTAATGCCTGCCAAGAACAAATGCATCGGACTGGCAAAATCAGGCGAAGACTGATTGCCGCCGCCAATCCAGCGAACGGCTACCGGCAGCAGCGTAATGCCGATGATGGTAATAATCGTACCGGTAACAACAGGCGGGAAAAAGCGAATCAGCCGGCTGAAATACGGGGCAATGAGAAACGTAATAATCCCAGCAACAATAATCGCCCCATAAATAGCCGTAATCCCATGTTCTACACCAATCAATATCATGGGAGTAACCGAAGCAAACGTAACCCCTTGAATCATCGGAATGCGAGCGCCGACTTTCCAAAATCCCAGCGTCTGAATCAAGGTGGCAATACCGCAAGTAAATAAATCAGCATTAATCAAATGAATAAGTTCAGCAGGCGACAGATGCATGGCCTGTGCAATAATAATCGGTACAGCTACAGCACCGGCATACATGGCCAGTACGTGCTGCAGCCCGTACGCAAACAGCTTGGAAGCAGGCAGCATTTCATCGACAGGATGCGTTGTCTGCTGCGTCGTAGATGGATTCATTCTATTCACTCACCTCAAATTACAAAGTATCTGCCCGTTTAAGGAAATCGCGAATAATGTCACAAGACGCATGAAAAGCCTGTTGTTCTTCTGGAGTAAGAGATATCGGCACAATCGCTTCTACGCCGTTTTTGCCAATCATGCAGGGTACGCTGGCGGCCACCTGGCTTTCTCCAAACTCCCCATCCAAGGCCACCGAGCACGGCCAAATCAGCTTTTGGTCATGAAAAACGGCTGCAATCAGCATATGCACTACATTGGCAATGCCAAATTCAGTACATCCTTTGCCGTCAATTTCCATATCACCGGCCCGTTTGACTTCCTGCTGCAGCGCAGCTATGTCTGCTGCCAAGGCCGGATTGTCTCGGCAAATATCCGTAAACAACCGTCCCTGCACAAACACATGCGACCAAACAACAAAGCCGGAGTTGCCATGTTCACCCATGCACAGTCCTTGTATGGAACGGCGGCTGCAGCCTGTATGCTGTGATAAAACACGCAGCAGCCGATATGTTTCCAAGCTCGTCCCCGTGCAAAAACACCGCTGGCGCGGCCAGCCCATCTGCCGGCGTATATACTCACAAACAATATCCGCCGGATTTGAAACGCTGATCGTAATGCCGGAAAAATGTACCTGCCGTAACTGCGTGATGACATCCTTTGCCATACGAATGGAATCATCAAACATATCCAGCCGCGTCTCACCGGGCCGCCGACTGCGTCCAAAAGCGATAACCAACACATCTGCATCCTGGAGTTCTTCATAACCTCCAACCCGAATCCGGGTATCCCGGCCGCAGAGTGAGCCGCTGACGCAGTCAGATAAATCCATTGCCTGTGCCGCAGCTTTTTCCGGTATCGCGTCGATTAATACAATATCGTCTGCTTCACCAGACTGCAGTAACGCCAATGCTACATGAGCCCCTACATGGCCGGCACCTACAATACCAACTTTTCGCGTTTGCAACATAGGTATTTCCTCCTTTATCGATAAAAAGCATATATGGTATGTATATAAATTATACCATATATTTTGTTTTTGCAGGAGAAAATACATCCTTAAACAAACAAAGACAATGATGCCTTTCCCTAAGACACCACTGTCTTTATTTATCTTTAATTATACGGCATACGTCTTTCCTGTCAATATCCCGCTAAAAAGAACAAAAAAGTACACCAATACGTTTTTCCGAAGCCTCGCCAAATTTACACAATTTTTACATTCTTTTTGCAAAATACTGAAGTGAAGCTTTTATACTAAACTCAAGAATGAACTAGGAGGTATACGACATACATGTTCAGTATCAGCAATAAACATGAAGAATTTTTTGATTACTTAATGCACAACGCAGAAAACTTTCACCGCGGCGCTGTCATCGCCAAAGAAGTCATGAAAGATGTTACCAAAATCCACCTTCACATCAAAGAAGTGGTAAAGTTAGAACATACATCCGATAAGATTAACCAAGATATTATTATGAAACTTTCCCGTGTCTTCATTACGCCGATTGACCGCGAAGATTTTTATAAACTAACTTGCCATCTTGAAGACTGCATTGACCAGCTCCATGGCTCTCTCATGCGCGTCAGCCTGTATCATCTCGACAAATCCACACCGGCTGCAGAACAAATTACGGAACAGCTGGAAATCATGGGACAGGAATTGACTACGATTTTTTCTCTGCTAAAAAATATCGATAAAAATGAAACAGAACTCATGGAACGGGCCAATCGCCTAAGCAAAATTGAAACAGATGTCGATAACATTTATCGCCGTGAAATATCCCGTATCTTCCAAGGAGACCAGCCTCTTCTCGACGTCATTCGCTGGAAAGATATTTTAGGTACGCTGGAAGATACTTCTGACGCAGTAGAACAGCTTGGCAACGTAATAAAAGAGGTGACAATGAAATATGCTTGATACGCCGTTAATTATTCTCGTCATTGTTCTGGCTCTGGCATTTGACTTTATCAATGGGTTTCATGATACAGCCAACGCGATTGCGACATGTGTATCTACGCGCGCTATCCGTCCCGGCCTGGCCATTATTGGTACGGCTGTACTGAATTTTATCGGCGCCATGATTTCGACCGGCGTTGCCAAAACCATCGGCGGCGATATCGTTACGTCGCCCGCTATGATTAATGAATTAGTCATTATTGCCGGCTTGACCGGAGCCATTGTTTGGAACCTGATTACTTGGTGGTTCGGTATGCCTTCCAGTTCTTCCCACGCACTGATTGGCGGCATGATTGGCGCCGTTGCTTTTTCAGTTGGCGCGGCAGCGCTCAACGACTGGGGCATTATTAAAATTTTCCTCTCCCTTATTCTTTCTCCGATTTCCGCAATTATCATTGGATATATCATCATGAAGCTGCTTTTCGTGATTTGTCACAGTTTTAAGCCTGCCAAAGTAAATATGACTGCCAATCGGCTGCAAATTCTTTCCGCTGCGTTGATGGCCTTTTCTCATGGATCCAACGATGCGCAAAAATCGATGGGCATCATTACGCTGGCACTGGTTTCCGGCGGGTTCATTCAAACTATGGAAGTGCCGACACTTGTCAAAATACTCTGTGCGTTAGCCATGGCGCTGGGTACCAGCGTGGGCGGCTGGAAAATCATCCGTACGGTCGGCGGCAAAATTTTTAAAATGCATCCGATTCATGGATTTGCGGCAGATCTTAACTCAGCCGTCGTTATTTTTTCGGCAACACTCCTGCATCTTCCTGTATCAACGACACATGTTGTTTCCGGCTCGATTATGGGCGTAGGCTCTGCCCAGCGTGTCAAAGCCGTACATTGGAGCGTCGCCCGCCAAATGGTAACGGCCTGGGTGATGACGATTCCCTGCACTGCCGTCATTGGCGCCGCTTCTTACTTTGTCATTTCTCATATTATGGTTGTTGTCATTCCTAATCTCTAAACCATTGACATGGACACGTGGACCCCTTCCTCACCGCCGCGAAGTCCTTGCCGTTCTATATATCGCCTTCCCTGCCTTCGGGCCCTGCAGCATTTTGTCATGCGTGGGAGCCCCATTTTTTTTGCATTTTTTTGTCCTATCAAAACAGCCGCAAATATGATACGATGAGAATACATAAAAGGAGGTATATATAATGGATACATTAAAGCCAAAACTGACACTCTTGGAACCGCAGCCGACGCCGCTTCAATACCTGCCGGGTCTTTCGCAGGAATTATTTCGTGAAATGTACATCAAGCGTGATGACCTGACTCCATTGGGCGGAGGCGGCAACAAGCTGCGCAAACTGGAATATCTCATGTTTGAAGCACTGAACGAACAAGCTACAACGATTATCACGGTCGGCGGCATTCAGACCAATCATGGCCGGTTAACGGCTGCCGCTGCTGCAAAATACGGTCTGAAGTGCATCATCGTGACAGTAGATGACTATGACGGTGAACTAAGCGGCAACCTGCTCTTGGACGGATTATTCGGCGCCCGTGTCATCGTCAAAAAAAATGACGGCCGTGACAAAGACACCCAGTTGACAGAAACGGTTAAACGCGTCATGGAACAAGAACTGCAAAAAGGAGAACGCATCTATTTCATTCCCATGGGCGGCAGTGATGTGACCGGCATGCTGGGTTATTATGACTGCGCCAAAGAACTGGACGCGCAGGCGCAGGAACATCAAATCAACGGCGCGACTGTATATACGGCAGTCGGCAGTATGGGGACGTATTTAGGACTGTACTGCGGCTTAAAAGCCATTCATTCCAGCCTGAAACTAACGGGCATCGCCATTATGCCTTTGGACAAAGACAAACTGCACCACTATTTTCTGCAGGCCAAAGAAGCCTATGGATTTACATTTGACGACAGCGACATGCATATTGAAACAGGCTATATCCGCAAAGGGTACAATGAACCGGACAAACAGGTCCGCCATGCCATCTGCATGATGGCTCGCCATGAAGGCCTTCTTCTCGACCCCTGCTATACTGGAAAAATGTTTGCCGGCGTGCTTGATATGATTAAAGAAAAGAAAATCAAGCTGGGGAGTCAGCTCATTCTCCTGCATACCGGCGGCATGCCCGGATTATATACGCCGGCGCACCGCGTTAAGTTTGAAAAAGAATTGGCCGATACGGTCACTGTGATAGAATAACAAAAAAAAGACTGCACGCAGCAGTCTTCACACACTCACAAAGCCCCCATATGTTAGCCTTCTAAAGGTAACATATGGGGGCTATTTTATTACAAACTACAAACTACAAACTACAAACTACAACCCAATATGATAAAACAAGCGGTGCATCAAAACAACAGCGATGCCGGTACCACGCGCAGCTTAGCCATTTTCCTGGTTTTTATGAAGCATAATCTGAAGCACTTCATCATCTGTCTGCTGCATGCCCTGGCAGGCTAGGCAGCCTACATTGCGAATGCATTCATTGACATCAAACGATACCAACCCGTCATTGCCGCCTACGCGCGTTCCTTCGAGCGCCAGCAAAACAGCCCGAAAAGCAGAGGTGCAGGCCGTTGCGACTTTCATGGCACAACTGTTGGCAGCGCCATCGCATACCATGCCTACGGCTTCGCCTGTCATGCTGCATATCGCCCGGCTGATTGTTTCGACGGCATGGTCTTTATCCATAAGCCAGGCCATGCCTGCCGCCGCTCCCATGGATGCTGTAATAGTCGCGCAAAAAGCCGACAATTTGGGCAAAAACGAATGGGCATAAATAGCTGTCATATGCGACAATACAATAGCCCGCAGCCGTTCTTCTGCAGACGCGTGGACGTGGTCGGCAATGGCAACTACCGGCTGTGTCGCAGAAATTCCCTGATTGCCGGAACCGGAATTCGTCATTGCCGGGAACGGCGCGCCGCCCATGCGGGCATCTGCGGCACTGACAGTCCGGATTAAGACTTGCGTCTGCAAGTCTTTCCCTATTAAGCCGCTTTCCTGCTGTTTGGCCAATGAGGCTGCAATATGCAGGCCATATTTTCCCGTCAATCCTTCTTTGGACAGGCGGTCATTTAATTCTTCTGCTTTTTTCATAAATGCAATTTCTTCCAGCGGCACCTGTTCTGCAAAATCGACAATATCCGCAATGCACAGCGACTGTAAAAAGGTACTCTTTTCCTGTCCGTTATCGCCATCCGTTTCTTCAGCGCTAAACACAGATGTCCCGTCTTTTTCAATAGAAATAACATGGGTATGGGCATTGGCTACACACACTTTAACGGTGTGGGATGCTCCTTTTACAATTGCTTCTGAATATAAAACATACGGCACTTCTTTAGCAATCTGTACCGTAACCCTTCCGTCATCAACCATTGCCGCACCTTGGTCCACTACATCTTGAGATATGCCGGACAAAACCTGCAGTCCCTTGTCCGGATTACCGCCAAGCGCACCGACTGCCGCAGCAATATACAAACCTGGACGACCTGTACCGGGAACCATTACGCCCATGCCATTTTTCATTAAATTGGCAGACACACGTGCTGCAATGGATTGTACCGGTTCACCAAGATAGCGTGCAGCTGTTGCTGCCGCAAACGCCATAGATACCGGTTCTGTACAACCAGTAGCAGGAATGACATCCTGCTTCATAATTTCAATCATTTTGTTCCATGTTGCATTGGCCATCATATTCTCACTTCTCCCTATCAAAATATCACGTTCATCCTACTATCACTCTTTACGAATACGACTCAAATACCGATATATCGTCGGTTCTGATACATCCAGCATCGCTGCTAACGCAGAAATCCCTCCTTTTAGCAAAAAAAGCCCATCTTCATCCAATTCTTGTGTAATTTTCATGCGTTCTTCCACAGATAATCGTTTTGCTTCTGCCGGATACGTCTGCAGCCGTTTGGAAATCATGCTGTGAATCGTATCCTCTGCCGTTTTGTACAGATTTTCAAATGCTGGTTCCTGCGTATTTTCCTGACTTGCAGTCGGCTCATTGTCCAACACCAATTCCTTTAGAAATTCTGTATCCAGCATGTGCCGTGCTTCTAAATACGGTTGAATATCATAATTCAAACACAGTACGCCTACAATCGTGCCGTCTTTATCTTTGATAAAATACGACGAAGAACGAAACGTATGCCCTGTACTGCCTTTTCCTTGATAATTTGTCACATACTGGATAGGCTTCTTTTTGGCTTGCTGCAATAAACCCAATGTAAAATCCGTCAGTGAACCTCCGATACGGCGGCCGCTCAAATGACCATTGGCAATCGCCACGATAGACTGTTCCGGCTTTGTCACATCATGCAAAACGACTTCACAATGCTCCCCTAAAGCATTGCCAAGAAATGCAACGAGCGGTATATATGAATCCAGTACTTTCATACCTGTATGCCTCCTTTTCTTGGCTTAATAAAATTTTATCACCGTAATAATGTTTTTGCAATATATATACGAAAAAAAGCAATCATCATGTTCTGCGCCAAAAAGGGGCCCCGCATGATATTAACATCATTCATGCGGCAGCCCCGTTCTGCTGTTTTTTAATAAAATGTACAACCCTTTTTTTATTTACCAGACAGCTACAGTACCATCTGCACGCGGTTCTGTCGCTCCCATCAGCACACCATCTTCATTGCGCCAGATAATCTGTCCGCGGCCATATGACATCGCATTGGGATTGACAATAATCGTATGCCCTTTGGCACGCAGCCCGTCTATAATCGACTGCGGCACAGCGGGTTCTACTTCTATCGTCCTGCCTCCTGTCCACTGCCAGCGCGGTGCATCCAGAGCGGCTTGCGGGTTGAGGTGATAATCAATCGTATTCATGATGACCTGCATTTGTCCCTGCGGCTGCATAAAACCGCCCATGACGCCAAACGGTCCGACAGCCCTGCCGTTTTTAGTCAGAAATCCCGGAATAATGGTGTGGTAGGATTTTTTATGCGGAGCGACACAGTTGTCGCTTGCCGGATTCATGCTGAAATTATTACCCCGGTTATTCAGGGCAATGCCATATCCCGGCACGACAATACCTGAACCAAACCCGTCAAAGTTGCTTTGAATATAGGAAACCATATTTCCCTCCGCATCGGCAGTACAAAGATATACTGTGCCGCCATTATTCGCATCCACAGGCCTTGGCAGCAATGCTTGTTCCCCAATTAAACTGCGCCGGGCATCTGCATACTCCTGCGAAAGCCAGTATGACAGGTTCGTCCTCATACAGCGGGGGTCTGCAATATATTCTCTGCCGTCTGTAAATGCCAATTTCATCGCTTCTATCTGCTTATGAAATGAGGCGACAGTATCCCGCTGTGAAAAAGAAAAGCCCTGCGCAATATTCAAAGCCATCAAAACGACCAGACCGTGTCCGTTAGGCGGTATTTCCCATACGTCATAGCCTCGGTAATTCGTATGAATCGGTTCGACCCACTGCGGCGCATACGATGCTAAATCGGCTTGACGGATATAGCCGCCTGTTTCTTTAGACCAGTCATCGACAGCCTGCGCCAATTCTCCTGTATACAGGGCTTGGCAGTGACTGTCCCGGAGAAGGCGCAGCGATTTGGCATGATCTGGCAGCCGCATGATTTCACCGACGCGATGGGCTCTTCCTTTAGGGAAAAACGTAGAAAACAGCCCGGCAAAAGCTTTTTCATTTTTATAGGCCGCAAAGTCATGCCAGCTTTCTTCAAGCTGTGCGGCTACCGTCGGCTGTACGGCATAGCCGTCTTCCGCATAGCCAATAGCCGGCTCAAACAAATCCGCAAATGGCAGGCGGCCAAACCGTTGATGAACAGCAGCCCAGGCAGCGGGCGCTCCCGGTACCATGACGGGAATCCAGCCGCGGCTCGGCATGTCCGTATGTCCGGCAGCTGCTACTGCTTCCCTGGATATCCCGACCGGTGACCAGCCGCTGCCATTGATGCCGTACAGCTTGTCTTTCATCCAAATTAAGGCAAAGGCATCGCTTCCCAAGCCATTGCTCGTCGGTTCCAAGACGACTAAGCTAATCGCCGTTGCCAGTGCTGCATCTACGGCGTTGCCGCCTTTTTTCAGCATATCCAGCCCTGCCTGCGCTGCTAAGGCCTGCGACGTACAAACCATGCCACGCCGACTGTATAACACTTCCCGACGCGATGCATAGGGATAATAAGAGGCATCAAAATTCATTGTCATTCCTCCTCGAGTATCATTTCTTTTACTATATCACATTCTGCCGTATTCATCATCTGAACAACGAGAAAATACTCAGACAAAATGCCGTGCAGATTCCTATTATCTCTTTTCGTTTTTTCTGGACAATGGTATAATGAATACTACTCACTATAAACCATTTTCATTATATTATCGAGGTATTGTAAGGAGATATGTACTGTGAACCGGTGTATGTTGATTGTAAATCCGACAGCGGGTCGGGAGCAAGCAAAATATCATAAAGATGCGTTAAAAGCACAACTGGAAACCATGTTTGACGATGTCGAACTGCGGCAGACAGGCAAAGCCGGTGATGCAACAGACTGGGCTAAAGAAGCGGCCTTGAACGGCTATCACGCTGTATTCTGCATGGGCGGCGACGGCACGCTTAATGAAACTATCAACGGGCTTGCCCAGGCAAATACACCTATAAACTTTGGTTTTATTCCGTTAGGAACAGTCAACGATTTAGCACGGGCGCTGCATATTCCGCTTCATCCGGAAGCGGCGATTGCTATGCTCAAACACTGTAAAACGACGCACGTCGATATTGCCCGTGCCAATGACCGCTATTTTGTCAATACAGTCGCTGCCGGCATCATGCCGGCAGCCGTCGGCCATGTGTCTATCGAACAAAAAACAAGACTCGGCCCTTTTGCCTATTTTTTGACGGGAATCAAAGCGCTGCAAAATCATCAGACTTCTCTTTTTAAGATAGAAACCGATGAAGGCCAAATGATATATCGTTCACCACTCATTGTGGCCATGCTGACCAATTCCGTCGGCAGTTTCCGCAATATTGCCCCGCAGGCCCGGGTAGATGACGGAAAAATCTGGCTTGCCGTCTTCAAAGACTTTACCTATTTGGACCTTATCAAATTGGTTCCGGAATTTCTCGCCGGCACGCCGTTAAGCTGTGAATATATGACGCTGTCTACTTTTACGCACGCCAAAATCACGATTGTAGACGATCATCCCTTATCGACCAACATGGACGGCGATGAAGGCCCGTCTTTTCCGTTGGAATTGGAAATCCTGCCTTCGTTCTTGACCGTGTATGTCCCGGAAATGTAAAAGTATATACTATATATGCCTAAACTAAACGAACCTCTCTGCGTCAGATAAGCCATCTGCCGCAGAGAGGTTCTATGTATATATAGTATTGAGGTATATAGGAGTCAATCAAACATAAATATATTCGGCCATAACCGGCTGCAAGTCATGCTGCAGCAGGCTTTGGTATACGTCATCCACAGAGCGCGTGTCCGAGATTTCAAACTGGGCATCGCCTTTATCTTCTGCTTCCGCACAATGTTCGCCAATTGCCGTGCTGACGCCTGCAGAAATTTTAGTTGCCGCAATCTGTACCAAGCTATCGCGGACGCGGGCACATTCACGTGTCGATACGGTAATGCTGGCAAAAGGCATAAAGAGCCGATATGCACAAACGACCTGCAAAAGTTGTGCTTCGTGTACATCCATCGGATTGATTTTATCATTGTTGATAATCGGGCGAAGACGCGGACAGGAAAACGCAATTTCTGCCTGCGGATATTTTTTCTGCAGGTAATAGGCATGCATCCCTGTTGCCAGCGCATCTTTGCGGAAATCGTCAAGGCCCAGCAACGCAGCAAAGCCTACGCCGCGCATGCCGCCTTTCAAAGCCCGTTCCTGCGCATAAAACCGATACGGGAAAATCCGTTTATGGCCTGCTAAATGAAGCGTTTCATATTTATCAGCATGATAGGTTTCCTGGAAGACCGTCACATAATCGGCGCCGCATTCATGCAGATATGCATAATCTTCGCTGTTCATCGGATATACTTCCAGCCCAATAATACGGAAATATTTTCTAGCTATCTTACAAGCTTCCCCAATATATTCAACCGTCGATTTGTTACGGCTTTCGCCTGTCAAAATCAGTATTTCCTGCAGTCCTGTCTTGGCAATCGCAGCCATTTCTTTATCGATTTCATCATAGGTCAGCTGAGCCCGGCGGATATGGTTGTAGCGGTTAAATCCGCAGTAAATACAAAAGTTTTCACAATAGTTGGCAATGTAAATCGGCGTAAACAAGCAGACGGAATTGCCAAAATGTTTTTCCTTTTCTATTTTTGCCTGCTGGGCAATTTCTTCTAAGAAAGGCAGCGCCGCCGGCGAGAGCAGGGCTCGAAAATCTTCCGGCGTTTTTCGGTCATGCTGCAGCGCATTGCGTACATCCTGTGCCGTATAACGGTCATAATCGTATGTTTCCATATCATGAACCACTTTATCCAGCAAATCGCTGTCCAATACTTCCATATCCGGCATATATTTCATATGGTCGCTACGATTTTCTTTTTCCAAAAACGCTTTAGCTTCTTCGCTGATAATACTCTCGTTAACGTGTTCATCTTTATGTTCATCCTTCATGACTGTTCCTCCTTAATCGCGTAAATATCCCGTAAGCGGCGAAGAAGCGGCACCTTTGTCCTGCACACGGCCTAATTTTGCCGTGTATGCCAAATGACCTGCTTCAATAGCTAAGCGAAATGCTTCTGCCATGCGCGGCACATCCCCGGCAGTTGCAATCGCCGTATTGGCCATAATAGCAGCAGCTCCCATTTCCATGGCTTCGCATGCCTGAGACGGTCTGCCAATTCCGGCATCTACAATAACCGGCAGGTCGATTTCATCGATGAGGATTTGAATAAATTCTTTCGTGCAAAGGCCTTTATTCGTGCCAATCGGCGCACCCAGCGGCATAATAGCCGCAGCTCCTGCATTGGCCAAGTCACGGGCTACATTCAGATCAGGATACATATAGGGAAGGACTGTAAATCCTTCTTTAGCAAGAATTTCTGTCGCCTTAATCGTTTCATAGTTGTCCGGAAGCAAATATTTGCTGTCCCGCATGATTTCAATTTTTACTAAATCACTTTGACATAATTCTCGGGACAGACGGGCAATCCGTACGGCTTCATCGGCATTTCTGGCGCCGGACGTATTAGGCAGCAGCGTTACATTTTCAGGAATATAATCGAGAATATTGGCCATGCCGCCATCATTGACACGGCGCAGTGCCAGTGTCACAATATCTGCTTTTGCGTTTTCCACTGCCGCTTTGATTAATGTCAGTGAATATTTGCCGGAGCCTAAAATAAAACGAGATTGAAATTCATGGTTCCCTAATTTCCAAGTCATCTTCTATTCCTCTTTTCCTAGATGTTCAATAATCAGCGCTGCCGCCATATTGGCTTCATGAGCAGCGCAAATAGCTACACGCGGTGCCATCAGCGATTTCATGTCATTGCCGCTGACTTCATCGCCGCAAAGATAAAACCGCGGTAAAATCTGTCGTGTCCGAATGGCATTGCTGTTGCCGTATCCTGCCATACCGTTGCCGGACAACAATATCTTTTCCGGCAGGGTTTCTAAAACCGCATTGACAAGCATCGCCTTTTGTTCCGGCACATCAAAGGCCTCACAAATAATATCCTCGCCTGCAAATAAAGCCGGTACGCTGTCTGCCGTAATTTTCAAGCAGTCCGTCACTACCTGGATATACGGATTGATTTGCAAAATTTGTTCTTTCAATGCATCGGTTTTATATGCTCCCAAATGACGGATAAAATAATGTTGTCTGTTCAGATTGGTCAAATCTACCCTATCGAAATCGACGAGATGCAAATGACCTACGCCAATCCGTGCTAGGGAAATGGCAATATTAGAGCCTAGGCCGCCCAAACCAGCAACTGCTACGCGGGCGTTGGCTAGTTTATCTTGTACTGCTTTGCCGTGTCGCTTGCACAATGCGTCATATATTTCTTCCTGTGTCAGCACGGTATATCAGCCTCCTCCTACAAACGACACGACTTCTACGGCATCACCGTCTTCTATGGATTGCGCCGCGTACGCGCTTTTGGGAACAATACGGCCATTTTGCTCTACCGCAACACGTGCTGCCGCATGCCCCTGCGTTTGCAGGTATTGCTGAATCGTCATGGGACAGTCCCAATGCTCCTGTCGTCCATTGATTTTGACAGTAATCACTTTGACACCTCCTACTAAAAAAAGAGTTCACAAAGGAACTACACCCGCGGTGGTGTACCCCTTCATGAACTCTCGCTCACTCACGTGGTCAAACTATAGGTCTATATAAAAAAACAGAGGCCGGATAACCGCCTCTGCTGATAGTCTGTACATCATATTATCCTACGTTGGCATTATCCAAATCAGGTTATAGGTCGAAGCTATAAGCTTCCTCTCAGCCGATTTCATCAGCTCCCTGTTTATTTACTTGTAAGTAGTGTAACGTATTTTACACACATTGTCAAGAAACTATATGTCCCGACAGCATTATTTCGTTTCTTTTAACTCTTTCACTGCCATCAGATATGTCGTCAAAATAAACTGCAGTGCCAATGGCAGTCCTTTGGTATCATCAATGTAAAAGCCCGGATTGTGATGCGGCGTAGGTGCATGAACTCCCGTCGGATCTGCCAAACCCAAATGAGCAAATCCAGCCGGCTTTTTCTGACTGTAATACGCAAAGTCTTCAGCCCCCAGGCTGGGATTTTTCTTCTCTATAGTCAAGCCTGTTTCCTGCGCTGCTTTTTCCATAATGGCTGCACAAGCTGCATCAACGTCCAATGCCGGATACCCATATACCAAATGTACATCACATTGGCATTGATGGGCAGCGCTGATAGATTCAGCCAATCGTTTAATTTCAGCCATGGCAAAATCTCGTACATCTGTGCGCAGACTGCGAATATTCCCACCCATGACAACCGTTTCCGGCAGTACATTATCTACACCGGCAACACCGCAAATCAGGTTGCTGACCGATACGGTGCAGTTGGCCAATGGGTCGCATTTCAATGCCGGAATCAAATTTATAGCACTGACTAGTTCCGCTGCCGGAATAATCGGGTTGTTGCATTGATGCGGCGAACCGCCGTGACCGCCTTTGCCGGTAATTTTCAAATCATACGTACCTACAGCCGCCGTGCGGACACCGGCTGCAATATCAGCTGTGCCGACTTTGTCCATAGCACTGACATGCCAGCCAAACATATAATCTAAGGTATCCATCAGCCCGTCTTCTACCAACCCTTTAGCGCCGCCGGGCAAAAATTCTTCAGCCTGCTGAAAAATAAAATAAATCGTGCCATGAATCAGTTCTTTATGCTGTGCCAGTATTTCTGCCATGGCCAGCAGTACTGCCGTATGGGCATCGTGACCGCAGGCATGCATCACACCGTCACACTGACTTTTATACGGCAGGTCATTTTCTTCTGCAAGACCCAATGCGTCAATATCTGCCCGAAAGCCAATCGCCGGGCCATCGGTGCTGCCCTTTAGATACCCGACTGTACTGTTGCCGTGAATTCCTGTCAGCATGGGAATCCCTGCAGCCTGCAGATGCTCTCTAATCCATGCGGCTGTCTGCGTTTCCTTAAAAGATAATTCTGGATGCGCATGGAGATACCGGCGATTGTCGATAAGCTTTGGGCCGTATGTATCAACCAGCTTTTTTATCATTTCGTTCATAAACTGCACCTTCATTTCTCTAGTAATGTCTATCTGTATTGTACGCAATCCCCCAAAATTATGCAAGAAAGGCATACACATAAAAACGTGCTGCCATACAATGCTTCTTTGGGAGTTGGTTTGTGTCGTAAAGAAGCAGTACCGTACGCAGCACGCTTTTATATCGTTGTTACGAAGGAGTTTTTATGACAAAAGACAAACTAATGCCAATTACAGCTAATCCTATCATAATCAGAAACGCCGTCATCGGTGCGCCGCTGGCACACATAGGCCCTATATAGGAAGCAACAATTAGATTTAGGTTGATAATACTAAAATTAAGGGCATAGTGCTTCTGTCCGAAAAAATAAGCTGTATAGGCAGAATTAGTAGGCGTAACACCGCCATACGAAAGACCAATAAGCGTAAAGCCTGCGACAAGAATTGCCAACTGGCCTGTATATTCCGCGCCTAACAACGCGATGCCGGCCAAAAGAAACGTCAAACTCACACCCAGCATGGTAACTTTATATCCTTTGCTGTCAAACAACTGGCCGAACGCGACACGTCCTATACCATTGGCAACAGATACAATGCCTGCAATAGCTGCCGCTTCTGTCAAATCACCTCCCAAAAATCCACTCGCATACGATGCGGATATATTAATAACTGCCAAACCGCCTGCCCCAAGAGCTGCGGCCCAGCAAACGTACAACCAAAAATTTTTCCGGCGCAGCATTTGCCGAAAATCCACGTCTTCTAAAAACGCTCTGCGTCCTTTCATAGAACGCTTCATTTGCTGCAAAAATTCCATTGGTGCAGGACGCAGAAGGACAGCTCCTAAGAGAACGAGAATGCCGAACGTTATGCCAATAAGCAAAAAGGTCAGCCGCCAGCCAACTGTCACAATCAAGCTGGCTCCCAACGTTCCCAAAATCATCGCGCCAAAACCAAATCCCATCAACGATATGCCGGATACGAATCCCTGTTTATCTGGAAACCATCTGACGGCCGTGCTGATAACCGCATTATATCCCAGCCCAGCACCTAAGCCGGCCAAGCCGCCATACGCAGCATATATGCCCCATAATGAATGTATGCCGGAAGCGCCTGCAAAACCGGCTGCCAATAATACCGCACATAGCATCAAGGTGGTGCGTACACCGCGCCGTTCTGTTAAAACACCGGAAACAACGCCGCCTAAACAAAACATCATCATAGAAATAGAAAACGTAATAGATGTTTCTGCTTTTGACCAGCCAAATTCACTTTCCAAGGGAACCCGAAAAATAGACCAGGCATAAATCAGTCCCAAACAAAGCAATAGTACTACGCTGAGCAGTAAATACAGCCAGCGTATTTGTCGTTGTATATGAAACATCGCCTCCATCAATACCTTTCTGTTGTATGCCACCGTATCACGCCCCCGGTAACGGGGTCTGCCGGAGGCAAGGATTACTCCGGCAGACAGCAAGAGGGGTGATACGAAAACTATCGTTTATTACTCCGCCGCCAAATACGCTGTTCTTCAGCAGCTTTGATAAGTTCTTCTCTAAAATCAGGGTGCGCGATATTAATAATAGCTTCTGCTCGCTGCCAAGTCGATAAACCGGATAAATTCGCCACGCCGTATTCTGTTACCATATACGGTGCCTGCGTCCGGGGTGTCGTAATAATATCCCCTTCTGTAAACTTAGGCAGGATATGTGAATGACGGACACCTTGTTTATCGACATGCATCGACGGCATAGCCAAAAATGCTTTGCCATGTTCTGCCATATATGCCCCAGTCACAAAGTCCAGTTGTCCGCCAGTACCGCTGATTTGCCGTGTGCCGGCAGATTCAGAGCAAACCTGTCCGTACAAATCCATGGCAATACAGCCATTGATGGATATAAAATCATCCAGCTGGCGAATCGTTTCCGGATTGTTGACATAGTGCATCGGCGCCGATAATATGTCCTGATTGTGATCTAAAAATTCATACAATTCTTTAGAGCCAAGACAAATGGAAAAGACGCCTTTTCCTTTCTGCAGTTTTTTCTTTTTATTCGTAATTTTTCCTGCTTTGTATAAATCAAGGTATCCATCACTCATCAACTCGGTATGCATACCTAAATCTTTTAAATCTGATTCGGCAATGAGTACGCCCAACGCATTGGGCATGCCGCCAATGCCAAGCTGCAGTGTCATACCGTTGTGCAGATACGGGAAAATTTTTTCTGCTATCTGCCGGTCAATATCACTGGCCGCCCGGTTAGGTGCTGTACACAAATGCGCATGACTTTCTACTACACAGTCCACGTCAGATATATGGATATGGTCATTTTCCATTCCATAAATAACCGGCATTTCTTCATTGACTTCCAAAATAATTCTGTCAGCCGCATCCAACATGGCCTGTTGACAGCAGTTTGTCAGCCCATAATTAAAATTGCCATGCTTATCCATAGGGGCTACGGTAATCATCGCCACATTAACCGGCGCATAGCCGCGCGTATAGTACGAGCTGCAGTTGCGGAAAATCATGGGCGAATGAAACGCACGCCCTGCATCCAAATATTTCCGGTCTAACCCAGAACAATGCCATAAATTATATGTGAATGTTTTACGTTCCGGATCTTGTTCTACTACTTGAATCGGCCGACAGGAAATCGCATTTCTGACGTTGATGTCGTGCAGTTCATCCCGCCGTTTTGCCAACGCAGCATCTAAGTCCGTAGGAAACGAGCATGTTTGACTATAATCGACCCAGTCACCGTCTCGAACAAGCTGTACTGCTACGTCTGCCGTACACCGTTTCGTTTGATATTCATCATATACTGTCATAATTCAAGCCTCTTCTCTATGTATATTGGTCTATCAGTTTTTTGAAAGCCGTAAACGAACGTTTTATCATATCCGGCTCTACACAATAGGATACACGTACATACCCCGGGCAGCCAAAGCTATCTGCCGGTACAATCAGCAAGTTGAGCTTTTTGGCTTTTTCAGAAAAAGCGC
Source organism: uncultured Megasphaera sp. (assembly GCA_934193515.1). Taxonomy (GTDB): domain Bacteria; phylum Bacillota; class Negativicutes; order Veillonellales; family Megasphaeraceae; genus Megasphaera. The sequence goes on along the minus strand of CAKPVJ010000007.1, from coordinate 38,656 downwards.
TGGCATCGTTCTCCGGTGCTTTGACAAAAAGGTAAAATGCGCCACTCGGATATACGCAGTCATATCCCAGTTCTTTAAGTCCATTGTACAACAACTTGCGGTTTTCGTCATAGATGTTCATATCCGACGTTTGCCCCATGCATTTTAAAATGACATCCTGGAATAAATGCGGCGCGCAGACAAATCCCATCGCCCGGCCGGCACCGCAGACTGCCTTATATATCGTATCGGCGTCTGCTGCACATGGCGGCACAAGAATATATCCAATACGTTCACCCGGAAGGCTCAATGATTTACTGTACGAATAGCAGATAATCGTATCGTTGTAAAATGCAGGCACATATAAAATAGGCAGTCCGTCATATACGATTTCCCGATACGGTTCATCCGAAATAATGTAAATAGGATGCCCTATTTCCGCTGATTTTTTCGTCAGCAGCGCAGCTACTTTTTCATACGTAGCAGCCGAGTATACGACGCCGGACGGATTATTGGGCGAATTGATAATAACGGCACGCGTATGCGGCGTAATGGCTTGCTCCAATGCTTCCAGCGATACTTGGAAATGTTTGGTATCCGGCGGCAGAATCACTGTTTTAGCACCGGCATTGGCAACAAAAACAGTATATTCCGGGAAGAAAGGAGCAATCAAAATCACTTCATCTTCCGGACTTTCCGTCAACGCTTTGAGCGTAATCGTAAGGGATGCTGCAGCACCGCACGTCATATAAAAATGGTTGGCTGTCACATTGGCGCCGTAGGTAGTATTCATATACTCTGCTAATCCCTGCCGTACCGCCAAGTCACCTGCCGCTGCCGTATATCCATGAACTGCTGCTGATTCACGAGTTGTCAATATATCTTCAATAGCTTCTTTGATACAGGCCGGTGCCGGCACGGTCGGATTGCCGATACTAAAATCAAAGACATTTTCTCTGCCGACAATTTTGGCTTGTTCTTGTCCATATGTAAAAAGTTCACGAATGACAGAACTCTGTGAGCCTAATCGATACATTTCCTGTGATGCCATACTGAATCACTCCTTTAGTTACGATATGTCTTATGATGATTAAAGTAATGAAATAAACGGAGATATAAATAAAACAATGCCCATGATAACAATCGGAATCAACTGCCACGTTCTATACTTTTTGAAAATATCCAGTTTAAGTACCAGCCAAGTCGGCAATAATTCCGATTAACGATCCTAAAATAGGTGTAAAGCTCAAAACCGGCGCATTGACAACGATAATACCCCAACACAGCAGGATACAGAACACACTGATACCGTATCGAATAAAGCGGCGGCTAATCTTGTCTTCCGGAATAAACCGTTTCAATACATTCATGACAATGCCGATACAGGCATCGCGGAAACTAAGGAACATGGCAAAATATGCCGTAACTACTGCAAAGATATTCAAAATCAAGTTTAATACTTTGATAAGAGCACCATCCATGTGCTGCGCTGCCAACGCCAGGGCAGAAATATTAGCTGTATAGGCATGAACAGCCTGTTCATGGTCAATTGCCAGGTTAAATGAAATCGTATAAAATACGACCAGCCCTACCAAAAATAAATACGCTGTATTATATACACGCATTGCGCGGTATTGAGCTACCACTTTATTTTCTGTGTGGGAGCGAAAATAAATGACAACCGGTCCCAGTCCAACAAAAAACTCAATAGACATCGCAATAAACGGCAGCAGGATAATAAAGTGTTTAATTACATAAATCGCATCGGACGGAATCAGAATATTGGCCATATCCCAATGAGGAAACATGATAATTCCCAAAGCAGCAATCACCATCGCTTTGGTAAATACCATCCCGGACGATACTTTCATGAGCAGCTTTTCCCCTTGCGAAGCAACTAATACAAGAAAGGTAATAATAGACAAGCCGTAAAACATATTTTCTGACAGCGGTGTTTCTGTTACGCCAAAGGTAACAAGAAAAGAAGCACTGTCATTGGTAAGCGCCGTCGAATAGAGGAAAATCAAAATCGTGGTAAACACAAAGTACAAAATGCCCAGCAAAAATCCCCAGTTCTTTCCTAAATATCCCGAAATAATGCCGGCAAAGTCTTCGCATATCGGTGCTTCTGCCAACACATTCAAATACAGTTTTTGATGTTGATACGCAATCGGATAGCCGACAACGGCTACCAGCAAAAAGATAAGCAGTCCCGACAACCCCACCTGAATCGGCAAAAACACAATGCCTGCCCCCAGGGACATGCCAACACACATGATAACCCAGCCTAAATCAATGCCGCTGAATCGAGTAGCTTGTTTCCATTCTTCAACTGTCATGCCGGCTAAATCTGCATATTGAGAGCTTCTACCTAAAATGCCTCCCAGAAACGATGTTGATGATGACATAATACGTGCCTCCTTTGTGTGGTAACTACCGCATTCCCCCCGCATAGAGGCTGGCTCTATATATCCGGCAGCAACATGTCATAAATTTGCGGAAAGGAACTGCCGGGCCGTGTTTATAAACCCAGCAGCAGCTTCCACAAAAGGTATATATAAAGTGATAGAGCGTTGTTTACTACTTATATAGCAGCCATTCCTGCTTCAAAAGCCTGCAAATTAATATCTACAAAGTTTTTCTTTACCGTTTTGGCAATAATGGACTTCCAATCTATATCATGCAGTTCCATCGCTTGAATCAATGCGCCAAGCAAAACTACATTGGCACTCTTCGGATTACCCAAATCCGAAGCAATCTGAGTCGCATCCAATGCCATAACAGGCACTTTTTCTTTCAGGGCATCCAGAACACCTTCTGGATATTGACAAGCACCGGACAAAATCGGCATCGACGGAATACGGCTGGTATTGACGACGATTTTGCCGTCTTTTTTGAGAAATTTCGCATACCGTGCCGCTTCCATTTCTTCAAAAGATACGAGAATATCTGCTGAACCTTCTCCAATAATAGGTGAATATACTTTGGAGCCAAACCGTACCTGCGTGCTGACACTGCCGCCGCGCTGGCTCATGCCATGTACTTCCGACATTTTGACATCATACCCATTTTCAATTAATCCAATCGTAAGGATTTTACTTGCTAATATCGTTCCTTGTCCGCCTACACCGACAAATAATACGCTTTTTACATCTGACATTTATTTGTCCCCCTTTCTGGCAATAGCCTGCACTGGGCAAACCTGCATGCATACCGTACAGCCTACGCAGTCTGCCTGCGCAATACTCGATTTTTTCGTTTCCTTGTCAAACCGCAGTGCCGGGCATCCTGTCGTAAGGCATTTTTTACAGCCAATGCACGCTTCTGCATCTACCACACAAGGTGTACGATTAAGATCAAATTCTTCTTTATCTTCTTTCGAGAATTTCTTCAACACGCACGGCCATTTTGTAATAATGACGCTCGGTGCATCTTCAATAGCAAACGCCCAATCCAATGTTTCTTTCATGGCTTTCAAATCGAGCGGATTTACCGTACGAACGTTGGTAATTCCCAATGCCCGGACAACCGTTTCAATATCAATGAGGGTTGTCGGTTCTCCTTTTATGGTATACCCGGTTCCTGGATTTTCCTGATGTCCTGTCATGCCGGTAATCCGGTTATCCAAAATAACACAGATAGAAGGCGACTGATTATATGCTACTTCTGTCAGCGAGTTGATACCTGTATGGAAAAATGTCGAATCGCCCATAACGCCAACAACGCGTTTTTTCTGGCCGCTCATGGCAAAACCATGACACAAACCGTGACTGACAGCAAAGGCACTGCCCATACAAACTGCCATATCTTTGGCACTGAGGGGCGCAGCTCCGCCTAAGGCATAACAGCCAATGTCGCCAACCATTACCGTGTCTTTCCGTTTGGCCAATTCATAGAAGAAGCCGCGGTGCGGACAGCCGGCACATAATGCAGGAGGACGCGGAACAAATAATGTATCCGGCACCTGTACGCCTTCTGCCTTTTTCTTTAAAATCCCGGCAGACACGATATTCGGGTTTAATTCATCGTTTTTTGGAATCACATCTTTGCCGTGACAGGGAATCCCTGCTTCATGAATAATTTCTTCCATAAACGGATCGAGTTCTTCTACGACATACAATGTGTCTACTTTCGCTGCAAACGCTTTGATTTTTTCAATCGGCATGGGATATGTAAATCCTAATTTCAAATAAGAAGCCGAATCTCCCAACGCTTCTTTAGCATACGTATACGCAGCTCCGGCAGCAATAATACCGATTTTCGTATCATGCATTTCTTCCACGTTAAACGGACATATTTCCGAATATGCTTTTAATTTTTGTTCCCGCTCTTCGACAAAATACCGGCGAACTTTGGAAACGGCCGGAACTGCATCCATTTTATCCCGTTCTTTCACATACGGTTTAGCTTTGATTTCCTGGCGTGTTCCTTCTGCCACCAAACTCTTGGAATGACAAACGCGGGTCGTCATGCGCAGCATAACGGGAACTGTATATTCCTCGCTGACGCGGTAGGCTTCTTTGACCATATCCAAACTTTCTTGGGAATCTGACGGTTCAAACATCGCTATTTTCATATTTTTAGCGTAATTCCGGTTGTCTTGTTCGTTTTGTGAAGAATGCATGCCCGGGTCATCAGCAGACACAAATACCATGCCGCCATTGATACCCAAATACGCAAATGTATAAATCGGGTCAGCAGCAACATTTAGGCCAACCATCTTCATGGCAGCAAAAGAACGAACACCAGAAATAGATGCGCCAATAGCTGCTTCCATAGCTACTTTTTCATTTGGTGCCCATTCAGAAAAGATTTCACTATATTGGGAAACATTTTCCAATATTTCTGTACTCGGTGTACCTGGATAGGCTGAAGCAAAAGAAACACCTGCTTCATATAGGCCTCTTGCTACAGCTTCATTGCCAGTCATTAACACTTTCATATCCATAACCTCCCATATACTTACAATATATCCACTCTTACTGGTATTATTAGGTGTGCACGTACCTTCCAGCTGCGTTCAAAAATATATACGTAATATCCATGCCAAATTTATAGAATAGCATAAATACGCAATTCCATAAAAATCATGTTTCATATTCCTTTTCTTTATGTAAAAAATCTGTTACACTTCTTTACGTAAAAGGTTTATTTTGTATTTGTCAGGAGGCCCCTATGGATAAAATCACATTTCTTGTCGCAGATGAAATGATTAAACAATCTATCGAACGTACATTGTGGACATACCGCGATAACTTCTCCCATCGTTCCTTAGTGACAGAAATTGCCATTATTGACTTTCCTCATATAATCGAACAAACCCAAGCGATGATTCGCAACGGCACCAAAATCATTATTACAAACAGCGGTTCTCATCAAATTCTTTCTCATGCGCAGGATGCCCACAGGATTGACATCATACCTATTCTATGTCTATACAGTTCAACCAACGATGCATTATATACTATCCGCCAAGTAGATGAGAAATACAAAAAAATCCATCTGCTTTTAAATAAGCATTTTATGTTTAACATCAACGCCTGTCCCGAAGATATTCGTCAAAAACTAGTATTGTATCCGCCTTATAGTATTGATGATACGCCGGATATGCTGCTGCAGCTCGTCCATAAAATTCCTGCCGCCGACGATGCCGCCATTGTTGGCTGTACGCTGCTGCCGCAAGTCGCTCCCCAGCTTTCGATGCCGATTTATCCCATTCGCCCCAGTGAATCCGCTATTTTATCAGCCTATCAATATGCCAATGAACTCATTGATTTTAATAAAAAAGAACGAAAGCAGCTCAGTATTCTCACGTCAATTTTATCCCATGTAGATGAAGGCATCATTCTCTACGATGATAAAGGAGCTATTTCACACATCAACTCACTGGCTCAAACCTTTTTAAATGCATCAGATACTCCCAAAACGATTCGAGATATTTTTCCTAATATGGGAAAGAAATCAAATCTTCCTCCTCTTAAAGAAAAAATTCTGCAGCGGCCGCCGTATACCTTGGTTGCAAACTCTGCACCCTTTCAGCTAGATAACACCAAACACCATATATTAATTCTGCGCGATGTGACAGAACTGCAGCGATTAGAAAAAAATGTCCGTTATAAATTGGCAAAAACGGGACTGACAGCCAACCATCATTTTGATGATATTCTTACAGTAAATACTGAAATGCGTTCTGTTATTCATACGGCTCAAATTATGGCCGCACACAACGCACCCGTTCTCATTCAGGGCGAAAGCGGTACCGGTAAGGAATTATTTGCCCAAAGTATACACAATGCCAGCTCCCGTCGCAATGGCCCCTTTGTGGCGGTAAACTGTGCCGCCCTGCCGCCGGAATTATTAGAAAGCGAGCTTTTTGGCTACGTCGGCGGCTCTTTTACAGGCGCGCGTAAAGAAGGCAAGGCCGGATATTTTGAACTGGCTCATACAGGTACTATTTTTCTCGACGAAATCAACAGCATGTCGCCCAACATTCAATCCAAACTGCTTCGTGTCCTGGAAACAAAACAAATCATGCGTATTGGTTCCGACTATGTCATTCCGCTGGATTTACGTATTATTTCAGCCAGCAATGCCAATCTTCTGCAAGCAGTCCAAGACGGGCAATTCCGCCGCGACTTATTTTTCCGCCTAAATGCCTTGACGTTAACGCTGCCTGCACTGAATGACCGGCCTGATGATATTTTATATTTGTTCAGCTATTTTATAAAACAGGAAATAGGCAAAAAAATCTCCCTTTCTCCCGAATTAAAAACGGCTTTACTAAATCACCACTGGTGGGGAAATATCCGCGAGCTGTATAGTGCCGCTTTTCGTTATCATATTTTTGGAGAAACCGGCGATGTATCCTACAGCTATTTGTTTGATCAGCCGCAAAAAAATAGAGAGTCTTTACTGAACAAAGACTCTCTGCGTATTGACATGAAACAACTTCATCATTCTGTCGAACATCTCATTATTCAAGACTTACTGACGCAAGGATTTACCAAAAATCAAATTGCTAAAACACTCAACATCAGCCGCCAAACCTTATTTAATAAATTAAAAGAAAATTAAATCATAGACCACTAAAAACAATATACGAAACAATCGTCATCGTAAACAAACTGGCAATTGTCGTCAGCAAAACAATACTCAACGCATATTCGCCGTGATTGTTTTTAGATTGAGCAAACATAGCAATCGCCGTCATCGTAGGCAAACCAGCAACCAATGTCATGGCCTGCACCATAGATGCATCATGACAAAACCGGCTGGCAATAACGAAAAAAACAATTGGAAAAATAAGCATTTTGGAAAGAATACCCACATACAATTCTTTGGTTTTAGCCGCTAAATTCCAATGCGAATAGTATAACAATGCGCCTACATAAATAAGTGCCAGCGGCGTTGCCGCCCGGCCGACCGTCAACAGCGAATGTTCCAAAGAATGGGGAATAGGAACTCCCAACAACAACAGTCCCAGTGCTAACGCAATTGCAATCACAGCTGGATTGATAAAGCTTTTGATACGAAAAGCTGAATCCGCTTTAACCGGCGAAGTAAGATATATGCCATACGTCCATAACGCTATCTGATCTACAATACTCAACAAGGCAATATATATACCGCCTTGTCCGGGAAATGCCGCAGACAACAGCGGAATCCCAATAAACCCGGCATTGCCAAAAATCATCGTCGCCTGATATACATGGCTATGGCTGCCCTTCAATCCCATGATATATGCCAGCGCAGCTTGTATAACAATTAACCCAATATAAATTCCCAACGAAAGCAGCAGTACAGGATAACAATCCAGCAATATTTGCCGCGTCGTCCCATCCAATACATTGGCAAAAATTAAAATCGGCATAAGCAATCCCATAATCAATTTAGCCAGCCCGCCAAGAAACGCTTTGGGAATGATGCCTGCCCGTGCCCCCATATAGCCGCAAAGCATCATCACAAAAAATTGAAACAACTGATTGGCAATAATATAAAACGAATTCACTAAAACACCCTCTTCAACCTATACTCTATAACATAGTTTATGTATAGTATACTCACATGAATTTATCTACTCAAAATACAAAAAGAGCTGCGGGCAATCATGAAAGTTATTTCTTCATCTTGCTCACAGCTTCTTTTGTTTTATCCGTATTATGCTCTTGCTGCTTTGACAGAAGCAATAAACTTCTTAGCTGCTTCTGTGATTTCTGCTGCCGTCTTGCCGCCGCCTGTCAAGGCGCCGCCAGCACCTACGGCTACACAGCCAGCTTTGATCCAGTCACCGGCATTTTCGGCATTGACGCCGCCTGTCGGCATAAGCGGTGCCTGCGGAATCGGTCCGTGAATCGCTTTGATGGCTTTCATGCCCAGGATTTCTCCCGGGAAAATTTTAATTACGTCAGCACCAGCTTCCAAGGCTTGTAATACACCGTTGAGTGTCGTTGTGCCCGGCATGACCGCAATGCGATACCGATTGCAGAGTTTTACCGTTTCCAAATCAAAGGCCGGCGATACGACAAACTGAGCGCCGCTCAAAATCGCAATGCGTGCTGTTACAGCATCCAATACGGTGCCTGCACCAATGATGACGTCCGGGTTATCTGCATATTTTTTGCTCAGCGTTTCTATCGCTTCATGGGCCTGCGGTGTCGTGAATGCCAATTCAATAGCCGTTACGCCGCCTGCAATGCAGGCATCCGACATAGCTACAGCTTCTTCCGGATTCTTACCGCGAATAACCGCTACGACGCCGATTTCTTCTATTTTCTTTACTACATCTATTTTATCCATGACTCATTCCTCCTGTTATTTCTTAGTGATGTGTATTTTGAAATGCTTCCAACTCTTCCCGAGTCGGCAGTCCTTCATTATCGCCGGCAACCTGAATCGCCATGGCTCCTATAGCTGCTCCGCGGCGGGCTGCATCTTCCAGCGCCAAGCCATCCAGCAAGCCGCTCGTAAAGCCGACAGCAAAGCCATCTCCGGCGCCAACAGTGTCTACGATATGGTCGATATGATAGCTCGGCACATACAATTCTGTATCTGCTGTCCGGATGTACGTCCCGTTGCTGCCGCCCATTTTGATGACTACCGTGCCAATGCCGCGCTGCAAATAATATGCCGCAATATCTTTTTCATTATCCCGGCCTGTCAGGATTTTTCCTTCGCCAAGACCTGGCATGACGATGTCTGCATACTGCGCAGCATCATTGATAACACGGGCCATCGTATCCTGATTGGGCCACAACATGGGGCGCAGATTCGTGTCAAACGAAATCCGCACGCCTTCGCTGTGCGCTTTTTTCATCAATGTATAAATCGTTTCCCTGCATGATTCAGAAAGAGCCAGCGGAATCCCTGTCACATGCAGATGGTCTACGCCAGTCCAGTCTATGCCTTCTAAATCATTGGGCTGAAAATGGGAAAAGGCTGTATGTTTGCGGATATTAGCGACCGTCGGGTCCCCTTCCAACACCTTTTCTTTCATCTGAAACCCTGTCATATGGTCTACATCTGTCCAGACATACGTATCATGAATGCCGTTTTCCTTAAAGAAATTGCAAATACATTTACCAAAGGGGTCGCAGCCTACTTTAGAAATATAGGATACATCATTGCCAAGCCGTGCCATGCCGACAGCGTAATTTAATTCTGCCCCGCAGACATGACGAGAAAACTGCGTAACTTGCTCCAGCGAACCTGTTTCGGTAGCAATTAAAAGCCCCATGGCTTCGCCAATCGTTAATACCTTGCTCATTGTGTCGCTCCTTCTTCTGTGATACAGGAAAACCGCTACACACGCATGCAACGGTTTTCCTATATGATCTATAAGTTTTCTTTGATTTTTTCAATCATTTGTGCATATTCTGCATCAGATAAATGAACTCGATTCGGATCCATCGCAAAAGTGGAACCCCATTCAAAGGCATCATTTTTATATTTAGGTACTAAATGCATGTGCAAATGATGGCCTGTATCTGCATAGGCACCATAATTCACCTTATCTGGATGAAACGCTGCATGAATCGCTTTCGACGCTCTGGCAACATCTGCAAAAAATGCATTGCGTTGTTCATCACTAATATCTGTCATTTCACTGACATGGTCTTTATACGCTACGATACACCGTCCCGGATGGCTTTGTTCTTTAAACAGCACCAGCATGCTGACGGATAAATCACAAATATAAATACCGAACTTATCAAGGGGTTCCCCTTTTACACAATACCCGCAGTTTTGATCTATCATTTGATCCACTCCTTATTCAATATTGCCGTGTTCCCATTTGCCATTATTCAAATCTTCAGCAATTTGTTTAAATTTATCATCCGTTAATCCATAGAAGAAATACAAGATAATAGCAGCAATACCAAGGGCTACACCCGGATACAGCGTCATAGCCGCTTTAATGCCTGTCAGTGTCATTTCACTCTGCACGGCATTAGCTACATAACCAGTCAATACAAGAATGCCAGAACTTACAACAGCAGCAATCGCCTGCGCAATTTTACGGGAGAAGTTAAATGCAGCATAGGTAATCCCTTCTTTACGGATACCATTATGCCATTCACTATAGTCGATAACGTCAGAAACAAAGGCCCATGTAACGCCGTTCGGAATCGCTAAGGCCACGTAACCAATCGTAACGAGAATAATAAAAGAATACAAATTAGTCGGAATGACAAAGTTTAAAATATCAGCTGCACAACCGATCAGTAAGCCACCAATCGCCGTTTTCTTTTTACCAAATAGTTTTACCAGTTTAGGAATCAGCAATATTCCGACAACGGAGCAGCCCATCATAATACCATTGACAATCGGCTGCAATCCCATATGCCCTAAATTATACTGACAGAAGAAAATCATCATCTGGTTGTTCGTATTCATCGCTGAAATCGTAAACAACGTCATCAAAATGATGCACAACAACGGTTTATTTGTAAAGACAATTTTAATATAATCAGAAAATTTAGCTTTTTGTTCTGCGTGCGTATTCCGTTTGACAGGTACATGTTCATGGCAGTTAAAGTAACAAATTGCAAAGCCAATAACACCGATAACAGCCATGACAATAGAAGCAACAAAGAACCCATGATGAGGTGATGCAAATAAAAGAACAATCGGCACAAAGGCAATCCCTGTAATCAGCTGGGCTCCAATTGAACCGGCCTGGCGTGTTGTCGCCATTTGACTTCGTTCTTCTACATCACGCGTCATAACACTGGCTAATGAAGCATAGGGAATATTGGTAAACGAATAGACAAGCCCCCATGCCATATATGCACCATATGCAAAAATAATCTTGCCGCTCGTCGAAATTTCCGGCATAGTAAACGTGATAATTGTCAAAACAGCTAAAATAATAGCAGAAATCATCATGACCGGACGGAACTTGCCGCGTTTACCAATGTTTTTACGACTGTCAATGGCAGAACCAGCAATCGGATCCATGAATGCATCAAATATTTTTGTGAAAGCAAAAATCCCTGCAACGGCTGCAGCTGGAATGGTACAAACATCAATCCAGTATTTTGTCAAATATGCCTGTCCTAAGTCAAACATAAAGCCATTGCCAAAATCACCAAAGCCATAACAAATTTTTTCACGCCAAGATAATTTGACATGTCCTTTTTTAGCAGCATCTGTTGTTACTGCTGTTGTCTGCTGTTCACTCATTGAGCTCCCTCCTTACAACGTAACGCCATTTTTAAAAATGGCTAATTCATGTTTATCCAGTTTTTCTGATTTTGCATGGATTCTGCCTGATGCTATATCAAGTATATATTGGAAAAATCGGTCGGCTGCCGCTTCCTTCGTTTCTCCTTCGGCCATCGTCCCTGCATTAAAATCTATCCAGTTGCTCTTATACTGTGCCAAGTGGCTATTACTCGAAATCTTGATGGTAGGTACCGGACTGGCAAACGGTGTCCCGCGGCCTGTTGTAAACAGTACCATATGCGCTCCTGCTGCTGCCAACGCATTCGAAGCTACCAAATCATTGCCCGGTGCCTGCAGCAAATTCAATCCTTTTTTCGTAACTCGGTCACCATATTCCAAAACATCCTCTACGATTGCCGTACCGCCTTTTTGTACACATCCCAACGATTTGTCTTCCAGTGTTGTAATGCCGCCGGCTTTATTACCAGGAGACGGATTTTCATTGACTTTTTCACCGTAGCTCATGAAGTATTCTTTAAAATTGTTAATTAAATCAACCGTTTTATCAAATACTTTTTCATTTCGTGCCCGATTCATCAGCAGCGTTTCTGCCCCAAACATTTCCGGAACTTCCGTAAGAATGGAGGTGCCTCCTGCGGCTATCAAGCGGTTGGATATTTCACCAACCAACGGATTGGCTGTAATGCCGGAAAATCCATCAGAGCCGCCGCATTTCAATCCAATAGTCAATAAGGATGCATCACAGGGCTGCCGGTAAAACCGATCGGCATACGCACAAAGCTCTTTGACAATAGCCGTTCCCGCTTCTATTTCATCTTCTACATCCTGGCATACCAAGAATTTTACCCGGTCCGGATTATAGTCGCCAATAACCTGCTTCATCAAATCTACCTGATTGTTTTCACAACCTAAGCTCAGTACTAATACAGCACCGGCATTGGGGCTGTGTACCAAACCGCTGAGAATTTTCTGCGTGTGAACCTGGTCGTCTCCTAGCTGTGAGCAGCCATGCGGATGATTGTATGCATAGATGCCGTCAATATGCTTTGTCTTAAACTGCTGGCCTGCTGCTTCTATTGCTCTGGCTATGCTGTTGACACAGCCCACTGTCGGAATAATCCATACTTCATTGCGAATCCCGGCACTGCCGTCTTCTCGCTTATAGCCTAAAAACTCGTATCGTTTACTGCCTGCCAATTCCGGCCGTTCTGCCTGCTGCGGTTCATAGGTATAATGAAGCAAATCTCCTAATTTGCTTTGTACGTTATGCGTATGCACCCACGCACCTACGGGAATATCCATTTTAGCGGTACCGATGGGAAATCCGTATTTGATGACATCTTCTCCTTTAGCAATCGCTTTTATGGCCACTTTATGTCCCGCCGGTATATCATTTTGTGCTGTAATCTGCTGCCCGCGGACCAAGACCGTGTCACCTTTGGCAACGCGGTCTACGGCTACGGCAACATTATCTTTATCATGTATCTGAAACACTGCCATGGTTGTTCTCCTTATGCTTGACCCAGTTCTTCAATATGTGTCTTGATTCCGACTGCGGCAATTCGTTCCAAATGCGCGGTAACTGCTTCAGCAAAGCCGTCTATCTTTGTCAGGTCTTCACCCCACCAATCATTCCGGCTCATAACAGCCTGTACATAATCTGCTGTCGAACGGCCGGCATATTCCTTGATAACAGTCAGTTTATCCGCATCATCGTGGATTTCATACGTATTCGTGCCGCGTGTCCCAATCAGGCAGCCGTCTCCTTCCTGCGTCGTGCGGTAAAATGCCAGCAACGCTGCAAAGGAATACGTAAGCCATTTAGGCAGTTTGCCAGTTGCTGCTATACTATCTTTAAACGTCGGCAATACACGGGCTTTCCATTTAGAAATGGAATTTAAGGAAATTGCCAACAAGGCATGTTTTACAAACGGATTTTCAAAGCGTTCATATACAGCCTTAGCAAACGCTTCTGCCTTTTCTTTGGGCAGGTGTACCGTCGGTACAATTTCTCCAAAGACGGTCTGGTCAAGCTGACGGCGAATAATCGGATCTGCCATGCATTGACCTACATAATCCAAGCCTGCTAAATAAGCTCCCAGCACCATGGATGTATGGGCGCCGTTGAGAATACGCACTTTTTGTTCTTTAAATGCTTGTATATGATCTGTAAATTCTACATGAAACTTGCTAGAGCCTAACGGCAGCCGGTCTGCAAGGGCCGGATTGCCAATAACCCAAAGTGAAAAAGGTTCCGCTTGTACGAGCAAATCATCTTCGTATCCCAAATCCTGCTGCAGGGCATCAATCGTATCTTTTGGATATCCTGTTACAATGCGGTCTACCAATGTATCGACAAATAAGCAGCTGCTTGTCAGCCAAGAAATAAATTTTTCATCCAGCTGCCAATGATTGGCATACTGCAGCACGCACTGCTGCAGCAGCTGGCCGTTGTTATCGTTCAGTTCTGTCGGCAGCATTGTCAGCGCTTTGTCAGCAGCCCCCTGATAGAACGTGTATCGTTCATATAAGAACTTGGTCAATTTGGCAGGGAATGTCTTGGGTGGGCAGTCTGTAAACGCATCAGTACTGTCAAAGGCTATGCCGGCTTCTGTCGTATTGGAAACAACAAATTCCAGCGAATCTTCATGAGCCAAAGCCATAAATGCATCATATTCATCTTTGGCACTGGTAACAGATGCTACCGAGGTAATAACCCGGTCTTCTGTATAGGTACTGCCGTTTTGCTGACCGCGCAGACATACCGTATAGATGTTGTTCTGTTTGGAAAAGCGGTCCGTTTTGCCAGAACGAGGCATAATAATGGCAGCATTACCATTAAACCCATTTTCTTCATTGGCTACATCAATCGCGTAATCCACAAAACCGCGAAGGAAATTGCCTTCTCCAAATTGTAATACTTTAATCGGACGGGAAACGTTTTTATAACATTCACTTACGTTTTTCATCGTTGTATTGCTCCTTCTCTGCAGAACATAGTATTAAAGTTGAAATTGAAAATAGTTGGCTACATTGTTATAGCAAATATCTTCCACAAGTTGACGCAATGCATCTTCATCGTTAGGATATTCTCCGTTTTCTACGAGGTTGCCAATCCAGTTGCAGAGAATACGGCGATAGTATTCATGACGTGCGTAAGAAAGGAAAGAACGGGAATCGGTCAGCATACCCAAAATGTTGCCAAATACAGAAAGGTTAGCGATACTGGTCATTTGGTCAATCATACCCTGTTTAGTATCATTGAACCACCATGCAGCGCCCTGCTGAATCTTGCCGCGAGCTTCGGGGCCCTGGAAGCAGCCAATAATCGTACCAATCATAGCATTATCGGATGGGGTACCGGAATACAATACCGTTTTCGGTAAAATATGAAGTTCATGAAGATGATCCAAGAAGGCAGCCAAGCCTTTACCGCAGTTGCCTGCTGCAATAGAATCAAAACCTGTATCCGGTCCTAATTTTTTATACATTTCTGTGTTGAGGTCGCGAAGCGTAGCAAAATGAAGCTGCATAACCCAGCCGCGTTTATAATATTCTCCGGCCAAGTAGGTAAGAACTGCTGTTTTATACGCTTCTGTTTCTTCTACAGAAACGGCTTCACCGCGCAGTGCTTTGGCAATAATGCCATCAACTGTCTTTTCATCTGCTACACGGCAGAATACGTATTCCAATGCATGGTCCGTTGCACGGCATCCCATTTCTTCAAAGAAAGCAATACGTTTGTCCATCGCTTTGCGAATATCTGCAAATGTTTTAATTTCTACGCCAGCAGCCTTGCCTAATTTTTCTATGTAGGCTGCGTAGCCTTCTTTATCAACGTTCATCAGTTTATCTGGACGCATAGCTGGATATACTTTTGCGCTGCAAGTCTGTTCTTCTTTCAATTTCTGATGCCATTTCAAATCATCAGCTGGGTCATCTGTCGTGCAAATAACTTTGACATTGGACTGTTTAATCAACCCTTGTACGCCCATATCTGTTTCTTTCAATTTAGCGTTGCATGCATCAAAAATTTCTTTCGCACTTTTTTCATTTAATGGTTTTGTTATTCCAAAGTAACGCTGCAATTCCAAATGACTCCAATGATACAGTGGATTACCAATTGCTCTTGAAAGAGCTTTCGCATATTCTACAAATTTTTCTAAATCTGTAGATTCTTTACCTGTAACTTTTTCTTCCGGCGTCCCATTGGAACGAATCAAACGCCATTTATAATGGTCGCCGCCAAGCCATACTTCCGTGATGCTTTTAAAGTGATGATCTTCGGCGATTTCTTGTGGAGAGATATGGCAGTGATAGTCGATAATCGGCATATTTTCTGCATAATCGTGAAAAAGATGACGTGCTGTTTCCGTGTCTAATAAAAAGTCTTTATCCATAAACTGTTTCATAATATATAGCCCCTCCCGCTATACAGCATAGCTGCATGATACTAATATCTTGTGTTCGTAAGTGCGTTTTATTTTGTAAGCTCTTACATTTCTTGTTGTAAATGTACCACTATGGTACAATCATGTCAACGCATTATGTGTATTCGGCATTAATTTTTAAAAATAAAGGCTTTTTAATGCATTTTTATCATCACACAGTATGTGAAAAATCGAGCATTCTTTGCATGTCGCATAGAGATTTTTTCGTTTTTATCATGTTTTACAACAATTTATCATAAAAAAACCTCCGAACATCGCCCTTTTATGTAATCGTTTACACTATTATTTGTTAAGTTTTACCGTAAATATGCTATAATAAAATTAAAAATACTAAAGGAATTTTACCGTTATGAATATAACCATTTACGACATCGCTCAAAAATGTAATGTCTCTATTGCTACCGTATCCCGCGTACTAAACGGCAGCAGTCGAGTAAGTGAAAAAACAAAAAAACATATTCTCGAAGTCATGCAAGAAATGGGCTATAAGCCCAATCCCTTTGCACGCGGCCTGGGTTTGGATTCTATGAAAATAGTCGGTGTCGTATGCACGGACATATCCGACATTTTTTATGCTCATGCCGTTTCTCTCCTAGAAGAAGGTCTGCGAAAACACCACTTTGATGTTATGCTCTCCAATACAGGCACGGATACTGGCCGCAACAGCAAATATATTACTGATATGGCCGCTAAGCATGTCGATGCCATCATCACGATCGGCACTCCATTTTCATCAGAATCTGATATTCGCCAATTGTGCAGCATAGCAGAACATACGCCAATTATTACCATCAACAGCGATTACCATCAGCCTAATATGTACAGTGTCGTATGCAATGAAAAAGATGGAATGCGTAATATCGTTCATAAACTGGCTGAACGAAACTATCATTCCATCTTGTATATTTACGATTCCTTGACGTATAGCGGCCGTCAAAAATTGAGTGGCATTCAAGAGGGATTTCGCGAACTGGAGCTAACTGCTTCCTCACAACTTCTCTATCAAATTCCCCGTACGCTAAAAGATGCCGAAACCTTAATTGAAAACTTGCTGACCCACAATGTCTATTTTGACGCCATTGTCACTTCTGAAGACGTACTCGCCATAGGGGCGCAACGGGCCGCACGCCGCCGCGGACGCGATATACCCGTTATCGGCTGCAATAATTCTATTTTAGCCCAATGTGCCACGCCTACCCTGACCAGCTTAGACAACAAATTATCCAGCCTTTGCAATGCCGCTGTCCGCATCGTCATGGATTTGACAGGCAAAGAAAAAATTTCTGTTCCCGTGCGTACGGAATTTAACGCAGAGTTAGTAACACGTGAAAGTTTCCATTTATAAATTACCGATTATAAATGGGGCTGCAACAAAATGGATGAAAAATTCTCATTTTGTTGCAGCCCCATTTTTTATTATTTCTTTATAGGCAACGGATCGACCCGGCCCACTAAAAATAAGTACGATAACGCTCCCAATATGCATAATATACCAGCTGTTGCCAAGGGTACCAAGAATGAACCTTGTGTCAGCGCAAGCATGATTCCCGTAAATGTCGTAATAAAAATACCTGCTAAATTACCTGCAAAATTCATGATGCCGCCAATAGACGCAACATGTTTAGGCGTCGGCGAAATTTCTCCTACGATAACCCATGTATTGGAACCTGCAAAAGAAAGCAATGCATAAGATATAGCAAAAAAAGCTAAACACATGTAAATATTTTCAGTCCATGCACACAACGCAATGCAAGACGATAATAACATGCCACCAACCAAACAACTTTTACGGGCGAAGGTAGCGGTATGTCCATGACGCACCAGCCAATCCGATGTAAATCCACCAAGCCAGCCGCCGGGAATAGCCAACAATGCCGGCAGCATGCCCAAGGTTCCTAAAGCACTTAAAGAAAAGCCTCGGGTTTCCATTAAATAACTAGGGAACCATGTAATGAAGAAATATATGGCAAAATTCAAACAAAACATGCCAATCATCAATCCCCAAATTGTTCTATAGTGGAATAAACTGAGCCAGGATACTTTTTCCTGCGCAGCTTGCGGCGCAGACGCATCTTGTATGCCTTTATCCGCCAATAAAGCTTCTACTTGTTTCGGTGCTATATCCCGGTATTTTTCTGGATCTCGATAAATAAACCACCAAGCGACTGCCCATAATAAACCGATACCACCGGTAATGATAAACGAACCGCGCCAACCTACATAGGAAATAATCAAAGCTATCAATGGCAAGGACAACGCTGAACCTACACGTGAACCGCTGTCAAACAAACTACAGGCAATTCCTCGTTCGCTCCGGGGAAACCAGTTATATGCCGCTTTGTTAAACGACGGCATGGCTGCGGATTCGCCAACACCTAATAATAAGCGGGAACCAACCATGTGTCCAAATGTATGAACTAACCCGGTTACCGCTGTAAAAATAGACCACCAGGCAACGGCAAATGCTAAACTAACGCGAACACCTACTTTATCAATAAACCATCCAGACGGCATTTGGCACAATGCGTATGTCCAAAAGAAGGCGCTCATAATAATTCCCATCGTTGCCGGATCTAATGCCAGCTCTGCCCGAATATGAGGAGTAGCTACGGCCAAATTAGCCCGGTCAATATAATTAATTGCATTTGCCAGAAAGCATAGTGCGATAATCAGCCATTTCATATTTTTAAACGACAAAGGCATATGAACACCTCCTATTTTACAGTCCGCGTTACAATCACATCACTGCCCAATCCCAATACATTGGCTATAACAACTGTTCCTGCTTGTACAGGAGCCTGAACAGTTACTTTCTTTATTTCTTCCATGACTTCAAAAATTTTGTCTTTAGGTATCGCTTTTGTCGTCCGCACGCTAGCTAACGGCATACTGCCGCCTTTGACTAAAATGGAAGAAGCAATCGTCCGGCGCGGGTCAATCACTTCTTGTCGCACATATTCCTCGCCTTTGGGACAAAGATTACCGTTTACCTTCATAATTTGTTTTGCATCATTCATTTCTACTTCTATGTCACACCCATTCGGGCAAACAATACATGTATATTTCTGCATCATGCCATAGCCACCTCCAAATCACCAGTATGTTGTAATTTTGATTTTTGTACATTGATATGCATCATTTCTGCCGGGACAGCTCGTTTAAACGGTTTCGTCAAAACAACATGTCCGTTTTGCGTAATCACTATTTTTCCATCGCGTTTAGGTGCCCGCACCCGAAATGCCAATGTCACATCCTCATCAGCACTAATCCGCTGAGGAACCAAATTTCCTACACCGGCTCCGCAATGAACCGTAATGTTGCAGGCATCCAAGGCTTGCCCCTGTACGTATAAGGCCGCACTATCTGCCAATTGTTCTGCTTCCATAGATACAAAATCGACTAAGTCATGAACATGAAGCACATTGCCGGCTGCAAATATACCCGGTATCTGTGTTTGGAAGTGTTCATCTACAACAGCGCCTTTTGTCTGCCCATCCAAGGCAACACCAGCTCGAGAAGATAATTCATTTTCCGGAATAAGCCCTACTGACAAAATCAACGTATCGCATGTATATTCTTTTTCTGTCCCAGCAATAGGCTGCATGTGTTCATCCACCTTAGATACGATGACGCTTTGCAGGCGAGAATTTCCTTTAATTTCTGTGACCGTATGGCTTAAATACAAGGGGACATTGTAATCCTTCAAACATTGCTGAATATTGCGCGGCAGTCCGGCTGCATACGGCATAATTTCAAATACGCCTTTTACATGCGCGCCTTCCAGCGTCATACGGCGGGCCATAATCATGCCAATATCTCCAGAACCCAAAATAATCACTTCTTTGCCGGGCATGCGATTGTAAATGTTCATATATGCCTGTGCAGTCCCTGCCGTGAAAACACCAACCGGCCGTTCTCCGGGAATCCCCAAAGCACCGCGGGAACGTTCCCGACAGCCCATTGCTAAAACAACGGCCTTGGATTTCCATGTTTTTAATCCGTCACGGCATGCAGCTGTTACTACTTTGTCTTTAGATATATCTAGAACCATCGCATCTGTGATATACGGAATCTTCAACGTTTCCACTTCATCGATGAACCGCTGCGCATATTCCGGTCCGCTTAACGTTTCACCAAATCGGGTAAGGCCAAACCCATCGTGAATACACTGCCGTAAAATCCCGCCAAGATAGGCTTCCCGTTCTAAAATCAGAATATTCGTAATACCTTTTTTCCAAAGCTCAATCGCTGCGGCTAGTCCTGCCGGGCCGCCGCCGATAATGACAACATCTTTTTCCATCATTTTTCTTCACGCACCTTTCCTGTAAGAACCCAAGAACCGGGTCGGCAATATCTGATTTCTGTCGGTTTCTTGTTCAATTCTTCTTCCAGCATTTGTTCTATTTTCATTTGGCAGTAACCGCCCTGACAGCGCCCCATCATACTACGCGTCCGATACTTGACGCCAGTCATCGTTTGTACACCCAAGGGATTGTGAATGGCCTGCAATATTTCTGCTTTTGTTACTTTTTCACAACGGCAGACAACTTCTCCATAATCTGGATTTTCTGCGATTAATTGTGCTCTTTCTTCCGGCGTTGCTTTAGCAAACCGTCGAATCCCTTTGCGAATCGGATTAAATGCCGTATTTTCCTTAAAGTCTTCTCGTTCCTTCATCATGTCTACAACGTATTCTGCAATGGGCACGGCTGAAGTAAGACCCGGAGATTCAATACCGACTAAATTCACAGCTTGCGGCGCAATATCATCGCGAATTTCAATTTTATAATCCTGAATTTTCCCATTATCATCTACCCATTTTGGCAAAATACCCGAAAAATTGCGGATTTGATCTTGCTTATGGATATGCGGCCAAAGGCGAGACGCGCTTTCCGCAAGAAAATCTATATTGCGCTGCGGTACGCCGTAATACGCAAAGTCAGTAACATTTTCCGCATTTGGGCCTACTGTAACATTTCCATCAATCGTATTCGTAACATGTACACCCATATAGGTATTGCTAGGGACAGGATATACTGGCATAGGCAGCAATTTTCCCATTTTTTTATCTAAAATGATATAGTCGCCTTTAGAACCAATCACCGTATATCCTGTAATTCCCAACATATCTGATATTTCTTTACAACCCAGCCCTGCGGCATTAACAATCCAGCGGCTCATAAACATCCCATGATTCGTTTGGACATGATATAATCCATCTTCTTCTCGATGAATGGCTGTAACCTTTTGATTAAAAAAGAATTTGGCACCATTGGCATGTGCATTTTCTGCCAACGCAACCGTAAATTCAAAGGGATCCATAATGCCGCTGTTATGGGACCACATAGCAAACTTGCCCACGACAGCCGGAACCAGTTCATGCAATTTTTCTTCACCAATCAGTTCAAGCCCTGTAGCTCCGTTTGCGTTTCCCTGTACCATCGTGCGTTTAAGCTGCTGCATATCTTCTTCTGTATTGCCAACCAACACCTTACCGCAACGCTTAAATGCAAAGTCGAGTTCATCCGCTAAATCCCCCATTTCCCGATTTGCTTTAACACAAAATTTCGCTTTTAATGAACCCGTATCATATGCAAAGCCTCCATGAACTACTGCAGAATTACGACCGCTCGTTTCGTTACATACATCCAGATTTTTTTCCAATACACCAACTTGTAATGTATACCTTGATAATTCTCTTGCTATAGCACTGCCAATAACACCAGCACCAATGATCAGTACATCATATTGTTTGCTCATAGCTTCCTCCTTGTTATGTATTTCATTATTTGTAATATATTTCATTGATTGAATTATATCACTATTGCTTTTTCTGAACAATACACTTTGCCGTGCTAAATTTATATGATAAAAAACATTGCTATTATTTTTTATCATAATAGGTATACAAGGCATAAAAAAAGTAGAAGTACGACGACTTCTACTTTTGCTTTATTTCTATTTTTCAAAATAATTTGGAAACGTTTGCTTCATAACGGATATATTTTCGTGATATCGTTGCAAATGCTGGCGAGCAATACAGTATGCCTGTTCAGCATCTTTCTTTTCAATGGCATCTACTATCTGTTCATGATCTTGTAAAATATGAACCTGCGGTTGACATTGAAAACTAAGTACCGTTGTCCGGTCAAAATGCGGCGATACAGATTGCACAATATCGTACCAATAATTCTTATGGCATATCATATATAACATAGCATGAAATTTTTTATCTAATTCAAAAATTTTTCGTTCCTGTTTTTTTCCTATATAATATTTCCAAATAATAACGTTTTCCCGCAAAGCATCTATATCATCCTGAGTGCAAGAAATACAGGCAATTCGTGCAATTTCAGCTTCCAATACTTCTCGCAATTGTCGTACCTCTTCTACTAAATCTTCGTGAATCAGTGAAATATACGTTCCCTGTTTAGGCCGAATGTCAATCAATCTGTCTTTATTCAACTCTAATATTGCTTCTCGAATCGGGGTTCGGCTCATCTGGAATATCTCGCATAATTCTTTTTCTATAATTTTTTCTCCCGGCTTCAATCCCATATTAACAAGGTTATGTACCAATACTCGCCGTACATATTCTTTTGCTGATTCTTCATTTTTCTTACACAGCATTTCCATGTCACACATCACCTCTTTGTTTTTTATTTTTATTCTAATATATTACAGCATTTTTTTCTACAAGAAAAGCGGCTGTATGATACAACCGCTTCTGCAATCATTCTATTTTTTTCTTCTATTTGAAATAATCCGGATATTGTTTTTTTAGTACTTCTACATCGCCTACAACCTTATTAATATGTTCCGCCATAATTGCTACGCCACGGACTTCATCATGCCGTATGACTGCTTCTACAATCGCACAATGCTGGCTGTATAATATTTTAATTTGTTCATTGGCTCCCGTTATATTCAGTACTCTAGCGCGCAAATAATCTGCATTGGCATCCTGCACAATATGCCAAATATGAGATTTACTGCATCCAGCATATAGTATTTCATGCATCATATTGTCACTCTTAAAAAACGCTTCTGCATCTTTAGTATCAACCAAATACGTTTGTTCATGAAGACATGCCTGCAGCCGTGTCAGCCATGGTTCTGGAAATTCTTTACATGCTAATTTAACAATCGCATTTTCCAATGTTACCCGCAGAAAGCGAAATTCTGACAATTGATCTGTATTAATTTTAGATACAAACGTCCCTCGCTGCGGCAGTATATCCAACAGCCCTTTTTGGGATAAGCGAATAAACGCTTCCCGCACCGGAGTACGGCTTACGCCTAATACATTGGAAAGCTCTTGTTCTGACATAGCTGTTCCTGGAATTAAGTGCATTGTCATAATATTTTGATACAATACCCTGTAGGCATACTCTCGAACGGTTTCCCGCGGCTCTTTTTCTAATAATTGTATCTGTTCCATAATTTCTCCACTATTTTATCAATTTATATTGTATACCATATTTTACCATACCATACTTATATTTTAAATTTATTTTCTTATACAATATATGCAAAATGAATAACTGAATAGATCTGCTATTTCAACACTAAACAAAAAACACTACCTGCAATATATGACAGGCAGTATTTTTGTGGCAGGGATTATTCTGTTTTGGCGTCAAGATACTAAAATTAAAGTTCTCCCATATGAATACATTCATTTATACGAGAGAACTTTATATATTTATCTTAGAACGTTACCTTGTTATCTAGCTGCTTTGACAGAAGCAATAAACTTCTTAGCTGCTTCTGTAATTTCTGCCGCCGTCTTGCCGCCGCCTGTCAAGGCGCCGCCAGCTCCTACGGCTACACAGCCAGCTTTAATCCAGTCACCGGCATTTTCGGCATTGACGCCGCCTGTCGGCATAAGCGGTGCCTGCGGAATCGGGCCGTGAATCGCTTTGATGGCTTTCATGCCCAGGATTTCTCCCGGGAAAATTTTAATTACGTCAGCACCAGCTTCCAAGGCTTGTAATACACCGTTGAGTGTCGTTGTGCCCGGCATGACCGCAATGCGATACCGATTGCAGAGTTTTACCGTTTCCAAATCAAAGGCCGGCGATACGACAAACTGAGCGCCGCTCAAAATCGCAATGCGTGCTGTTACAGCATCCAATACGGTGCCTGCACCAATGATGACGTCCGGGTTATCTGCATATTTTTTGCTCAGCGTTTCTATCGCTTCATGGGCCTGCGGTGTCGTGAATGCCAATTCAATAGCCGTTACGCCGCCTGCAATGCAGGCATCCGACATAGCTACAGCTTCTTCCGGATTCTTACCGCGAATAACCGCTACGACGCCGATTTCTTCTATTTTCTTTACTACATCTATTTTATCCATGACTCATTCCTCCTGTTATTTCTTAGTGATGTGTATTTTGAAATGCTTCCAACTCTTCCCGAGTCGGCAGTCCTTCATTATCGCCGGCAACCTGAATCGCCATGGCTCCTATAGCTGCTCCGCGGCGGGCTGCATCTTCCAGCGCCAAGCCATCCAGCAAGCCGCTCGTAAAGCCGACAGCAAAGCCATCTCCGGCGCCAACAGTGTCTACGATATGGTCGATATGATAGCTCGGCACATACAATTCTGTATCTGCTGTCCGGATGTACGTCCCGTTGCTGCCGCCCATTTTGATGACTACCGTGCCAATGCCGCGCTGCAAATAATATGCCGCAATATCTTTTTCATTATCCCGGCCTGTCAGGATTTTTCCTTCGCCAAGACCTGGCATGACGATGTCTGCATACTGCGCAGCATCATTGATAACACGGGCCATCGTATCCTGATTGGGCCACAACATGGGGCGCAGATTCGTGTCAAACGAAATCCGCACGCCTTCGCTGTGCGCTTTTTTCATCAATGTATAAATCGTTTCCCTGCATGATTCAGAAAGAGCCAGCGGAATCCCTGTCACATGCAGATGGTCTACGCCAGTCCAGTCTATGCCTTCTAAATCATTGGGCTGAAAATGGGAAAAGGCTGTATGTTTGCGGATATTAGCGACCGTCGGGTCCCCTTCCAACACCTTTTCTTTCATCTGAAACCCTGTCATATGATCTACATCGGTCCAGACATACGTATCATGGATGCCGTTTTCCTTCAAGAAATTGCAAATGCATTTGCCAAAAGGGTCGCAGCCTACTTTGGAAATATAGGATACATCATTGCCCAGCCGCGCCATGCCAACAGCATAGTTTAACTCTGCGCCACAGACATGACGGGAAAACTGCGTAACCTGCTCCAGCGAACCCGTTTCTGTGGCAATCAATAGCCCCATGGCTTCGCCAATCGTTAATACCTTGCTCATTGTGTCGCTCCTTTTATTTCATCCAAGTAAAACAAAATGAGTACAACACAAGTGTATTATACTCATTTATCTTAAAAATTACATTGCATCATCAAGTTCATTAAGATCTCTGCCCGTTGTATCTTCAGAAATATATGCTCCTAAGAAACTTGAAAGAGAAAAGACAATAATCATAATTGCCAATGGAATCCAGCTGCCAACCATAGCCGTAACAGCTGCCGCCGCAATAATCGGTCCAAATCCTGTAGCAATTAATCCAGCTATTTCTTTCGCTAAAGATACCATTGTAACCCGACGTCTTGCGCCAAATAATTCGGCCATCGTAACATTTTCGAGAGCAAATAATCCTTGCACACCTATGTTTAATCCAATTACCATTGCAATCGTTAAAATAACAGGATCTTTAGTTTCAAATAATAACATCATTGGAATCGCATAAATAGCGGTTGCAAGCGATAAAATCATATACATTTTACGGCGTCCAATTTTATCCCCTAGCCAACCTACAAATGGAATTGTTAAAAAAGAAACAATTGAAGAAATTATATTAGCTTCTGTAGCAACAGTTTTTTGCATAGCCAAAACAGTAACTATAAAACCAGCTAAGTATGTTTGCATTAATCCTGAATTGCCAGCTTGTCCAAATCTTATAGCCAAAGCAACAAGAAAACTCTTTTTACCTTTTTTATAATGCTGTGTATCAGAAATATCACCAGATAATTTTTTCTGTCTTTCTTCAGCTAATAATTTTTTCTTAGCTGCCATTACAGGACTTTCTTTAACAAACATCCGAATCAAAATAGCTCCAATCATAACAATAAATGATGCATAAAAAGGAATTCTCCAACCCCAAGTCAATACTTCTTGCTTATCCATCAACATAAGAATAATTGTCCAAATCAAGTTGGCAAATAATGTTCCTGATGAAGTTCCTAAACAAACTAAACTAGCAATAAGACCACGATTTTTCTTTTCACAAAATTCTGTTACCATGACACCAGCACCGCTAATTTCAGCACCAGCTCCCAGTCCTTGAATTATACGTAAAATAACTAACCCAATAGGTGCTAATACACCCACTTCTTGATAAGTAGGTAAAAAGCCAATCAAGGTAGATGCTAACCCCATCAAGGTAATGGTAACAAATAAAACCGTTCGTCTTCCCATCTTATCACCAATATGACCAAATACAAACGCACCTACCAAACGCGCTACATATCCAGCACCATAAGTTCCCATAGCCATTATTAAACCCATTGAAGGGTCGGTATTCGGGAAAAAGATTTCGTTAAAAACAATTGCTGCAGCTAATGAATATAACTGAAAATCCATAAACTCCATAGCAGTGCCTAGCCAGCCACTAGCAGCAACTTTTACTAGTTCTTTTGTTGAAATTTGATAAGAATTTGTTTGGGACATCTATTTAACCTCCTTCGGACACAGAAGTACTAGTATATCAGTTTAATTAGAAAGTAAGAACTATTTTTAATACACTTTCAGGATGTTCATCATTATACTTAAAAGCTTTATCTGCTTCTGTAAATGGGAATGTATTTGTAACGATAGCTTTAGGATCTACTTTTCCTTCTTTAAACCAAGTAATAACTTCCGGAAAACGATGATTATTTAAACGAGTACCAATAATTTCTAATTCTTTACTCATAATATCAACCTGGCGGATAGGGAATTCAACTGTTGAAAAGCCTAATACTACAATTCGGCCAGCTTGACTTGGCAACTTTTGAATACAAGTTTGAAGAATATTGACATTGCCAGTCGCTTCATAAATAAGATTAAATCCTTCTGAATTCGTGAATTTTTTCATCGCTTCAACGATATCTGTAGTCTTACCATTAACAACCATGTCAGCGCCCATTTCTTTTGCCTTTTTCAATCTTGATTCTACAATATCAAGAATGGCTACCTTAGCGCCTTTCATTTTAGCAACTTGAAGGATAATTAAACCAATTGGACCTGCACCGCAAATAAGAACTGTATCATCTCCTGTAAGCCGTCCTCTATGGGCTACTTGAGCACCAATAGAAAATGGTTCTACAGTAGCTGCAATTTCCCACGGAATATCTTTAGGAAGTTGATTTATTTGTTCTTGATCAACAGCAACATATTCTTGATATCCTCCATCACGATGTACCCCCATAACTTCCAAGGATTTACAAACATTATGATGATTAATCTTGCAAGCATAACATGTCCCACAAGAAACTACTGGATCTATTGCTACGTGATCTCCAACTGTTGCATTTTTTACATCACATCCAACTTTTACAATTTCGCCAACAAATTCATGCCCTACAACACGTGGATAAGTAGCAAATGCATTTTTACCATGATAAATTCCTACATCAGAACCACAAATACCAGCTGCTTTAACTTTTAATAGCACTTGATTATCTGTAATTTGGGGAATTTCCCTTTCAACAACAACTATTTTTTCTGGCTTTTCTACAACGACTGCTTTCATTTTCTCATTCCTCCTGTATCAAAAAAATTTTGTCCTATTTTACATATTTAACCAATGTGTTCCGCACTGCATGTGGACCTGCAATTAATTCGTTGAAGTAATGTTCTATCTTTTCACCAAGACCTACAGCATACAAATCACTGCCAAAAATATCGGCATTGGAAAGAATCGGTTTTAATTTACCTTTAGCAGAATCAATATCGCCTAAGGTAATCCCCTGCAATGCTGCTTGTAAATCCTTGAGTAATGGGTCAGGACTAGGTTCAAAGGCCTTTCCTTCATCATCAACAGCCAGTAAATACCGGCACCAGCCAGCAATAGCCAATGGGATGAATTCCAAATCTTTTGCTTTATCGCCATAAGCTTTAATCGTTTCGCCAAACCGAATGCCAACTTTCTGAGATGTATCGGAAGCAATACGCTGCGGTGTATCTGGGAGATTGCTATTTGTTAAGCGTTCTTCCAATACTTCTTTGATGAAAGCCTGCGGTTCCAACACACCTGGGTTCGTAACAACCGGAAGACCTTCTTGATACCCGATTTTTTCAATCAAACCTTTTAACTGAGCATCTTTCATTTCATCAGCAATCAACGTATAGCCAAGGAGACAGCCATATACAGCCAATGCCGTATGCAACGGATTAAGGCAAGTGCATACTTTCATGCGTTCTACTTTATCTACCGTTGCTCTGTCTGTGAAAATAACACCGGAATTTTCCAAAGCAGGTCTGCCATTGGGGAATGTATCTTCAATAACCAAATATTGTGCGTTTTCAGCATTTACAAAGGCAGCATAGGTACCTTTTTCGGTATGAATAAGTTCTGCATCTTCAAATCCAAGATGCTTCAAGTAGTCTTGCACTTTAGCGGAAGAGCGTGGCGTAATTTTGTCAATCATGCTCCATGGGAAAGTAACTTTCTGCGGATTGTTGATATATTCAGCAAATCCGGCATCGACTACCCCATTTTTCACCCATGCATCAGCAAAGGTGGTCATAGCAGCTTTGATTTTATCGCCATTGTGAGAGCAGTTATCCATGCTCAAAAATGCGAACGGATAGGCACCGGCTTTATAACGAGCATAAGCAAGTGCTGCAATGCAGCCCATAGAGCTCGTTGCTTTTTCCGGACCATTTTTCATATCTTCTGCCACAGCCGGGAAATATTCGCCTGCATAGTTTGTCAATTTATACCCTTTTTCGGTAATCGTAAAGCTGGCAATCTGCAGTGACGGATTGGTGAAGATTTCTTTTAAGCGATTCCAGTCTTCTGCAAAATCAGGACGGCATACAACAGAATCTACAACAGAGCCAATAACTTCATTTTCAAATCGTCCATCAGCATACATCGTAACGGCTAAGCTCAAGTTGTCAAAGGGGCGATATACTTTTTCAATGACTTCTTCATCATATGTTTCGGCTGTAATAATGCCCGTTTTTGCCTGACCGTTATTTAATAAATGCTGTTGCAGTGCGGCAATAAATGCACGGAAGATATTACCGCCGCCGAAATGTACCCACTGCGGGGCTTTTTTCGTTTCTGCAGCAACAGCTGCATCATCAAATTGATATGTCGCAATACCGGCTTGTTTCCATTCGTCGGCATGCTGTTTAATAGCTTGACGATTTAAATGCAACATGATGTGTTCCTCCCAAAATAAATTTTATAATTGACCGCAAGTGCGATTAATAGCATCCCATAAGCCTAAAATATAGTTGGCGCCAAGAGCTCGGTCATAGAGGCCATAGCCTGGGCGGCCTTCTTCATTCCAAATCATGCGGCCATGGTCCGGACGAATTGGACCATCGAAATGAATATCATAAGCGGCTTTCATGATTTCATACATATCCAAGCTGCCAAACTGTGATTTATGAGCTACTTCATTGAATACCCACGGTTCATGAACTTGGATATTACGAACATGAAGGAAGTTAACTCGATTCATTTTGCCAAACTTACGAATGATGTGCGGAATATCATTCTGACGATTGGAACCTAAAGAGCCAGTGCAAATCGTAAAGCCGTTGCTAGGGCTGTCTACCATGGCTGCAATTTTATCCAAATCACTTTCATTTTTGACAATGCGCGGCAGGCCAAATACAGATTTAGGCGGATCGTCCGGATGAATTGCCATCTTGATGCCCAATTCTTCTGCGACCGGCACAATGGCATTTAAGAAATACGAAAGATTTTTACGGAGTCCATCTTCATCCATGCCTTCATATTGTTCAAACAAGTGGGACAATTCTTTAAGACGTTCCGGTTCCCAGCCAGGAAGAACAAATCCGTTGCTGTTATCCAAAATTTCTTTGGCCATATCCTGCGGGGTTTTTCCTTCGATGACATGATAGTCATATGCGAGAGCTGTAGAGCCATCATACAAGGGTTTTGCCAAGTCCGTACGTGTCCAGTCGAAAATCGGCATGAAATTGTAGCAAACCATCTGAATGCCAGCTTTAGCAGCATTTTTCAAGGATGTAATATAGTTTTCAATATATTTATCACGACTTGGCAAGCCTAATTTAATATCTTCATGAACATTGATGCTTTCCAAATCCTTAAATACCAAATTATTTTCTTCTGCAATTTTTTTAATATGAAGCAGCGGTTCTACCGGCCATACTTCACCAACAGGAATATCAAACAATGCACCTACAATTCCATCCATGCCAGGAATCTGGTCAATCTGCTGTAATGTAATTTTGTCGTCGTTTTCGCCATACCAGCGAAATGTCATTCTCATACTCACTCTATTCTCCTCCATATACACAAATTAGTTTATAATTGCTTTGTTGTTTACATACTACCATACTAGTATTCTTTAGGCAATGCTATTTCTTTATTCTTGAATAAGTAGCATAGACAATAGTTGAATAATGTCTTTTTTGTATACCTTTCTGTCATCAAAAAAAGAACTGCCTCATAGATATATCTATAAAGCAGTTCTTGATTTAGCTTATCATGGAAAGACAGATTATAAAATAATATTTTTCTGGTTTCCTGCAAGATATGCATCAATATTATCAAACACAATGACAGCGCGTTTTTCCATGGATTCATGGGTAGCAAACGCAACATGCGGCGTGACAATCGTATTTTTGGAATGAAGGAGCGGATGGTTGGTATCCAGCGGCGGTTCATTTTCGAAAACATCAATACCGGCACCGGCAATTTTGCCGCTGTTGAGGGCATCTGCCAACGCTTGGGAATCTACAACAAGGCCGCGGGCTTCGTTGACGAGGAAAGCCGTCGGTTTCATATATGAAATCGTTTCTGCATTAATCAAGCCGCGAGATTTATCTGTAACCGGGCAATGCAGCGATACGATATCTGCTTGTTCCATCATTTCTTTCATTGGCAGATACGTAATCAAATCCGTATTTTCTTTATGGGAAAAACCATTATAGGCAATAACTTTTGCTCCAAATGCATGAACAAGTTCTGCAACACGATGACCAATAGCACCGGTTCCTACCAAAGCAACCGTTTTTCCTTCCAATTCATTGCCGATAAATCCAGCCTTTGTACCGCCGGCACGGCAGGCAGCATCTACTTGCGGCACATAGCGCAAAAGGTCGAGCATCATAGCAATTGTCAGCTCTGCAACAGCAACGGTCGAGTAGCCGGATGCATTGCTTACTTTGATTCCTTTTGCTTTGGCAGCATCTAATGCAACATGATCTACGCCGGTAAATGCTACATCAATATATTTCAAATTCGGGCAGGCGTTGATAACGTCTGCTTTCAGCGGCATGTTGGCAATAATGAGAATATCTGCATCTTTCGCTTCTTCAATCTGTACCGATACATCGTCATTGCGTTCATAGGCAGCAAATTCATAGCCCTTTGCCTGCAGCGGCTTTACATATGAATCCAGCAGTTCCTGACTAATACCGAGTGATTCCAATAATACAATTTTCATAATCTCAATCCCCTTTCGTAATGAAAACGTTGCTTCTTTCATTATACGCATATTTGAGAAATATGTAAGGTCTTATCCCAAAGGCGTATAGATGCATAATCTGCATGCACAAAAAGTATCTTCATATTCATATTTTTATAATATTTTCAGTGACAGGCCGAGTATATCCACGAGTTCTTCAATAGACGATGCCCCTACTTTTTCAGCTGCTTTGCAGGCAATGACAGCACATGCCCGCGCATCATCCAACGCTTGATGATGATGAAACTGAAATCCCAAAAATCCGGCTACGGTATCCAGCTTATGATTGCATAAATCAGGCCAAACTTTGCGGGAAATTTCTACGGTGCAGGCATATTTCGCTGCGGGAGCCTCTAAATGATACGTCTTGATTAAGCTGCGCAATACGCGTGTATCAAAAACAGCGTAATGAGCCATCAAAATCTGTCCCTCCAAATGAGGTCGTATGTCATTCCATAAGGCATCGAATTGGGGTTTATCTGCGACTTGATCCGGTGTAATGCCATGAATCCGCACATTGTCTGGTGAAAAAACCATAAACGGCGGCTTGATAAGTGTATATGCTTCGTTGACACATGCATTGTCATGAATCGTAACTGCTGCCAATGAACACGCACTATTGGCATATTTATTGGCTGTTTCAAAATCAATAGCCGTAAAATTTATCATTGTCTTTCTCCTTATCGTTTTGACAATATATTTTATCTTTTCGTATATTCAAATTCGGTGTTTATTATATAGTAAATATGTATATATATCAATATTATATGCTCAGGATGTATCTATTCCTATGCATTCCATGTTTCTAAAAAGTACATTTCCATCTCCCTATTGTTCCATTGCAGGAAGATGCCGTGTCTTGTTTTATGTCACGCAGACCCATAAACATAAAACATTAAATTTATTTGGGCAAAAATTTGACACAAAACTGGCATTATACGGTATACTAAGCATAAAACCTATCGAAAGGAAGAGACCTATATTGGAACAATGGAAAAAGAGGCCCCTCTTTGTACGTCTGGGACTGACAGCAGCCGGCACTTTACTCATCTGTATTTTTCTGTTCCAGTTAAATATTACGGTTCCCATGATGGTGCTGGTTTCCTTGATGCTCTTTTTGACAGTTCTAGCAGGCAGAGCAGAAGGCGCTCTCTGCGGCGTATTGTCTGCAGGGTATGCCTGTTTTTTCTTTTCTGAATATTACCAAAATCTATTTCAATACACCTATCAAAATAAAGTAAATATATTGGTGATAGTCGTTTCACTGTTTTTAAATTTTGTGCTAGCCAGCATGATACGGCAAAAGCAGCAGACCGTTCAACAACTTCAGACAATAAAAAGGCTGCATCTCCAAGAAATAAGCCGGAAATGGAAAAACAAGCTGAACAAGATAAATTAACCGGACTGTATAACCGTTGGGGCGGCGATACTCTGATGAAAGAATATTTTATCAATCATCCCGGTAAACCAGCGGTATTGGCAGAAATGGACATTGATAATTTCAAACATTTTAACGATATGTTTGGTCATGAAGTAGGAGATGCTGTTTTACAACATGTAGCCAATATGATAAAGAATCATTTCGGTCCGGAAATCATCCCCATCCGCAACGGCGGTGATGAATTTCAACTGTTTTTCCCCGGATGCAAACAAGAAGACGTTCAGCCGCAGCTGGAATCCTTCGTGCAAAGAAATTTTCAAGTAATTTACAATAATTTAGTTTTAAAATATCAAATTTCGATGGGCTATGCAATGGCACCGGAACAAGCCTCCTCTATTGCCGAACTATGTCGAAAGGCAGATATCGCGTTATATCATATCAAGGAGAATGGAAAGAATGGAATGGCAGCATATCATCCCCGTATGGGCAATGAAGGTCGATACCGATATGGATTCAGTTTGTTAGATCTTTCTGCAGGGCTGCCGGTTTCCGTTCTCATTTACCGGGCCGATTCAGGAGAAGAGATTTTGTTTGGCACAACGCATCTCTTTCATCTTTTTGACTGTGAGAATATGGAAGAGTTTATGAGTTATACCGGCGGGACATTTCGAAACATGGTTCACCCAGACGATGTAGAGGAAGTAGAAGAATCAATTGCGCGGCAGATTCAGGAAAACAGCCATCAACTCGATTATGTAACATACCGCATCATAACAAAAACAGGCAAGATTCGCCAAGTGTATGACATAGGCAGACGGGTTCACAATCCGCATTATGGCGATATATTTTATGTTGTCCTCTATGAAAAGCAAGAACAAACTCAGCTCCCCGACATTTCCGCTCCCACGGTTCGCCATGAAGAGAATTGATTTTTAAACTTCTGTTTAACGGCTCCCTGTATATATCAGTATCATATATTTTATACCGTATCGAGGATTTTATGAATACATCTGCTTCTTATACGATTCAACTGCATACCCATACCATAACGTATGAACTTACCCGTAAAGCGGTAAAAAACATCAACCTCCGCATCCGCAGCGACGGTTCTGTCCATGTATCTGCCGCACCGCGGGTTCCTCTATCTCAAATAGAAAACTTCTTGCAAAAGAACAGCGCTTTTATTATTCATGCTATAGGCGAAATGAAAAAACGGCTGGAAACGACGCCTTTTTTGACGTTATGTGACGGCAGTACGCTGTATTTGGCAGGTGCGGCCTATACACTGGACATTCGCCTTGGCCTGCACAATACAGTCCGTCGCAGCGGCAAAACTGTCTATATGGAAATCACAGAAAATACACCCGCCATACGCCAGCAATTATATCATAAACTGCTGCAGCAAGAGGGCAAGCGGCTTTTCCCTGCCAGTGCTGCCCGCATGTTTTCCAAACTGTCCGACTATCCTATTGAAATGCCAGCTCTTCGCCAGCGTATTATGCGTTCCCGCTGGGGCTCCTGCATGCCCCTTAAGGGAATGATTACGATGAATACCTATTTGGCGATTATGCCGGAAGCCATTATCGACCACGTTATGCTTCATGAATTATGCCATCTCATTCACCCCAATCATTCCAAACATTTCTATAATGTCATGACTATGATTATGCCGGATTGGAAAGAACGAAAAGCTGCTATGGCAGCATACTTGCCGTATTGTGTATAGCAAAAACTTGTAATATAGCGTTTTTTACTATCATGCACCCTGTCTTTTTCTTAAAAGTTTTCAGTCTTTTGTTTGAAGTTTAAAAACAACGAATCATACTACTGCAAGCGATACCCTTGAAACAGTACAGTAAAAGAGCAACAACAAAATTCTCATTTTGTTGCTGCTCTTTGTCTACATATAGTATAATTTATCCAGAAATTTTTTGCTGGGATACATAGTTTTGTTCCAATACTGCTTTTCCGGCAATCCCTGGTTTTGTCATTTCTTCCGGAGATAAAATAATATCCATCTGTTCTTTCGTCAAATAGCCATGTTCCAAAATAATATCCCGAATTGGACGTCCTGTGGCATAAGCTTCTTTGGCAAGTTGAGAGGAGCGTTCGTAGCCAATATGCGGCAGCAATGCCGTTACGATGCCGACACTATGGTCAATCCAATGCTGGCACGATTCCCGATTGGCCTGTACGCCCTGAAGCAGATACTTGTTGAATGCATGAACGGCGTTAGTCAAGTACTGCATGGAGTGGAATAAATTAAACGCCATGACCGGTTCCATAACATTCAGTTCAAACTGACCATTTTCTACACCCATGCTAATCGCCAAGTCATTGCCAATCACCTGATAACACGTCTGGTCCAGTACTTCTGCCATGACAGGATTTACTTTGCCTGGCATGATAGAAGAACCAGGCTGCCGTGCCGGCAGCTTTAATTCGTTCAAGCCGCAGCGCGGACCGGATGCCATGAGGCGAAAATCGTTAGCCATTTTGATAAGCATCAAAGCCGTCGCTTTCATGCTGCCTGATACTTCCGCAAAAATATCCGTGTTGTTGGTCATATCAATCAAGTTGCGGGCTGTAACAAAAATTTCTCCCGTCAACGCAGATAATTTAGCAGCTACGGCTTTGATATATTCCGGTTCTGCATTCAACCCGGTGCCGACTGCCGTACCGCCCATATTGATAACATGAACGCCTTCTAATGATTTTTCAATCCGTTTTCTGCCGCGGTGTACTGCCGAAGCATAGGCCCCCATTTCCTGTCCCAACGTAATAGGCACGGCATCCTGCAAATGCGTACGTCCCATTTTTAAAACATCATGAAATTCATCGGCTTTTTCGTCCAGTCCTTCTTCAAGTTCTCGTAAGGCATCGGCTAATTTTTTACCTTTCATAATTAAGCATACTTTAATGCTGGTAGGAAATACGTCATTTGTAGACTGTGCCATGTTGGCATGGTTATTGGGAGATACAATATCATACCGTCCTTTGGGTTTGCCAAGAATTTCCAGTGCTCGATTGCACAATACTTCGTTCATGTTCATATTGACAGACGTACCTGCGCCGCCCTGGATGGGATCTACTGGGAACTGGTCGAGCCACTGACCGACAATAATTTCACTGGCAGCCTGTACCAATGCATTTCCAATCGCTGCATCCAGACGGCCTGTTGACATATTCGCCAAGGCAGAAGCTTTTTTGACCGTTGCCATGGCTTTTATGAAATCCGGATCCAGATGTTCTCCTGTAATATGGAAATTTTCCATCGCGCGCATCGTTTGTACACCATAATACGCTTCGTCCGGTACATTCATTTCACCTAAAAAGTCATGTTCTGTTCTCATAATATCCTCCCACATTCTACAACAAACTTGATTTTGTATACAGTATGCAATGCATACTAAAAATCATCCTATCTAAATATCACTTCATAGTATTTCAAACCTCCCCCAAGGTTCTGTATACAAAAAAGACGCTGCTAAAGCCTAAGCTTTAACAGCGCCTTTGCCATACGTACTATGAAGTTAGCTATATCATAGACGATTCATGCACACCTGTCAATAGCTGCCTTCTATAGGTTACATTTATTTTAGAATTACAAACAAAAACAAAACTCACAGATACATATCTATTCTTCTTGTTCTTCAATAGCCCCTGCCGGACAGGAAGTCATAGCTTCCTGCGCAGCTGCTTCTGATTCTGCCGGTACGATGCCGCCAATCGCTTCTGCCATTCCGGTATCGTCACGCATGTGAAACACTTCCGGACAGATATTAGCGCACATGCCGCAAGAAATACAAGTATCATTGACGTTGAATTTCATATAAACCACTCCTTAACAGTACGTCTCTATACATGCGGAAGCATATCTCTTCCGTTATCTACAGTATATACATTTTTCTGTTAAAAAGCGGTTGGAAAGACAACAAACTTTATTTATCTTCTACATGCAGCTGCAGTACATCCGGCCGTGCATAATGCCCGCACGCATCAAATTCCATACGGCTGGCAGCCACTGCGTCCATATCCAGTTCTGCATACAAAATATCTTCCTTATCCCATATAGGACCGGCTATTTCATGTCCATACGGGTCAATAATAGAACTGCCGCCACGGCATACTGTATCCGGTAATTTTTCTATTTCTTCAGGATACGCCACCGTATTCGGATACATGGCTTTGGTAAAAAACATATCACAATTGATGACATAGCAATGTCCTTCAATTGCAATATGCCGAACCGTATCCTGCCATTCTGTATTGTCATTAGTATTCGGTGCGATATATATGGTAATGCCCTTTTGATACAATGCGGCGCGTGCCAACGGCATATAGCTTTCCCAGCAGATTAAACTGCCAACCGGCCCCCACGGCGTTTGGCCTACAGGAAAATAGCCTCGGTCCGCATCACCCCATACGACGCGTTCCGAGCCTGTCGGTTTCAGTTTCCGATGGCAAAAAACAAGTTCCCCTTCGGGAGAAAAAAGCAGATTGGAGTTATACAAGGTCGCTGTCACAGCATCTCGTTCCGATATACCCACACTCAGCCAAGCCTTGGCACGGCGTGCCGCTTCGCCCAATCGTTTGGTTTCCGTTCCAGGCACTACAACAGAATTATCATAATACTGCTTCCAATCTCTGCGGCCGCCTGCATCCCGCGCACCAACAGAAAAGCCGAAAGACATTCCATACGGGTAGCCAGGAATACACAATTCCGGAAATACAATCAGCTCAACCTGCTGTTTATGACACGTTTCAATCAGAGATATTACTTTGTCAAGGCTTTGTTTTTTATCAAACATGACAGGTGCCGCCTGCACAACGGCAACTTTGCATGTTTTCTTCATATCCAGCATACGATTCACTCCTATTTATTCAGCATATACATGTATACTATCATACAAATAGGCTGACAAACAATAAAAACATAAGTTAATCGAGAATAGATATAAAAATTAACATTTCGTTTATGTTTGCTGTTTTAACGGCTTACCTATATAGCAACAACGGCAGTAAAAATGTCAGTTCTTTTAAATCACAATTTAGCAAAAAAAATAATTGACAAAATCGTATAAACCCCCTATAATAATAGAGTACTTGCCACTATAGCTCAGCTGGCAGAGCATCTCATTCGTAATGAGAGGGTCGTAGGTTCAAATCCTATTAGTGGCTCCAATTCAAAAAACTTCTATCTACATTAGTGGATAGAAGTTTTTTTATGTGATGAATTGTCAAGTCAAATGCAACGTTTTTGAAAAATAGACCTCATAGGGTGTTTTATAGCCAAGACATTTTCTAGGTCTTAGATTGAGTTCATCAATTTCTCTTGAATATAGTTATTCGAAATATCCGTGATATCCTTTCCCTTTGGAAAATATTCTCTCAAAAGGCCATTTG
>CAKPVJ010000006.1 GCA_934193515.1 uncultured Megasphaera sp. | reverse complement strand
CATCGCGTAACTCCTTTGAAATGATGTGTTTTAGCAGATTCATTATACTTCAAAGTGTGGTTACGCGATATTTATTTATTCAAAAAGTTGTAAACTGCTGTTAAGGAATTAACCTATATGAGAATATAAGCTGCATTGAATTGACCATATAATAAATGGAAAATATATAATACGCAGAGAGCTGCTTTTTTATCGCTCTCTGCGTATTGTAATTTGTATTAATTATTTTTCAAATGCCAAATCGACAGCCACCCGCACCATGGCTTTGGCTCCAACGAGAGATTGCATTTTTCCTAAATCACTGCCGGCTGCTTCAGCAAATTCTTTCGTGTGCGCAGCAATATGATATCCGATACAGATTTCAGGCTGGCTGACACGCGTCACTTGACTTACATTGCCTACATCGGTCGAACCTTCAGCCGCATCATCATCTTCGACAGTAAATTCTTCATAGAGGTCACTGAACGCTTCGGCAAAGTATACTTCCATTTTGGCATCATTGACCATATTTTTGAATAGTGGCTCATAGTGCAGCATTTGTACAGCGGCTCCATGTTCTTTTGCTGTATCTTGCGCCAATGCTTTGATATCCGGCAGCATTTTTTCTTCTAAATATTCCGTCCGCAGTGCCCGAATCGTCGCTTTCATGACAGCTTTATCCGGCACAACATTGGGGGCTGTCCCGCCTTCTGTAATAATCGCGCCAATAATATGCCGTTCTGTCAGCGTCTTTTCATATGCTTTCAGCCGTCCGTAAAAATCAACCAGCGTATCCAGCGCATTAATACCGTGATAATCAGGGTCGGCTACATGGGCTGATTTTCCCAAAAAAGTAAACTGTAACGGATGGGTTGCATAGGATGTGCCGCCAATACACGTTTTGTCTGAACCGGGATGAATAAGCATAGCCGCATCTAATTTGTCAAATACCCCATGAGCACTCATATACACTTTACTGCCAACCGTTTCTTCTGCCGGACAGCCGTATACATGGACCGTTGCCAGCTCACCGCAAACCGCAGCAAATGCAATGGCTGCGCCCACACTCATAGCCGCAATTAAATTATGCCCGCACGCATGCCCTATTTCCGGCAGGGCATCATATTCTGCTAAAAAACCGATTTGGCAAGGACCATGTCCATAGGACGCATGGAATGCTGTAGGAAACGCTTCGGGTACGCAGTCTTCTACTTGAAACTGATAGTCCGATAAAATATGCCGCAGCTTGGATGAGGCCAGGACTTCTTGTTTTCCCAATTCCGGATGGGCATGCAAATAGTCGGCAATTTCATAAATAACCGGCTGCAGTATATCGACTTGCCGACATCCTTCTTGCTTCATTTCTTTTTTATCCATATATATTCCTCCCTTACCAAGGCAGCAATTCTACATAAGGATCGTCTGCCTGACAGCAAAGACGGGCTTTCATTCCCAACGGCAGCCACGTATTATCGGTTCCATGCCCGGCAGGAAATCCCCAAACAGCCGGTTTGCCCCATCGTTTGGCATATTGGTACACAATTTCCCGGCTTGTAAATTCATATGGTGCCGGTTCATTCGGTTCACATCGTGTAAACTCTCCAAAAATAATACCTCTTGCCCTAGCAATAATTCCTGCTTCTTCTAATTGGCAAAGCATTCGGTCCAGCGAATAGGCTTCTTCGCCAATTTCTTCAATGAGAAGAATCGCATCTTCTATCTGCAGGGCATACGGCGTCCCTGTCGTCGCAGCCAGCAACATCAAGTTGCCGCCGCAAATCGTTCCCGTCACATCACCGGGAACGATAGATTCCATATGCCAATCAGCCGGAAGGGGTATTTTGCCGGGCTGATACGGGTTGCCCAATCCCTTTGCCAAACATGTTTTCGTATATGCCGATGCATCTCGCCCCAAAGACATAACCATCGTTCCATGGACAGGCATAAAGCGGCATCGCTGCAAAAACACGGTATGCAGTGCCGTTATATCGCTAAAACCCACAAACAGCTTGGGATGCGCTGCAATCGTTTGGTAATCCAGCAGCGGCAAAAGGCGTGTTGCCCCGTAGCCGCCGCGCAGGCAGATAATCCCATCGACACTGTCATCTGCGAACATGTCCGTGATATCCTGTGCACGCAATGCATCGTCACCAGCCAAATACCCCCAATGCGCTGTAGCCGATTTTCCAAGCTTTGTTTTGTATCCCAGCGCATGCAGTACGGCCAGGCCCTGTTCCAAACTATGGTTCCCCAATGTCGAAGAAGGGCCTACAATACCCAGCGTATCTCCGGGATGTACGGCTTTTCCTTGCTTATACATAGTGTCAATTCCCCTTTTCTATATAGGCTTCTTTAAAATCAACCAATCCCAGAGAAGACCAATGGTATCCTTTGATATACGGTTGGGCCGCATATGGCTGCGTCGTGTAATAAATCGGTATGATTACGCAGTCGTCAAACAGCTTTTGTTCTGCTTCATGCATATACTGCATGCGCAGTGCTTCATTGTTGGTGGTTTTTGCTTTTTGAATCAGTTCATGATAAACAGGATTATGGTATTGTGCATCGTTTTCTTCATCATCAAATACATCCAAAAAGCTCATAGGGTCGCTGTAATCGGCAATCCATGACGCACGGGCAATCTGATACTCGCCCTGACTGCGGGAAGCCATGAAAACTTTTGATTCCTGATTGGTCAGCTGAACATCTGCTCCCAAATTTTCTTTCCACATGGCCTGCATCGCTTCTGCAATGGCTTTATGAATTTCACTGGTATTAAACAGTATATTGATTTCCGGCAATGGATGGTCTGCATCATAGCCCGCTTCCTGCAAAAGCTGCCGTGCTTTTTCGGCGTCTTCTGTCATCAGGTTGCCTCCTTCTGCACGGAAATCACGGCCTGTCGTTTTGTCCAAAATTCCCGGCGGCACCCAGGCATAGGCTGCTTGTTTCTGTCCCCGGACAATATGCTGAATCAAGCCCTGCCGCTGTACAGCCAAGGCAAAGGCTTTGCGCACGCGTACATCATCAAAAGGCGGTTTCTGCACATTAAATACATAGTAATATATGCCCAAATACGGTGCTACTTTATATAAGCCCATTTTTTCCAAGCGGTCCTGGTCAGCCGGCGGCGGTTCTACGGTCATATTCGCCTGATTGCTTTCAACCAATGTCAGACGTGTTGCCTGTGAATCGCTGATCGGAAATACGATGGACGGAAGCTGTACGGCATCTTTATCCCAGTACTGGTCATTTTTTACCATCGTGATTTCACTGGAGTGAATCCATTTTGTAATTTTATACGGTCCGCTGCACACCATCGTTTCTGCATCGGAAGCCCATGTATCCGGATGCGCTTCTACTTGTTGGCACGGGACGGGATAATAGCAGTGGAAAGCTGTCAAGTTCAGAAAATAAGCCGTCGGATTCGTCAGACGCACCTGCAGGGTTTTGTCATCCAAAGCATGAATGCCTACTTCGTCTGCCGCGGCTTTCTTTTTAAAATACTTTTCTGCGTTATCGATGCAGAACATCATATATGCATTTTCCGAAGCAATATCCGGGTCAATCACTCGTTTCCAGGAAAATTCTATATCCTGCGCAGTAATCGGCGTCCCGTCACTCCATTGGATTCCATCCCGCAAATGGAAGGTATATACTTTGCCGTCCGGTGAAATATCCCAGCTTTCAGCCAGCGCCGGCTGCGGAACATCCTCTTTGTCCAGACGGGTCAACCCTTCAAACAGCTGCAGTTCTGTATTATTTTCGGCCAAGTTGGTCGTCATGGCCGGATCGAGCCGTGAGGGCTCGGCTTCCAATACATAGCTAACTGTATCTGGTTTTTGCACGCCGCTGCAGCCGCCGCAAACCAGCATCAACAGGCAGCAAAGCCCCAGTATCCCTGTGCGTATCATAGCTTGTCCCCTCCTTTTACGTGGTGGCATGCCACCCAATGTGCCGGTGCCGCTTCCCGCAGCGGCGGTACGGACTGGCTGCATTGGGCATCTGCATACGGACAGCGTGTATGAAATACACATCCTGACGGTGCCTGCAGCGGACTCGGTACTTCTCCCTGTACCAGTACCCGGCGCACATACCGTGGGTCAGGCCGGGGCACTGCCGCAATTAAGATTTGCGTATAGGGATGCAGCGGTTTATGATATACGTCATCACCTGTGCCTAATTCAACCAATCGCCCCAAATACATGACGCCGATACGATGGCTCATATGATGCACCATAGCTAAATCATGGGCAATAAATAAATAGGATAATCCCCGTTCTTTCTGCAAACGCTGCATCATATTGACG
The DNA here is from genome assembly GCA_934193515.1 of uncultured Megasphaera sp. Taxonomy (GTDB): domain Bacteria; phylum Bacillota; class Negativicutes; order Veillonellales; family Megasphaeraceae; genus Megasphaera. The sequence continues at coordinate 77,836 of CAKPVJ010000006.1, read as the reverse complement.
ATTTGTACCTGCACGGATACATCAAGGGCTGAAATCGGTTCATCACAAAAAATACATTCCGGCGACACGGCCAAGGCTCTGGCAATGCCTACACGCTGCCGCTGGCCGCCGCTGAATTCATGGGGATACCGCTGAGCCGCTTCTGGCCGCATATCGACTTCTTCCAACAGCTCGCAGACTTTTTTTTGCCGCTCCTGACGAGTTTGACATATGCCATAATTGCGCAGCGGCTCGCTAATAATATCTTCTACGGTCATCCGCGGGTTTAAAGACGAGTATGGATCTTGAAAAATCATTTGCACATGCCGACGGTACTGCTGCTGTACCGCTGCATCCTGAATATTCTTTCCTTTATAAAAAACGTCGCCGCCGCTTGCAGCATACAGTCCCAATACCGTTCTGGCAAATGTCGATTTACCGCAGCCTGATTCGCCGACCAACCCGACAGTTTCTCCCTCGTGAATCGTCAGCGACATATCATGCACCGCCGTCAATATCGTTTGGGGCCGTCCCAGCCAATCGGTTTCGACGACAAAATTTTTCGTAATATGATGGGCACGAATTAAATCCATTATGCGTTTTTCCTTTCCGGCGAAAGCAGCCAGCAGCTCACACGATGACCTGCGCCTATCTCGTATGCTGGCGATAATTTCTGCATGCAAATCCGCATCGCATACGGACATCGTCTAAAAAACCGGCACCCTTGAGGCATATGAAACAAATCCGGAGCCTGTCCTGCAATGCCTTTTAACACGCGGTCCTTATGGGCCGGATCGGGAAGCGAAGCCAGCAGCCCTTGGGTATAGGGATGGGCCGGCCGGTAAAAAATATCTTCTGCCGTTCCTTCTTCGACAACAGTTCCTGCATACATGACATAAATCCGTCGGCACATCTGCGCAATAACTCCCAAATTGTGGGAAATCAAAACCATCGCCATACCTGTATCGTGCTGCAGCTGCTGCAGCAATGCCAATATCTGTGCCTCTGTCGTGACATCCAATGCCGTAGTCGGTTCGTCCGCAAATAAAAGCTTGGGCCGACCTGCCAGTGCCATGGCTATCAGACAGCGCTGCCGCATGCCGCCGGACAGTTCATGGGGATACTGGCAAAATCGTTTCTCCGGTGATGTAATACCGACGGCCTGCAGCAATTCGATTGCTTTTTTCTTCCGCGCTCCTTTAGGCATAGTCTCAGCACGCTGCAGTCCTTCACAAATCTGGTCGCCAATCGTCAGCACGGGATTCAGTGCCGTCATCGGGTCTTGAAACACCATGGCCATGTCACGGCCGCGCATTTCGTTGATTTGCGATTCCGGCAGCGGCAGGATATTCGTTTCCTGCCAGTAAATGGCTCCGTTTGTATACTGTGTCGTTTCTGTCGGCAGCAGTTTCATCACCGCCTGCGACGTAACGGATTTGCCGCAGCCTGATTCTCCAACAATGCCTATCGTTTCCCCTGCCTGCACATACAAAGATACCTGATGCAGAGCTTCCAACATGCCGCGATAGGTTGTAAACGATACAGATACATGGTCAATCTCCAATAATGGCTTCATCAGCTGCCTCCTTTTTGGCTCTGCGGGTCTAACGCATCCCGCAGGCCATCACCTAGGAACATAAATCCCAGCATGGTCAAACTTAAAGCAATGGCCGGAAAAATGAGCTGGAACGGGAACGAACGAATGCTGTTAATGCCGTCCGATGCCAGTACACCCCAGCTGGCCATGGGCGCCGAAACGCCGAGACCGATAAAGCTGAGAAACGCTTCCGTAAAAATAGCATCTGGGATAGATAACGTCAACGTGACAATAATCGGGCCGACACAGTTAGGAATCATATGACGGCATAAGATGTGCCACGTCGATGTCCCGCAGGCTTTGGCAGCCAATACATATTCCTGTTTTTTCAAGCTCAAAATCTGGCCGCGGACAATCCGTGCCATGTTCAGCCAATAGGCAATACCCAATGCCAGGTATATGTTCAGCAGTCCCGGCTTAAACACGACCATCAGCAGAATCACATACAGCAGCATAGGAATCGAATACAAAATATCGACAAGGTGCATCATGACACGGTCCACGCGGCCGCCGACCAAGCCGGCAATCCCGCCGTATACGATGCCGATGCATACATTAATCAAACTGGCGACAAGTCCAATAGAAAGGGAAATACGGGCACCATATAACACCCGGACAAATAAATCCCGCCCCAATGCATCGGTACCGAACCAATGCGCAGCAGACGGCCAAGCGTTCGCCATGGCAAAATCTTGGGCAGCGTAGTCATACGGCGCTGCCATTGGGCCAAACACCGCCAGTACCGTCATGACACAGACAATCGCCATGCCCCAGAGTGCCAAACGATTTTTTTTCATCTGCCGCCAGCCTCGTTCCCGCAGCTTCTGCGGAGGAATATACGGCTCTATCCGGTCTTCCGGCCGAATCGGTTGAAAATCACTGTTCTTCACCATTTATTTCTCCTTTCCTGATTTCAGCGTAATGCGCGGATCTAGCAGCGGATACATCATATCAATCAACAAGTTCATCATCATGATGAGAAAACTGTAAAAAATCGTAATGCCCAAAATGACAGTATAATCCCGATTATAAATACTCGTCACAAAATGACGTCCCAAGCCGGGAATGGCAAAAATAGATTCTACAACAAAACTGCCCGTAAGAAGCGCCGCTGCCAAAGGGCCAATGTAACTGACGACCGGAAGCAGGGCGTTCCGCAATGCATGATGGCAGAGAAGACGCCGCGTGCTGATGCCGCGGGAACGGGCTGTCCGGATATAATCCTGCCCCAATGCATCCAAAATACTGGAACGGGTAAGACGCATAATAAAGGCCGTGGGATGCGCTGCCAGTGCCAACGCCGGCAAGACAACATAAGCAGGTCCCTTCCACATGGCTGCCGGCAGTACGGGCCACGTAAAGGCAAACAGCTGAATCAACACTGCGGCAATGATAAAACTGGGCACCGATACGCCTAAGGTTGCACCAATCATCAAGAGGTAATCAATCCAGCGGTTTTTATACCACGCTGCGGCCATACCGCAAAGAACCCCCATGCCGACAGCCAGCAGCAGACTAATCAGTCCCAATTCTGCAGAGATGGGAAAGGTTTCTGCAATAATATCATTGACCGTCTTGCCAGGGTACTTATACGACGGCCCTAAATCCAATACGGCAGCATGGCGAACATAATCGGTATACTGATCCCATAACGAATCATTCAAATGATACCGTTCTTCTACAGTTGCCATCACAGCCGGCGGCAGTTTCTTTTCCTGCGTAAACGGCCCTCCCGGGATAGCATGCATCAGTCCAAACGTGATAGTAATAATCACCCACAGTACGGCAGCTGTCCCTGCCAATCGTTTTATCAAATACATAACCATGTGTATTACTCCTTACTCATAAATCACAATGATACTTTATTATATAAACCTACGCGCAATTCAGCAAGTCTTGGCCCATAAATCGGCGTTGGCATTCAAACCTGGCTCAAATAGAAAACACATTCTTTCGCTGCCAATCTGCCAGCCGTTGACATTGTAAAAAAATACTGTATAATAGATAAATTCCAAAGAATGAATATATACTATCCAACAGTAACTATAGGAAAGAGGTCTTATCTATGAATTGGAAATTTTGCCTGGCAATTTTAACCTGCAATGTGGTCTTCATGTCGGGCAGTTATACGATGCTTGTCCCTTTCTTACCCATGTATTTGACACATGAACTGGGCGTCGATCCTTCAGCCGTAAATATTTGGTCCGGCGTCGTTTTCTCCTCGTCCTTTGCCGTCAGCGCCATTATGGCACCTATCTGGGGACGCATGGCCGACAAAAAGGGAAAACGACTGATGGCAATTCGTGCCAGTCTGCTTCTTTCCATCAGTTATTTTCTCGGCGGCATTGTCACCTCCCCTTTGCAGCTGACCTTTATGCGCATGTTTCAGGGATTTGCAGCCGGTCTTTGGCCGATGGAATTGGCCATTATGACTATTTATGCGCCCCCCAAAAAACTGGGCATCTGCTTAGGCATTATGCAGGGCGCGCTCACAGCCGGCGGCGTCATCGGGCCTTTATTCGGCGGCATTCTTGCTGAAGCTTTTGGCATGCGCATGTCTTTCTTTTTGGCAGCTGCCGCCTTATTTTTAAACTTTCTGGTACTTGTCTTCTTTATTAAAGAACCACCGGACGATGTCAAACCAACCAATGAAAAACAGGCGGAAGAAAAACCCAATCTGTGGAAAAATCCGCTTATCCGCAACATGCTCATTTACGCCGTATTTGTGCAGTTTGTCATCCTTATCATTCAGCCTGTTTTGACAACATACGTTTCCGAATTGGCCGGTCAGATGGACAACCTGATTTTTATCTCTGGGTTAGTCTTCTCCCTAGGCGGTTTTGCCAGTGCTATTTCTGCCCCGCTTTGGGGACGCTTCGGCCAGCATCACGGCTTCCATACAGCGTTAACGTATGCACTGATCGCGACGGGCATTTGCTTTTTCCTGCAGTCGCTTCCCAATGATTTGATGCTGTTTGCAGCCAGCCAATTTGCAGTCGGCTTATTCTTTTCCGGCATTTATCCTTCGATCAATGCCATTCTTGCAGAAAACACCGACGCACATACCAAAGGTCACGTCTTCGGCCTGCTCTTTTCTGCACAGCAAATCGGCTCCATGACAGGACCGTTGTTAGGTGGTGTAGTTGCCACATTTTTAGGTATCAAATACATCTTTATTTTAGCGGCTTTAATTGTTTTAGCCATCAGCGTGGCCGCACAACGGCAGCGTAAATTTGAACGGTCGGAATAACATACCGTGATTCTCTTATTATAAACAGAAAATGCCTTATCTCCGACAGCCATGCAGTTGCAGAAGGTAAGGCATTTTTCTTATGGTTTTATAGATTCAAACTTACGCAAAACACTGGTAGCCAAAGACTAATACGGGCATCGTGACAATAGATAAAATCGTTGACAGTACGCACAATTCTGCAGAATAGGACGGATCTTGGTCGTACAATTCTGCCATAGATGTAACAATAGCCGCCGTCGGCGTAATAGACGCAATAAAAATAGTCAGCAGTATATTTTTCCCGTCCATCACGCATCCACTCAGATGCAGTACGGCAAAAACAACAACCAGCAATACCGGGTACCCGACTAAACGGATAAGAACCGGCATATAATTACGTACTTTCAGAAAAATTTCTTTTAAATCGCAGTCTGCAATAGCCATCCCGGTAATCAACATCCCAATCGGGCCAATAGTCGAGCCTACGGAAGCCATCGTCTGGTCAAGCAAAACAGGAAGTTTGATTTGCAGTAAAAAAAGAACGGCCCCTAAAACAATAGCCAAAATATTAATATTGCTGAAAATCGTGCGGAACTGGATTTCACCGCCGCCGCAAAGCAAATGACTGCCGTGTGTCCAAAGCAGTACCAGCTGCACTGCCATATAAGTGCACGGATAAATCACATAGTCTGTTCCCAGCAGTGCCATAACGAGCGGAATCACCAGAATACCGGCGTTGCTGTAAATAAGCGATGCCTGTTCTACAGCTTTCAAACGCAGGATTGGCCGCAGACCGGCTGTCACCATAATAAAGATAAAATGCACGGCTGCAGACGCTGCCAATGCAAACAGTAAGCCGGCTTTAATTTCATCTGCCGCATCAATTTGAAATGAATGAATAATGACGCAGGGCAAGATTAAATATACCAACAGTACAGACAGCGCTTTGCCGTCCGCTGTTTTTAACTTTCCCGTACGAATAAGGGCAAATCCCATAAGCATAATAAGAAATAATTTAATAATTTCCTTCAGCAAAATTAAACTGATTTCCATGATATCATCCCCCAGCTGTTTCAAAAATAAAAATCGTACCCTCATGAATATAAGGATACGATTTATCTTTATATTTTTCTTTTAGCGATACCGTTGAGAAATTTCTACTTTTTCCGCTTTTGCAGCTCGTTCATCTAAAAAAGCGGCTGTCGTTTTGACGATGCCATTGCCAGCTGCAACGAATACGACACTAAGGATTAGGCTGTACAGTAATAAATCCATGACAATTACTCTCTTTTGAAAAAATAGAATGGTTGGTTATCATGGATTATTCTACATGATTTGGCACCAAAGTCAACAATGCAGGCACAAACCAGCCGCATTATTATCTCATAGAAACTATACGGTTTATTTATAGCCGCATACCCGTGCTATGGAAGCATCATATCGCCCTTCGCCAGTTTTATGCGTATAATCCGTTTTACTTTTTCGTCTGCCAACTGGCGGAACGCTTCATCTTCCTTATAGGCTTTTACCAATCCCTCATAAGTTTCCCGTTCATGACCATACTCATGGCAGACGAGTACCATATCTGCACCGGCTTTAATGGCCATAACCCCCATATCAGAAAAGGCATAATGCTTGGCCATAGCCCCCATTTCCATATCATCAGATAGAATCAGCCCCTGATATTGATACGTATTGCGCAGTATATCCGTCATAATGTGAGCAGACAAGCATGCCGGCCACTGCGCATCCAACGAGGGAAAGGTTACGTTGGACACCATCACAAAAACGCTGTCTTGCTGTACTTGCTGCAGTATATCACGAAATGGCTTCAGTTCCTGCTGCTCCAGCTCTTCCCGCGATGCCTGCACGCGGTCGCCGTCAATATGCGGGTCTGTTTTGGCTCTGCCGATGCCGGGAAAATGTTTGAGGGCACACCAAATGCCCGCTTCACTGTATCCTTGGCAGGCCTGCACAGCAAATGCCGTGACCGTATCCGGATTGGTACTGTATGACCGTCCTGCCTTAGAACCTAAATCGACAACCGGCGCAAAGTTCACGTTGATTCCCATATTTTTCAGCGTCTGTCCCGTTATGGCTGCCCATTTTTTTGCTTCTTCCGGCTTGCCGCTTTCTCCTATCGCTGCTTCTCCAGGCACAGCAGGAAAATCCTGACGCATGCGCAGCACCTGGCCGCCTTCCTGATCTAATGCAATAAACGGCGCAATATGGCATTGCCCTGCAATCTGCTTGCGCAGTGCTGTCGTCAATTGACGTACTTGCTGCTGTGATTCCATATTGCGGTCAAACAAAATAATATTACCGATATGACAGTCTGCAATCTGTCCGGCCGCTTCCGCATCCAGTGTCGTATGCTGGATGCCTGCCATGAGCAGCTGCCCTGCCTTGTCTTCCGGCGACATAGAAGCGGCAATCGTTTCTGCTTGTTCTTCTATACTGGCCGTCGGCTGATTCGTATCTCTTTCTTCCGTTTTTTCATGGCCGTAAAAGAAAAATGCATACGCAAACACAGCCACAACACAGCCTATTCGGATTCCCCACTGAATCCCTTTTTTAATGATTGGTGATTTCATCATATACTAACTCTCCGGCAATTATTGTTTGTTTTACATGAAAATCATTGCTGTCCAAGACAACGATGTCAGCCTGCTTGCCTTCTTCCAGCGAGCCAATTCGGTCGTATACGCCCAAATCCTTGGCCGGATTGATAGTGGCCATGGCAACTACATCGGGCAGCGAAGCTCCCGTATTCAACAAAAAGTTCAGCACTACTTGATTCATCGCTGCCGTGCTGCCTGCCAGCGTGCCGTCTGCCAGTCGTGCCTGACCGTCTTTGACAAATACCTTCTGGCCGCCCAATTCCGATTCTCCGTCAGGCATAAGGCAGGCACGCAGTGAATCTGTGATCAAAATGATGCCATCCCGTCCTTTCAGCTGATATGCCATTTTCTGCGCTGCCGGATGTACATGAAGGTTATCGCAAATCAATTCACAGTGCGCTTGTTTGGCCAGCAAAGCTGCCCCGACCAGTCCCGGCTTGCGATGATGCAGCGGCGTCATGGCATTGTACAAATGCGTTACATGACAAACTTCGCATTTTTCCATGGCATCCATAGCTTCTTCGTACGATGCGCCGCTGTGACCAAAGGAAGGAACAATATGATGCACTGCGCATTCTTTTAAAAAGGTCTTGTTTTTTAATGTTTCCGGCGCCAAAGTAATACTCTTGACGACATCGGCATATGGTTCTATCCAAGAAAAATCCGGGGCTGCAATATATTCTTCTGCCTGCGACCCTTTATACAGCGGGCTAATAAATGGTCCTTCCATATGCGCCCCTAAAATTTGCGCGCCCGGATTGTCCTTAGCCCGGCGTATACGCTGCAGTGCCCGTTCAATCTTGTCACGCTGCATCGTCATCGTCGTCGGCAGGAATGACGTGACGCCCGTTTTCGGCAGTACGTCCTGCATTTTTTTCAGTGCGTCTTCTGATTCATCCATCGTATCGGCGCCGGCACAGCCGTGAATATGTTCATTAATAAATCCTGGTACGACAAAACCGCCGTTGGCATCTACTAAATCAGTGCACATGCCTGCTCGAAATTCCTTACGGGGAACAATTTTCCAAATATCCTTTTCATACATCAATACTTTTCCTGTTACGATTTCATGCGGCAGGACCAATAACCCATCAATAATTGCTTTCATGTCGTTTCCTCCTATCTATATTGCTGTGTATATGTCATACATAAAAAAATCAGGCTTGTGGATAACTTTATCTAACTCTTTGAAAAAAATAGGATTTCTCGGCTTATTTCTTATGTGTATACCTTTACTTCCATGTATCCACAGCCTGTGTGTAACTTTTTATTTCCAGTTATCCACTTTTTTATTTAATTTATACACATTCGTTCTATATCGTTTATATGTTATACTATTCGCTTAATTATGCCGTTTACAGCAGCATACAAACGATTGTTTTATCTCTGTCAGCAGCAGTTATCCACATTTTTACAAAAAAGTTTTAAAAAATATGCACAGCATTCCATGGCGTATTTACGCCTTTTGTAAAAAACATCCACATTCTAGCCACCGTACAATGGGGAGAATGTGGATAACCTGTGGATATGTCGCACTGTCTTATGTTTCACGCATCAACAGGACGGCTCCAATCGACGTGTACGCCTAAGAGACGCCAAATATAGCACAATGCCAGCTTCAGCATTTCCAAGCTGCTGGTCGGCACCGCACTTACCGTTTCATAATACGATAAGTCCGTAAACCGATGCATGCCTCGTTCTGTCGTCAAATATTCGTAGACTTTAGCATTCACGTCCTCATCGTTCAAACAAACCTGCAGTTCTTTTGATTCCGTGTTATATGCAATGTATCCGTTATTATTATCACCCGTATGAGCTGCTACTTTAAAAATCGCCATACTAATACACCCTCCCATTCATACATTTCTTTATTTGTCTTTTTCATGGGACATTTCCCACAAAAAACCTTTCATAATGGCCTTGCGTCCAAACCGCTGCTGCAGCTTGTCAATAGCTTCTGCAACCTTTTCCTGCATTTCTGCATCTTCCGAAAACAAATCGCCCTGCACTTGCCACGGCTGCAGCTGACTGACTGTCAGACCCAACAAACGGATTGGATTGTCCTGCCCCCGCTTGTTGTACAATCGTTTTGCCGCGAAATATAGCTGTTCTTCTGAACAGGTTCCCATATCCAGCGTCAGGGACCGGGTAATCGTTTGAAACGATGCAAACCGTATTTTCAGCGTAATCGTCCGCCCCATAATATGGTTCTGCCGCAGCCGCCAAGCTACTTCGTTGGCCAGCAGCCGAAACTGCTCATCCACTTCCGCTTCTGTCAGCAAATCATGCAGGTAGGTATGCTCATTGCCTACAGACTGCGGCCGCCGACTCACTTCCAAAGGCCGTTTATCTTTGCCTAAAGACAGTTCATAAATCCGTACAGCCTGATTACCTACAATGGGACGCAGTGCTTCCGGACCTGCCTGGGAAATATCGCCAATCGTCCGGAAGCCCGCTTGTTTCAATGCGTCTTCCGTTACCTTGCCGACACCCCAAAGCCGGCTTACGGGCAGCGGCGCTAATATCTCCTGCTCTTTCCCGTACGGAATCCATACCAATCCGTCCGGCTTCTGCAAGTCAGATGCCAATTTAGCCAAAAACTTATTGGGGCCGATGCCTGCAGATGCCACGAGCCCTGTAGTCCGGCGAATATCCTCCTTGACCGCTTTGGCAATATCCGTAATTTCCGGGTATTTCAGCTCCATTCCCGATACATCCAAAAAAGCCTCATCCAACGCCAAGGGTTCTATCAACGGTGAATAGTGGGAAAGGATAAGTCGTATTTGATGTGAAATACGCCGGTAATGCGACATCCGCACAGGCAGGAATACGCCGTTGGGACAAAGCCTGCGGGCTTGTTTCATACTCATTGCCGAATGGATGCCAAATTGTCTGGCCTCATAGGATGCCGTCGCTACTACGCCGCGGTTCATCAGGCCGCCCACCACGACAGGCATCCCCCTCAAAGCCGGATTATCCCGCTGTTCAATCGACGCATAAAATGCATCCATGTCGACATGCATAATCCAACGTACAGCCATGTCATTCTCCTCTCTTCCTTTATGTCTTTTATTATACAACGTTTTGCCCTTGTAAATATAGATGATATATACAAAAAATAGCACAATCTATACAAAGGATATTCTATTCTGTATCGAAATATGGTACTATTAATGATATTAATGTGAGGTGATTGAGCACTATGGATTTATTCCAATTAACATATTTTATCGAAGTAGCCCATAAAAAAAGTTTTACAAAAGCTTCCAAAGCCCTGCATATCAGCCAGCCTTCTATCAGTAAAGGCATTAAAGCTTTAGAAGACCACTGGAACGTGCGGCTTTTCGATCGCAAGGGAAAAAACATTGAGCTGACCGAAATGGGGGCTTATTTGCTGCCCAAGATTGAAGAACTCATGAAAAACTTTACCCGCATCAATGAAGAAATTGAATCGCCCCAACTGTTAAATGCCGGAAAATTGACCATTGGCGTGCCGCCGATGATTGCCTCTTCCTTTATTTCACCGTTTATCAGTCATTTTATCAAAGCATATCCCAATATTCAGCTCGAATTAGTCGAAGTCGGTTCGCAGGACATCGTGTCTGCCATCGATGAAGGCCTTATTCAAGCCGGGTTCGTCGCTTTGCCGATTACGACGGAAATGCCTTATGATTTCTTCATCTTTAAACAAGAACCACTGGAAGTCGTCTTATGGCCTGAACATCCCCTGGCACAGCGTACGGCGCTGACGTTGGAAGAAATCAAAGATGAACCTCTGGTATATTATGCAAAATCATTTACCCTGCATACATATATTCGCGCATTCTACCAGGAAATCATGGCCCATCCCAAAACAGTCTGCGAAAGCAGCAACTGGGACCTCATGGTGGCCATGGTGCATTCGCATTTAGGCATTGCGCTGCTGCCAAAGAGTATTTGTGCCCGCATTCCTGCAGAAAAAGCCGTCCATATTCCGTTAGTAGAACCTACTATTCATTGGACATTGGCTATGATTTGGAAAAGCAAGGGCTTTTTATCTCATCCAGCCCGCACATGGGTACAATCGTTTAAAAATTACTTCAAAGATACACAAACATCATCGCGTGTATAAGTTTATAAAACCATATAGAGGAGCATGATTCGTCATGACACACCAATTATCCCAAGCGGATAAAACTGAATTATTTTCCCATCAAAAAGATAATGGACCGTTTAGTACACTTGCCGTAGAAACAGCCGGATTAAACTATTTAGACCGGCTGAACCGTCAGCGCTTGGATCCGCTGGCTCCTGCTGCCGTACGCACCGAAGCCCTGCACCGGCTGGTTGCGTTGGAAAAAAAGCTGTTTCAATACATACAGTCAGAAACACCTTTGAGTTATTTTGACGCCGATTTCAAAAAAGAAACGGAACAATATATCCTCATGCGTACATTGTTCCTAAAAGCCACCGACTTTACCTTCAAGCGGCACCGACTGGCATTTCTTCTCGATTTGCTGCGTTTGTATACAGAAGATCCCTGCGATATTCTGCCGGAACGCGACATTATGAAAGCCAAATGGGAACACACGCTCCTCTATGACTATCTGCTTCTCGACATGGGCCAAAAAAACACAGAAGACATTGGTCGTGAAGCCGTATCCAATGGATATCACGAATGCGACTACACGCTGGAAATCGAAGAAGTATGGAAACAGCCGATGAAAGCCGTCCCTAGAACGAACTTCCGCTATGTCGTGCAAAGCCTGCCGTACAGCCAGGCAGCCAAAGCCATTGCCATGCAGATGAAACGGCATGTACAGGATTTGGCATTTAACCGCTGGGTTGTAGACACAAGCGAAATTGAAGCCGATATGCAGCAGCCGCTGGATATCAGTATGGATACGATTGCACAGATAAAAAAAACATATCAATGCTGCTGACAGTGAGCAGAAACAATACCATCACACTCTATGACAAAAAAGACTTTCGACGCAGCGTGGAAAGTCTTTTTTGTCATATGAATACCGTTTTGCCCAAAAGACTGCGGCGGCCATCTACTCTTGCTAGAAGGCATCCCATTCGGCAAATCGTTCATTCATGCGTTTCTTCTTTATTTTTGTCTTTTCTGTTTCTGCTGACGCAGCAAAAGGCATGCGGCCAACAGCAATCGTGCGTTTGAAAAAGAGTTCTATGGCTTCTTCTTCGCTGAGTCCCAGTCGTTTAAATATCTGGTTTGCTTGTTTGCGAATTTCTTCATTCATACTATTTTCTCCTTTGCTTATGCCGTTCTTCCGCTTCTGCATTAATCCCGTCCAGCGTCGCCATATGCCATACGGCGTATATCATGGACTTCATCAACGTCACGGCCAATACCGCGCCCGTTCCTTCTCCCAGAGACATATCAGCCTGGATGGGCACATCATATACATCGATGCCGCACAGCTGCAGAGCCGCGCTCATGCCTGGCTCCCGCGAAAGATGGGACGGCAGGGCATATGCCTGTACAGCCGGGTCAAGACGGACAGCACAGGCCAGTGCCACGGCTGTAATAAACCCATCTATATAAAAGGGCAGATGGTTATCTGCACAAGCCAGCATGGCACCGCACAAGGCAGCTAAATCAAAACCGCCTACATACTGCAGCATTTCGTGCGGCGTATGCAGTTTTCCGTTATACGCTGTCAGTGCGCTGCGGATAACATTTTCTTTATGAAGCCGTAATTTATAGTTTCCCTTGGCCGAGCCATAGCCGACCAAAAAAGAAGCATACGGCGAAGCAAGCGCCGTCAGTACGGCAGCAGCTGTCGTCGTATTGCCAATGCCCATTTCTCCAAACGAAAGGAAATTGCAGCCGTCTGCTTTAGCCTGCGCTACGCGTTCCCTACCTACTGCCAGTGCTTTTTGATACTGCTGCGGCGTCATGGCCGGCTCTTTAGAAAAATCAGCTGTACCTCTGGCAATTTTCCGGTCAATCCCTACAGCGTCGCTGCTGTCAATGCCTACATCCACGACTTCATAGGGAATCTGATTACAGCGGCAAAAGCAAGTAACTGCCGATGTACCCGCCACCATATGCCGACTCTGCATATACGTAATATCTGCCAGCTGTGCCACCACGCCGGCTTTTACGACACCGTTATCAGCAGCAAAAATAATATGACGCGGCCGCAGTTCTTTTTCCATTGTCCCCCACGCCAAAAATGTTTTTCGTACCTGGGATTCCCACAAGCCCAAACTTCCCGGCGGCTTTGCCAAATTGCGCAGTTTTTCATCTAGTTGTTCCGCAAAATTCACAGGACCCACTCCTTTTTCGTATCGCTATTATTGTATCATAGACCTATGTCCGGCGATAGACAAAACAACCTGTCGTTCCCAGGTGCATCTTGAAAATTCAATGTATTTATGTCAAAATATAATAAAATTGAGGAGGTATTTCGATGTCTACGATTAAAGATATTGCCCGCGAAGCCGGTGTTTCCATCGCTACGGTTTCCATTGTCTTAAACGGCAAAGGCCCTGAACGAAAAATATCGGTTGAAACGCAGAAAAGAATACATCATATTGCCCAACAGTTAAATTATGTGCCTAACCAGTCTGCCAAAAAACTGCGTTCTGCCCAAAAAGACAGCTATGCGATTGCATTTTACTGGGCAACCGATTTCCGTATTAACTATTTGGCCCGTATTACTTTAGGGATTCAAAAAGAAATTATGCATCAAAATAAAGTAGTCCATCTGACCGTCGTTCCCTATGAAGTCGATAATCTGAAAAAACAAATGGAAACAACGCAGAATGAATTTTTCAACGGCATTATTATCGCGAATATGTCCGATTCTGACATGGATTACCTAAATTCCTGCAATATTTCCTATCCGGTTGTCTTGTTTAACCGTGAATCACCTAAATACAGCAGCGTAACGATGGACAACTATACGATTGGCTGCAACGTGGCACAGCATTTTCTCGATAAAGGCATCTATGATGCCGGCGTTTTGACGCATGATACAACGTTTCCCATTATGCGCATGTGGATGAACGGCTTTTTGGATACTTTCGCCAAGGCAGGACATCCTGTAGCAAAAGAAAATATTATATTATGTACTACCTCTTCTTCCAGCGCGATTGATGTAACAAAAAAACTCTATGCGTCCGATCATATGCCGCGCGCTATGTTTTGTGAATCTGACGTGCTGGCACACGGCATGCTCTATGCCTGCCATGAATTAGGCGTCTCTATTCCTGATGATGTCGAAGTCTTTACCATCGGCATCAACATGGCTGAGTTTAACGATTATGCCATTCCGTCTCTTTCCCGCATCGATATTCCTATGGGGAAAATCGGGGAAGAATGTCTGCATTTGCTCGTCAATCTGATTGAAAAGAAACAAGAAAATCCTACGGTCGTCTACATTGAGGGAAGTAAAATTATCGGTCAGTCATCACCGTTGCCAAATAAATAAAAAGTATATTCAAGCTTGATTGTTATGTCACGCAATGATATACTAATACTAATGGGGGAGTAAGGGTTCTGGTGTGCCCTCTGGTCTTCAAAACCAGCGTGAGGAGTGAGCAGCTTCTTAGGTAGGTTCGATTCCTACACTTTCCCGCCATGCAGGCGTAAGCTGTCGCACGATGCGACAGCTTCTTTTGGGTTATATGATAATACTTTTAGTAAAGGAGCGCGATAATAATGCCTCGTCCCCCACTTACCATTGAAGAAAAACATTCGATTGCTACTTCGCTCATCCATGCAGCACAGCAGATTATCTTCACAGAGGGCCTTGCAAATGTTACATTGCGCAAAGTATCTAAGCTAGCCAATGTCAACACAGCCATTTTATACCGGCATTTCAGCGATTTGGATGAACTGCTTCTTTTTGCCAGCATCGATTTATTAAAAGAAATGACACAGCAGTATGTAGAGCGAAAAAAAAGTACGGAGACGACAGAACCGTTTGAACTGTACATGCAGGAATGGCGTCTTTTTTGTCAAAGTTCATTTCAGCATCCCGAATGCATTAACCATGTGTTTTTTGGTCGGCATAGTCATCGGTTAGATACACTTTTACAAGATTACTATGAATTATTTGCCGACGAACTGACGCACCTAGGCATCACCCTGGATGATTTACAGTATTGCGGCAACTTATACAGTACAAATTATCTGCTCCTTACCCAGCTGTTAGGCAGTCAGACAGATAAAAACGCGCTGAACTTACTCAACGACGTGATTATCTCCTATTTTCATCAATTACTGCTGCAGAAATTATCTGCCGGCGACAGTCTGGATGACAACTTGCTGATAGAAAAAATGCTTTATGCCTGCCGCACGCTGCTTCACTGGGCAACGCAGGAACACCCACAGCATGCATCATGCAGTTTGTAAAACAGTATATATAAAGCCCCCACAGCCAAATTCGTATTGGGCCGTGAGGGCTTTTTGCGTATATGCAATGGGTTTAGGATCTTTCCTGCAAACAATCCGCTACGATTTGCGGCATACGGGACAGTTCTTCTTCTGTCATCGTGCGGACAGAAAATGCCATTTTATTTTGGTGTATGCGGCCGATAACAGCCGGTCGGTGACACCGCAGCCGTCGTTCCCATTCGTTAGCCGTACTAGATGGTGAAGATATAGCCACCATATATCCCGGCAGCGTACATCCCGGATAGGCCCCGCCGCCGACAACATCGTCGCACGGCATAATTTCGATGACCAATTCCGCGCTGATACGGCGCAGTGACGCTGCCAGAAGTTGTGCTTTTTTTAAGCAGGTTTCCTTGGATTCTGCCAGCATAGCTAACGTTGGAATTTCTTTTATCGGGTCTTTTTCAGCATATAGTTTCAATGTACCTTCTAATGCGGCCAAAGTCAGCTTATCTACCCGCAGTGCCCGCAAAAGCTGATTTTTTTTCATTTTTTCAATATAGCATGCCGAACCGGCAATAATCCCGGCCTGTGCGCCGCCGAGCAGTTTATCGCCGCTGAAAAGGGCCACATCACAGCCCTGCTGCAGCACTTCTTTCACTGTAGGTTCATATGGCAGGCCCAAAGGCTGCAGGTCTGTCAGCAAGCCACTTCCCAAATCATACAGCAGCGGTATGCCGTGCCGATGTGCCAATGCCGCCAATTCTGCCACAGGCGGGCAGGAAGTAAACCCTATAATCCGATAGTTGCTCGTATGTACTTTCAGTATGGCGCCGGTCTGCTCCTGCACAGCGTCTTCATAATCGGCAAGATGGGTCTGATTCGTCGTGCCTACTTCCTGAATGATACCGCCGCTCTGCCGGATAACGTCCGGCATGCGAAACATGCCGCCAATTTCCACGAGTTCTCCTCGTGACAAAATGACTTCCCTGCCCAAAGCAAGCGTGGACAGCGCCAAGAGTACAGCTGCTGCATTATTATTGACAACCAAGCAGTCTTCGGCTCCCGTCAATTTTTGAATCAGTGCCTGTACATGACTGTAGCGGGAGCCCCGCTGCCCCGTAACCAATTCATATTCTACATTGGAATATGAATTGGCTACCTGCGCAATATGACGGCTAAGTTCTTCGTTGAGCCTGGCTCGTCCCAAATTGGTATGCAGCACGGTGCCTGTCGCATTAATCAGCGAATCTAGGTGATAGGCCTGCCGCTGCTGCAGTTGTGCCGTTATATCAGCGGCAAGCTGTGCCATAGAAGGCGCTGCCGCTCCCTGCTGTATGTGCTGCCGCCATTGCTGCAGTACCATGCGTACGGCATCTTTACAGGCTGCACGCGATACGGATTGTGCCCCATGCTGCAAAAACGGCTGCCGCAGCAGCCAATCTACTTGCGGCAATGCTTGTAATTGTTGCTGTATCCATTCATTCATGTGATTTCTTCTCTCCCAGCATCTGCAGTCCTCTGCGGTCCAAGACGCGATACGTTCCCTGCCGTTTTGTAATATGCTGCTTGTCCAGATAGTCTAATATCCGCAGTGCAGCATTCCGATTGGTGTGCAGCAAATCCCGGCAGTCTGACAACTTGATTTGCTGATGCACCGCGATATACCGGCAAATAGCTCGTACAGCCGCTTGATACACCTTGCGGCTAATGATATATGCATCCGTCAAAAACAGCAGCGTGCGGCCATTCAGCGCATCTACAACAGCAGGTGCTTCGTTTCCCAACTGAAACAAATCTGATTTTTTTACGGCATAACAGCCGTTTTTCTGCAGCATCGCGTGTATGGCTCGGCAGATTGCTTTTTCTTTTTTAGTAAATGTCACTTGAAACTGGCTGGCAGCGATGGTCTCCCCCTCCCGGCGGCAGACCTGATGCTGCTGCAGAAGCTGTACCATAGCCGTTACGTCTTTTGCCAAAAGCTGTCTGCCCATACAAGCTGTAAACTCATGATACGGCATACCTGAACGCAATGGATATTTTTGGTGATATGCCGAGAGCAGCTGCAGCACCTTGGCCTGCCATGTTTTATACGCCGTCTTATGGATATAGCCGGCCGGCGTATGCCACAGCAGCTGCTGTTTCAGCAAAGAAGCGACTGTAGCAGTGCATACATCGTTAGACAGCTGCAGTCGTTCTGCCATTTCTTCTATATCAGCAAAAGGGGGCGACTTGCGGCAAAGGAAATCGGCAACAGCGACTTCTGTGCTGCCTTTCTGCAGCTGCTGCAGCCGCTGCACGACATCTGGATGAAAGCGGCGGTGTTTTTTGGGGTGTATATCCAGCACTTCTCCGCCGGCAATCGTCTGCATCGGAGAGAAGGTCCGCAAAATAAATCGATCCCGTACGCTGACAAAAATCTCTTTCTGTTCCAGGCGAATCTGCAAAAAGCCAGCTTGTCCCGGCTGTATCTCGGCTGTACCTATGGGAACCACTCGTCCTATGACTTCTTCCGTGCCGATGAGAAGACGTACGCGGCTCCACAAGCCAATAGGCACCGGGGAATCAGCCAAGCACTGTATGCTGACATCCAGCATGCGCGTGCCTTCCAAGATATCCGCCGTGCACAATACATCGCCGCGCTGTATTTCTTCCTTGGCAATACCGGGAAGATTCAGTGCCGTCCGCTGTCCCGGCATCGCTTTGGCAACAGGTTCTTCATGAACTTGTATGAAGCGGATTCGCAGTTTACGGCAGCTCGGATATAAATAGACATCGTCGCCGACACGCATGGGACCGTCCAGCAGCGTTCCCGTCACGACGGTGCCAAATCCTTTGACAGAAAACACACGGTCTGCATGCAGCCTGCCGCTGCCGGTTGCTGCCGTATCTTCCAGCTGCTCCGCTATATTCTGAATGCTGCGCCGCAAAGCCGGAATCCCATAGCCCGTTACAGCATCTGTTTCGATGATGGCTGCCCCGGCAGCTTCCGTTTGGGACAGTTCCTTCCGAATTTCTGCCACAGCCTGCTGCCGCAATGCGGCATCCATGGTTTCCACTTTGGTCAGCACAACGAGAATATGCCGTATGCCCAACAAGGATACGATATGTATATGTTCTCGTGTCTGCGGCATGACGCCTTCATGTATATCAATCGCCAGCAGTACCAGCTGAATCCCCGGCATACCAGCAGCCATATTTTTAATAAATCGTTCATGGCCCGGTACATCGACAATGCCGGCACGTCTGTGATGCGGCAAATCCATATAGGCAAATCCCAATTGAATTGTCAGGCCCCGTCTTTTTTCTTCTGCCGTCGTATCTGTATCGATGCCGGTCAAGGCTTTGACCAATGCCGTTTTGCCATGGTCTACGTGGCCGGCCGTCGCGATTACCATATAGTTTGCCATGAATTAATCCTTTCCGCGCCGGGTATATGCTGCTGCCAAGCCGCGCTGCTCGGCTTCATACAGCCCCTCACACGCTATATGCATTTGCTGCAGCAATGCCAGTAATTGGGCTTCTTCAGCCAATTCATATTTTAAAGAAAAACCGCAGTTGGCTTGAATACGTCCCGGTGTGGGAATAATCCGCACCTGCAGCTGGGCCGCCTGGGCCTGGGCTTCTGCCGCCATCGCATCCCGCGTAGACGGAATCAAGGCTATGCCGTATCGTTCCGTCATGGAATTACGGTCGAACAATGCGGTCTGCTGTCCGCATCATTTCAACGATACGATACATGTTGGTAATTTCGCCGACGGCTACCTTGTCGGTCAGCCCATAATAATTGAGGCAGGCACCGCAGGCATAGATTTTGACTCCTTGGGATGCCATCTTCTGCAAATCTTCCAACGATTCGGAATCGGCTGTTACTAAAGGCACGCCGCCGTTATAAAAAATAATCGTCTGCGGCAGTATATCTTGTTCTGTCAGCGTGTAAATAAACGTCTTCAGCAGCTGTTTGCCAAACGCTTCATCGCCAGTCCCCATTGTCGGGGAATTAATGACGACAATATAGCTGTCCTGCGGTTTAGCTGCAGGATCAATCTGGTTCGGTTCGTCAGCCTGGTTTCCCGCATGTTTAGCGAGCACGACTGTATAGTGCGTTTCGGATTCTTCCGTCATGGTATACGTACATCCCATATCTTCTGCCAATTTTTTTAAATTTTCTGTCGCAATTTTATTATCTACTATCGTTTCTACGACATCATTTTCTTTCAACGCTTTATGTGTTTCAATAACCGGCAGCGGGCAGGCTTTGCCAAGTGCATCAATTTTGAACATTGTATATCACCTCTATAAAATGTGGTGCTTATAGTATAGCACACAAACTTTTTTTTCATCAAAGATTTTATCATACCAGTAGCATTCTGTTCTTAAAGAAATTATAATAAAATAAGTTATATTTTTAATTTACAGCATAGTAATCAATTACGTATATTCTCAGGAGATGATACATGATGAGTACAGCTGCTTCTTCGGAAGTCATCACTATACTGCAGCACATGCTGCAGACAAACACGGTCAATCCGCCGGGAAATGAACTGCCCCTGGCAGCGTGGATTGCCTCTGAGCTTCAAAACGACACCATCGAAGCCCGTGTCGTTGACATGGGAGCCAACCGCGGCAATGTTATCGGCCGCATCGCCGGTTCCGAACAGCGCAAAGCCCTCGTGCTGGACGGCCATTTAGATGTCGTTTCACCAGGAAAACAGGCCTGGAGCCATGACCCCTTCAGCGGCGATATAGTCGATGGAAAAATCTACGGCCGCGGCGCCTCAGACATGAAAAGCGGCGTCGCTGCCATGCTGCAGGCCGTCAAAGAAGTAAAGCGTGAAGGACTGCCGTTAAAAGGTGACCTCATTATTTGTGCTTCCAGCGATGAAGAAACGGACAGCCTCGGCGCCATTGATTTCGTAACGCACGGCGGTTTGAAACATGCCGGCGCTATCGTCATCGGTGAACCCACTGAAAACGGCATCACGATTGCCGAAAAAGGCTGTTTATGGCTGCGCTTTACAACGCACGGCCAAACATCCCACGGCTCTATGCCTGCTGCCGGAGTCAATGCCATTCTCCATATGAATGCGCTGCTCAATGAACTGCTGCAGTATTCCTTTCATTTCACGCCCCATTCCTTGTTGTCGGCACCTACCATGAATGTTTCCCTGATTGACGGCGGCGTAAAAACAAACGTTGTTCCCGATACGTGCCATCTCACAGTAGATTTCCGCACGCTGCCGGGCATGAGCCACGACGAACTGATCGCTGATTTTAAAGGAATATTCCAAAAATTACAGCAAACCTATCCTGATTTTCACGGCACAATCGACATCATAGGCAATCGGCCGCCTGTAGAAACCAGCCCGTCTCATCCCTTTGTCACGCTTTGCCAGGAAGCCGTCCAAGAAGCCACCGGCAACCGGCCGGCACCGACAGGATTCTCCGGCTATACGGATGCGGCAGCGTTTGTCCATACGGGACTGCCGATTATCATCTGCGGCCCCGGCAGCCTTAGCTTAGCGCATCAGCCCAATGAATATGCTGTGATCGCCAACATTGAACAAGCTGTCCAAATTTATAAGGCCATCATCAAAAAATATTTAGTAGACTAACGGGCTGCTAATGCACGCAGTGCCTGCACAGCAGCCGCCGCATCGTCTTCTGTCGTAAAACAAGAAAAAGAAAAGCGCACCGCCCCCTGTACTTCGGTATGGAGGGCTTTATGCATCAGCGGCGCACAGTGAAATCCAGCTCGTACTGCCATGCCGTAGTCTGTCCACAAGGCATCGCTGACAACAGCCGCATCTGCATCTCCTATATTCAGCGCATAGACACCGACATGCGGCTTTGTAAAATCGCCGTACAGCGTAATATGGGGAATATGCTGCACACCGGAAACGAATATATCCGCCAACGTCTGTTGATGCTGCATGCGCTGTGCCAAGCTGTCCTGTAAAACAAGCCGAATACCGGCTCCCAAACCAATAATACCGGCAACATTCATCGTCCCGGCTTCAAACACAGTGGGAATTTGGCAGGGCTGTTCGTGCTCAAAGGAATGAATGCCGTCGCCGCCTGTCAAATACGGCCGTACTGCCGTATCTTTCCGGATGCAGATGCCGCCGGTACCGCCGGGACCATACAGCGACTTATGGCCTGTAAAGCAAAGAGCCGTTACGATGCCGTCTGATATATCGATGGGATAGGCTCCGGCTGTCTGCGATACATCGACAATCAAGCCGATATGATGCGTTTGGCAAAATAATTTTATTCGCTGCAAATCCAACACATTGCCCGTCACGTTGGACGCATGATTACAGACGAGATACGCCGTATTCGGCCTGTACTTTTTCTCCAGCTCGTCATAATGAAGCTGTCCCGTCAAGGCATCACTGCCTATATAATCAACAGATACGCCTTGTTTTTCCAGTTGATACAGCGGCCGCAGGACGGCATTATGCTCCCATGTCGTCGTCAATACATGGTCGCCCGGCTGCAGTACGCCTTTTAGCACCATGTTCAAAGCTGTCGTCGAATTATAGGTGAACGCCACTTCATAATCATCCGATGCATGAAAAAGCCGCTTCACGTCTTCTTTGACTGCCAAGACCCGGCGATAGGCCTGCATGGCATAGGCATGCGTTCCCCGTGACGGATTGCCCAGTTCGCCGCTGTGCAGTGCCTCATAGACGGCTTGTGCCACAGCCGGCGGTTTTTGCGCCGTCGTCGCTGCATTATCAAAATAATACATTCGCATCACCTCCTTATGTATTCCTGCATCTTTTTCAGCATAACCATTTAGAATATATCCGAATAGCGAAAAGACTTCCATAAGAACACGCTGCACATGTCTTATGGAAGTCTTGTTGTCATACAGTCAACTCCGCGCTGTGATTATAAACCAAAACGGGCAAATATCGTATCTACATGACCGAGCATTTTCTTAACGTCAAAGCAAGCTTCGACTTCTTCATTCGTCATATATTTAGCAATATCTTCATCTTTTTTGAGGTTTGTCAGGAAATCTTCCCCTTCCAGCCAGCGTTTCATGGCATTGCGCTGTACCCAGCGGTATGCCTGTTCGCGAACGGCGCCTTTTTCAACCAGTGTATTGAGCAAAATCGGGCTGTAAATCAAGCCGCCTGTCAAGTTCAAGTCTTTCATCATCTTATCCGGATACACGAGCAGACGGTCGATGACACGCGTAAACGTCTGGAGCATATAATCCAGCGCAATCGTGCTGTCCGGCAAAATAACGCGTTCTACAGAAGAATGGGAAATATCGCGTTCATGCCAGAGAGCGACATCTTCCAGGGCAGCCTGTGCGTTGCCGCGGATAACGCGGGCAAGGCCGCACATGCGTTCACACGTAATCGGGTTGCGTTTGTGAGGCATGATGGAAGACCCTTTTTGTTTAGGGCTGAAATATTCTTCAGCTTCACGTACTTCCGTACGCTGCAGATGACGGATTTCCGTAGCGAATTTATCAATCGAGCTAGCAATAACAGCCAACGTCGTAATGTATTCAGCATGACGGTCACGCTGCAGTGTCTGAGAGGAAATCGGGGACGGCGCAATGCCGAGATGTTCGCAGACATATTTTTCTACAAACGGATCTACGTCCGCATAGGTGCCGACAGCGCCGGAAATTTTGCCGACAGAAATCGTTTCTTTGGCCCGTTTCATGCGTTCAATGTCGCGTTCTACTTCTGCAAGCCAGTTGCACAGTTTCAAGCCGAAGGTCGTTGCTTCAGCATGAATGCCGTGCGTACGGCCGATGCACGGGGTATATTTAAATTCAACAGCACGACGGCGCAGTACGTCGCGGAATGCTTCCAAGTCTTTCACAAGAATTTCAGATGCTTGTTTGAGCATATATCCCAATGCCGTATCCTTTACATCTGTAGAAGTCAGTCCCAAATGTACGTATTTACCTGATTCTCCAATATTTTCGGACAAGGTAGATACAAATGCGGCAATATCATGATGTGTTTCCGCTTCGATTTCATGGATGCGTTCGACAGAAAACTTAGCCTTTTCGCGAATGTCTTTCGCAGCTTCCTTAGGCACATTGCCAAGTTCGGCCTGGGCTTCACTTGCCAGGATTTCAACCTGTTTCATCGTGTCCCATTCATTGTATTCTGACCAAATATGACCCATTTCCGGTTTCGTATAGCGTTCGATCACGTTGAATCTCTCCTTTTTATTCATGAGTACGGTTGATAAAAAACTCACCTGTTTTATTATACACTATATCGGGTAGAGAAGGTAGAGGAAAGTCAGCGAATGCTAAGAAAAACTCTGCTGGTTCCTATGCTGCCATCAACGTTTATTCGTATAGCGCCAAATATTCATGTCTTCTGCCGCTTTGATTAAATCGTCCCGGAAATCCGGATGGGCAATACTGATGAGTTTTTCTGCCCGTTCCCATGTCGAAGAACCCATCAAATTGACCATGCCGTATTCCGTTGCTACCCAATGCACCTGCGTACGCGGGTCCGTGACAATCGTACCGTTAAGCAGTGTCGGTTTGATACGCGATTCATCTTTTCCCGTCTTTTTGTTATGGAACGTCGAACGCAGCGCAATAATGCTTCTGCCGCCTGGCGAACGATAGGCACCATCTGCAAAGTCAAGTTGTCCGCCGCTGCCGCTGATATGATGGATACCCGATGACTCAGACGATACCTGTCCAAACAAATCAATGTCTACGCAGTTATTGATAGAAATGAAATTATCCAGCTGCGCAATGACGCACGGATCGTTGACATAGTCAACGGGATAGGCTGCCAAATACGGATTGTCATCAATCCAGTCATACATTTCCTGCGAGCCCAGCGCAAACGCCCAAACTGCTTTATCCTTATCCAGCGTTTTTACTTTGTTTGTCAATCTGCCTTCTTTATACATAAGATAAAAGGCATCGACAAGCATTTCTGTATGCATTCCCAAGTTTTTCAAATCCGATTCGGCAATCATGGCGCCAACTGTGTTCGGCAGGCCGCCAACGCCGAGCTGCAGCGTCGCGCCGTCCGGTATGGTCTTGACAATCATTTCAGCAATCGCCGTATCTACCGCATCGCCAGTCTTAAAGGGAATCGTCGGCAGCGGCAGGGAACCTGCTTCTACAACAGCGGCTACATCAGAAATATGTATGTGTTCGCCGCGTCCGCCTAAAGCACGGGGCATCGCTTCGTTGACTTCTACAATGACTTTTTTTGCTTTTTTCGTAATTTCTTCATTTGCAGAAATATTCAATCCAAAATTAAAAAATCCATGTTTATCCATCGGTGCTACCGTAATCATCGCTACATCGACATCCAAAATATTCCGATACATGGACGGTTCATTACGATAACACATGGGGATAAAATTCATCAGCCCTTTAGCGCATAATTTGCGGTCATAGCCGCTCATGTGCCAGTTCATCGCCGTAAATGATTCTCGGTTCGGATCGCATTCAACAACTTGACGTGGCGCAAAGGAAAAAGACATACGTACTTTCACGTCTTTCAGTTCTTCTTTTCGTCCCGCCAAGGCTTTATCCAACAAAATCGGCTGGGACGTGGCCATGCCATAATCCACCCAGTCGCCGGATTTTACGAGTTCCACCGCTTTTTCCGGTGTCGTTAGTTTCTGCCGATACATATCGCTCCATTGAGACATCTTCATTCACCATACCTTTCTCCAATAGTAAAGCCGTCTTATGTTTGACTACTTGTATTATAAAACGTTTAACGGGCTTATACAAGAACTATATTGCAAATTACGTATACATATATGGCATAGAAATGTCTTCCTGCAACGAAAGGCCGTCGTACCAAAAAATCGTTTTCAAATAACTCGTTTTGCATGAATTTTTAATTTTTTAAGTTTTATATTGAAAACGACACGTTATCTACTAAAAATTTCAAAAAAAATTGTCGCATGACGTCAAATCGTTCATGCGACAGTTCTTTTGCTCTTGGCTATTCTAATACCAAAGCTGTTTCTTTTCGTTTGGTAACGTATCCGATACGTTTCGCGCAGGGAATAGCATCCTGCAAATTTCGTTCCAAGACAGGCGCATCTTTTTCTGCAACGGCTATTAGCAACCCGCCTGATGTTTGCGGATCGTACAATATATCCAGCAATGGTTCTGCTATAGGCCGTTTCATAGTTATATCCTGTGCTGCAAAATCGCGGTTGCGGTATGCGCCGGCAGGAACCAGTCCCATAGCAGCCATTTTATAGGCGTCCTGATGATACGGTATAGCTGATACATCAAAGTGAATCGTTTTTTGGCTGCCTCGTGCCATTTCGCAGGCATGACCCAGCAGGCCAAATCCCGTCACATCCGTACAGCTGTGGACGTCATACTGAATCATGATGTCCCGTGCTTTTTTATTCAAGCATGCCATTTGTGCATACAACTTCTTGAGCAGGCTGTCATCCACAAAATCTCCTTGCGCAGCTGTCATCAAAATGCCGACACCCAGCGGTTTTGTCAAAATCAGCACGTCGCCTTCTTTGGCCGAAGAATTGCGCAGCAGTGCATCGGGATGAACAAACCCAGTTACAGCGAGTCCGTATTTAGGCTCTTTATCTTCTATCGTATGCCCACCTGTAATAAGGACATTGGCTTCATAGGCTTTGCTGTAGCCGCCTTCCAGAATGGCTTTGACTGCATCCTGTCCCATTTGCGGTGCAAGGCACATCACATTCATCGCCAACCGAGGTTCTGCCCCCATGGCATAGACATCACTCAGTGCATTCGCTGCCGCTATCTGCCCAAATAAAAACGGGTCATCTACAATAGGAGGGAAGAAATCGACAGTCTGCACGAGTGCCAAGTCATCACTGACAGCATATACAGAAGCATCATCGCTTTTATCATAGCCTACCAGCAGTCGTTTATCTTTGCGTGTTGGAATCCCGTCCAACAGTTGAGCCAGTGTTCCGGCTCCTACTTTAGCGCCTCACCCGGCGCAGGCTGCCATTTTAGTCAAGGCAATCTTATCCATCGCATATCTCCTCCTTTCACAGACTGGGTGTTACTTTGAATTATATCCTACTCGCCAGCAAATGTAAAAGGATTAGGCGTGGTTTTCCCGCATCAGTATTTCCTGTCCCACCGTGACACCTGCTGCCGATGCCTGCACAAGGCCTCTCGTAATGCCGGCGCCATCGCCAATGGCAAAGAAATTGGGGATTTTCGTTTCCAATTTATGACTCAGTTCCAAACGGTTGGAATAGAATTTGACTTCTACCCCATACAATAAGGTATGACGAGAGTTGGCGCCCGGCGCAATTTTATCCAAAGCTTCGAGCATTTCTTTAATATCCTGCAAATGACGATACGGCAAAACCAAAGATAAATCTCCCGGCGTCGCATTGGGCATCGTCGGCCGTACTAAGCCGCGCTGAATCCGTTCCGGCGTAGAGCGGCGGCCATCGAGCAAATCGCCCAGCCGCTGCACGATAACGCCGCCGCCGAGAATATTAGCCAAATTGGCAATATATTTACCGTATTTAATCGGTTCATGGAACGGCTGTGTAAATTTCTTGGAAACAAGAATTGCAAAATTTGTGTTTTCGCTGCGTTTGTGCGCATAGCTGTGACCGTTAACCGTCAGCAGACCGTCATTGTTTTCTTCTACGACAAAGCCATAGGGATTCATGCAGAATGTTCGAATCCTGTCGTCAAAGGACTGGCTGAAGTAAATCAGTTTGGATTCATAGACAACATCGGTAATCGTTTCCAATACTTCTGCCGGCATTTCGACGCGCACGCCAATATCTACAGCGTTGGAAGTCAATTCCAAGCCCAATTTGCTGACTTCATGAATAAACCATTCAGAGCCTTCACGGCCCGGCGCGCTGACCAAATAGCGGCAGGCATAAAACTGGTCTGCAATCAGTACACCTTGAACCTGGCCGTTATCGACGACAATATGGTCTACAGCCGTATCAGCCATAATATCCACTTTGCCGTCAAGGAAATCCCGCATATTGGTCAATATCTGTGCATTGACATCGGTTCCCAAATGACGAATGCGGGCAGGAATCAAGCGAAGGTCCGCAGCGGCTGCTTTGCGCTGTATATCTCGGATTTTATCTTTGTTTTCGTCGCCGTATACTTTTCTGTCCGCGCCGCCGAACCGGCAGTATACACTATCTACATAGTCAATCTTTTCCATCAATTCCGCTTTGGACATATAATCATCGAGATTGCCGCCGTATTCTGTCGTCAGCGTCAGTTTACCGTCGCTGAACGCACCGGCTCCGCCCCAGCCGCAGACCACATTGCGAACTTTATCTTTTTGCAGGGCATTCTTATTATGGCTGGTAGCAATTCGTTCTCGAATATCCTGCCCTTTTTCTACTATCAAAATTTTTAATCCTTTGTCGGCTAATTCCAAGGCTGTAAAAATACCTGCCGGGCCGGCACCAATAATGATGACATCATATGTTTTTATCGCTTTCATATATATCCACTCCTCTTGTCAGGGGGCATAAAAATAACCCGTTTGGGGAATTCCCAACGGGCTGACATGCGATTCTCTTTTAGAGTATCCTCATTTAGAGTACCACGATGCACTCGCCATTGTCAATCATTATATCCTTTTTTTTCTTTAAAATATGATATAATGTCTATGACATGACCTGACGAAAGGAGGTGTTTCTTATGGTTCGACCGCGTAACCGCCATCTGCAGGAAGACACGGAAAACATGCAGGATTTACGACTGCAAAAAAATATTTTTCTGGGAACGTTTACCTTGATGATTATCTTCCTTATATCTCTGTATCTGCAGATTAGTTTGGCCTTTTCCGGTATCATCGCAGCGGTACTGCTGATTTCGACTGGTATTATGTATGTTAAATATAAAGATTTCTATACCCTGCGCGACCGAGGCCAGCGTACATGGTGCGTAACCATCTCGATGTACGCCAGCCTCCTACTTACGTTAGGATGCGTATATTATTTTACACAGGATGCTCCGCTGACAGATGACTACGCGCTGGTGTTTTTATTTGGCTTTATGTTCTTTACCTATATGGTCTATCGCACCTTAAGTCCGACGATGGTTGTCGGAAACAAACGCCGACGCATAAAAAATTAACGATTACAAAAAAGCTCTTTGCAATGCGAAATTGCAAAGAGCTTTTTTATAGCTGGGTACTAATGCCTTATTTTTCAAGTGCTTTAGCAGCCATTTCTTTTTTATAAATATCTGCTGTAATAGCGTCAGAGCAGCAAACTGCAACAACGTCAGCAACATCTTCAGAGGAGCAGCCACGAGACAAGTCAAGGATTGGTTCTGCCAAGCCCTGAACCAATGGGCCAAGGGCTGTTGCGTTAGCAAAACGCTGAACCATTTTGTAGCCAATGTTAGCAGCATCGAGGTTCGGGAAAATAAGTACGTTGGCATGACCAGCAACTTTAGAGCCCGGAGCTTTATGTTCGCCAACTTCCGGAACCAAAGCAGCATCGGCCTGCAATTCGCCATCAAATTCGAAATCTACATTGCGTTCTTTCAAGATTTCAACAGCTTTGCGAACGTTATCAACAGATTCGCCGGCGCCGGAACCTTTTGTAGAATAAGAAAGGAAAGCAACTTTCGGGTTTAAGATCTGAACTGTACGACGAGCACGTTCTACGCAGATGCAAGCAATATCTGCGAGCTGTTCAGCTGTCGGGTTCGGAATAACGCCGCAGTCACCAAGTACGAGAAGTCCATGATCGCCGTACTGCGGAGTATTAGTAATAAGAATGAATGCAGAAGATACAGTCTTGTTGCCAGGACGAGGGCCAACAACCTGAAGACCTGCACGGATAACATCAGCAGATGTGGTAGCAGCACCGGATACAACACCGTCAGCTTCACCAAGAGCAACGAGGCCGGCAGCAAAGAATGTATAGTTTGTTGTCATGATTTCATGTGCTTTTTCAACTGTCATGCCCTTCTTTTCACGGCGTTTAGCGAAATATGCACACAATTCATCCATGCGGTAATATGTTTCCGGATCTACTACTTCTACACCAGTGAGGTCAATCTGGAATTTTGCAGCATCTTTCTTTATCTGTTCTAATTTGCCTACGAGAACAATTTTAGCAAAACCGTCAGCCAAAACACGTTCAGCAGCTTTCAATACACGGCGGCTGTTTGTTTCCGGAAGAACGATTTTTTTCTGTGCTTTAGTTACACGAGCTTTTAAATCATCTGTAAATCTCATTTGGGGACCACTCCTTAAATAAGTTTCTAAATTCAAATTCCAACATACCTATTATAATACAAATCCCTGCCGAATCAAATATATTTCTATCTATTTATCCCGGTTCAGCAAAAATTTCGACATACAAATTAATCATTATGTCATAAACCTGCGCGCATAATTTTATTTGACTGTGGGAAAATAAATCAGCTGCCGCACTTTTCATCGTATCGCATTGCCTTTCCTAGCAAAAAAAAGAGGGATTACCGCATGAAGTTTTGTCATCATGCAGCATCCCTTTTTATGTTAAGCTGAAGTCTTCATTTCACAGTGTCTGTACTGCACACTATGAACTAAAGGCTGAATGTTAAAAGCTCAGGGCTTAGCATGGCGTGCGGCAGCCCTTGTTTGTATTTCTGTTGGTGGTTACTGCCACGTAAAGCGACCCAGCATATCCCGTATCACGGAAAGTGAAAAGCCGCGGTTTTGCAAAAATCTGGCAATTTTTCTGCCATCCTGATCTTTATCGGCAAAGCGTTTGGCAATCAAGCGTTCTGCCAGCGCATATTCGTCTATCGGTTCCCGTTCTTCCGGAACAGGCAGCTGCCGATGCCGCAGTTTATTGACGATATACAGATGCCCATACTGTCCCTTTCGTGCATAATAGCGGTATACATCAGCAGCCAGGCGTTCGTCGTCGATAAAATGTTCCTTTTTGAGCATGGCAATAACGTCATCAATACTTTCTTCTGAAGCATCCCGGCTGCGCAGTTTCTGACGCAGCTCGCCTTCGCTGAGAAATCGAACATTGAGCAGACGCAGCGCCTTGGCATACGTTTCTTTATAATTCATGCGTTACGATTCTTCCGTATTTGCTGCCGCTGTTTCTTCCGGAGCCGCAGTAATCGGTTCTTCTTCCATAACTTCTTCAAATTTTTCCGGTTCAGCCGCTAACGTATCCCGAATGATTTTTTCTACTTCGTCAGCAATTTCCGGATGTTCTTTGAGGAATACTTTGACATTTTCCTTGCCTTGTCCCAGCCGTTCGCCTTTATATGAATACCAGGTACCGCTCTTTTCGATAATATCCATGGATGCGCCCAAGTCGAGAATCGTTCCTTCACGAGAAATGCCTGTGCCGTACATAATATCAAATTCACAGTTTTTAAACGGAGGAGCCACTTTATTTTTGACGACTTTGACACGAGCTCTGTTGCCGATGACGTCGCCGCCGGATTTAATCGCTTCTCCCTTACGAATTTCCATGCGGATAGACGCATAGAACTTCAATGCTCTGCCGCCTGTTGTCGTTTCCGGATTGCCAAACATGACGCCGACTTTTTCACGAAGCTGATTGATAAAGATGACGATTGCTTTGGATTTAGAAATAATCCCGGTCAGTTTGCGCAGTGCCTGGCTCATCAGACGAGCCTGCAGACCTACATGAGAATCGCCCATTTCGCCTTCAATTTCTGCTTTCGGCACCAAAGCCGCTACCGAGTCCACTACGATAATATCGACAGCACCGCTGCGGACGAGTTCTTCTGTAATTTCTAACGCCTGTTCCCCGTTGTCCGGCTGCGAAATAAGCAGTTCGGCTGTATCTACGCCAAGATGGCGGGCATATACGGGGTCCAGCGCATGTTCAGCATCAATAAAGGCCGCAATGCCGCCTTCTTTTTGTGCTGAAGCAATCGCATGCAGGGCCAGCGTCGTTTTACCGGAAGATTCAGGGCCGTAGATTTCGATAACACGGCCGCGGGGATAGCCGCCGACACCGACAGCTAAATCAACTGCCAGGGAGCCTGACGAAATAACTTCCAAATTCATTTTATCAGCTAAATCACCTAGACGCATAATCGCGCCTTTGCCAAAATCTTTTTCAATTTTGCGCATTGCATTTTCAAGTGCGGTTTGTTTTGCTTCCATAGCAGCCTCCTAATGTATATGTTTTAAAATATATTTGACAGCGTAATAAATGGCGCCGGTTGCAGCCCGGCGTTTGACTTCCGTACGGTCGCCCAAATACACATCCCGATACGTCTGCGTTCCCCACGGCCCGGCGATACCCGTATAAACAAGTCCTACCGGCTGGGTCGCGCTGCCGCCGCCGGGGCCGGCAATGCCCGTCGTGCTAATCGCTATATCTGAACCGTACAGCCTGCGGCTTCCCTCTGCCATTTCTCCGGCAGTCTGCGCGCTGACTGCCGTATATGTTTCCAGCGTATCATGCGAAACACCGAGTATATGTTCTTTCATTTCATTGCAGTACGTCCCGGCAGAGCCGCGGAAATACTCCGATGCACCGGCAATATCCGTAATGTACGAACCAACTAATCCTCCGGTACAGGATTCAGCAGCACTGACGGTCATGTGCTGTGCCAATACGATGCGTCCCAGCAAAGCGGCAATTGGTTCGTCGTCATACGTAACGGCGACACGGTGCAGCCGCTTTTGCAGTTCTTTTTTTAACGGTTCCAGCAGTGCAGTCGCTTCGTCCTCATCGGCACCTTTCGCCGTCAAGCGCACTTCGACAAAACCAGGGCGGGCATACATCGCAATCGTCGGATTGGTCTGATGCTGCACCAAATCCATTAGCTTTTCTTCAATAAAAGCTTCTCCCATGTCATAAATCTTCATGTATAAAGATTTGATATATCCCTGAGAACCAAATGTCTCAAGCAGCCAGGGACGCAGGCGGTGCGTATACATCCAGCGCATTTCCATCGGCGGACCCGGCAGATGAACGAGTACTTTGCCATGATGCTGTATCGCTGCGCCGGGAGCCGTGCCGGCCCCATTGGCAAACACGGTGGCTCCCCTGGGAATCATGGCCTGCCGTTTTTGACTTTCCGTCAATCCCCGGCCGGGATGATGCGCTTCGACCCATTGGGCGATAGATTCAATAATTTCCGGGTGAAGCTCCATAGGCAGTCCTAATACCTTGGCACCTATATTTTTAGTCATATCACCCTGCGTCGGTCCCAAACCGCCCGTCGTAATAACAATATCAGTTCGGGCGAGCGCCGTCCGCAAAACGGCTTCCATCCGCTGCGGATTATCTCCTACTGTCGTGTGATAGACAATCGAATAGCCTAAAGCATTTAATTCTCGTGACAAATACTGCACATTTTCATTGACGATTTCTCCAAGCAGCAGTTCAGAGCCTGTCGTCACCAATTCTACTAACACATGCTCACCTCATTTAGACTTGTTCAGCAACTAAATCATACGCAAATCCCTGAGCGATGCGAACGGGAATCATATCACCCGCTTCTACACCATCAGCATTTTCCAAATATGTCAGTCCGTCTACATCGGGCGCCTGAATTTCAATACGGCCGACAGCCTGACGCACGCCGTCTTCTTCTGTTACTTTTTCGACCAGCATCGTATGCAGCGTTCCTTCCAGTTCCTGATTGCGGTGTTCAGATACTTTAGCTTGAATAGCCATCAGCGTATGATACCGTTCTTCTTTCACTTCTTCCGGAATCTGGTTCGACATCTTGGCTGCCGGCGTACCGTCTTCCTGTGAGTACGTAAAGACACCGACATCATCAAATTCGGCTTCACGGACAAAATCGCAGAGTGCCTGAAATTCTTCTTCCGTTTCACCGGGGAACCCGACAATAAATGTCGAACGCAGCGTCAGTTTGCGGCCGTGGCTGCATAATTTTTTTACGAGATGACGTACATCTTCTTCGCTGTCGCGGCGGTTCATACGCTGCAGGACCGTCTGAGAAATATGCTGCAGCGGCAGGTCCACATAGGGACAGATTTTATCTTCTTTAACGATAAGGTCCATCAACTCATCTGTAAAATAATGAGGATATAAGTAAAATAACCGAATCCAGCGGATTCCTTCGATTTTGACGAGCTGGCGCAGCAATTCCGGCAAGAGAGAATGCCCTGCCAAATCGACGCCGTAGCTCGTCGTATCTTGTGCAATCAGGTTGATTTCCTTCACGCCGTCAGCCGCGAGTTGCTGCACTTCTGCCACTACGGATGCTACCGGACGGCTGCACAGCGGACCGCGAACATGCGGAATAATGCAGAACGTACAGCCATTATTGCAGCCTTCCCCGATTTTGACATACGTACTGTATGACGGCGTCGTCCGCAAACGGCTTGTGTTTTGGTCATACAAATGGCTTACATTATCCATAAAGCAGGCTTTTTTGCCGTGTTCTACCGTATCAATCGCTTCCCAGATACGGTCCCATGAACCGGTTCCCAATAAGGCATCAATCTCCGGCATTTCTTTCAGCAAATCTTCTTTGTACTGCTGACTCAGGCAGCCTGTCACAATGAGCATGCGGCAGCGGCCTTCCTGTTTATATTTGGCTGCCTGCAAAATCGTATTGATAGATTCTTCTTTTGCCTTTTCAATAAATGTACAGGTATTGACAATAATAATATCCGCTTTTGCCAAGTCTTCTGTAATTTCCATATGGCGGTCCTTGAGAATTCCAAGCATAACTTCTGTATCAATCAGGTTTTTTGAACATCCTAAGCTGACAAATCCAATTTTTTCCAATCTATTCGTCCTTTCCAAAGCGAACTGATTTGATCCACCAATTTTGCAAATCACGGCGGCCTGCATCAGTATATTGTTTTTTTGTCGGGAACAAGACAAGTTCCTGTCCCTGTGAATCTAATATTTTTCGTGCCGTTTCACTGGCATACGTAAAGTATAAATGGTTTTTCCGCAGAACAGCATCCGCATCATTTGCATACAGCCAGTCGATAAACGCCGCTGCCAATTCTTCATCCTGGCATTGTACGGTCATCGCCGTGCCAGTCAGCCAATACGACGTACCGTCACGGGGATACAGGATATAAATGGGCGCGCCGTCCTGCCGATACTGCCGTGCCGTCACTGCATCGACGACCCCCAGATTGACTTCACCGCTGGCTACGCGGC
Organism: uncultured Megasphaera sp.; assembly: GCA_934193515.1. Lineage (GTDB taxonomy): Bacteria > Bacillota > Negativicutes > Veillonellales > Megasphaeraceae > Megasphaera. Next base: position 42,932 of record CAKPVJ010000006.1, on the reverse strand, counting down.
GTACGCTGGATGCCATCGATTTGGAATAGGCTGCTACATGAGACTGCAGCGCCCGCAGATACAGCCCCGTTTCTTCACTGCCATTGATTTCAACAAGCGAGCAGAGAAAATCGCCTGCCATATCCATAGACGCCAAGTCGGGAAACGCAACGGTCAGCATTGGGTCGCGAAGCAAGTCATCCCATGTACGTATATCGACGCCGCGTCTGGCGTAATATTCATGGCCGACGACAAAAACCATTGGGTTGAGCCAAAGCCCATTCCAATACCCGTCTGCATCTTTAAACGCATATGGTACGGGTTCCGTCTGTATCGAAGCATACATTTTCAGCTGCTGTATGTTTTCTGCCTGCCGCAGCACGGATTCAGAAGCAATCAGTACATCCGGCATATCACCGGCATGCTGCACTTTCATCTGGCGATGCAGTTCATCGTCTGTTTTGCTAATAATCTGCACATGCATTCCTGTCTGTTTGTAAAAAGCGGCTGCCAAATCGGCATTGACATCAGTCGGCATATCAGAAAAGACAACTAAATGTCGCTCCGCTTCGTAGGAAGCCTGCTCTTCCTGCTGCCGCTGCTGCTCATGCCATATATAATTGCTAAACCCCAGCAGTGCCACAATAAAGACGATGACACAAACTAATGGCATATATCGTTTCATTTTTTACCTCGTACAGGCCCTCTCTGGCTGGTTTTGCCCGGGCGGCGGCATGGCGCATGATGCCGGGATGCGGCATGCTGTCTGCCCCGTTCTTTTCGTATATTGCGCGGCGCAATCAGGCATTTGGGGCCAAAACCGATTAAATCCCTGCGTCCGGCCAGACACAAGGCTTTGTAGACAATATCATAGTTGGCCGGATTTTTATACTGCATCAAGGCACGCTGCATTTGTTTTTCTTCCGGCCGCCGTGCCACATAAACAGGTTCCCCCGTCAAGGGGTTCATTCCTGTATAATACATCGCCGTCGAAAGACTGCCCGGCGTCGGGATAAAATCCTGCACCTGTTCGGGCTGCATATGCATATCCCGCAGAAATTCAGCCAGCGCAATAGCATCATCCAATGTACAGCCTGGATGACTGGACATAAAATACGGTACTAGATACTGCTTTTTTCCCAGCTTGCGATTGGCTTCATCAAACCAATCTTTAAATTTCAAAAAGGCATGAACATCTGCCTTTCCCATCAAATCCGTTACATGTTTAACCACATGTTCCGGTGCTACTTTCAGCTGGCCGCTGACATGATACTGACACAACTCTTCAACAAATTTCTTGTTGTGATCTGCTAATACATAGTCATACCGCAAACCGGAGCGTACAAATACTTTCTTGACGCCGGGAATGCTGCGGATTTCTTTGAGCAGTTTTCGATAATCTTCATGGGACGTATCGAGATTCGGACATATTTCACTGCCAATGCAATGCTTGTTTTTGCAGACACCTGCTTTAAGCTGTTTTTGACAAGCTGGATGGCGGAAATTGGCCGTCGGACCGCCTACATCATGAATATAGCCTTTAAATCCCGGCAAATGCGTCATATGCTTCGCTTCACGCAGGAGAGACTCATGACTGCGGCTTTGAATAATCGGTCCCTGATGACTGGTAATCGCACAAAAATGACAATGTCCAAAACAGCCGCGCTGACTCGTCAGGCTGAACTGCACTTCCTGCAGAGCCGGTACTCCGCCTGCCGCATCATAATCAGGATGCCAGCGCCGCTGAAACGGCAGCTCATAAATCGCATCCATTTCTTTGGTCGTCAGCGGCAGTGCCGGCGGCGTCTGGACAAGAAAGCGATTTTCTGAAGGCTGAATAATCGTCCTGCCGTAAAAGGGATCTTGTTCTTCATACTGTATCTTAAACGCCTTGGCAAATGCCTTTTTGCTGGCTTTGACTTCTTCATATGACGGGCACATGACGGTATGCGCAGATATAGGCGCATGACTGGTGACATAACAAATGCCGCGGATATTGTACATTTCTGCCACCGTCTTGCCTTCTGCCAGCGCATCGGCAATTTCTACGACAGAATGTTCCCCCATGCCGTAACTCAAAATATCCGCCTTGCTGTCCAGCAAAATAGAATGGCGTACTTTATTCGACCAGTAGTCATAGTGGGCAAACCGGCGCAGACTGGCTTCAATACCGCCAATAACAATCGGCACATCCTTATAGGCTTCACGCATGCGGTTGGCATAGACAATCGTTGCCCGTTCAGGCCGTCTGCCTGCTTCGCCGCCGGGAGAATAATTATCTTTACTGCGAAACTTTTTAGCAGCTGTCTTTTCATTCAGCATAGAATCGAGATTGCCTGCCGTAATCAACGCGGCCAGTCTCGGTTTGCCCAAGGCTTTAAAGGGCTCCGCACTATGCCAATCAGGCTGTGAGATAATGCCGACGCGATATCCCCGGCTTTCCAGCACCCGGCCAATGACAGCGGCAGCAAATCCCGGATGGTCTACATACGCATCTCCATTGATATATACAAAATCCAACTGCTCCCAGCCGCGCCGTTTCATATCCGCCCGGCTTGTTACTAAAAAATTATCTGCCATATATTCCCTCTATACTAAAATCCAAATAATAAGCAGCAAACAAATGACAATGCCGGCAATAATCGTAATTTCCGGCCATTTGCCCTGTTGTTTATTCTTTTTCTTACCATCTTTCTTCGGCTTTTTAGGCATGTTTTGTACTGCAGCAGGCCGTACATCCGGCTGGGGAATCGTAGCGGCAAACGCTCCTTTATATTCCCGAACCAAAGTCTCTCCGTTCAAGCCCAAATAATTGCCGTAGTTACGGGTAAATCCCTTCATAAAAACAACACCTGGGATATCATCGTACGTATCCTTTTCCAACGCTTCTAAATACTTCTTCTTTATGTTCAACGCATCAGAAACTTCTTTCAGTGTCCGTCCTTGTTTTTCTCTTTCTTTTCGCAGTATAGTTCCTAATGATGACACTGCCAGTTCCTCCTTTCTGCGTTTTGTATCTCTTTATTATATAACATTGTATCCCCTTTCAGCAATGAAATTACTATTTCTTTTCACTTGCAGTCTCTACGATCCCGTACGCTATCTCACTGCGGAATCTTCTGTTTTCTATACAAGTTTCAAGCATGCATACAGAAAAAAGGCATACACATTTGTGTATGCCTTGAAAAAAGATTTTGGTGGGCGATAACAGGATCGAACTGCTGACATCCTGCTTGTAAGGCAGGCGCTCTCCCAGCTGAGCTAATCGCCCAAAAGTGGTGACCCCTACGGGATTTGAACCCATGTTCTCGCCGTGAAAGGGCGGTGTCTTAGACCACTTGACCAAGGGGCCATGCTAAAGGAAAAAATGGTGATCCACCCGAGATTCGAACTCGGGACACCCTGATTAAAAGTCAGGTGCTCTGCCAACTGAGCTAGTGGATCATAATTTGGCAGGGGTAGCTGGATTCGAACCAACGATGACGGAGTCAGAGTCCGTTGCCTTACCGCTTGGCGATACCCCTACTGGCTCCTCAAGTAGGACTCGAACCTACGACAAATCGGTTAACAGCCGATTGCTCTACCAACTGAGCTATTGAGGAACAATAGCTAATGTTTCCCTTTTTTAAGGGAATATGGAGCGGAAAACGAGACTCGAACTCGCGACCCCCACCTTGGCAAGGTGATGCTCTACCACTGAGCTACTTCCGCATGTCTTGGTGTTTCTCATCAGCGACGAGAATTATTTTAGCACATCGTTTGATGTCTGTCAACACTTAATTTTTCGATTTTTTCAAACCGTCTTGACTGTCCTCTTTCTATCACATGAGAACTTGTTAAGTGTTTGCTGTTCCTTCGGAACGCTTAATTATAATACCAATTCTACAGCCTATTGTCAAGGGATTTTTTGCAATTTTTTCCAGAAATTGTGCAATACCTGCAGATATAGTAAAAAGCGGTTGATTTGTTCTGTCAACCGCCCCTTGCTATGTACTCATATAAATATAATAATGTGTCTTTTAATCCATTACCATGCATCGGCCTGACCGATAAATCCGCGTACGACATTGGGGATTTCCAAATCTTTGGTCCCTGCGCCATAGGCTACGCTGTCATGAATAAACGTATCCGGCCGCGGGCCGACATACGATGCCAGCGTCTTTATCAAAGCCGCGCCTGTCGGTGTAACCAATTCTCCCCAAACATCCGTAGCATAATATGGGATGCCTGCCAACAGTTCAGCTGTCGCCGGGGCAGGCACAGGCATAACGCCATGGGCGCATTTTACAAAGCCGCTTCCCACATGCAGTGCGGAAGACGCAACTTGTTCAATCCCCAAATAATCCAGCGCCCAAATCGTACCGACAATATCTAAAATGCAGTCGATGGCTCCCACTTCATGAAAATGAATTTCTTCTACAGGGATACCGTGTACTTTGGCTTCGGCCTGGGCCAAATTTTGAAAAACCTGCAGGCTTTTCTTTTTTATTTCCTCTTTAAAGGGAGAGGCTTCTATGATTTTTGTAATTTCCGGCAGTCCTCTATGTTCGTGATGATGGTGATGCCCTGTCGTATCCACCAGATGTTCATGTGTTTCATGAACATGGTCATGATACGCATGTTCTTCATGATCATCATGATGATGGTGTTTTTCACTGTCTAATAAGACATTATAATATACAGCTTGAATGCCCAGCTTGGATACTGGCTTGCAAATCAGTGAATATCCCTGCAGCTGCAGCGATTCCATTGCCTGTTTAAACGCATCAAAAGGAACACCTGCCTGCAGCAGCATCCCGACAAACATATTCCCGCTGATACCGGAAAAACAATCCAAATACAGTGTTTTCATCGTAATATACTCCTCTTTTCTGCTATTTTAATTCTTTATTCATCATATCTACCGAGGCATCCAGCAGCGACAAGCCAATGACAGACCCCATGCCCTGATCTAAAATATCAGAGGTTTCAAAAAATGCCTTAATATTCATTTTTTTCATCTGCATCTGATGTACGGGTTCTTTATAGCGAGCCGAAGGAATAATATAATCATCTACAGCAGGACATAATGCCCGGGCGATTAAAACGGCTGCGCCGGTAACGGCATTGTCAAATACGACGAGCATATTACGCTGGCACGCCGCCAGAATAAATCCGGTCATGGCCGCAATATCCGGCGCACCGGCACGGCGCAGCAATTCCAACGGCTGCTGCGCATCCAGCTGCAGTTTATTCATCAAAGCCGTCAAATGAGCCAGTTTGTCGCCAGATTTCATATGCGCAGGCAAATCATGCAGTTTATCTTTAAAAAACGCTGCCGTGATAATGAAAGCCGTCAAAAGACCTCGTTCACCAATATTGCCCAGTCCGACAGCCTGATAGCCTTCATCAGCCAAATTTTCTCCGATCTGCAGACCGCTGAACATGGCATCCAGCATTTCATCTTCTGTCATGGCCGCGCCTTTAGCCCAAAAATGACTGCCATGCATTACTTTCAAATCCTGCACGCCCTGTGACTCCGGAATATCCTGTTCCAGCCCCATATCAAGCAGCAGCACGCCGGCACCAATTTGATGGGCAACTTTGTTGATATGCGCCTTTCCTCCAGCAACTTCCAAGGCTTCCGCTTTGCTCAACTTGCCTTCTGTTTTATTTTCTCCACCGTCAACAGCATGGTCCGCCGCAAAAATAATAACGGCTTTTTTCAGCACGTCAGGCTGCAGCGTCTGGTACACACCGGCAATCCGTCCTGCCAAGTACGTCAGTTTGCCGTCCTGCTTGATGGGCAGTTCCGATAACTTCTGATAGCACAGCCCGGTTTTCGTAATATCCGCAGGATGTATATCGGCAATAATTTGTTCCAACACAGGATCCATAAAATACCCCCTTGCATCCAAATAATTTTACATCATTATTATATCATAGGTACGCAATGGAAACGGCCGCATGCCGCATTTGATGTGTTTTACCTTACTGTATCCGTTATGTATCCGTTATATATATCCTTTTGCATCCTGCATTATGTATGCTGACCATCTCGTTTTCAACAAAAAAAAAGAACCGTCACCCTAAGCAACGGTTCTTTTTTTATTACTTCACATTTTATAACGTTTGGCCGTAAGCATCTGTATCAATGATAGCTTGTTTAAAGGCTTCTTTGGTAAGCGGCTGCGGTACACAATTCCATTCCGTTATAGACGGTGCTTTATCAACAATCGCATCTAACTCACTGGCCTGAATATCGAGATCTGCCAACGTTGTCGGATACCCTGTTTTCTTATAAAATGCTGCAATACGATCTCGTAATTCAAACTGTTTATCATATGTTAAAAGAACTAATACACCAAACGATACAATTTCACCGTGTAAATGACCTTCTACAACCTGCGGGAGTATCGTTGAAGAATTATAGAACAAATGAGCAACAGAAGAATTGTAGTAATAAATAGCTTGATCACCGGTTGTACAGTTGGATACCAATCCTGTGCTAATGATAATATCTAGTACAACTTCCTGCAGTTCATGAGAAATTTCTTTTTTCTTGAAATCAGCTAACGCTTTTTCACCAAAATCAAGAAGCGGTGCTGTGCAGACTTGTCCCAATGCGCGTCCTACTAAAACAGTATGGAATAATTCTGCTTCACGGCTCGCCAATTCAGATTCGCATTCTTTACTCATGGCATCACCAATACCTGCCCAGAACAAATTAAACGGTGAGTCTACGATAATATTCATATTAATGAATGTGTGAATCGGCGGCTGCGGCAAATAGTAATACCCTGCCAGGGATTTATCTTCTTTATATATAACAGCAATCGCTGTAGACGGCGCACAGTTTGACGCTACTGTCGGAAACGCAAAATATGCTTTTCCTGCTTTATCTGCTACAACTTTACATGTATCAATCGCGCGACCGCCGCCGACACCAAAAATTAAATCCGCTTTTTGTACGGCTTCTTCTGCAAGCAAAGCGTCTATGCGTTCGTATGTTGCGTCATCGCCATACCATAATACACCTTGTACTTCCAAATCAGTTTTAGCAATTGCATCCAAAAGTGGTTGTTTTGCTTTAGAAAGCGCTGTTTTACCCCCTATAATAACTACTTTTTTGCCAAAATGTTTGGTAACGCGGCCAATTGCATCATATGCATTTGCACCAATTGTAAATGCCGGTAATACCAGTGTGTAATCAGAATACAACATAAAAATTCCCTCCTATATCAAAATTATTACGACACATACGATTTGTCCTATTATCAAAATCACATGTATTGTTTACTAAAACATTATATCATTGATGCTTTTTTTTTACTACAAAGGTTAAACGTGTGCGTTTCTATTATACATGAATAATTCATATGCCTTTTATTTCTGTTATTCCTTTTTCTCACATCATGCTATATGCTGTATAACTGTTGTATACTAGCACACCATTTTGGGCGATTTGTGTAATATTGATTATTCTTCATGAATGATTTCTCTTTTTCTCATGTTTTTGACAGCTATTTTGAGAAAGTTCATCTTGAATTTTATAAATTATGCCTTATAATGGAATCGAAATACGGGGTATGTTATTCTTGAATGGAATTATAATTCATTTTACGTGCTCATGCACTATATCAAGACATACGCCTGTATAAAATTCATATAGGAGGTTTTATAGTATGAACGGTTTGTATTTAGTTATTATTTCTGCTCTCGTGTTCGTACTGGCATATCGTTTTTACGGCGCATTCATTGCTGCTAAAGTATTAACGCTGAACCAGTACAAAGTTACGCCGGCATTCCGTTTTGAAGATGGACACGACTATGTTCCTACGAACAAATACGTCGTATTCGGTCATCATTTCGCAGCTATTGCCGGTGCAGGTCCTTTGGTTGGCCCTGTAATTGCTGCACAGTTTGGGTATTTGCCCGGTGCATTATGGATTTTAATCGGCGGTGTTCTCGCCGGCGCTGTCCATGATATGGTTATCCTTTTCTGCTCCATGCGGTATGACGGCAAATCGATTGCCGAAATCGCAAAAGCACAGATTGGTGACAAAACAGGCTTGGCAACATCTTTTGCCGTACTGTTTTTGAATATCCTCTGCATGGCTGGCATGGCCGTTGTTATTGCCAACGCACTGCATGACAGCCCTTGGGGTACATTCACCATTGGTTCTACCATTCCTATCGCTATTTTCATCGGGATTTACATGCAGTTCCTTCGCCCTGGTAAAATCAAAGAAGGTACTATTATCGGTGTTATCTTAACACTCCTTGCTGTTGTTGTCGGCCCTGTTGTCGCAGCATCTCCTACATTAGCACCTATCTTTACGATTAGCTCCCGCGGCATTTCCATTGCTCTTATTATTTATGGATTTATCGCAGCAGCACTTCCGGTTTGGCTGCTTCTGGCTCCGCGTGATTATCTTTCCACTTATATGAAGATTGGTACTATCGGTGCTTTGGCTATCGGCATTATCGTCGTTGGCCCAACCATTCAGATGCCGGCTACGACCCAGTTCTGTGCTGGCGGCGGCCCGGTTATTACTGGTCAGGTTATTCCGTATATCTTCGTTACTATCGCCTGCGGTGCTATCTCCGGGTTCCACTGCATGATTTCTACTGGTACTACACCGAAAATGCTGATGAATGAACGTTCCATTCTTCCAGTCGGCTATGGTGCTATGGTTACGGAATCTTTCGTTGCTATGATGGCATTAATTGCCGCTTGCGCTCTCGTTCCTAACGATTATTTCGCTATTAACTCTTCAGCTGAACATTTCCAAGCTTTAGGTCTACAGGTCGTTGAACTGCCTCACTTAAGTGAAATGGTTGGTGAAAATGTTGCTCATCGTCCGGGCGGTGCTGTTTCCTTGGCTGTCGGCATGGCTCACATCTTCTCCAGACTCCCAGGTCTTGATCACCTCATGAACTACTGGTATCATTTCTGCATCATGTTTGAAGCCCTCTTCATTATGACAATTATCGATGCCGGCACACGTGTTGGTCGTTATATGCTTCAAGAATTAGTTGGCCGCGTATGGCCTCAATTCGGTGATCCCCAGTGGAAACCAGGTGCTATTATCGCATCTGCTCTGATCTGCGCTGCATGGGGCTACCTCGTATTAAACGGCAACTTGTCTACGATTTGGCCGATTTTCGGTGTATCCAACCAGTTGCTCGCTATCATTTCCTTAGCTATTTCTACGGTTGTTATTTGCAGCATGGGTAAAGCTCGCTATGCCTGGGTTACGATTATTCCTTGGGTATTCCTCACGGTTATGATTTTCTGGGCTGATTACCTGAACATTTTTGAAATTTACCTGCCGAAGGGTGAATGGACAATGTTCACTGTTTCTATCATCATGGCAGTATTAGTTATTATTGTTAGTATCAATGCCATCAAGAAATGTCTCTATTTAGTTAAGACAGTTCCTGCCAGCTACGATACAACGGAAACGGTAGAAGCTGAAGAAATCAAACACCTCGATCAGCTCGTCGCACAACAAGATGACGAAGGTGCTCGTGCAAGACGCTTCAAAGAATTAACAATTTCTAATCATTAATTCTTAGCATAGGCAAAAAAGACAGTTCCTTTTTAGGAGCTGTCTTTTTTTGCTTATGTTTTATCATATACACGGCATCAGCCAACTGCTTCATTTTTATGTTCAACTCACATCTGTCATTTGGATTATACATATTCATCAAATATATTCTTAGTTTTCATTAATGCTTTTATGTTATGTTATATATAATTTCCTTGAATTTACATATGAAGTGAGCTATAGTAAATGTATAGAAATTACGTGTAATATTAAGCCTATACGGCTTTTTATATTATAAAAAGGAGGTTGTTTTGTATGAACGGTTTGTATCTAGTTATCATTTCTGCATTAGTTTTCGTACTGGCATACCGTTTTTATGGCGCATTTATTGCTGCTAAAGTACTTACGGTCAATCAGTACAAAGTCACGCCAGCCTTTCGGTTTGAAGATGGCCACGACTATGTTCCTACGAACAAATACGTCGTATTCGGTCATCATTTCGCAGCCATTGCTGGCGCAGGACCCTTGGTAGGGCCTGTCATTGCTGCACAGTTTGGGTATTTGCCCGGCGCGTTATGGATTCTCATCGGCGGCGTTTTGGCCGGTGCTGTCCATGATATGGTTATCTTATTTGCATCTATGCGGTATGACGGTAAATCCATTGCTGAAATTGCCAAAGCACAGATTGGCGACAAAGTCGGCCTTGCCACCTCGTTTGCAGTCTTATTCCTCAATATCTTAGCCATGGCCGGCATGGCAGTCGTTATTGTCAATGCCCTTCACGACAGCCCGTGGGGTACGTTTACGATTGGTATGACAATTCCTATCGCTATTTTTGTTGGTTTGTATCTGCAATTTCTTCGTCCCGGAAAAATCCAGGAAGCTACTATCATTGGCGTTGCGCTAACACTATTAGCCGTTGTCCTTGGCCCGTCGGTTGCTGCTTCTCCCACGTTGGCACCTATGTTTACCATTAGTGCCCATGGTATCGGCGTTGCACTGATTATCTACGGTTTCGTTGCCGCAGCTCTTCCGGTTTGGCTGCTTTTAGCTCCGCGTGATTACTTATCTACGTACATGAAAATCGGGACAATCGGTGCCTTAGCATTAGGCATTATTATCGTCGGCCCAATGATTGCTATGCCGGCAGTTACACAGTTCTGCGCCGGCGGCGGCCCGGTCATTACCGGCCCGGTATTACCGTATATCTTTATCACCATTGCCTGCGGTGCCGTTTCCGGGTTCCACTGCATGATCTCTACAGGCACTACACCAAAAATGCTGATGAATGAACGTTCCATTCTTCCTGTCGGCTATGGTGCCATGCTTACAGAATCCTTCGTCGGTATGATGGCTTTGATTGCCGCCTGCGCACTGCAGCCTGCAGATTATTTTGCCATCAACTCTTCCGCCGCTCATTTTCAAGCATTAGGCTTACAAGTTGTCGATCTGCCGATGTTGAATGAAATGGTTGGTGAAAATGTTGCCCATCGTCCTGGCGGCGCTGTTTCTCTGGCTGTCGGCATGGCGCATATCTTCTCCCGCATTCCGGGTCTTGACCACCTCATGAACTACTGGTATCACTTCTGCATCATGTTTGAAGCTCTCTTCATCATGACCATTATTGATGCCGGTACACGTGTCGGCCGCTATATGCTTCAAGAATTAATTGGCCGTGTATGGCCTAAATTTGGCAACCCCCATTGGACTCCCGGCGGTATCATTGCATCGGCCATCATCTCCGGCGCATGGGGCTATATCGTATTACAAGGCAACTTATCCACGATTTGGCCGATTTTCGGTGTATCCAATCAGTTGCTCGCTATCATTACATTAGCTATTTCCTCCGTTGTTATTTGCAGCATGGGCAAAGCCCGCTATGTTTGGGTTACTGTTATCCCTTGGGCTTTCCTGACTGTCGTTATTTTCTGGGCTGATTTCCTGAACATGTTTAACATTTATCTGCCCAAAGGCGAAATCCTGCTCTTCTCCGTCTCTGCAATTATGGCTATTCTGGTCATTATCGTCAGCGTCGCTTCGATTAAAAAATGTTTGTATCTAGCTAAAACAGTTCCTCCCAGCTATACAACCAGTGAAACTGTCGAAGCTGAAGAATTGCAGCATCTAAATGCACTTTGCCAGCAAGATGACGACGAAGGAACAAAAGCAAAGAAATTCAGAGAATTAACAATTTCTAATCATTAAATTTCTTTGGCATCCAAAGCAGTTCCCGCAAGTATCGTGTGGGAACTGCTTTTTTGTTGTTATTTTAGTTATTATGTTAAAACTTTAAAACGTTTAACTTATTTGTTTGACGTTTAACTCAATTAAAGTTTAAAATTTTTCGCAAAAACTTGTTGACAAAATCATTCTAATTGCGTACAATGTGTTCAAGCTTCACAACAGAAGCAAACAAAAGTATTCGTAAATCTAATGACGGGAGAAAGTAGTCAGCCTGTGTCATAACAGAGAGCCGGCGGTCGGTGTGAGCCGGTATATGCAGTCCGATGAAGCTCCTCCCCGAAGAGCGGTGCTGAATGAATCAGGTAGGTACCGACGGGATTTCCCCGTTACAGGAAACGCGTATGTTAGTACGTTGTAGAGAGCCTATGGGCAGTAATGCCATAGGAATCAGGGTGGTAACGCGGAATATATAATATCCGTCCCTCAACACAAGAGGGGCGGATTTTTTTATACCCTCTTGAGACTATCTCCTGCAACCAACGCATTTCCAACCCCATATTTTTTAATTTCTAAGGAGAGATGTATCATGGCAAAAGTATTTTATGAACAAGATGTAAACTGGAATGTAATGAACGGCAAAAAAATCGCAATCATTGGCTACGGCAGTCAGGGACATGCCCATGCGTTGAATTTGAAGGAAAGCGGCGTCGATGTTGTCGTCGGTTTGTATAAAGGAAGCAAATCCATTGAAAAAGCAAAAGCTGCCGGCTTGGAAGTCAAATCCGTCAGTGAAGCTGTTGCTGAAGCAGACATCACGATGATTTTGATTCCGGATGAAAAGCAGGCTGATATCTATAAAACAGAAATTGCGCCGAATTTGAAATCCGGCAGTGCCTTAGCCTTTGCGCACGGCTTCAACATTCATTTCAAACAAATCGTGCCGCCGGCTGATGTAGACGTATTCATGGTCGCACCAAAAGGCCCAGGCCACCTCGTTCGCCGTACATTTACCGAAGGCGGCGGCGTACCGGATGTATTTGCTGTCGAACAAGACGCTACCGGAAAATGCTTTGATATTGCCTTGGCATATGCCCGCGGCATTGGCGGCGCTCGTGCCGGCGTCATCCAGACGACCTTCCAGGAAGAAACGGAAACAGACCTCTTCGGTGAACAAGCTGTCCTCTGCGGCGGTATCTGCCAGCTCATCACCAACGGGTTTGAAACATTGTGTGAAGCAGGCTATCAGCCGGAAATCGCATATTTTGAAACGTTCCATGAAATGAAGTTAATCGTCGACCTCATGTATGAAGGCGGCATGGCTAAGATGCGTAAATCCATCAGTGACACTGCTGAATACGGTGATTACACTGCCGGCCCGAAAGTTATTACGCAGGACTCCAAAGCCGCTATGAAACAGGTGTTGAGCGATATTCAGGACGGCACTTTTGCGAAAGACTGGCTCCTCGAAAACAAAGCCGGCGGCCGTGCTCATTTCTTAGCAATGCGCAGAAACCATGCAGAACATCCGATTGAAAAAGTCGGTGCCAAACTGCGCGACATGATGCCTTGGCTCCACAACAACGACCAGAACGATTAATTGTACTAAACAAAATACGTGTACAGGGGATGGCCCTCTCCATCAGCCATCCTCTGCCGTATTTTTCAAGCGTATGCAAAGAGGTGAAGTTTACATGAAAATGACAGGTGCGCAGGCTGTACTGGAAAGTTTAAAAAAAGAAGAGGTAGATGTCGTTTTTGGCTATCCCGGCGGTGCGATTTTGCCACTCTATGAAGAATTTTATAAAGCCAACTTTAGACATATTCTAACCAGCCATGAACAAGGCGCAGTACATGCTGCTGACGGCTACGCGCGTATTACCGGCAAACCCGGCGTCTGCGTCGCTACATCCGGCCCCGGTATCTGCAACATGGTTACCGGCATTGCCACTGCCAACATGGACTCCATCCCTATGGTTATTATCAGCGGTCAGGTTCCCACCAGTCTTATCGGCCGCGATGCCTTTCAGGAAGCAGATATTTCCGGCATCACCACACCGATTACGAAACACAATTATTTAGTCAAAAACGCGGCAGACATTCCCCGCGTCATGAAAGAAGCATTCTACATCGCATCGACAGGCCGTCCCGGTCCCGTACTGGTCGATATTGCCAAGGACGCCTTGGAAACAGAAATTGACTATGCGTATCCTCAGGAAGTGTATCTCCCGGGATATACCGTAGAAACAACAGGACAAGCCTTTATGATTGACAAAGCGATTGCTGCGCTGGAACACAGCGAACGCCCCGTTCTGTTAGTTGGCGGCGGCGTGGTATTGTCCGAAACAACGGCTCCATTATTAGATTTCATCCGGACTACGCAGATTCCTATTGTGACTACCTTGATGGGGAAAGGCGCCGTCCCGGATTCACTGCCTACGCATTTGGGCATGGGCGGCATGCACGGCTCCTACGCTGCCAACATGGCGATTTCAGAATGCGACCTGCTTATTGCAGTCGGCGCCCGCTTCGACGAACGCCTGACCAGCAAAGCCGATGTCTTTGCGCCGCACGCGCAAATCATTCATTTTGAAATCGATGATGTCGAAATCGACAAAATCATCGACATCGACTTAGGCGTCAAAGGCGATTTGCGCTGGTCTTTACCTATTTTTTCACAAAAAGCACGAGAAAGCACCTGCCCATACACCACACAGTTTGCTCCTTGGCTTACACACGTCATGGAACTAAAAACGGCACATCCGCTTTCTATGATAAAACATTCTGATTATATCTCGCCGCAGGAAATTTTTAAAACTGTCCATAGTCTGACACCGGACGATACGGCAGTCGTTACGGATGTAGGCCAGCATCAAATGTGGGCCGCACAATTTTTTGATACCAAGCTCCCCCGTCACTTTATCACGTCCGGCGGACTGGGTACGATGGGCTTTGGCCTGCCTGCTGCCATGGGCGTAAAAGTCGCCTGTCCCCAAAAAACAGTCGTCCTCTTTACAGGCGACGGCAGCATCTTGATGAACTGCCAGGAATTTTCTACGTTGGCAGAACACCACATCGCCGTCAAAGTCATCGTTCTGCACAACGATGTACTGGGCATGATTGTGCAGCTGCAGGATTTCTTTTACAACAAGCATTACTCACAATGCCGCTTGTACAAAGGAAAAAATCTGCCTATGCTGGCCGAATCCCTGGGTGTCAAAGGCTATTCCATCAACACCCGAGAAGAACTGCACACCGTACTGCCGGAAGCGTTGGCATATGACGGACCGGCCTTAGTCGATATCCGCATTTCAAAAGACGACCGCGTATATCCTACGGTACCCGGCGGCCAATCGTTAAGCCATATGATACTAGGAGATGATGCGTCATGAGAAAACAACATTTAGCAATTTTGACAGACAACAAGCCCGGCGTTTTGACGCACATTGCCGGCCTTATCAGCCGCAAGGCCATCAATATTGAATCCTTGACAGCAGGCTACACGGAAGAACCGCGCGTCACCCGCTTCAACATCGTCATCAGCATCGAAGATGACAAGGAATTGAAACAGACCATCAGCCAGCTGGCCAAACTCATTGATGTCATCAAAATCGTCAACTTGGACGACGCTCCGTTTATCAGCTACGAATTGGCTATGATTAAAGTCCGCTATGATACGCCGCAGATTCGCGACGAGTTGGCCAGTATTGCCAACCTCTTTCACGCCAAAGTCGTCGATGTCAATCTAAATTCACTCATCATGCGTGTCACGGGCCGTGAAGACCACGTCGATGCCTTGATTCAAGTGCTTACTCCCTATGAGATACTGGAAATTGCCCGTACTGGGACCGTTTCCTTATCTCGTGGCCTTATCCCTGTAAAGGCCATGTAATATATACCAGGCCATGCAGCAATCCCCGCTGCATGGTCTCTTTTTGTTTGTGCTATAATAGGAAAATACACTAGTTATCTCAAGGAGTGATACACCATGTCTGATTCTGTTTGTACTGACTGTCCCCGTCACTGCGGTGTCGTCCGCAGTGCTGTCTATACACCGCAAGCCCCCATGCCGGGATACTGTCATACGTCGCTGCAGCCTGTCGTCGCCAGAGCTGCCCTGCATCATTGGGAAGAACCCTGTATCAGCGGCAGCCGCGGCAGCGGTACGGTCTTTTTCACCAGCTGCAACCTTCGTTGCTGCTTCTGTCAAAACGCTGTCATCAGCAGCGGCAGCCAAGGTATTCCCATTACGGTCGAACGGCTGCGTGAAATCTATACGGAACTCATAGCTCAAGGAGCACATAATATCAACCTCGTTACGCCTACGCCGTACACGCAGGCAATCCTAAAAAGCCTGGAACAGCCCCTTCCCGTTCCTGTCGTCTACAACTGCGGCGGCTACGAATCTCCAGAAACGATTGATGCCCTAAATGGAAAAATCCAAATCTACCTGCCGGACCTGAAATATATGGATGCGTCCCTGGCTGCTGCGTACAGTGCTGCCACCGATTATCCGACTGTCGCCGCGCAGGCTATTTTGCGCATGTACGAACAAGTCGGCCCGTATCAGCTCGACGAAGACGGCATGCTGCAGTCCGGCGTCGTCATTCGCCACCTCATTTTGCCCGGCTGCATCGACAACACAAAAGCCGTCATCGATTGGGTACGTTCCCATTTCGATGACGGCCAGGTCTTATTTAGTTTGATGCGTCAATACGTTCCCTGCGGTACGGCGGCACAGCATCCGGAAATCAATCGGCCTCTGACGGATGCCGAATACGACGAAGCCGAACAATACCTCTTTGACAGCGGTATCGAAGACGGTTTCGTTCAAGAAAAAGACAGTGCCAGCAGCGCCTTTATTCCCAGCTTTCAGGGCGAAGGCGTTTTGCCGCAGTAATCAATCTTCTATATCAAAAAGTTTACCGGGATTCAAAATCATATGCGGATCAAAAGCTTTTTTCACGGCTTTCATCAACGCCAACGCGCCCGGGTCTGTATATTTGGCAAACAACGCTTTGCGCTTCTGGCCAATCCCGTGTTCCCCGGAAATTCTGCCGCCTAATTCGTAGACTGCCTGGCAGGCTGCGTCTTCAAAGGCGGCTATTTTCGTTTCTTCTTCCGCAGCCGTAAAGCCGCGGCGCAGGACATCTAAATGCAGATTGCCGTCACCGGCATGGCTGACACCGCGAAAATGCACGCCCTGCTGTCTGCCGATTTCTTCCAGCCGCTGCAGTAAAGCAAGCAGCTGATCCGGCGGCACCACATAATCTTCCATCGCGGCGACAGGACATTCAGCAGCCGATGCTTCCGTAAAGGCGATACGTGCTTTCCATACTTTGGCCGCATCAGCTGCAAATACTTCCAATGCGCCATGAGCACGGCATACATCATCAATGGCCATACAGCTGTCTTCCACGTCTTCTTCCGTTTTGCCGTCTATTTGGATAATCATATAATTGCCGTTGTCTGAATACGGCTGTTTTTCATCTAAATACTGCTCTACGACACGAATGACTTCATTATCCATACATTCCAGACACGTCGGCGTAATGCCCGCCTTAGGAAGAGCTGTCACCAATGACAAGGCTTGGTCCAGCGTCGGAAACACCGCCAAAATATCCATCGTATGCTGCGGAAGAGGTACAAGCTTGAGCGTCAGTTTTGTAATAATACCCAACGTACCTTCGGAGCCGATAATAATTTTTTCCAAGGGATAGCCGGCGGTTACTTTCTTCAAACGACTGCCAAAATGTGCAATGTCCCCTGTCGGTGTAACCACTTCAATACTATAAATCTGATCACGCGTCGTGCCATATTTGACAGCCCGATTGCCACCGGCATTCGTTGCAGCGTTGCCGCCAATAAAACAACTATCCCCGCTACAGGGATCTCCAGCATACAACAAGCCTTTTTCTTTGGCCATCGCCTGTAACTGCGCCGTAATGACACCCGGTTCGACGACCATATACATCTTATCGGCGTCAAACTCCAAAATCTGATTCATCCGTTCCGTACTCAACACGATACCGCCCAATTCATTGACTACGGCACCAAACTCCAGTCCTGTTCCGGCACCGCGAGGTACGACCGGTATCAACGCTTCATTCGCCAGTTTCATGACAGCTGACACTTCTTCTGTCGTTTTCGGCAGCACGACAACTTCGGGCAAACAGTTCTTCCCTGTTCCTACACCTTCATCACTAGCATAGGGAATCTTTTTATCTTTATCTGTATAAACATATTTAGCACCAACAATCTCCTGCAGTGCCTGTATCGTATCTTCTTGGACATGATGATACGTTCTCATGCACAATCCCTCCTATAGTCATATATAGTATTATATCATATTCTATACCTATCTCTAATTTTTCCTCATATCATAACCAATCTACAAAATGCTGTTTGTATATGTATGGAGGTGATTTTATGGTACAATACAAATAAACATACGTTATATCATACTATACTAAAAAGAAGGTATCCTATGTCTTATTCTCTCATCCTAGCCTTTCTCTTGGCATTTAGTCTGCTGCCGCCTGCCTACATCCGCTACGTACCGTTTCAGACTATCGTCACACCACGCACCAAACGCATGCTTATCGGCATGTATGTGTGTATCTTCTTATGTGAATTTTTGGGAATGAGTACAGCATTCTATACAGCAGCCCTCACTCCCACTTGGCTGTTTTGCAAATTCTTTCTAATGGTTGCCTGGTTTCCCTATTTTCTTGTCAACCTATGTATCATTCGACCGTATATTCCCCAACATATTTTTATTTTGGGAATGCAGTCGATTTACATGATTTCCATGCACACCCTTTCCATGAATATCGTATTATCCTGGGTACCCGCTGCCCAATTTGATGCCTACATTGTTGTCCACGAAGTATTGTATATTGCTTTATTTATCCTCTTCTTGCCTATCATACGCTGGTTTTTCTTGAAAATATTTTTACAGCATCAAGCCATTCACCGACCTTATATTTGGAAATACTGCTGCCTGATTCCCCTTCTGATTTCTGTCAATCAGGGCTTTTTCATGGCATCTCCCTCGCCATTATCTCAGTTGTACATTTGGCCGCGTTTTTTCAACGCCCTGGCTGGCATTGCCCTCGCTATGGCTGTCTATCAAGGGATTTCGCATCTGTCCCAGCGGCTTATTCTCCACAAGAAAAATATCCTGCTGCAAAACAGACTGCAGCAGCTCCGGCAATATGCTCGCTCACTGGACGCATCGTATCGGCGTATGTCCGTACTACGCCATGACACACGGCATCAAATCCGCATTCTTTCGGCCCTGCTGCAGGAAGAAAATACCGATGAGGCCCTCGCCTTTATTCATACACTGCAGCAAGAGTTGCCGCCGCATATAGAAAAGAGGCGACCATCATGAGTATTGCCCTGACAGCATTCTTATTTACGATCTCCAAGCTTCCTTCTGTCGCCCTGCACTATCTGGCATTGTCTCCGTTTACCTCAGCGGCAGTCCACCGCCGTCTGCGGTACAGCTACGGCTGTATCGCCATCATCGATATTCTGCTGACACAATACCTCTTTTTCAGCGGCACCTTATCCTACACGCTGTATTCCTATAAAATACTGGCCGTGACGTGTTGGATACCCTATTTTGTACTGACTGTCTATGCCCTGCGCCCCTATTGGTTTCAGCATCTCCTTATTTTCAGTCTCTATTCGATTCTCACCATTACCCTGCATACCTTGACCATGCGGATTTTGTTCTGTTTCATTACTCCCTCACAACATACGGCATATTTTCCCGTACACATCGTCTTGTATATTGGATTATACGCCTTAGTATTTCCGTGTATCCGTTCCTATTTCCACACCATCTTTATACAGTATCATCACCTCAGCACGCGTTATTTTTGGAAATATACCAGTATATTTGCCTTTGCTCTTTTTATGGACGAAGTCTATTTTGTCATGTCCCGTCCCATACAAGGTGCGTTGCCATTCTTCCTTCCCCGTACCGCTATTGCCTTGGCGACCATTTTGTTTTGCCTAAGCATCCGCAAAGGCTTATCGCAAATGGAAGTAGAAATAACCCAATATAAACAGCACGCTGCATTGCAAACAGAGCTCAAATCTATTTCTCAATACACAACAACCTTGCAGCAATCACAGCAGCAAATTCATCAATTATTAAAAAATAAACGAAAAACGCTCGCTAAGCTGGAATCTATGATTACGGCATCGCAGTTCACAGACGCCTCAATGCTGCTGCAACAGCTGGACTCCTCTTTTTCGCAAACAAAAATTGAACGATTCTGCCTAAACTCCCTGCTGAATGCCACGCTCACTGTCTATATCCAAAAAGCCCGGCAGCTTGGCATTCCCATAACCGTAGCCGTCGATGTGCCATTCCAAACCACGATGGATTCGGATTTGTCCATGGTCTTTGCCAACCTCATCGAAAACGCGATTCATGCCAGCAAGGAACAGCCCGCTTCCCGACAGCAAATTCAGATTATGTCCAAACAGCAGGCATCTGTATTGGCTCTCTGCATTCAAAACCGCTTTGACAAGCCCGTCCCCTTAGATGCAGACGGCTTTCCTGTGACGACTCGCAAAGGACACGGCTTGGGTATGAGTTCGCTGAAACAATTTCAGGAAAAATACGATGCGGCCATTCTCTGCACGCAAGAAAACGGCTGGTTCAAGACCTATCTGCAAGTACCGCATATCGTTAAATCCGCCCCCCCCCATTCTTAATACCTAATACATGGCACAACCAAACAATCTTATGCAAATACCCCCTGTACCAACTTGTGGTAAAGGGGGTATCTATCTAACAGGGAGTGTCTTTTATCTTACTGTTTTTTGTTATGCTTTTTCATGTGCAGCTATTGCTTTGAGTTCTGGTTTAAATTCTTCTACCAATTTAGCTTCAGCTTTTATGCCTTTTTGCAGTGCTTTGTAAATAATCACCGCCATTTCATAGCGGGTCATTGTCCGTTCACCATGATACTTGCCGTCTTCATAGCCTTGAATGATGTCGTTGCCGGCAAGACGGGATACAGCTTCATAAGCCCAGTGATTATCCGGTACATCCGGGAAATCTTTCGACATGTTCGGATTGATGACCGAAAGGAGCGCATCCATCTGAGCCTGCAGCGTATCTACCTGCGATTTGAGCTGTTTATTCTGCTCTGCCGCATCGGCAAAGGCTTTATTTTTCAGCTTGTTGCCGCCGCTTCCCAAGCGGAAGGACACGCCGCCGCCAATCATGTTGTCGCTGGAGCCAATCGTCGAAGATACATTGAACATAACATCTTCGTTGGGACGATAGAACAATCCCATGGCTGTAGCTGTCTTGTTGCGGTAATTGCCCACGCCGACAGCCACATTCAGCTTGGAATCCGCATCAAATTCCATCGGATGCAGGTTAGCCATTGCCGCCGCATTGGCACCTACTTCATTGATGCGAGAATCAAACTGGTCAATCCGGCGATTCGTTTCAAAGAGCTGCCCGCCATTGACTGCATCTTTGCTGCCTTCAGAAATGCTGCCGTCAGCCACATTCGTGATCTTCTGGTTATTCGCATTGATGCCATTCGCGTCGATGTAGGTATTGCGTCCCACTTTGTAGGAATTCGCAGTCACGTCGCCTGTGATGGTCGCATTGCCGCCGACAGCGAGATCTCTGTCGACTCTTGCATCTTCCGTCACATTCAGAGTCTTGGTGGTGGTGGTGCCTTCGACGGTGAGATCATTATCCACAGTTGCATTGCCATGGACGCCGAGGTCTTTCATCACTTCTGCGTAGTCCATGGTGACCTTACCGGTGGTGATGGTATTGCCGGAGATATTCGTATCCGTCGATCCGCCATCGCGATAAGCCATAGAACCTCTCTTGGTGAACGTGGTCCCTTTGTCTTTCTCCGTAGTGACCGTCGAGTCTCCTGCGTTGTCGGTAATCTTACCATCTTCGATCATGCGATTCGCTGCACCCACGGTATCGGTGATGCTTCTCGAATTGATCACGCGGGTATTATCGCCCACCTTGTCAGTCAGCTTCGTATTCGCTTCGTTGGTGATGTTCTTCGCTTTGTTCGAAATATCGCCGGTCACGTTCGTGATCTGGTCTCCGCCGATGGTGTTTTCCTGATTCCCATCGATCTTGTTGGTCTGCTTGCCAGTGACGTGGATATCCTGATTCCCAGTCACATTGGTTTCCTGCCCACCTTTGAAGTTTTCGATCACTTTTCCTTCTACAGTTTCCGTCTTAGTTCCCTTCACCTCATGGATTTCATTGCCACCTACCGTGGTAGTGAGATTCTTCTTGTAGTCTTCGGTCACATTTTCCGTTACGGTTTCTGTCTTGTTACCCGTAATGGTAGTGGTCTGGTCGCCAGTGATATTGTTAATCTGCCCACCAGTGATGGTATTGGTCTGACCACCGGAAATGATATTTTCCTGCCCGCCTTCCACGGTATTGGTCTGCTTGCCAGTGACCTTGTTATTCTGCTTTCCGGTCACGGTATGATTTTCTTCACCAGTCACATTGGTCGTCAGTCCACCATTGTAGTTTTCTTCCGTTGCTCCAGTTACTGTGGTAGTCAGCTTGCCACCTACGGTATTCGTCATATCGCCGCTTGCATTGTTCACGATATTCTTTGCATCGTTTGTGATGGTGCCATCCGCCGCGGTATTGGTGATATCGAGCGCAGTCTGTACCTTAGAGGTCTTATGGGTGCCATCGGTGATTGTCTTTGTGGAAGAATTCAGGTCGTCCAACAGCTGATTCATTTTATTGTAACCGGTCAGCGTCTTAGACGATGCATTGGCTATATCACGGGAATGATTGAAACTGGTACCATCGGTCACCACTGCCTCAAGGCTGCCTTTCTTCTGGGTCACACGGGAAATGGTGGCTTCTCCTTTGCCGACGACAGAGGTGATCTCATCCCCCTTCTGTGTCACTTCGGATTCGCCAGCATCCGTCTTTACGTTGCCCATAATGGCATCGATGCGCTGTTTGAAGGTCGAGCCTTTTCCACCAGCACCCGGAACGGTATCCGTGATGCCTTCGCTGTCCAGCACGCGGGTATTATCGCCCACCTTGTCTGTCAGCTTCGTATTCGCTTCGTTGGTGATGTTCTTCGCTTTGTTCGAAATATCGCCGGTCACGTTCGTGATCTGGTCTCCGCCGATGGTGTTTACCTGATTCCCATCGATCGTGTTGGTCTGGTTTTCAGTGACGTGGATGTTCTGAGCCCCAGTGACAATATGATTTTCCGTACCAGTGACATTGGTATCAAGTCCGCCGTTGAAGTTCTCCGTCGCCTGTCCGGTCACAGTGGTAGTCAGCTTGCCGCCTACGGTATTCGTCATATCGCCGGTTGTGTTGTTCACGATAGTCTGTGCATCGTTTGTGATGGTGCCGTCTTTCGCGGTATTGGTGATATCCGTCGCTGTCTGCTCTGTCTTCGTGGTCTTGCCGTCTTCATTCGTGATTTCCGTCACGGACGAATCCTTGGTATTGACCTGATGATTCTTATTCTTCCCATCCTTGTCCTGAATCTGGAAGCTATTCTCTGTCGCAGTGACTTTCGTATAGGTCTTATTGCCGTCCTTGTCAGTCGCATAGCCTTTGATGCCATCCGCGGTCTGGCTCGTATTGGTGCGATTTCCCTTCGAATCTTTGACTTCGGTCGTGACACCATTTGCTGTCACATCCGAACGGGTTTCTGTCCAGTCCGTGGTGTTCCCGTCTTTGGCATAATTGATCGTCCCTTTTTCATTATGGGTGAACTGGCTCTCGGTGGTATGGCCATGATCTGTTACTTTAGCCAAATTCGAGATCCCATCCGCCGTGATGGCGGTAGCACTATCATGCTTTTTGCCGGTTGCTGCGTCCAGCTTATTATTCTCCAAGTAGATCTCGCCTACATTGAGTTTGCCATCGACCGTCAGGTCTTTCTGTACGGTGACAGCTTTCTCAAATGTCGCTTCGCCTTTCGCGATCAGTTTGTCATTGAGCGTGGTCTCGCCAGTGACACCGAGCTTGCCGCCGATGGTCGCATTCCCCGTGGTCTCGATAGTTTCAGCAGACAGATCCTTCACGCCACCCACATTCCCGCTGTTGTCCACGGTCACTTTGCCTTCGATGGTGGTCTGGGTGTCTTCCGTGTTCCGTTTGATACCGCCGGTGCGGTCATCGATTTCCCCGACTTTGGTATCTAATGCTGTGATAGCAGTCGTATTTTCCCCGATAGCAACAGCATTCTTCCCTACCTGGGTATCAACATTTTTCATATTGCCCAAGATCGAGCCATCCTGAGAAATATAGTTGCCGCTTTCATTCGTACCAAGTTTAATGCCATTGATGGTTCCCACATCGGTAAGATTCTTTCCACCCATATCAACTTGCTGTCCAACCTTCATGCCATTGACAGAAGTGGTATCATTGGCTGCATCATAGTCAATCCTTGTGGTTTTCTTCATGGAATCATTGATATCAGCCAGTGTGGTGGTCACGCCCGCGCCATTCTTGATCTCCCCCGTCACCGTCAGCGCTCCTGTTTCCACGTTAGTACCAGAAACGGTAGTCATGCCACTCAGAGACTTGCCGTCAGCAGAGAGTCCTGCGGTCTTGCTATCCAAGGTAGTAATATTGTCTTTGTTCGTAGTGGCACCTGTTGAGAGGGCGTCGAGCTTTTGATCAACCGCTGTCGCGGTATAGTAATATTTCAGCTTATTTGTGAGCTTCGCTTCTACCTCATCTCGTACATATACCTCAGTGCCGAATTTGGTATACACTTTCTCCTTCGAGCCACCAATAGTTGGCACTTCTACAAACTCAGCCGCCCCGACATTTACAAAGCCTCCGCCAGCAATACCCATCGCAATCGCCAAGGAGAGCAACGATTTTTTTGCAGTTTGTTTGGCTGATCCTGTGGACGATTTGGTATTGGCTTTGGCAAATTCTGATGTGACGACATAGCAGTTCCGTACTTTACTATAGATGACTTTAAATATTTTATTCATATAGACACTTCCCTTCGCTTGTGTATACAAAACGTTTTGTATTATATTGGGTGATAGACCACCTGTGTGGTCGTATAGATAGAGTAGGTGTACGTTTTATTTCTATTTAGAAAAGATATAGCGGAAATAGCCTTCTTGAAACTGACGGTATTTACGTTTCGCTATAGGAATTTCTTTTCCTTGGATTTCGATATAATTGCTTTTGATGACGTGAATTGCTTTTTGGTTGACGATGAATCCTTTGCCCGGCAATACAAACTGCCCCGGAACGATGCATTCCAGCGTGTTGAGCAGGGATGTCAGCGACTGTCTGGAATCCAAGGACGTGCCGTCTGTCAGAAATACCCGCTGAACATGGCCGTCGCTTTCGACGTAGGCAATATGGTCTACTTCTTCAATCTGAATACCGCAGCCGACGAGACGGAAAATGATTTTGCCGCTGTGACACTGCTTGATTTTTTCGAGCGCTCTGTCCATCGCTATGTCAAACAATTCTTGCCGCACAGGTTTGACCAAGTAATGAACGGCTTTGAGGGCAAAGGCTTCGACAGCAAATTCATCGCTGGTCGTCAAAAAGATGATTTCGGCATGATATTTCTTTTCCCTCATTTCATTGGCAACTTCTGTTCCCAAAATCCCGGGCATGCAGACATCCAGCAGTACGAGGTCGTATTTTTGTTTGTCCAAGTCTTCCAAAAAGGTAAAGGCGTTGACATATTCCGTATAGGTCGCCGTTTCCTGATGCCGTTGGATATAATTTTCTGCTAAGTTTCGTATTTCTCTAAGCTGTTGCATCTGATCATCACAAATCGCAATCCGCAGCATGATCGGTTCCTCCTTTCTGTCTTTTATAGAAAGACGTTTGTTTTCTTGTTTGCATTATATCGAATATTCACAAGGTGTAGAAAAAAAGTGCATAAGTGGTACGTTTTTTTACACAAGCGGGAAGTTTTAGCAAATCATCTCTTTTCTATGAATAAAAAACTAGTGGTACAACGTGAAATACGGCTCATCTTTTAAGAATTATAGTCGCATTATTCCAAAAAAATTAGGCATACTATCATCATTTCCTTTCTGTCAAAAGGTGATTCATACTATGCCTATATCTATTATATAGAAAAATCCAGGTCTTGAAAAGAAATTCTCTTCCCTTTTCAAGATGAAAAAACGATAAGAGCCGGCAACCGACATATCTTTTGCCAATTTATCAAGACAATATTTTACCATTGACGCACCCCGCAAACATATGTTACGATTGGGTCGTAAGGTCATGATGCCTAAACAGCAGGCAGCAGGACACAGTAAGGAACGGTTTAGTTCATCACAGAAGTTTTAAAAATCAAATGTGATGAAAAGATACGAGGTGAGTTTATGCATTTTGAATTATTACTGCACGATAAAAAAGAAGAAGGTCGGCGTGAAGGATTGCGTGAAGGGCGTCTGGAAGATATCAAAATGTTAATGGAAAGCCTGAATCTTTCTATCGAAAATGCTATGACTGCACTCAAAATACCTTCTTCACAATGGGATTATTATAAAAAACAAATTTTGTCTTCCTCATCATCCCAACCATAAGGAAACAGCTGTAAAGCAATCGAAACGTTGTCAGTTATATGAACTGCGCAAAAACAAAGGACTGCTGCATGAAGTATGTTTTACTTGATGCACAGTCCTTTATTTTTTATGATGTTACGTTGTCCATTTGAATATATCTGAACTTATAAGAACAGATGCCGAATCCAAGGCACGAATATAGGCTGATAGATAAAGCGCAAGACGGCAAATACGACTAATCCTATGGTGCCGCCGACGATGGCACCGTTAATACGAATCCAAGCCAAGTCTTCGCCTACTTTGCTTTCCAGGAAATGATTGAATTTTTGTTTGTCAAATCCGGATAATACGTCGCGAACGGCTACGGCAATCAGGGAATGTTCATGTTCCAAAATCACGTTGCAGGCCCGGCGGATTTGTTCATCCAGCCATTCTTTGATTTCCGGATGGCTGCTGCAGTATTTTAGATAATGGAGAAATTGTTCTTCCAATACATCTTTTAATTCTTCTTTGCCTTCATCGCCTTTGGTGAAATAGTCTTTGGCAGAACGCTGGGTGGCATTGAGCCATTGTTCTATCGGCAGGGAGGCAACAAATTGGTCCTGCCAGTTTTGTACGCCGTATGCCAGCTGGCCGTTCATAGAATACAAAAACAGTTCCAGTTTGCGGCACAGCCATTCCCGCTGTTCGCCTTCGGCATGTTCCCATTGTTCCAGCCATTTCAAAATGCCCATTTTGATGTCCTTGGCAATTTTACGGGTATCGACAATGCCGACAAATTTTTGCAGCGTAATGATAGACACGGTAGAATGCTTGGATTCTTCAATCCATTGCTGAATCAGCCGGTCCAGTACTTCATCAAAATCATCACTCTGTACGATTTCTTTTCCTAGACCAATGGCATCATTAAACATGTGACTGTTGGGGTCTTCCAGCAGAGAAATCAATCGGTCCTGAAAAAAGCTGACCAACGGCTGCTGCCGCAGGTATTTGCGGATATGAGATGCAATAGAATCCTGCATTGCGCCCTGCTGGGCATAGCGATACGCTCGCTGGGCAACTTCATATAAAAGCGACCGGAATTTTTCTCTGCCACTAGGGCCGCGCAGCCAGCCTATCAGTTTATCCATAAAAGAAATTTGATAGAGCTTTTCCTGCCACATATCCGGCTGCAGTAATTTTTCTGAAATAATCCGCGTCATGCTGTCGATAATCTGATTGCGGTTGCGGTATACCAATTCGGTATGATACGGAAATCCCAAGGGCTTGTCAAATAATGCCGTTACAGCAAACCAGTCGGCAATACTGCCAATCAGCGCCGATTGGATAACGAAGAAGATAAGCTCTTCCCATACACTCACGTCGTGTGTGTACCACCACCAAAAAATCAAGATAAAACAGAGAAAGGACAAGCCTAAAATGGCATTGGCCCGCTGTCGATAGGTCATGCTACACACCTCCTTTGACGGCGTACATGATAAGGTAAATCACCGTGCCCAGCACAGCCCCTACGAGAGAACCATTGACACGAATCATCTGCAGGTCATACCACACGCTGTTTTCCAGCTGTTGTGCCAAATACTGGCCGTCATATTTCATAATTTCAGCCTCTGCCGTTTTGCCAAACCAGACTTGCAGCCGTTTGAGTTCACGCGCTACAAAAGCCAGTGCCGTGCGGTTCATCTGTTCGATTTGGTCCGGGCTTTCACGCCACGTTTCCAGTTTGCGAATCACATATTTGGCAGCTGCCGTGCAGACTCGTTTTTGGCGGTCCGGATCTTGAACGTACCGCTGCCATGCTTCCCGCGTGTCCGGCCGGGTGACCAGGCTCTGGTACATACGATTTTTATAGCTGTCAATCCGATTGCGCCAGTCTTCGTTGAAATTGATTTGTTCGGTCTGTTTCCATAAATACTGCAGTGCCTGCTTCCGCTGTTTGGAATCTTCTTTTTTCGCTTCTGCCAATAGTTCCAATGCTTTTCCCTGTAGTTTTTCGGCTACTACATCAGGACGAAACATTTCACTTTTTAAAATCGGTTTAATCAGCAGTTTAATCATCATGTGCCGATTTGCATACTGCATGACCGATGCTTCATAAATTTCGCCGATATATTGTTTCATGATGTCGCTTTTGACAAGATTTTCCAAATTCAAAATCATGAAGTCCAGAAAATCTTTTCCTGACTCACCGCGCAGGCCGATTTTTATAGCTTTGCTCATAATCGGTGCCAAATCGACTTTTTCAATGGCATCGCCGCCCAAGCCGGAAAAAGCTTTGACAACAGTTTTCATATCAATCGTATATAAAAAGGTATTTAAGATTTGGCCAAAAACGCGTTCTGCCGATTGAAATCCCTTTTCGGTATGCAAATATTCCAACGTTGCGCCCAACACGGGATGATGTTTCAAAACGTTGTACATGTTGGGAACTGTCAGGATTTCACATTCTATCATATGGCGCGCCATTTCAGCAATTCGTTCCTTGCTGTTGGGAATCAAGGCCGTTTTAAAAGAAATGCCCAGCGGTTTGCGAAACAGTGCCGTCACGGCATACCAGTCTGCCAGCCCCCCAATGAGCGCCGCACTTGCCAAATGCATCAATAAGCCGCCCCAGAAAAAATCTTGAAACGGATACGCCAGCAACAGAATAATGGCTGCCATAATCAATATATAATTAGCGATTTGACTGCGTCTTGGCTGTGCCGTCGTCTGTAATTCAGTCATGCTTGTCCTCCTTTGGTTATTTCGTATTTATTTTATATCTACGGCATCTCCTTCATGAATAGGAATCCATACAGGCACGTTACCGTATGCTGCTTTAAATTTGTCAGATGGCGTCCACGGCGTACCAAAATAATGCATGGGAATAAGGCATTTGGTAACAGTCACGTGCTGTAAAAAGCCTGTTACGCCCCATTCACGAGCCGCTTCCAGCCGCGCATCGACAGGGAAAAACGCAATGTCTACCTGCTGTCCTGCTATTTTTTTCATTTCCCGATGAAAATTGTCTTTGGCAAAGGCATTATTAGCATCTGTATCTCCCAGCCAGTGCCACCAGTTCAAGTCGCCGGCATGAAAAATTTTCAAGCCGTCCGTCTGTACGAGAAAAGAACCGCCTTCATCTGTAGAACCATATTGCGTGATGATTGCATCTTCCATATGTATTGTATCATATAAACGCATAGATTGCATTTTTTTTGTATCTTGGCAGTGAAACCGCACATCGTTATTGTAAATATAATGACGAGTATGGGCTTCAAATTTGGCAATATCCCGATTGAAATGGTCTTCGTGCCAATGGCTGATAAAAAACCATAAGGGCTTGCTGCCTTTGGCATAGGCGTCTACTATTTTTTTGTCATCTTTATAATAATCAAATACTAATACTTTTGTCGCAGTTTCTACGGCAAAACCACTGTGTGCTAAAAACGAAATATGAATTTCTGACATATATACCTCCTTGAGCGGGAATCGTCTTCCCGAATCAGGCTATCAAGCCATTAGTATATTATACCATTAATGCCTGTCATCCTTAAAGACTTTATGGCAAATAACAAAAAAACGGCCCTGTCCGCCGTATGTATAAAAACGATTCACTATAAAACAATAACGAGCTGTTGGTCAGGCAGAACATACTCTCAGAGACAGGAATGACATACCCCAGTCTACCGTAAGCGTACATGCTGCCGCACAACAGCTCGTTTCGTATGCAGTTTTATAATTGGTCAACTGCTTGAATTGCTTTTTTTATCTTGGCAGCCAGCCCTTTCATTTTGGCTTTCGGTACAGAACATACACCCAAACGAACGCCTAAATCGACAGGCGCGCCGAAAATCAATTCTTTCTGCAGTTCCCGACAGACAGCCGTCGAATCTTTGACTGGAATGGCAATAAAAAATCCCGATTGGAAGGGAACGACGCGCAGGCCGCATTCCTTTGCTTCTTCCATAAAGATAGCTGCCCGTGCTTCAATCAAATCATAAAATGCACGGCGTTCTTTGTCTATTTCTTCCTGCAGCGCCTTATCGCCGCGAACCTTGATCAGCAGCGTCATCGCCGCACGATTGACATTGGACCAGGCAGTACGGGCGGAATATTTGGCCACTTCGACAAATTCATCAATGACGTCTTTACTCGAAGATACGCCTACGAGCGCGCCGGCACGCTGTCCATACAACGTATAGCCTTTGGACATGCTGTATGCCACCAACACGAAGATATTTTTAGGCAAATTGCTGAACTGCTTCATAAATTTCCGTACTTCATTTTTTTCACCGGCATAGGCAATATACGCAATATCTACGAGAATCGTAATGCGCTTGCCTTGTTTTTCATGAAAACGGCAGACATCCAGTACTTCTGTCCAATCCTGTTCTGATAAGGAAAAACCAGTCGGATTATTAGCCGGCGTATTCAAGATGATGAGCAGGGAATCCTGTTTGCTTAATAAATCTGCCACTGCGGAAGAAAACGATTCAATGTTAAACGCCTGATTGCTGTCCAGCAGCGCAAAGGTCTTCATGGAACGTCCCACTTCATTGCTCAAGCCTTCGTAAATGCTCCAACGCCAATCTGCCACCAGGATGCTGTCCCCAATTTCAGAATAGTTGGCAATCGCAATATGAACGGCCCCTGTACCGCCGGCTGTCGCAATGGCATCGATATAGCCTTCCGGCCGCTGGTCTTCAAAGGTTTCACTAATAGCGGCCTGCCGATATGCATCCAAGCCAACAGGCGGTGCATATGCCGTGAAATCCCGAATAGGAAAACTGCGGTACAGTTTTTCAACGACAGGCAGGCAGCCCAATACTTCGTCTTCCCCTGCATAACAGCCAATCGTCGCATTAATTACCTTATCGGCTCCATATGCCGCTATGGCTTTTCGCGCCTCATTTCCTGCAAAAGAAACGACATCATTAATTTTTTTCCCTTCTCTGCTTGCTGCTGCCATTACTGTCATAATACGAATCCCTCCAATAAATCTTTACATCTTATGGTTTTATCAATGTTTTACATTATACTATGTTCCATTCCTGATTCATATGTTTTATCTTGTAAAATACTGTATACAAGACAAAAATACTGTATACAAAATATATCTAAAAATACAGCAAGTTGTCAACGGGCTGTCAGCACAATATACGTTGTGCCAAACCGTCAAACGATGTAAAAAAATGGGACTGCAGCACGAAACAGCAATCCCTATGTATCGGTGCAATATTTAACGTTGTAAAACGAAAGCATCTTTCTTTCAATGCGCAACAGTAATCTTAAAATTTTGAAGAAAAAAAGGCGGGCATGATGGCAAAAATTTTCATGTCATATGCCCATCATGTATGAGATGCATTGGTATCTTTAGTCTGATTGTTTTCTTCATGAAATACTTCACATCCAGCCCGTGTTATTCCTTTTAAAGCCAGCAGCTGTCCAATGATTTCACTGGGTTCAATGCACCGATTGGACCAAATCAGTACGTGCAGTTCGACAATAGAATCTTCTTCTTCCTCTGATACTACGTGAAAATTTTCCACGCGCAAATTTTGTTCCTGCAAAAAGGACGACAGCCGTCGAGATTGTCCTACTGTGTTTTTCATAAAAATATGCAGAACATACTTTTTGCGGTGGCGAAGACTAAGTATTTTATCAAACTGCACGAAAACAGTCAGTACAATAAGAATCATGATCGTCCCTGTAATCGCTTCAATCAAATACCCAGCCCCGACAACCAATCCGATAGCCGCTACGGCCCATAAGCCGGCAGCTGTTGTCAAGCCCTGTACATTGCGCGCTTTTTGGTTGGCCATAATCGTGCCGGCTCCCAGAAAACCGACGCCGGAAACGACCTGCGCGGCAATGCGTTCCGGATCGGAATTGCGATAGCCGTACATAAAAAACGCATCCATCGCAATATGGATGGATATAATCATGCACAGGCAGGCACCTACGCATACCAACGTATGCGTCCGCAGGCCTGCCGCTTTGCTCTGTGACTGTCGTTCATATCCAATCAGCGCCCCCAAAATCAAGGCGACAAACAATCGAAGGATACTGTCTTCCGTCGTAATGACCATTAACACCACTCCTTTCGATATTTTTTTGCGTTTCGTTAAGAAATCTTTATAATTGTATTATAATATATAGAGGTGAGAAAACATAGCAAATATTTTTATTTGCTGCTTATCCGTTTCTCAGAAAGAAGGGTTTGATATGAATAATCGCCTTGTGTATTTAGATATGCTGCGGGCTGCAGCTGTACTGCTGGGTATGTTGGCAATCATACTGCATTCATGGACTGGGTTTTACGACTGGTGCAGTTTCATTGTTCTGCCAGTTCTTTTGTTTATCAGCGCCTATTTCAGTGCGTCTGTACTGCGGATTCACACATTCCGCTCCTTTTTTAACGCCAAATGGCTGCGCATCGGCCTCCCCTGGCTGGCAGCCGCTGTATTGTTTGCGCCGGAAGAAGCCTTTATAACGTATCTGCAGCAGGGCGGGACAGCTGGTTTTGCTGCGTTTTATCTGCATAACTGGGGCAGCAGTCACTATGCCGTCAGTACGCATTGGTTCTTGGGATTTCTTCTGCTCTTGTGCATTGTATTGATGGGGCTGAAAAAAGGAAACCGCCAGCTGCTGCAGCATCGCGTACGGTCGCAGCCCGGCCTAGTGTTCTTCTTCCTTTTTATCGTACTCTCCACGCTGCTGCTCTATGGAACGGCATGCCTGCCGTCTCTGCATATGGCCAGTGTCCACATTCTGCCGCCCCGTGTTGATTGGCTGTGTATAGGCATACTGTATTTTGCCCTGGGCATTTACGCCTTTCGCCATCGCTGGTTTACGGCCAACGGCTATGTACCTCCAGTAGGCTGCTTTTTTGCTTTTCTTGTCGTCAACGCCACATACGGTATCGTGACGTTGTCTCCCTCCACGGCTGTGCCTTTTCTGCTGCCGCTGCTGCAGACACTGCTTTCTTTGACGGCCGTGCTGGGACTGACAGCCGCCTTTCATACGTGGAACCGCATCAAGGCAGACACAGCTCATGCGGCATCGCGTTTTTCCTATCCGTTCTACTTTATCAGTGAACCGATTATACTTAATGCCTTTTATTTTCTGCAGCCTTTGACCATTTCCTTTTGGCTCAAAGCACTGCTCGTACTGCTTTTGACAGGTATTTACGGCGGCTTGCTCTGCAAATACGCCCTGCTCCATCTCCCAAGTTTCAAACGCATCATATAGAAAACCAATGCCTATATGATATACTCTTTCTACAATACAGCCTATCGCAGCAGCCCGTTTTTATGCTATGATAGGGATGTTACGTCTATTTACTACGAAGGGACAGGAATTACGTTATGGATACATTATTACAATTGATGGAATCGTATGGCTACGGTGCCATGTTCATTGCCATGCTGTTGGAAAATGCCAATATCCCCATTCCCAGTGAAGTGGTGCTTGGTTTTGCCGGTTTTCTGATTTCGCAGCATATATTCGATTTTTGGATGACTTTTGCCATTGCCTGCGCAGCCGGTGTAATCGGCTCGATAATCAGTTATTGGCTGGGTTCTTACGGCGGCCGCCCGCTCTTGCTGAAATATGGCAAATACATTTTTTTCAACGAACACAAGTTTACAATGGCGGAAAACATGTTTAACAAATACGGCGGTGCTGCCGTATTGATTTGCCGCTGTCTTCCCGGCGTCCGCACGTTTATTTCATTTCCGGCCGGTGTAGCTCGCTACCCCTTTTGGAAATTTGTGATTTTTACTATTATCGGCACGATTCCTTGGACATTTCTCCTCGTGTGGGCCGGTTCTATCTTGGGCAGTCATTGGCGTGATTTGATTCAGTACAATCATGTCTTCCTCATTGCCGTCGTTGTTATCTGCGTCATCATTGCTGCATTCGTTTTTTGGAAACGGCATCAGCAAAAAACAGCAAAATAACGCGCAGCGATTGGAAGCCGCGTGTTTCAACATATAGTTATTTTGGGCAGCAATAAATTTGCTGCCTTTTTTTGAGATACGGGTTCCTTCCAGCTGCGGCTGGACAGCCTTATTATTTCCTGCTTTGGCATGCTGCAAAAATGCCAAGGCACCGTTTTTATCTATCGTCCTTAGGAGGTCTGTTATGAGACACCGCACTGTTCTTTTTCTCGTGGCTGTCGTCTGCTTTCTCTTTTTGCTGGCAGGCAACAGTCTGCTGCCCGTTACCGACCCGGTAGAATCCAATTATGCGCTGACTGCTAAAGAAATGGTCTTATCCGGTGACTGGATTTCTCCGCAAATTTACGGCACGTACTGGTACGACAAACCCATTTTTCTGTACTGGCTTCTCTGTCTTTCGTATGCAGTCTTTGGCTTTACGGATTTTGCTGCCCGCTTGCCCAGCGCGTTGTTTGGAACGCTGTCTGTCATCATTGCCGTCTGGTATATGCTGCGGCGGTATCAGCGTGTCTGGCCGGCACTGTTACTGGCAGCGATGACCATCACATCGCTGGAAGTCTGGGCTGTCAGCCATTCGATTATTACAGACCAAATGCTCTTCGCCTTTACGGCTGCCACCATGTTTTTTGCCTATATCGGTCTGACTGAGGGAAAAAAGAACTTTGTCATTGCCGCATACGCGTCCGCCGCTTTGTCCGTCTTGACCAAAGGACCTGTCGGCATCGTTCTTCCCGGCCTGTTCTTGTTGATTTTTATTGCCCTGCGCCGCAATACGACGTATTTGAAACGCCTTTTTCCGCCGGCAGGGATTTTGTTGTTCTGTATCATTTCGCTGTCTTGGTACGGCACGATGTATGTCCGTCATGGCATGGATTTCATCAATGGATTTCTTGGACTAAACAACGTCGTGCGGGCTACTGTTTCCGAACATCCCCAATATAATGTTTGGTATTACTATGTGATTCTCGTACCGCTCAGTCTGCTTCCCTGGACAGGCCCCTGCCTGTACGGCTTATGGAAACGGCGCGGCTGGAATGACGAATACGTCTATATGGCTGTGTGGGCTGTAGGAACCATTCTTTTCTACACTTGTATGGCTACCAAATATCCTACGTATGCCTATATCACCAATATGCCGCTGCTTTTCTTAGGCGCCCAAACCATTCTAATGCTGTATCAGCAGGAAAAACGCCGTCTGTGGACCATACTAACCGGCCCGGCACTCTGTTACTGGCTTCTCTTTTTTGTCGCGGCACTCGTCGCCAAACCCAAAACCTTTGAAATGGGCAGCCTGTGGAGCCTGCTGATGCTGTTCGTCATTGCTGCCGCCTGCCTTATCTTTGCACAATGGCAAAAGGCGTTTACGGCCCTGCCGGCCACTATTGCCATCGCAACTGCCGCCATATATATCATTTTGACATATCAGGTACTTTCTCCCTTTTATGCATATCGCTCTTCTGTGCATGTACTGCCTGCCGTGCCGCAGCTCAAAGATACGGTTTATTTTTATGAACAGTATTCTACATCCTTCCCGTATTATACAGGAAAAACGGCCGTTTTCGTTTCTCAAAGCGGCAGTATAACCAAAGGCGACAACAAAGGCCGCGCTGCCGCTTGGCAGGGAAAATACTTGTATCCCCGTGAAACGCTGGACGCGCTTGCTTTGCGGCTGCAGCAGCATGAATCCGTTTCTATCATCGTGCCGCAAAGTGAATATGACACGTTTGTGCAAACGTCTTGTTATCCTTTGACTACATTCGTCGGTAAATTTAATGCCTTTTATGTATTTTCTTCTCGTTAGGAGCAGACTATGACTATTGAAACGTTTATACAACATCTTAGTGAATACCAGGGAACTAACGTATTCAATCCCTGGCGTGATTACGATGCCCAGTGTGACATCGGGCCGCAGGCACCGGCTATACGACGCAGGCAGCTGCATGACTATTTACAGTACCGGCTGGCGAAAGCCAGTTATGTATTCGTAGCGGAAGCTGCCGGCTATCAAGGCTGCCGCTTCACCGGCATTGCCATTACCTGCGAACGCATGCTGCTCAATGCACACAAACAGATCAACAGCCACATGGTATTGGGATATGACGGCACACGCACCAGTCGTCCGGACTGCATGTACATGACCAGCAATCCGCAGCGGCTTCAGGGCATGAATGAACCGACAGATACATACGTCTGGGGTGCTATCGTAGACAACGGCCTTTCGCCGGAAGACGTTTTGTTGTGGAATATATTTCCATTCCATCCGCACAAAGCGTCGTCTCCCTTCAGCAACCGCACGCCGACCGATGCCGAAATCTTCGACGGCCTTGCCTACACGAAAGAACTGCTGTCTTTGTGCCGCCCAGATATTACGATTGGAGCCATTGGCCGCAAATCTGCTCAAATGCTGGCAAAAGCCCATCTCACCGCTATAACTATGCGGCATCCTGCCAATGGCGGTGCCAGTCTGTTTCGTCAACAATTTGCACAATGGGTAAAAGGTAAAACTTTATAAAACAGCGGAAACAACAGTTGTTTTCTTAAAAATTATTAAGATTAACCTTAATTTATTTTTTAAAAGTTATTGCATTTTATTCATAAATTGTTTATAATCATATACAACCTGTTATACGAGCCTAGCATTGCACGTGCATTCAGGCTCGTTTTTTTCATCTGCCAAAGGAGGAACTGCGATGTTGAAAAAGCTGCGCGACTTGCCGGCTCCGCAGGGGCTGTATGACCCCTCATTTGAACATGATGCCTGCGGTATCGGCTTTGTCGTAAACATAAAAGGAAAAAAATCTTATGATATTATTGATGATGCATTAACGATTCTGGAAAACCTCAAACACCGCGGCGCTGAAGGCGCTGACGCAAAAAGCGGTGACGGTGCCGGTATTTTGGTGCAGATTCCGCATCAATTCTTCTGCCGTGAATGCGAAGTATTAGGCTTTTCACTGCCGGAAGAAGGAGAATACGGCGTCGGCATGATTTTTGCTCATCGTTACGAAAGTTTCCGTAAAAAACAGATGGAAGCCTTTGAAAAAATCGTCCGTTCTGAAGGATTGACAATTCTCGGCTGGCGTGATGTTCCTGTCGATGAAAGCTTAATCGGCAGCATTGCCAAAACCATACGCCCTCATTTTCTTCAAGTCTTTATCAAAAAAAGTCCGGACCTGGAAACACAAATGGACTTTGAACGCAAATTATATATTATCCGCAAATTGGCAGAAAAAGCCATCGTACCGCCAAGCCAGGAAAAAGGGACAGACTTTTACATTGCCAGCCTTTCTTCCCGGACGATTGTCTATAAAGGCATGCTGACGTCCGTCCAGCTTCGTCATTTCTATCTGGATTTATCGGACCTCGATTTTACAACAGCCATGGCACTCGTGCATTCCCGGTTCAGTACGAATACCTTCCCCAGCTGGGCCCGGGCGCATCCGAACCGCTATATCGTACACAATGGCGAAATCAATACGATTCAAGGCAACATCAACTGGCTGAATGCCCGTGAAAGCAAGTCTAAATCCAAGTTTTTCCCCGATATGGAAAAAGTATTCCCTGTCGTCGATGCAACGGGCAGTGATTCGTCCATGTTTGACAACTGTCTGGAATATTTGTACATGACAGGCCATTCTCTTCCCCATGCCATGATGATGATGATTCCTGAACCTTGGGAACGAGACCCGCTCATGAGTGAAGAAAAACGCGATTTCTACCGCTATCACAACTTCATGCTCGAACCGTGGGACGGCCCGGCTGCTATCGGTTTTTGCGACGGCACGGTCATCGGCGGCATGCTGGACCGCAACGGCCTGCGTCCGGCACGGTACTATGTCACACGCAACGACCGCGTTATTGCCAGCTCGGAAGTCGGTGTCGTCAATATTCCGCCGGAAGATATTCTCTACAAAGGCCGTTTGGAACCAGGCAAAATGCTCCTCGTCGATACGAAGCAGCAGCGCATTATCGATGATGATGAAATCAAACATCAAATTGCAACAGAACATCCGTATCACGAATGGTATAAAGAACATATCGTCAACTTGGACGATTTAATGACGACGCAAAATATCGCCAGCAATGACTCCATTATTCCGTATGACCTGAAGGAACAGGAAAAAGTCTTTGGCTATACGCAGGAAGATATGGATAAAGTCATCCTGCCCATGGCCCGCGACGGCAAGCATGCTATTGACTCCATGGGGGTCGATGTGCCGCTGGCTGTACTCAACGATAAACCGCAGCTGCTGTATGATTATTTCAAGGAAAATTTCGCCCAAGTTACCAACCCGGCTATTGATGGCGTCCGTGAAAATATCGTCATGTCCACGGCTGTCATGGCCGGCAACGTCGCCAACATCATGGACCCCAATGAAGCGACAACAGCTGCGTTGTATTTGAAAACGCCAATTCTGACCAATGAACAAATGGCAGTAATCAAGTCACTGATGACAGATAAACTGCGTACAGCTACGCTGTCCATGTTATATCCGGTCAACAGCGGTGCAGAAGGCATGGAAACAGCCATTGAATCCTTGTGCATTGATGCATTAAAAGCAATTAAAAACGGTGCCAACATTCTCGTTTTATCCGACCGCGGCGTCAACTCCCGTATGGCTGCGATTCCAGCATTGCTCGCATCGGCAGCCCTGCATCATTACCTCATCGGCAAGACCGTTCGTTCTGACGTAGGCCTGATTTTGGAATCCGGCGAACCGCGCGAAGTACATCATTTCTGCACGTTAATCGGCTACGGCATTACGGCTATCAATCCGTATGTAGCATTGGAATCTATCAAAGAATTGATTGCCAAGAAAAAATTGGGCAAAATGGATTATGAAACCGCTAAAAACAATTATTTGAATGCCACGGTCAAAGGTATTTTAGCTGTTATGTCCAAGATGGGTATTTCGACCGTTCACAGTTATCACGGCGCTCAAATTTTTGAAGCCGTCGGCATTCAGCAGGATGTAATTAATAAATATTTCTGCAATACCCCATCCCGTATCGAAGGCGTCGGCATCAAAGAAATTGCCAAAGAAAATGCGCTCCGCCATGAATCAGCATACGGTAAAGATGAAAAATTGGAACGCGGCGATTTCTATCAATATCATAAAGGCGGCCAGCCGCATATCATTGACCCGGAAACGGTACAGCTGCTGCAAAAAGCCGTCAAGAACAATGACTATTCGGTATATAAAGAATATGCCGCTCATGTCAACACCCAGTCTGTTTTCCGTCTTCGCGACCTTTTGGATTTCGATTATCCTGCAGGCTGCAGTATTCCTATCGAAGAAGTCGAATCCGTCGATTCCATCGTCAAACGCTTCCGTACCGGTGCAATGAGTTACGGCGCTCTCAGCAAAGAAGCACATGAATGCGTCGCTACGGCGATGAACCGTCTCGGCAGCATGAGCAACACCGGTGAAGGCGGCGAAACATCCGACCGTTTCAACACAGAAACTAATGATAAAATCAAGCAGGTGGCTTCTGCCCGCTTTGGTGTAACCAACAACTACTTGATTCATGCCGATGAACTGCAGATTAAATGCTCCCAAGGCGCAAAACCAGGCGAAGGCGGCCATCTGCCTGGCAGCAAAGTATACCCGGATATTGCGAAAACTCGTCATGCCACTACAGGCGTAGCATTGATTTCGCCACCGCCTCATCATGATGTATATTCCATCGAAGACTTGGCCGAACTCATTTTTGATTTAAAAAATGCCAACCGCAATGCCCGCGTCGGCGTAAAACTGACGGCTGGTGCCGGTATTGGCACGATTGCCGCCGGCGTCGTCAAGGCCAAAGCCGATGACATCGTAGTCAGCGGCTATGACGGCGGTACCGGTGCTTCTCCGCGAACCAGTCTCCGTCATGCCGGTCTTCCTTGGGAAATCGGTCTTTCTGAAGTACAGCAGACATTGCTTCTCAACCAGCTTCGCGACCGCGTGACGCTGGAAGTAGACGGCAAACTCTTGACAGGCCGTGATGTCGCTATTGCCGCACTCTTTGGCGCTGAAATCTTTGGCTTTGGCACGGCACCGCTTTTGGCAATCGGCTGCCACATGCTGCGCGTTTGCCACCTCAACACCTGCCCGTACGGTGTCTGCACACAAAATGAAAAACTGCGCAAACGCTTTAAAGGCAAGCCGGAATATATCATCAATTTCATGCGTTTTGTAGCGCAGGACCTGCGCGAAATCATGGCACGCCTTGGCTTCCACAGCATTGATGACATGGTCGGCCGTTATGACTGCTTAGTCCAAAGACAGACTGCTCCTAACTGGAAAGCAGGCACGGTCAACTTGAAAAACCTCTTATTCCGTCCGTACACCGATGCCAGCCTGAGTCATCACTTCACGACACCGCAGGACCATCAAATCAATACGACGCTGGATATGTCCAAACTGGTCCGCATGTGCCGCCCGGCATTGGAAGAACAGAAACATATTCGTGCCCGTCTGCGCATCAAAAATACGGACCGTGTTACGGGGACACTGCTCGGCAGTGAAATCACGAAACGCTACGGCGAAAACGGCCTGCCGGAAGATACGATTAAATTATCCTTCGTCGGCTCTGCTGGCCAAAGCTTCGGCGCCTTTATTCCTAAAGGATTGACGCTGTCTTTGGAAGGCGATGCCAATGACTATGTCGGCAAGGGATTGTCCGGCGGTAAAATTATCGTTTCTCCTCCCCGCGAATC
The DNA here is from genome assembly GCA_934193515.1 of uncultured Megasphaera sp. Classification (GTDB taxonomy): domain Bacteria; phylum Bacillota; class Negativicutes; order Veillonellales; family Megasphaeraceae; genus Megasphaera. Next base: position 2,022 of record CAKPVJ010000006.1, on the reverse strand, counting down.
CATATTCCCTGCCGAAGACAATATCATCATCGGCAACGTCGCGTTCTATGGCGCAACCAGCGGTGAAGCCTACATTAACGGTACTGCCGGAGAACGTTTCTGTGTCCGCAACAGCGGCATAAATGCCGTTGTCGAAGGGGTCGGCAATCATGGCTGCGAATACATGACCGGCGGCCGTGTCCTCATCTTAGGCCATACAGGCCGCAACTTTGCAGCCGGCATGTCTGGCGGTATTGCCTACGTATATGACCTAGAACCCGGCAAATGCAACACAGCCCTTGTAAAATTGGAAGATTTGACAGATCCGGATGAACAACTGTCTGTTAAATCTATGCTCGAAAAACATGTCGCGTATACAGACAGTAATCTTGGCCACATTCTCCTGGAAAATTGGGATGAAACGGTAACGCATATTACCAAAGTCATTCCAGAAGCCTACGAAGAAATGGTCGCTCTCATCGCACAGGCCGTTGCCGAAGGCCATACCGATGCAGAAGCCCATATGATTGCTTTTGAAAAGAAACATGGTAAAGCAAAATAAATCTGATAAATTCAATAAAAAATCCCTCTTTCGCGGAGGGATTTTTTAATTATCCATTTTCACTTTTATACAGGTATGGTATACTGATACACATGATTTTACAAAGGAGGGCCGTCATGTCTACATCCTATCGAGGCATACTATATTGTATAACCGGCGCCGTTACCTGGGGTATTAACGGTGTCGTCAGTCAATTTCTTTTTATGAACTATACCGTCGATTCTTCATGGCTTACCGCTGTTCGCATGATTTCAGCCGGATTGATTCTATTGGTTGTCTTTTTCCCCAAAAAACATGAACAATTTAAAGGAATACTGCGCGATCCCGTAAGTCTCCGGCATTTACTTATTTTTTCCATTTGCGGACTTCTTTTCTGCCAATATGCCTACTTAACTGCCATCAAACATTCTAATTCCGGAACAGCCACTGTACTGCAAACATTAAGCGTCGTTCTCATGGCTTTTTACCTCGCTGTCCGCTTTCATAAAAAGCCCTCCCTGCGGGAAAACATATCTGTCATTTTAGCCGTTTTAGGCGTCTATCTCGTCGCTACGGATGGAAATCCCTCTGCCATGATTTTATCGCCGTCTGGGCTCTTCTGGGGGCTAGTTGCAGCTATTGGTGCGCTAGTATACCCTATTCTTTCTCAAGGGATAGCCTGTCGTTGGGGAGCACCGCCAGTCAATTCGCTGGGCATGATTATCGGCGGCACAATTTTCACACTGGCAGCACAGATTTGGACGCTGACGCCCGATTTGGATACGTATGGCTGGTTGGCCATTGCATTTATTGTCGTCGTCGGCACCGTAATTTCGTTCTCTACCTTTATTCAAGGAATCCGCCTTATCGGCCCGATGAAAGCTACCTTAATTGGTACCTTAGAGCCCGTCATGGCTTCTATTCTTTCTGCCATATGGCTCGGTACTGCATTTACCCATATTGAAGTCATCGGCTTTATTTGCATCATCACAACTGTATTTTTAATTATTGCCAAAAAAGAAGCGTAACCATTCTTATACCGCTGCAAAAAGACCTGTCATTAGGAAGTTTTCCTATATGCACAGGTCTTTTTTATAATCGTTATTCTGACGTTGCTGCTTCAACTCACGCAGTAAACAACAACGGTAAAATCATTAGAAATCTGTCATTGCAGCCACTTTTTCGACCCACGAAAATCATAGTGAGAATACCATATTAGAAGTTAAAAGCTGGAAGTTTGTAGTTTATAGTTTAGATATAGAAAAAGGACACATACAAAAATGTATGTGTCCTCACTTGAATCAGCGGCTTCCTATCCTCCCAGGGGGCCTCCCCCCAAGTACTTTCGGCGTTTGTAGGCTTAACTGCTGTGTTCGGCATGGGAACAGGTGGATCCCTACAGCCATCGCCACTGAATTATTTATTTTTCAGGATTTCGTATCCTGACAACTGCATAAAAAGTATTCTTTCTTAACGTTCCTTCTATTCTCGAAGTCAAGTCC
>CAKPVJ010000005.1 GCA_934193515.1 uncultured Megasphaera sp. | reverse complement strand
AGATAGGCCGGGAGTGGAAGCACAGTGATGTGTGGAGCGGACCGGTACTAATAGACCGAGGACTTGACTTAAGCAGAGAAGAATAGAAAAGGTAGTTAAGGAAAAAGATACTTTTTATGCAGTTGTCAGGATACGAAATCCTGAAAAATAAATAATTCAGTGGCGATGGCTGTAGGGATCCACCTGTTCCCATGCCGAACACAGCAGTTAAGCCTACAAACGCCGAAAGTACTTGGGGGGAGGCCCCCTGGGAGGATAGGAAGCCGCTGATTTTTATAGGGGCATAGCTCAATTGGTAGAGTAGTGGTCTCCAAAACCATTGGTTGAGGGTTCGACTCCTTCTGCCCCTGCCAAAAAGCAGAGGGGTTTGAGTAGCCTTATGGAGACTCAAGTCCCCCACATGACTCGGTAGCTCAGCTGGATAGAGTGACTGACTACGAATCAGTAGGTCTAGGGTTCGAATCCCTACCGGGTCACCACATGACAGCTCATACATTTTGTATGAGCTGTTTTTTTATAAATAAAGAAGAAAAATTTTACTTTTTTGCGTATTTCTATTAAAATATATTCATATTCAAGTCTAATTAAGGAGAAAGACCTATGAAAATTTCTGATATTGGCGAATTTGGATTTATTGATGCGATAAAAAAGAATACTATTTTTAATCCTAAATCCATTGTGGTAGGCATTGGAGATGATGGAGCTGTCTATAAAACGACGCCTGGAATGGAGCAGATAGCGGTCATTGATACGATGGTAGAAAATAGTCATTTTATCATTGGAAAAACAGCGACTTGGTATGAAGTAGGCTATAAAGCAGTTGCTTCCAATTTGAGTGATATTGCGGCCATGGGAGGCATTCCTACTCATATTGTCTTATCTACGGCGATTGCGCCTCAAATGGAGATGGATGATTTACAGTCGTTGTATACGGGCATTAAAGATATTTGTCAGCGATACCATGTCAATATCATTGGCGGCGATACGGTAATGGCAAAAGAATCCATGGTGATTACAGTTGCGGCGTTTGGGGAAATCGAGGCAGGAAAAGCCATTTGCCGTAGCGGCGCTAAGCCGGGAGATGTTATTGGCGTATCACATACTATTGGTGACTCAGCTGGTGGGTTGGATGTGTTGCTGCAGGAAGCAGATGGCTTTCCTGTGTTAAAGAAAGCACATCAGATGCCGGAACCGCAAATTTCATTAGGCCGTTTATTAGTGCAGTTTCATGGGCATAGTTTAAATGATATCAGTGATGGCTTGGCCAGTGAATCCAATGAAATTGCGCAGGCCAGCAAGGCTGACTTAATCATTGACCGGGATGCTGTTCCATGCAGCGAAGAATTGAAGCAATGGGCTGAAAAGACGGGAAAAAGCATATGGTCCTACGTATTTAACGGAGGAGAAGATTATGAACTGATTTTCACCATGGCTCCTGCTGATTTTCAAATGCTGCAGCAGCACTGTCCGTATATAACTCGTATTGGACATGTAGAAAAAGGCGAAGGAAAGGTACTTCTGCGGCACGATGGCGTGCAGACCGTTTTGCCGAAAACAGGCTGGAATCATTTTCAGTAAGGAGATAGCGTATGATTGATATAGCAACTCATTCAGAAACAGATACGATTGCTTTGGGCAGTGTTATTGGCCGCGTGCTGAAAGCAGGCGATGTGCTGGCTTTGCAGGGAGATTTGGGAGCTGGCAAAACACATTTTGTTCAAGGAATTGCCAAAGGAATGGGAATTCAGGAAACGGTGGTAAGTCCTACGTTTACCATTTTGAATTATTATGAACATGACATTCCGTTGCAGCACTTTGATTTTTATCGATTAGAAGAAGAATATGAGTTAGATGATTTAGGATTTGATGATTATTTACCAAGCGGCGTTACGGTAATTGAATGGTCTGAAAAATTTCCAGACCGTCTTCCCAATGATGCTGCCGTTATTACGATAGAAAAAATAAGTCCTACAGACCGCGTATTTCATATGGCATTGCATGATGCGCGGTGGGATGATGTAGAAAAAGAGGTAGAAAAGTATGCTGTTAGCCATTGAAACATCCAGTTTGGTTTCCAGTGTAGCCTTGCTGCATGAGGATACATTGAAAGCAGAACTGACTATACAGGCACGATTGACTCATTCGGAACAATTAATGCCCCATATTGCGGATATGTTGGATAAAGCGTCTGTACCCAAAACGAAGATTGACGGTATTGCCGTAGCGATTGGCCCTGGTTCCTTTACGGGACTTCGTATCGGACTGGCCACTGCCAAAGGGCTGGCCTTTGCCTGGAATATTCCCATTATCGGCGTAGAAACACCGACCAGTTTGGCTTGGAATTTTGTCGGCGTGTCGGAAACGATTTGCCCTTTGATTGATGCGCAAAAGGGCAACGTATATGCAGCTGCATACCGCTGGCAGCGTGATACACTGCAGCAGTTGGAAGATGTGCATATTGCGCCGCTGACAGAGGTTTTGAATACCCTGGAAGCACAGGGAAATCCTGTCGTCTTTTGTGGCGACGGTGCGTTGTTGGGAAAAAAGGAAATTGCAGAAAAGACGCCGCTTTTCCGTATGGCTCCGCCGACTATGTGTATTCCTCGTGCCGGCAGTGTCGCATTAGCGGCCCAAAAGCGATTGCGCGCAGGGGATGTTGATGATTGCATGACGCTTACACCGGCTTACAAACGGCGCAGTGAAGCAGAAGTGCTGTGGGAAAAACGGCATGGAGGACAGAAATGCCTATAACGGTTCGCAAAGCGCGTCCGGAAGATGCAGAAGGAATTTATGCTGTAGAGCAGGAATCCTTTTCTGTACCCTGGTCCCTGTCGTCTATTCAGCGTGAATTAACGCATATTGAGTTGACGATGTACTATGTGTTGGAAGACCAAGGCACGATTGCCGGGTATGCCGGCTTATGGCATGTATTGGATGAAGGACAAATCACAAATATTGCTTTGTTAAAAAAATATCGTGGTCAAGGCTATGGAGAACTTCTTCTGCGTGTTTTGATGGAAGAAGCATGGAAACGGGACTGTAAGGATATTTTTTTGGAAGTACGGTTTTCTAATATGCCAGCGTTGGCTTTATATCGAAAATTGGGTTATGAAGTAGTATCTGTGCGAAAAAAATATTATTCTGAACCTGTTGAAGACGCCTATGTCATGGATTGCAAAAAGGAAAACTATCAATGGGTTATTAAATAAAAAGGATGAGTGAATTATGTATACCTTAGCGTTGGAAACGAGCTGTGACGAAACATCAGCCGCCGTGTTGAAAGACGGACGGCAGATTCTTTCCAATATTATATCGACACAAGTGCCGATTCATCGGAAGTTTGGCGGCGTAGTACCGGAAATCGCATCTCGTCAGCATATAGAATATGTGATGCCGATTATTAAAGAAGCATTGGATACAGTCGGCCTTACGCTGCAGGAAATAGATCATATCGGCGTTACGTATGGACCAGGGTTAGTGGGTGCGCTCTTAGTCGGCGTGGCAGCTGCCAAGGCTATTAGTTTTGCCTTGGACAAACCGCTGGTTGGCGTCAATCATATGGAAGGCCATATTTTTGCCAATTTTTTGAGCCATCCGGAATTAGAACCGCCGTTTTTGGCGTTAGTCGTTTCCGGCGGCCATACGCAGCTCGTAAAAATTGAAGGGTATAATCAATTTACGCTGCTGGGACAGACACGAGATGATGCAGCAGGTGAAGCTTTTGATAAAATTGCCCGTGTTATGGGATATCCGTATCCGGGAGGCCCACAGATTGATGCTTTGGCAAAAAAAGGAAATCCCAATGCGATTGCCTTTCCGAAAGCACTTCATGAAAAACATAACTTTGAATTCAGCTTCAGTGGTTTGAAATCAGCGGTATTGAATTATCTGCATACGCAGGAACAGCGCGGTCAGTCCTATCATGCTGAAGATGTAGCAGCTAGTTTCCAAAAAACAGTTGTCGAAACCTTGGTGGAAAAGACCATGGATGCAGCACAGTACTGCGGCATGAAAACGATTGTAGCCGCCGGCGGCGTATCGGCCAACAGCGGACTGTCTGCTGCTATGGAAAAAGCTTGCGCTGAACACGGCTATACCTTTTATCGGCCGGCACCTGTTTTATGCACGGACAATGGTGCCATGATTGGCTGCCGGGCCTATTATATGGCGTTGGACGGACGCTTTGCTGATTTGACGCTGAATGCCAAACCGGCACTAGCAATTACATCTCAACAATAAGCAGAGGTGAAACAACATGGCTTCCATGGAATCCATATGCCGCACGCAGAGTGCCTTATCTGATGTGCAGATTCATATATTAAAAAACAGTGAAGAGTTGCTGCAGTTTGCCAGCGATTTATCGCATCGGGAACTGCTGGTATTTGTACCGGGCCGTCAGCCGCATACGCTGGTATTAGCTGCGCATTGCTCGCCCTTTTTACAGCAGGCTGAAAATAAAGAACAGGCCATGGTGCCGGGGAAAGTCTTTGCCGGCTATGAAGAGCCGATTGCTTTACAAGTACTGCAGAGTGGCCAATTCGTGCAAGGGTGCAAAGAAGTGGATTACGGCCGTATTGAGCCGTTGTCTGCGTATCCGTTTGTTGATAATGGCGGCTTAACAATGGCCGTCATTGCCTTTATCGGCAAGGTAGAAGCCACACGGGAAATTTTGACGGAAACGGCATTTCTTGCGCTGCAGGTTCCCATTACCAAAGACAGCCGCGCGTTGTACAGCCGTTTGTCCGTACAGGACGGCGTCATGCTGATTAACTGCAACGGTGTCATTATTTATGCCGATGAAATGGCCGAAAGCATTCTCCATATGCGGGGCTATGCAGGTTCCTTAACGGGATTTAATATTTACAACAGCCAAACGAATTTGACAGGTGCAAAGCAGGCATTGGCTACACGGGAAGGGTTTATCGAAAATGTAACGGTTGGCGACGTCGTATTTACGCGGCGGGTCATCCCGCTGCTGCGTCGGGGCAGGGTCCATCGCGTGATTGCTGTGTTGACGGAACGGACGGAGCTGTATCGAAAAGAAGAAGAATTGATGATAAAAACGTCCGTCATCAAAGAAATTCACCATCGCGTTAAAAATAATTTGCAGACCATAGCCAGTCTGCTGCGCATGCAGATGCGGCGAACCGATAGTGAAGAAGCCAAAAATGTGCTGAAAGAAAGCCTTAATCGTATTTTGAGTATTTCGTTGGTTCATGAAATTTTGTCGCATCATGATGAAGAAACGATTGATATATCGGATGTAGCCCAAAAATTGCTTGAACTATTGACTCACAGTATGGTCAGCGCAGACTGCCATGTCGATATACAGTTTAGCGGCAAGTCGATGTTTCTGCCTTCTGATGCGGCAACGTCACTGGCCTTAGTGTTGAATGAATTGATTACCAATGCTATTATTCATGGATTTGAGGGACTTCATGAAGGCACACTGTCTGTCAGCGTGCAGCAGGATGGCGGCGAATGCCTGCTTCGTATACAGGATAACGGCGTAGGCATGAGTCACATGCCGTCCCAGCCAGGTAAACGTAAGCATTTGGGCCTGGCAATTGTACGGACGCTGGTTGAAAAAGACTTAAAAGGAACATTGGCATTTAGAGATGCTAAACCAAAGGGAACAGAAGTTATTATTCAGTTTCCGCAAATAGAAAGGGGATAAACGTATGGGGTATCGTGTAGTAATCGGTGATGATGAATCTATTATTCGCATGGACTTAAGCGAAATGTTGGAAGAAGCAGGCTATACGGTAGTCGGAGAAGCTGCAGACGGCGTGGAAGCGTTGGAACTGGTGCGGAAAGAAAAGCCGGATATTGTCCTATTGGATATCAAAATGCCGCGTCTTGACGGCATTCATGCAGCTAAAATGATTGGGCATGAACAAATAGCGCCGGTCCTGCTGTTGACGGCATACAGTCAGCAGGATGTCGTCAATAAAGCCAAGGATTCCGGCGTATTGGGATATTTGGTCAAGCCGATCAGCCCTGTCAATCTGTTCCCAGCTATTGAAATAGCCATTGCCCAGTTTAAACGGCAGCAGGAAGTGGCACAGCAGCTCAATGAAATGAACGAAAAGATGGAAGTACGCAAAGCGGTAGAGCGGGCCAAGGGCTATCTGATGGACTTGTACCATATTTCGGAAGATGAAGCCTATCATCGACTGCAGCAGTACAGCATGAAGAACCGCAGGTCGTTAAAAGACGTAGCCGAAGCGGTTATCAGTAGTGCTGAAAAGCTAAAAAGACAAAAAAAATAATAATACCTACGAAAACAAAGCCAAAAGTATTGACTTTTTTACCTTTCGTAGGTAATATATATATTGTAGTTAGCACTCATACATAGTGAGTGCTAATAAATAAAAGAGATTGCATCATCATTGAGGAGGAATATAAAATGTTAAAACCCTTAGGAGATCGCGTAGTTATCCGTGTATTAGAACAAGAAGAAAAAACCGCCAGTGGTATCTTTTTGCCGGATACAGCAAAAGAAAAACCAAGCCAGGGCGAAGTTATTGCTGTAGGCCCGGGCAAATTGCAGGATGACGGCAAACGCGTTGCTTTGGATGTCAAAGTTGGCGACAAAATTATTTTCTCCAAATATGCCGGCACAGAAGTTAAATTCGAAGGCGTTCAGTATTTAATCGTCAGCGAACGTGACATTTTAGCTATTATCTAATCAAAAATAATACGTAATTATATTCACATACAGGAGAGTGTTCTATTATGGCAAAACAGATTTTGTTTAACGAAGATGCACGTCGTGCTCTGGGTAAAGGCGTAGATGCTTTGGCTAACGCAGTAAAAGTTACATTGGGACCTAAAGGCCGCAACGTAGTATTGGATAAAAAATTCGGTGCACCGACTATCACCAACGACGGTGTAACAATTGCTCGTGATATCGAATTGGAAGATCCGTTTGAAAACATGGGCGCACAGCTCGTCAAAGAAGTAGCAACGAAAACAAACGATGTAGCTGGCGACGGCACGACAACAGCAACGATCTTGGCTCAGGCTATGATTCAGGAAGGCATGCGCAACGTAGCTGCTGGTGCCAACCCAATGATTTTGAAACGCGGCATTGAAAAAGCAGTTGCTAAATTGGTTGAAGAAATCAAAAAACGTTCTATCGCTGTTTCTGATAAAGCTTCTATCGCACAGGTTGCTTCTATTTCTGCCGGCGATGAAGAAGTTGGCGGCTTGATTGCTGACGCTATGGAAAAAGTTGGCAAAGACGGCGTTATTACTGTTGAAGAATCCAAAACAATGGGTACACAGCTTTCCGTCGTAGAAGGCATGCAGTTTGACCGCGGCTATATTTCCCCGTACATGGTAACAGATCCGGATAAAATGGAAGCTGTTATGGCAGAACCGTACATCCTCGTAACAGACCGTAAAATTGCTTCCATCCAGGAAATGCTCCCAGTACTTGAAAAAGTAGTTCAGGCTGGCAAAGAACTTCTCATCATTGCTGAAGATGTAGAAGGTGAAGCTTTGGCAACATTGGTTGTCAACAAACTTCGCGGTACATTCAAAGCTGTTGCAGTTAAAGCTCCAGGCTTTGGCGACCGTCGTAAAGCAATGCTCCAGGATATTGCTATTTTGACAGGCGCTACGGTTATTTCTGAAGATGTTGGCCGTAAATTGGACAGCATCACCATGGAAGACCTCGGCACAGCTCGTCAGGTTCGCGTAACGAAAGACGAAACGACTATCGTTGAAGGCCACGGCGATCCGGCTGCCATCAAAGATCGTGTTGCTCAGATAAAAGCACAGATTGCTGATACGACTTCCGATTTTGATAAAGAAAAATTGCAGGAACGCTTGGCTAAAATGTCCGGCGGCGTAGCTGTTATCGAAGTTGGCGCAGCAACAGAAGTTGAATTGAAAGATAAAAAATATCGTTTGGAAGATGCCCTCAACGCTACACGCGCAGCTGTTGAAGAAGGTATCGTAGCAGGCGGCGGCACAACGCTTATTGACATTCTTCCGTCCTTGGATGAATTCAATGAAGAAGGCGACGTTCAGACTGGTATCAACCTTGTTAAACGCGCTATCGAAGCTCCGCTCCGTCAGATTGCTGAAAATGCAGGCTTGGAAGGCTCCGTTATCGTAGCTAAAGTTAAAGCTGCTGAAGACGGCGTTGGCTTCAATGCCTTGAAAGAAGAATACACAGACATGGTAAAAGCTGGTATTGTTGACCCGGCTAAAGTTACACGTTCTGCTCTCCAGAATGCGGCATCTATTGCTGCCTTGGTATTGACCACAGAAACTTTAGTAGCTGATAAACCAGAACCGGCTGCTCCAGCTGCACCGGCTGCTCCGGCAATGGGCGGCATGCCTGGCATGATGTAAATAAAAATTTAAAAGTGCCGTAAATACGATAACCAAGGCGTTTATAAGACCTTGAAAATCGCACTCAGAGAACAAAACGAGAACCAAAAAATAAACCTCTTGTGAAATTAATCGCAAGGGGTTTATTTTTATGCCTTATTTAGAAGTTTATCAAACTTTTCTGCCGTTTCTGTGGCCAGCGTTTTGGTGATATGCAGATATATCTGCCGTGTCGTCGTATCGTCGGCATGGCCTAATCGCTTCATGATCTGTACTAAGTCTATACCAGCCTCTGCCAGCAGAGACGCATGCGTATGACGGAAAATATGGGGATGTATATGAAGGCTCACCGGGGTATTCATAAGCCGCTGAATACGGTCTATACGAGTTTGTACGAGCCGCTGTGTAAGAGGATAGCCGGGATGAGCCGGGGCCGTAAAAACAAAGCCTAATTTACTGCCTTTAGGACAATGCCACATTTCTTTATATTCAAGCCGAATCTTAGATACTTGAAACTTGAATTCAGCAAGTATTTTTTCTAAGTGGGCGGGCATGGTGACAACTCGAACCGATGTTTCTGTTTTCGGAGGGAGAAACTCATATTTTTCAGCGTTATTTGTCGGATTATAAAGCGTTTTTGATACCTTGACTACATTCTGTTTAAAATCTATGTCTTCCCAGGTGAGAGCCAAGGCTTCGCCAATCCGTAAGCCGGTATAAGCCAATAGCGTAAATAAAGGATAGTCGGGCGTAATTCCTTTCTCCTTCGCTGTTTGCAGAAAATCGAGAAGCTGAGACTTTTCCAAATAGGCGGGCACATTTTCGTCTGGATCTACAATTTTCCGCTTCGGCCGAGGTACTGTAGCAAACTCCGTCGGGTCTGAATAAATAAGCTCGTATTCTATAGCCCGCTTGAAAATCATTTTGGCTGTAGCATGGATGCCTGAAATGGTATTCGGAGCCAGCGTCTTTGTAAGAGACAGTAAAGCATCCTGATATTGCTTCTTATGAATTTCCTGCACAGGGATTTTTTCAAAGTAACGGTTCAGGTGCCCCAGCTGGTGCTTTCGAATCCGTACAGATGATATTTTTGCGACAGCCTCATATGCTTTTAGCCACTCTTGGGCAAAATCTCCAAACTCAACCGTTTCCGGGCGTGCAAAGCCTTTATTCCGATACCGCTGCAGTGCTTCCTCTCCAGCTATCCTGGCATCCTTTGCCCGCTTGAACCCACCTTTTTCTTTCTGCTGCCGTTTCCCCGTCCGCGGGTTTTTGCCTATGTCAATTTTGTAGGCCCACAGCCCTGACGGCTTTTTGTAAACGTGCATGATTTACCTCCTTCTTTTACCGGTATCTTGCGAACATCTGTACCTTTTACTTCTTTTTCAATTGTTGCTTTTGTTCCCGCTCAATTTGCTTAATACTTTTATCCGGCGTTGGTAAGTCTTCTGGCATAGTTCCGCCTAATTCTTTGATTGTATTCCTAACAGCTTTCCCAACCATATAATGTGTTTTATTCGCCTTTTCTTTTCCATGGATTTTATCACGGCGAAGCTTTTCATCTGTTTGAGTAGCGCGAAATAAATTGGCAGCTAACTCTGTACTACCCATATGATCCAGGATTTTTTGTGACTTTTTTAGTCCTTTACGGGCATGGATTTCTTTTTGACCTAATCCACCATAGAGGCCTTGGTAACCTTTATTTTGGAAAATAGCAAAATCGCGCGGTGTTTCTACACCTGATTGCTGGGCGGCTTCAACCAATGATTTATTATGTTCAATCAGGTCACCGCGGATAGTCAGCCTTTTTTGATCTTCCGTCATATTATCAAAATCATCCATGATTTCCTGCTGGCGAGTCTTCACGGCAAAATAAGTCTGAGCTAACGCGATAGCCTTTTTCCGTGAATCTCCATTCATTGCGATTAAATAACATGCGTATCGAGATAAATGATAATCCTCCAAAGCACGTTGCGCCCCGCTGCCGATATTAACCATTCCGTGCACCTGCACGAAATGGTCGGAAACCTCATTATTACTAGCTTTGCAAGCGTCTATTGCTTTTAAAATTACTTTTTTAAAAAAGCGATATTCATTATAACCTAACACTTGAATAAGCTCTCTGGCAATCCAGTATTCCTGACCGTATTCATTGATATGTTTAATATTTTCAAAAAGAGATTCATTAATATTTTCTATACTATTCATCGAAAATACTCCTTTCCTATGTTACATCTTCCCCCGCAGCTCAACGACTCTACCAAGGATACGGACGGGGAGGTCGGCGATTTCTTTGTTGGAGTAGAAGTGGGGTTCGTACACGCTGGTGTTGGTAGCAATGAGCGTGATACCTTCTTCCTGCTTTTTTACGCGTTTCACGGTGGCTTCATCACCATTGACGAGAACGATGGCGACATCCCCGCTATCTACGTCATCCTGCCGGCGTACAATGACGACGTCGCCTTCCATCATCCGCGGCTCCATGGAGTGACCGCGGATTTTTAATGCAAAAAATTCGCCAGTCGCGGCAAGCTCCGGCGTGATTTCTTCGTAGTCCAGGATTTCTTCCACGGCCTCTATAGGTATGCCGGCCACGACACGCCCTAAGACCGGGATGCGGACGCCCCGGCCTGTGGGGGAACTATCTTTCGGTGCTTCTTCTAAAAAGTAGCTTTTCCCGACATGAAAATGATCAGCAAGTTTTTGAATGATTCCCATTCGAGGCATAGATTTACAAAGAATCCACTTGCCAACGGTTGACTCACTGACCCCGATGATTCTTGACAATTCTACTTGATTGATATTTTCTCGCTGCATCATCTCTGATAATCTTTTACTAAACAACTTTCTCATTTCTTCTTGTGATAATGGCATATAATCACTTCCTTAACGAACAATTTATGTTCTTATTATAGAATATAATTCTGATTTTTACAACAAAAAGTAGAATTAACTAGAAAATAACTCTTGACACTAGAATTATTTTCTAGTAAAATGTGTACAGAAGTTAAGGAAAGGGGTGATATAAATGCCGGTACAAATTACATTAAGAGCCGCACGAGTTAATGCTGGTTTGACCATTATACAAGCCGCTAAGGCTATCGGGGTCGGCAAAGACAGGATTATCAAATGGGAAAAAAACTCTGGCTTGGTCAATCCTATTTACCAAAAGAAGATTTCCAAGGCGTATAAAATCCCCATTGACTGTATTTTTTTTGGATAATTACTAGAAAATAATTCTAGCAAAAGGAGGCGAGCGCATGGAAGATAAGAAAAGAATAACGCTCCGATTGCCGGATGAGCTGTACGGAGCGTTGAAGGGGAAAGCCTGGGTAGAGATACCTAATAGTATTAGTTTTAGACTTTTTCGCACTACTTTTTATGTTTATTTTATTGGTTTTGGATGGTGGACAGTAAGCAAAAATGGATGCAGCATTGAAGATACTTGGTACGATGGCGTTGACGCTATAGTCATGGTGCTTTCCATACTTGTATTTATTTGGGCTTTTTATGAGGAGCCCGTTAGCGTTGGATTGGCAGTTGTTACCCTTTTAGTTGTGTATTCCTTCGTGGCTCTGCTTAGTTATTTGTTGGGACTTTAATTGTTCTTCATATCCTCTAAGAGAAAAGTATTTGTGATAATATCGATAAACCTTTCGGTTTGTTTCTGAATAGGGGCTTCGATGAAATAAAGATCATTCAGTTGATTTGAAGCTTATTACAATACCATCTTTTAAATCAACATGAGGATTAAAAATAACAAGTATATGAAGAATTGTACATGTTCCCACTGGCAAAGGGCCATGAATTCCATTGGGCAATTTAAAAAAGTGATTGTTCAAATTGTTTTCGCCAAAAGGACATACTAAAACAGTAGGATCATCACGAAGGTATGGAACAGAGTTTTGAGTAGCAACGATATGGTTTTCATTTGTCCGAGGATTGAAAGCTCTTAAATCAAGATAGGCCATATTTACATTACTTGGATTAACGATTGTTGCTGTCAGATACATGCCTTTAGTGAATTTTAAAGATTTAAAAATACCTTTTGCATCCTTTACATGGTATCTTGAATCAATTGCGTACATTTCAGTATCCCAATCAACAGTAAGATGTTTACGTTGTCGTCGCAATGTAATAACAGATACTGCAAATGACAAGGCAGAAATGAGAACGGGTATCTGCAATAATGATGTAATGAATTGGGAACAAGAATCAAACATTAAAATCATCTCCTTTTGTGGACATTATAGCATGAGAGGGTGGTAAGCAAAACAAAAAGAAGATAAGGAAAGGGGTGATAGAATGACGGACGACAAGAAAAAAGAGCCCTGCAAAGGCAAGGCCGAGAAAATGCCTGCAGATACAACGGAACTGTATATACAGGCACTTAGGATGGAGTCAAGGGCATATATTGTATTGGCGATTTCTATTGTAATTTTTTTAGTCAATGCATTCCTTGCCATAAAGAAGCTAATGCTATAACGATAGAGATTCCACCAAAAAAGATGGTTTGATATGGAATTTAACCGGTAACAACTTGAATAAAGCTGGGGTGAATACGATAGTTTTTCCCATTGTATTGAATGTTGAGATAATCGTAGTCGAAAAGCTTGTCGCCTTCATTCTCCCACCAATTATTTACCGGCTTTCCATCGTCAACGGTAGCGTTTGAAGCACTCAAGTTGACCCAAGTACCACATAAGCAAGCATAAATTGATTTCATAATTCCCACCTCCTTTCAGTACAAGTATAGCATGGGGTGAGAAAAATAGGAGGGTTTTACTATGACGAAGAACGAAAGAGCTACGTTGGAAGCGAACTTTAAAGCTGCCTGGAGAGCAGCCATCTATGCCCAAGAATCGGCGAAGAACCCGGAATTAACATTTCCGGAATCAACATTCGAAGAAGCAGATGCTAAAGAACTGGCCGCGCGGGCCAAAGGGTATCGGGCAGCCTGTATTAACGTCCTTGTGTATTCTTCTGATGGAACATTCGACGCGACTGATAAAGTCCAAAAATGGATTGATGAAGTCGAACTGCAGGCCGGCGCAACGTTAACGGCGAGGTGGGCGAAATGACACCTAATATGAATAAACTCAAAGGACTGATTTATGAACATGGAAAGACCTATGAATCAGTTAGCCATGTGATTGGGATTAATCGGGACACGTTCACCCGGCGAATTCAGTCAAACGGATTGGATTTCAAGATTTCTGAAATCTATAAAATGGCCGAATACATTCCGCTCAGCCAAGAAGACATCCAAAACGTATTTTTCAAATAAAAAAGCAGGACATCTGCCAATATCCTGCTTAAAACAAAACTATTTTTTACGAGACGGTGTTTGTGCCAACGCACTGGCTGCGGCTGTCTTCGAGGCTTTACTTGAACGGGGATTCCGTAAAACCTTAGACGCGGCGGAAGCAGCTTTTTTAGAAGTCTGTTTGCTGTTTTTTGCCATTCACATCACCTACCTTTCAACTGATTATACAATATATTGCGTCATAAAACAAGAATCAGTCTGTATATTGTAGGAAATGAAACGGAAATATAAAGAAAAGAGGAAATTATGAATCAAGACATTTACAAGGGATTACCCCCGATTTTAACGGCAAAGGATGTGGCCGAATTCTTGCGGATTGGCATGAACCAGGCTTACGAAATCATCCATGAAATCGGATTCCGGTATGGGCGCACCGTCCGGTGCACAAAAAATCAGTTAATTGGCTTCGTGGAAGGAGGTGGAAGAAACCATGAAGACAATGAAGATTTACGAACACAAAGCTATTAAGCTAAAGCGCAAGCCGCGCTTCCGGGCCGTCCGTAGCGCGATGGTCATTGTGGCCGCCTTCGGTGTCGGGCTGTACCTCGGCAGTGCGACTCCCTGGTCACATGCCGAAACTATTGCGACCGACACGGCCATCATTCACGTCGTCGATACAGATGAAACGCTGTGGGAAATCGCTGGCCCTGTAGCCGATAAGACAGACCAGGATATCCGGGAGGTCATCTACCAGATTCAAATAAACAACAATCTGGGGCCAGACCCGACATTAAAGCCAGGTCAGCGGCTGGTTATCCGCTACTAAAAAAAATGGCCGCTGTCGGCAACCGCCGACAACAGCCACATACCAAAATACTCAAATTTATTATACCAGATGGAGGTTATTATGTCAGTAAAAATCAGACAGTTAGAAATTGAAAATGTCAAGCGCGTCAAGGCCGTTACGCTGACGCCGACGGAAAACGGGTTGACCGTCATCGGCGGCCGGAATGGCCAGGGCAAGACTTCCGTATTGGATGCCATCGCCTGGGCATTGGGTGGCAACAAGCTCAAGCCGTCCGAATCACAACGCATCGGCAGTGCTGCTCCGCCGTCTATCCACATCGAACTCAGCAACGGTCTGGTAGTGGAACGCAAGGGCAAATCTTCGGCCCTTCACGTCATCGATCCGTCAGGACAGAAAGCCGGCCAGCAGCTCTTAGACAGCTTCATCGAAAAGCTGGGCCTGAACCTGCCGAAATTCATGGATGCCCGGAACGATGAAAAGGCAGAAACACTGTTGCAGATCATCGGCGTCGGCGACCAATTGGCCGTCTTAGACCGCCAGGAAAAATCGTTGTACAATCAGCGACTGGAAGTCGGCCGGATTGCTGACCGCAAGAAGAAACATGCTGAAGAACTGGCCTGGTATCCCGATGCGCCGGCAGAACCGGTCAGTGCGTCTGAACTCATCAAGCGGCAGCAGGCCATCCTGGCTAAGAATGCCGACAACCAGCGCAAACGGGATATGTTGGAAAGTTTAAAGGATCAGCAGACCTGCATCGACGTTGAACTGGATGAGATTGATGAAAAAATGGATGAACTGGCAGCTAAGAAGAAAGCGCTTATCAATGAACGTACCGCCGTTACGGCTGACATCAACAGCGCTGAAACAGCTTCAGAGAACTGGCAGGATGAAAGCACGGCCGAGCTGGAACAAGATATCGCCAATATTGACGCTATCAATACCAAGGTCCGGGCGAATGCCGAAAAGAACCGGGTCCAGGCCGAAGCCGATGAGCTGGCCGGCCAGTACGGCGACCTGACCCAGCAGATTGACTCCGTGAAAGAACAGCGGATGAAACTGCTGGATTCGGCAGACATGCCCCTGCCAGGGCTGTCGGTCCAGGATGGCGAGCTGACATATAACGGGCAGAAATGGGACTGCATGAGCGGAGCAGAACAGCTGCAGGTAGCGACTGCTATTGTTCGCAAGCTTAACCCGGATTGCGGCTTTGTCCTCATGGATAAATTGGAACAGATGGACCCGGAAACGCTGGCCGCCTTCGGCAAATGGCTGGAAGGGGAAGGGCTACAGGTCATCGCTACCCGCGTTGGGACTGATGACACCTGCAGTATCATCATCGAAGATGGATACATCAAAGAAGATTGCCCGCAAGAAGTCCCGCAGTCGGCACTGAAAGCAGAAACGCCGAAGTGGACGCCTGGCACGTTTTAGAAAGGAGTAAATCATGAAGATCATCTCAGGGAAAATCATAAAGCCTCAGAAAGTCGTCATCTACGGGCCGGAAGGCATCGGCAAGTCTACGTTTGCCGCGCAATTCCCCAAGCCCCTATTCATCGACACAGAAGGCAGCACGTCGCACCTTGAAGTAGACCGCCTGCCCAGGCCGACGTCCTGGCAGATGCTCAGGCAGTACATTAAAGACCTCAAAGGCGATACGATGGGCTACCACACACTGGTCATCGATACAGCGGACTGGGCCGAACGGCTCTGCGAAGAAGCTATCTGCCAGTCTAATGGGAAGGTAGGCATTGAAGATTTTGGATATGGCAAGGGCTACACTTACGTCAAGGAAGAATTCGGAAGGCTGCTTGATAGTCTTTCTGATCTGATTGACGCCGGCATGAATGTCGTCCTGACGGCTCATAGCATCATCCGCAAATTCGAGCTTCCCGAAGAAACGGGAGCATACGACCGGTATGAGCTGAAATTGGGACAAAAAGCCGGCAACCAGTGTGCCGCCCTGGCTAAAGAATGGGCTGATATGGTTCTCTTTGTGAATTACAAGGAAATCGTCATCACGACGAAGGACAACAAAAAGAAAGTCAGCGGCGGCAAGCGGGTCATGTATACGGCACACAACCCGTGCTGGGATGCTAAAAACCGGCATGGCCTGGCCGAAGAACTGCCCTTTGACTACCAAGAAATCGCGCACTGCATCCCGGTCATGAACCAAGTGACGCCGCAGCCAACGCCTGCTGAACCGGAACCCGCTCCAAAAGCACCGGGTCCGCCAAAAGAATCGCCGCAGCCACCTGTCCGAGCAGAAGCCGAACAGCCCGACGTCCAGGCGAATGAAGATATTCCCCAGGCCCTGGCAGACCTCATGGCCGCCAACGACGTTACGGCCCAGGACATTCAGCAGGCCGTAGCGTACAAAGGCTATTTCCCGGCAGACATGCCGCTGCAGGATTATCCTAAAGATTTTATTATGGGGTGCCTTGTGGCAGCTTTCCCTCAGATGTTAAAAGTTATTAAAGAATTAAATAAAGTACCATTTTAGGAGGTAATACTATGACAGAAGAACGCGCATTTAGTTGGGATGATGAATATACCGAAGTAGAGGATTCGTTTCAAATTGTCCCGCCGGGAGATTATGATTTTACGATTGTTGATTTTGAACGAGCACGCTTTGAAGGCAGTGATAAAATGCCGGCATGCCCGATGGCCAAGATTACATACGAAGTACAAACACCAGACGGTACTAAAGGACGTATCCGCCAAAACCTGTTTTTACATTCCAAAAGCCAATGGCAACTGACTAATTTTGCATGTGCAATCGGTATGATGAAACGTGGTGACGGGCATTTCCGCATTAAATGGAACCAGCTTATTGGGGCGACAGGCCGGATGCAGGTTAGTGTCCGCCCATATAAAGGCAAAGATTACAACGATATTAAGAAATTCTATGATAAGGCTGTGCCGCAGCCGCAGGGTTCAGAAGCACAGCGACCAGCATATACACAGGGGGCTTTTTAAATGAGCAGCAGTCTTTCGCTGCGTCCCTATCAGCAGGCGGCCGAACAGGCCGTTCTGCATGAATGGGACAGCGGTCATACAAAAACGCTGCTGGTCTTGCCAACGGGAACCGGAAAGACTATCGTCTTCGCCAAAATCGCAGAAGACCGGGTGCGTGTCGGGGAACGTGTCTTGATTATGGCACACCGTGGAGAACTCTTAGAACAAGCCAGCGACAAGATTTTTAAAGCAACAGGCCTCAAGAGTGCCGTGGAAAAAGCAGAACAGACTTGCATTGGTTCTTGGCGGCGTATCGTTGTTGGCAGCGTACAAACGCTGACACGGGAAAAGCGGCTGCATCAGTTTGCCAGCGACTATTTCGATACCATCATTATTGATGAAGCCCATCACAGTGTTTCAGACAGCTATCAACACGTTTTACAGTACTTTGATAAGGCGAGGGTCTTGGGTGTTACAGCAACGCCGGACAGGACGAATATGCGTAATCTTGGCAGTTATTATGACAGCTTAGCCTATGAATATAGCTTGGTACAGGCTATTAAAGATGGCTACCTTTGCCGCATTGTTGCCCAGACGATTCCCCTGCAGATTGATATTTCCAGCGTCGGCTTTTCCACCGGCGACTACAAGGTGGGCGAACTGGGCACGGCGTTAGATCCGTATCTCGATTCCATTGCAAAAGAAATGCAGCACTACTGCAAAGGACGCAAAACCGTCGTCTTCCTGCCGTTGGTAAAAACTAGTCAAAAGTTTTGCCATATCCTCAATGATGCCGGGTTTCGTGCTGCCGAAGTGAATGGCAGCAGTGACGACCGGGCACAAGTATTGAAAGATTTCGATGAGGGCAAATACAATGTCCTCTGCAATTCCATGCTTCTGACAGAAGGATGGGACTGCCCGTCAGTAGACTGTGTCATTATTCTACGGGCAACCAAAAGCCGCAGTCTTTACAGTCAAATGGTAGGCCGCGGCACCCGGCTTTTTCCAGGCAAAAAAGAAGTACTGCTTTTAGATTTCCTTTGGAATACAGAGCAGCATGAATTATGTCGGCCTGCCTGCCTCATTGCGGAAACGGAAGATGTGGCCAAGAAGATAACCGAAAAACTCAACGAATCCGGCGAACCAGCAGACTTGGAAATCTTAGAAAAAGAAGCGGCAGAAGACGTTGTCGCCGACCGCGAAGCCGCCCTGGCCGAAAAGCTGGCGGCGATGAAGAAACGCAAGCGTAAACTGGTGGACCCGCTTCAGTTTGAATTATCTATCCAAGCAGAAGACTTAACCAGTTATGTACCGTCGTTTGGCTGGGAAATGATGCCGCCAACGGAAAAGCAGCTTCATGCGCTGGAAAAGTTCGGTATCTTCCCCGATGAAATCGACAATGCCGGCAAAGCTAAAATCATTTTGGACAAGCTAATAAAACGAAAAGAACTGGGCCTTGCTACGGCGCGGCAGATACGGCTGTTGGAAGCGCGCGGCTTCCAACACGTTGGCACATGGACGTTTGAAGCGGCAACAAAGTTAATTGCTCGCATCGCAGCATCTGGCTGGCGTCTGCCGAAAGGTATCATCCCGGCGCAATATCAGCCAGAGTAAGGGGGTGCGGTGTAAATGGAAAATATAAATCTAATCCCGCTCCTGGACTACATCGACCCGTCTTTTTGCACGTATCAGGAGTGGGTAAATGTTGGCATGGCATTGAAACTTGAAGGCTACAGTGCAGACGATTGGGATGCCTGGAGCCTTCGGGATGCCGGCCGCTATCATGCCGGTGAATGCGAACGGAAATGGCGGACCTTTGGCAGCAACGCTGCCGAACTGGTAACGGGTGCGACGGTTGTCGATATGGCTAAACGCGGCGGCTGGACACCGTCTGCCGGGCCGGATGTCGTCTATGGCTGGGATGATGTCATTCCAGAACGGGATGAACAGGTTGTCATTGATAAAAACTGGGTAGAAGGAAAAGAATTAGTAGAGCCGGAAACATGGAATCCAGCTAATGAACTGATTAAATATCTATCAACGCTGTTTGACAGCACGGACTACGTCGGATATGTTACGGAATCATGGGAGAAAGACGGTAAATTCCTGCCTAGCAAGGGAAATTTTAAACGCACTGCCGGTGAGCTTATCGAAGAACTTACCGTCTGTGACGGCGATATTGGAGCCGTTTTAGGCGATTATAAGGAAGAGGTCGGGGCTTGGATTCGATTCAACCCGCTAGATGGTAAAGGCGTCCGCAACGAAAACGTGACGGAATTCCGCTATGCCCTGGTAGAATCTGATTCTATGGAACTGGAAAAGCAGAACGAAATTATCCGCCGGCTGGAACTCCCTGTAGCTTGCTTAGTGTATAGCGGCGGCAAAAGCGTGCATGCTATCGTTCATATTGATGCCGGCAGTTATGACGAATACCGGAAACGTGTCGATTATTTATATGCGATTTGTCGTAAAAATGGGTTGGATATCGACCAGCAGAATCGCAATCCGTCTCGACTATCTCGTATGCCCGGCGTAATGCGCAAAGGGAAGAAGCAGTACCTCATTGATACCAACATCGGCAAATCCAACTTCTTGGAATGGCGCGAATGGATTGAAGCGGTGAACGATGACTTGCCGGATCCGGAAAGCCTGAAAGACGTATGGAATGACCTGCCACCGCTGTCACCATCACTTATTGATGGCATATTACGGAAAGGACACAAGATGATGCTGGCAGGACCTTCGAAAGCCGGCAAGTCCTTCGCCCTCATCGAAATGGCTATTGCCATCGCCGAAGGGCGGAAGTGGCTCAACTGGTACTGCTCCCAGGGGCGCGTACTCTACGTCAACTTGGAACTGGATCGGCCGAGTTGTCTGCACCGCTTCAAGGACGTATATGACGCCCTGGGATGGCCGGCCAACAACATTGCCAATATCGACATTTGGGAACTGCGCGGTAAATCCATCCCCATGGACACACTGGCACCCAAACTGATTCGCCGCGCTGCCAAGAAGAATTATACGGCAATTATCATCGACCCTATTTATAAAATTATTACGGGCGATGAAAACAGCGCCGACCAGATGGCACACTTTTGCAATCAGTTCGATAAGGTATGCACGGAGCTGAACTGCGCCGTCATCTACTGTCACCATCACAGCAAAGGCGCCCAGGGTAGCAAACGGTCCATGGATAGGGCGTCAGGATCAGGCGTGTTTGCTCGTGATGCCGATGCATTGCTGGATATGATTCAGCTCAATACATCCGAGCAAGTGGGGCTTCCCGGCACGGCCTGGCGCATCGAAGGGACGCTCCGAGAGTTCGAGCCCTTCAAGCCCTTGAATGTGTGGTTCGAGTATCCCATCCATCGCGTCGACGACAGCGGCGAGCTGGAAAAGCTCACGCCAGACTGCGACAAAGACCCACGGCAGAAGGGACGGGAAACGCAAACGAAAAGAAAAGAAGCACAGAAAGCACAGCTTGAAAGCGCCTATAATGCTTGTCTGATTAATGGTCAAGTTACGATTAGTGATTTAGCAGAATATATGGACAAGACTGAAAGAACTATCAGGGCTTACATAAAAGAAAGACCTGACTTTGAAGTAAAAAATAGTATTGTTGAAAAAAAACAACAGTGAAATCCGTACGGTTTTCCTAATTTCCTTATTATGTATAGTGCCAAATAATTAAACGGAAAATGGTACAAATTTCCGCATAAAAATCCGGAAATCGTGAAGGAAATCCGTTATATATATAAGAGATTTCCTTCTGCATAAAATCCGTGTGGGTCCTGGGGAAAATAGTACTAAAAAAATGGTGCTGAAAGCCACCATTTTCTTTTAACGTACTATTTCCCCTTACAGGACCATGCGGCGACGAAAGGAGTAGAAAAAATGATGAATCAAGAAATTGAATATTTAGATTCGGCTGGCCATCGTATTTTGCCGTATGGCTTCGATGTCAAAAAGGCCGAGCGGATTATGGATAACTTTTTATGTTACCATCGTCAACTCCATACGACCTTTGCAGAAGTTGCCTCGTTCCTGATTCTGCGCGGGACCGGCTATGATGGCGGAACGTCGTCACACTATTTATGTTTCTTGTTGGGAGTCGATGGCACCGAAATGTGCACATATAAAAACTGGAAGGCAAGGAAAGGAGCAGGGAATGATGACAGATAAAGGCATGATTCATTTCTTCGTACCCATGCAGCGGATTCCGTCAGCGACGCATCAGATGAAGAAGCTCGTCGTTGGGCGTGATGGCAAGCCCCATACGTACGAGCCGCCAGCCGTGAAGGAAACACGGGCCCTGTTCATGGCTAGTTTTACGAAATTCCGGCCAGACCAACCGATCATGGGGCCCGTGGCCTTGACGACGAAATGGATGTACCCGCCGACGAAGCTGCACCCGGAATTAACGTGGAAGGCAACCAAGCCCGATACGGATAACCTGGTCAAGATGCTCAAGGACGTCTTGACGTCGCTGGGGTTCTGGCGGGATGATGCCCAGGTCGCTTCGGAATGTATTCAAAAATTTTACGCCCATCAGTCCGGCATCTACGTCCAGATTGAACTGTTGGACGACCATTAGGAGGCGCCTATGGGACGGAATGAAATGATTGCCCGGGCCCGGTCCGCGTTCCGTGAAGTGCTGGAAGCTATGGAAACGCCTCATGCTCAGCTCCTGCAGCGTGATCCAGACATCAAAGGTCTGGTGGAAAATATCGTACAGCATGTGGAAAATGCCAGGAAGCCGGAAAACTGGCCCGTCGAAGAATATCCCGATGATTTCGAGAAATACCACCCGTCGGATCGGTGGCAGTGGGCATGGCTGTTATTGCAAGCGGCTATCCTTGATAGTGATTTGGCAACGATTCTCTGCGCACTGCGTGCTAATGGCTGCGAATTGGTTCCGGATAATACATATGGCTACGTTATCCGGCCTATTATCGGCGGTCATGGCTGGCGTGACATGCAGCAGTACAACGAAACGAAAGAGCCGCTGAATGATTATGTGAATTTATTATTGCCTCTGCTGAAGCGGCTGCGGGATGCAGAGCAAAAAGGACTTGTCGTACCGCAAAGGGAAAAACAGCAGGGAAAACTGGGGGAGGTGATACCGTGAGCAAACGAATCGCATGGTGGATTTTAAAAATTTACATTGTTTTATTTTGGATAACATTTTCTTTTTGGGCGGCGTCCTGCTTAATAGAGGAAATATAGCTAATACGTTTTAGTTTCCCGTATAAGCAAGTTTTGCCATTGAAACGATAAATTACACATTTAAACAAACAACAAAGGAGAGAAAGGAAATGGGACGCAAAAACAGGCGTTGGAAAAATAAGAAGCCCCTTCCGCCATGGACGACTGAACCGGCTCCGCCTAAAATCCGGAGCCGCTGCGCATATTGCGGGCGGCTTTTGGATGATGGGGCGTATTATTGGTTTCCTGACGAGTTTGGCCAATGGGTACGGAAATGTAAAAATGAGCGATATTGTTCAGCGCATCGAAAAGATACGGCAGAACGAAGTTTTCGCCGTGCCATAAAAAGGGGGTAGTATAATGCCAGTACGTACGATTTATGAACATAACGATTATGTCTTGATTATAAAAGAATATCTATTGCATTACGCAGCATTTATACAGTATATCCATGATACAGAAATGCGCATTCAAGATATAGATTTTATCTTGGCAGAAAAACCAGTTCCGCGGGTGCCCGCTCTTTCAGGTGCCGGCGGTTGCGGCGGCAGTGATGGAACCAGCCCGCAGGAACAGGACTATCTCCGGCATGAACAGTTAAAAGAAGAGCAGAAACGGCTAAAACGCAATTTAAAAGATGTCAAAACGCGAATGGATCGATTGACGAGATGTCTGCATGAACTGGATGATACGGACAGGAGAATTTTGGAAAACTATTACATTGACGGGGTAAAGAGTTGGGAATGCACAGCTAAAATCGTTAATGCCAGCACGACATTTTGTTTCAAGCACGGTAAGGCTGCCCTACAGGAGTTAGCGAACCGTTATTTTGGCTTGCGGGCTATGCCTATTCAAACGCAATTTGTTTTTATTGAGTAGCGATTGTGGATACATTGTGGATAACCTCTTGCTTGGAAAATATTTCGCGAATGAAAAAGGCAGAAAGATGCGATATAATGAAAACATGAAAGAAGGGACCAAGGAACACAGGCTATATAAACTATACGCCTGTATTCCTGTTCTATATATTTATTATAAAGAGACTTTGCTGAGGGTCTATTTTTGAAAATGGACTTGTTGGCGGGTCTCTTTTTGCTTTCATGAAAGCAGGTGAAACCATGGAACAGTATGCCGTACGGAACTGTAAACATCATCACAAGCGTCGCACCGTCCACAAAGAACTCCAAGGAGAATGTGCATGGCAGCCGCCTAAACAAGAGGCAGATAACCGGACGGCATTGGTTCATGGGCCTGTAAAATCTGGGAATCGGCATCGGTTCTTTAAATGAGCATAGGTAGTATTTCTCGTATAACTTATGATATAATTTAGTTATAAAATTATATTTGAGAGGTACGAGAGATTATGGCTATATCATCTACAAAAACTATTCGAGTACATTATTTTAGAGTTTCTTGTTTAAATGTAGAAGCTGATACGGGCATGAGAATTGATTGTGGTGAATTGGAATCGTTGTTAGAACGATTGAGCGCTTTAAATGTTATGGATAGGAGATTAGAGGCAGGGGCTTCATATGATGAAATCAGATTACAAGTGGTTAAAAAAGAAAAAGAATTTTGGCGACTTCAATTTGTAAAAGTAAGAAGCAGCATAATACCAAGTAAAGTTGATTCAAATGGGGGATTTGATGAAATTGAATTAGAAGATGATGAATTTGTGGGAGAAGATGTTACTTGTTTATATTCTCCTGCAGAGCATGTTATTGCTATACAAAGAAATTTTTACAGTGTTTCTTCTGGCAAGATTTATGACTACTTTGGACAAATCGGGAAGCGACTTTTTGATGAAGATACCACTTACATTTTTGAACCCATGTTGGATTCTTCTCAGCGAGATTTTAAATACGCGGTTTTTCGTTCTCTTGATTTTTCGTGTGTAGATTTGAATAATGATAATCTTGAGGATGCTATAAAAAATACAGGAAATTATTTTGGTGCTAAAAATATGGTTTGCCATTTGTCCATAGAAAGTCACAATAGAGGAACGTTATCTTTGAAAAAAGATAAAATTGTTTCGTTTGTAAAGAATGCATTACGGCATAATAATATGTCAACTTTAAAGGCAAAGGTAAGAAAGGATCCAGATTCACCAGTTGAGGAAATCGATTTTTTAGAGCAACGGATAGAAAGTTCGTTTCGATTGAGATATTCTAAACAGCAACCCATCACCCATATTAGAATATGGCATGAAATGGTTAAGAAATATTCTGATGTCTTAAAAAAAATCCGAGGGCAATCATGAAAATAATAACGTCAATACTGAAAACTATAGAGGCATTCATTTGGGTAGTGAGTGTAATAATTACCATATACTTGTGCCTACATTTAAATGCGGAATGCTTAAAAGGTTTTGTTACTAAAGATTTTTTATCTTTAGTAGGCAATATAATGGCTATTTTGTTAGGTTTTGTAGCAACAACTGTTTCCGTTTTTTTCTCAATTACTAATAGGCCTGTTTTTTTAAGACTTCGTCAAAGAAACTTAACTAAAAAATTTGTGTGGAGTTATAGCATGTTTTTTTTCTTAGGAATTTTTGTTTTAGTCTACTCTTTAATTCTTATTACGGGCTATTCTTTTTTTCAATGGGTATATATTTTTTACTTTGTTTGTGTAGAAAGTTTTTTATGCTATTTCATAAGATTACAACGTATGACACTGTGGTTTTTAGAAGTACTTATTAATGAGGATTAAAAATTTATATTATAATATCAAAGATGCTTAGTTTTCTAGGCATCTTTTTTTCATAGGCGCATGGTGTAGCGGCAGCACGGCGGTCTCCAAAAGTCTGTAAAAGAAAAAAGCTGCCGCCGAAGAAGAAATTCCTCTTCGTGCGACAGCTTTTTTGCTAAACAGGTTGCGATCCTATTCAGCGGGTGTACGAGACTGAGAATCATTGGAGTTTTCTTTTAATTCCGATACCGGAATTGGCCAGGCACGAAGTCCGTAGTTCCGAGCGTACAAAATCTTGCCGGTTCTAGGGTCTTTTCTCCAAGCACGGAAGATAACTTCTGACTTATAAGTATGATCCACAGCAACCACCTCACTTCCTTTTGGGATTGAGGCGGGGCGCCCCGCACATTTAATATTATACCACATGTTGTAATAACGAAAAAAGACCCTAGATTATCTAGGGTCTTTTTTCGGGATGCGACCGGACGAGGATAAAAATTAATATCTAGTCGTCTTTGCTAAATAATTCGCGACATTACCTAGCAGTGGTCTGTGAATCCACTTATAAGTCACTTATAATATAACTCTTTTTTTTCGATTAGTCAAATGCGTATTTTGTATAAATATTATTTATAATCACAAATACACCGTATTAAAAATATTTATAAGTATAATATATGAATAAATAAAACAATAATATGACAAATTTATAAAATAATTATAGGGAGGTGTGTTAGGTGGTGACAAATGTAAATGAAACTAACCGAAAAACAACAGCGATTTGTTGAAGCATATATTGAAACAGGAAATGCAACGAAAGCTGCGCTCATGGCCGGGTACAGTAAGAAAACGGCGTACTCTATAGGCAATGAAAACCTGAAGAAACCTGAAATAAATAATGTTCTTCATCGGCGTATGAAAGAAATCGAGAAAAGGAAAACGGCGACACCAGAGGAAATTATTCAGTTTTTATCGCAATCTATGCGCGGTGAAATTGTCGAGGAGGTCGTTGCCGTAGAAGGCTGCGGTGAAGGATATTCGTCTGCCGTCATCGTGAAGAAGCAAATTGGTGCAAAAGACCGATTGAAAGCTGCTGAGCTTTTACTGAAACGCTATCCCATGAAGCTGGACGTGGAGGAACAGCAGCTTAGAAACGCAAAGCTCAAAGCCGAAATTGCAGAACGGAATACGGATAAACAAGCGGAAACGGTAACGTTTACGTTTGACAGGAAGGAGGCGCATACCGATGAAAGTTAATGTAGCGTCATTAGTGTCGCCGGCATTTGATGATGCCTTTTGGGATATACAAGAACATGGACATACTTTTTATTGGTTTGCCGGCGGGCGTGGCTCTACAAAATCCTCTTTTGTTGGCGTAGATATTCCGCTTCTGTTGATGCAGCATCCGCAGTGTCATGCTGTGGTGCTGCGCAAAGTACGCAATACCATCAAAAACAGCGTGTATCCACAAATCCAATGGGGAATTGAACGGCTTGGCGTAATAGACCGGTATAAGTTTATTACGTCACCCCATGAAATTACGTATACGCCGACAGGACAGAAGATATTATTCTTTGGGCTGGATGACCCGGCAAAAGTAAAATCCATTAAATTGCCCTTTGGCTATGTCGGCATTGTGTGGTTTGAAGAATTGGATCAATTCAGCGGCATGGAAGAAATACGCAACGTGCTGCAGTCGCTCCTGCGCGGCGGCTCAACGTACTGGGTATTTTGTACGTACAACCCGCCGAAAAGCCGGAATAACTGGGTCAATGAAGAAATTCTGACAGACGATGCGGACCGATTCGTGCATCACTCGACATACCTGCAGGTACCCCGTGGCTGGCTAGGTGAGCAGTTTGTTCTGGAAGCGGAAAAGCTGAAGGCAAAAAGCGAAGTCCTGTACAGGCATGAATACCTTGGTGAAGTTACCGGTACCGGCGGTGCTGTCTTCGAGAATGTGGAAGACATGGCCATGAGCGACGAATTTGTAAGAAATTTTGACAGGTTGTATTACGGCCTGGACTTCGGCTTTGCGGTAGACCCATTGGCGTTTGTAGCGATGTATTACGACGCCAAACATGAAGACCTGTATATTTTTGACGAGGTGTATCAGCAGAAACTGACGAATAAACAGGCTGTAGAACGTATCAAGCCAAGAATACATGGGCATAGGATGTTGGCCGATGCAGCAGACCCCAAATCCATTGCTGAAATGAGCCTTTCCGGCTTGAATATATCTGGCGCCAAAAAAGGGCCGGATAGTATTGATTATGGGATGAAATGGCTACAGAGCCGGACACATATTTATATTGACAAGCGAAGATGTCCGAATACCTATCGAGAGTTTGTTGGTTATGAGTATGAACGCAATAAAGACGGACAGTTTATTAGTGCGTATCCGGATGCAAACAATCATGCCATTGATGCAGTTCGCTATGCTATGACTGAAGTTATGACGCGAAATAAGGTCGTAACAAAACGGGTAAATTATTAGGAGGTATTATGTTTGGGTATCAGTTATTAAAAGATGCGTATTTTGGTACTGGAGGATTTGAAAATGGCACGTACCTTAATAAGCACAAACGAGAAAGCGATGAAGATTATACCTATAGACGGAAAAATGCATATTACCTGAATTATTTTGCGCCGATTGTCAACGCGTTGGTCGATCCGATTTTCAAAAAGAACCTGCTGCGGGATTATCATGGAACAGCTGAACGGATTATCAAGAACTTTTCTATGGATGTAGACGCATCAGGAACTAATATACAGCTTTTTATCAAACGAGCCGCCGTCATGGCCAAAATATACGGTATATCGTTTATTGTGGTTGATAATGTGCGCAATTCCAATTCCAGAAGTTTGCAGGAAATGCTGCAGCGTCGCCAGTTCCCTTATGCATACGTATTAGAACCGGAGAACTTGGAAGAGTATGGCATTGATAAAACTGGCGACTTGGAATACATCAAATTTAAGGAAATTGCCTGTATAGAAAGCGGTACCGTTCAGTATAGGTATGTATATTTCGATAGAAAATCGTGGAAAATTTGGGGAGACGGCATAGCCCTGCAGCAGGGAACGCATAATCTTGGCTGTGTTCCTGTTGTCCCGTTATTTAGCCGTATGCTGGAACAGAAGACGATGAGGCCGGCACCGGAGTTATTACCCATCGCACGAACGGCAAAAGCGTTATTTAATCATTGTTCTTGGCTGGGTGAAATACTGCGGAATCAAACATTTCCTTTACTAACCATTCCGTCCTTAGACGTCAATGATTTGGTGATAGGGACAAACAATGCTCTGGGGTATAATCCGGATTACAGCCACGAACCGGGATTTATTGCGCCGCCGTCTGATCCGGCGACGATTTTACAAAATCAGATAGCCTCTTTGGTGCAGGAAATGTATCGCATGGCCAACTTATCGTTTATCATCAGCACGACGCAAAACAATAACAGCGGCATTGCCAGACAGTGGGAATTTGAACGCACCAATCAGCAGTTAGCAAACTTTGCGGCGCAGTGTGCACATGCGGAAATTGCCGTCATGAATTTAGTTGCCCAATGGGTGAATGAAGATATTACGTATACCGTAGCGTATCCGGATAATTTTGGCATTGTAGATGTGACGGAAGAACTGACGCAGGCACAAGCTGTCTTGGATATGGGACTGGGTGACGGCCTGCGTGAAGAAGTATTGAAGAAAGTCATGGCAGCCTACTGTCCGGATATACCGGATGAACGGTTTGATGAGTTGGTAGAACAGCTGCAGAAACAAACGGATGATAAGACACACGCAGAGCCTGAAGAATAGGTGATGATTTATGGCAAGCCCAATACAAAAAATACTTCAGGAAGCTTCTTTTGCATACATGAGCAAAGCCGGCGTCGTGGTGCGTCTTGCTATATCGTATATTGTGGAAGACCATATGGATACAGAAGAAGCAGTGGATAAGTCCCTGCAGGAATCGCAAATGGATTTGTTTTGGGAATCGGCGGTAGAAGCGGCTATTGCCAAAGCCTTTGCCAAAGGCGCCGGCATAGCGACGATTCCCTTGCTTCCAGAACTGCGAGAAGCCTGGGACCCGTCGGGAATGAAATTATCTGAAAAATTGCATGGCACACAAAAAGAAATGCGGCAGGCCATTATCTCAACGATACAGCAGCAACAAAAGCTAGGAAAACATGCGATGCAGGCGGCTAGGGCATTATATGACGGGTACAACAGTGGCGTACATGTTATTCGTAAGCAGGAGCTACCTAAATATATGCAGGATATAGTGAATTTTGTTAGGCGTTCAGAGTTTCCAGATGATGATTGTTACGCATTGATGCGGCTGGTACGTCGAGCCCAACGGCAAACAGAAAGATTGGGAAGCCATGGCGCACCTAACAGAGCACTTAGGACCGCTTATGAGCGATTATTACAGGCTATTGAGGATAACAACACCAAGGCCATAGAAAATGCTGTCAAAACGGCTGTAGAAGAAAAAAGCCGCTATGTTGCAGAACGAATCGCGCGGACGGAAGCGGCACGAGCATGGGCGGACGGATTCCATAGCAAATATGATGGCGATACAGAAGTTGCGGCGTATCGTTGGCAGTTATCCAGTCGTCATCCTCATTACGATATTTGCGACATGTACGCTCATGCCAATTTGTGGGGACTGGGACCAGGAATCTTTCCGAAAGATAAAACGCCGACATTGCCGGTTCATCCACATTGCCTTTGTCATCTGTCTCTGGTTTACGTAACAGAACTAGATGGAAAGAAGGAGAAAGACAATATTAAGGCTGGCGGCGATAGATATTTAAAGCAGCAATCACATTTAAAACGCTGTCAACTGATGGGTATTGCAGGGACGCGTGCCTGGGAAAAGGAAAAAGCTGACTGGCGCCAATATATGCGTAATTGGTCGAACGATACTGTGAGTGGTCGATTTCATGTATTGCCCAATTATAATGAAGCGGTCATTCCCGATGGAAAGATATTTAAGTATGCTTTAAACCCGGACCATCCAAAAGGTAAATACAAAGCAATTGCCTTTCAAAAAGCATTAGGCTATAATTTAAGTAATGGTAATGAACTTATTGAAAATGTAAGACGTCATTTGCCGATTGTTTTAGCCGTTCCCAACGGGAAATCATCGTATGGGAATAAGTATTTTGCAGATATGGTTCTCGTAGGGCCTAATGGTAAATCTGCAAAGGTAAGAACTTGCTGGCAAATTGATAATGGGGAAAGCACCCCGAGGCTCACAAGTATTTATGTAAAGGATTAGAGGCGGGTGTTTTTATGAAAGCGCAAGAACTTGATGTAATTAGGTTAAAGAGCGGGCAAGAAGTCACTGTTTTAGATGTTTACCGTCGAAACGATGGGAAGTATGATTATCACGTAGAAGATGATAACAATATTGATTCGTTTGTTAAAGAAGAAGATGTCGATTCTATTATTTGGCATTCAGTATAAAGCGCTTACCTGACGTAGGCGCTTTTTTTGTTGTACAAATTTATATCTTGTCTTTTCGCCGCATGACGCGGACCGCAGACGTAAAAGAACGGCTATTTTTTTATGCCTGGACGGCAGAGAGGAGCACGCAGTATGGCGTATACATTACAGCAGATTTTTGAAGCACTGGGGAAAATAGAAAACGGCGGGGCGATGGTAGCTGATTTACAGGACGTAATCAGTAAAACTCGCACAGAAGCGGCGAATAACCGCGTGGCCCGTAATAAAGTATTGGATATGCTTGGCCTTCGTGACGGCGACAATTTGGACACGTCGTTGCAGAATTTAGCGGCTACGATGGCAGTTATCAAACAGCTGGGCAATCCGGAAGAACTGGGCACTAAAATGACGACACTGGAAAAGCAGTTAAAAGACTTGACTGAAAAATATACAGCCAGTGAACAAAAAGCCACGGAAGAACATGATAAGCGGATTCAGACGGCTATCAAATCACAGCTTACGGCAGCTTTGGCAAAAGGGAAAGCCATTCAGCCAGATGTGTTTACACAGTTGTTGTTGGCCAACGTAAAAGCTAAGGAAGATGACAGCTTAGTATTCAAATCCGGCGATAAAGAAATTTCTATTGCAGAAGGGGTCGAAGGCTGGCTCAAAGCCAATCCTTGGGCTATCAAAAACGACAGCCACAGTGGGGCAGGTTCCGGCAGTGGCGGAAACAGCGGCAATGATAAGAAATACTCGATGGAAGACATTAAAGGCATGTCCCGCGATGAAATTAACGCACACTGGGACGAAATTAGTAAAGGAGTGAAAGTATAATGGCAATTAGCACATTTATTCCAACCATTTGGGAAGCGCGACTGCTTCTCCATTTAGACAAAAATTTAGTATACGGTAATCTTTGCAACCGAGATTATGAAGGCGATATTTCCCAGGCCGGTGATACGGTTAAAATCAATCAGATTGCAGATATTACGGTAAAAGATTACAAAAAAGGCACAGCCCTTGCTTATGAAGACGTAGATGGCACGCCGACAACTTTGACGATTGATCAGCAAAAATATGCAGCATTTAAAGTTGACGATGTGGATGCGGCACAGGCCAACGTAAACTTGGTAGATGCAGCCATGCAGCGGGCGTCGTATAAACTTCGGGATACAGTAGATCAATATATTGCCGGGTTCCATACTAAAGCAGGCATCAAAACTGGATTAGGGACAGATGCAACACCGCTTGTACTGGATACGGCTGATGCAGCGTATGAAGCCTTAGTTGATTTGAAAGGTGCCTTGGATGATGCCAACGTACCGAATGAAGGCCGCTGGGTTGTCGTACCGTCTTGGTTCTACGGCCGCATGCTCAAAGATAACCGTTTTGTAGCTGCCGGCACAACTAAAACAGATACCGTGCTTGCAAACGGCTATATTGGGCAGGCCGCAGGGTTTAACATTTATCAGTCTAACAATACACCGAATACAGCAGGAGCCAAATACAAAATCTTGGCTGGCACGAATATGGCTATTTCCTTTGCTCAACAGCTTACTAAAACAGAAGCGTTGCGTTTAGAAGATTCCTTCTCCGATGCTGTCCGTACATTGCTGGTATATGGTGCGCAGGTTGTGCAGCCGGGGGCGTTGGCTTGCCTGACAGCTAATAGCGCCAAAGCTTAGCCGCCTATGGAACTGAACATAACCATTAAAGGACTGGATGCTGTTGCCAGCCGATTGGATAAGGTATCTATTGATACACAGACTAAGCTCAAGGATGCTATGAAATCATCTGTAAGAGATATTCAGGAGCGGGCCCGCAAAAATCACCGGTATATCACACGTACCGGTGAAGCGGAACGCTCTATTAAAACGAGCGTATCCTTTACCCGTGATGATATTAGCGGCATCGTAGGAACAACTCGAAAGATTACGGTGTATTTACATCAAGGGACAAAGCGGCATACGATTGTACCACGCAGGAAAGCGGCACTTCGTTGGACGAATGGCAGCCAGTTTATGTTTGCCAAGCGTGTCAGTCACCCGGGAACGAAGAAAGACCCGTTTATTTTTAACGCCGTTCACAGCGAACAGCGGCACATTATTTCACGATTTGAAAAAGCCGTGCGGCAGGCAATTGGGGAGGCGTACTGATATGGATTTCATTACGATAGCAGATATTACAGATACCATCTTAACATGCAGAGATTGTGATATTGACTATGCGAATGACTATCTACACCGGCTGGCTTTTTCTTTTAGCTTGTTCGATTCGGATATTCAACTGCCAGCACGACCGGTTGTAAAACAATTAGGCTGTGCTATTGCCTGCCGTGAATGCGCGGCGGCTATGGTAGGCTCTGATACAACGGTTATGGTAGATGGCAGCCGTTCGGAAGACATCTATTTTCAAAAATACAAGATGTACTTACAGCTTGCTAAGAATTTGGAAAGCAGCCTTACGTACCTTGATTTTGCTGTAGATGGGACGGATGGAAGCGGTAAAGGGGGTGTCGGGGTAATTCGATTATCCCGAGCGTAATGAGTGGAAACAAATTCAGGCAGGTAACGAATGAACTGTATGAAATATTGAAAGATGAAGTACAAGAGATTTCCAACTGGAAACAGGAAGTTCTGGGGCCCGCGTATCCTAAAGAACTGACAGGGTTTATTTGTTGTGATACCGTAGAATACGCTCCTTTTTCCAAAGGAATGCGTGAAGCAACGGCAGTATATACGATTGAAATCATTTGTCCGAATCCCAAGGGGCATGAACAAGATACGGCTCCTGTAGAAGATTTGGCCATGAAGGTAAAAGACGTTTTGGCAAACAACGAAACATTAGATGGCTGGGCCAAGTCCAGTTTTGTTGATAAAATTGTGTTTGGTACACCGGCAGGCCAATCATCTAGTATTGGCATTGCCGTTTTTTTATTTACAGTTACTTTTTTAGAATAGGAGTGATTTAGTATGGCAAGAACTTATGCAACACCGACAAACGCCGGCGCTGTCGCACAGGCAGGCAAAGATTTTTTGATTTATTTAAATACAGGTACGACAGAGGCAAATCCTACGTGGACATTGTTGGGCGGTCAGCGAAGCGGCGACGTAACCCGTAAAGCTGATTCTATTGATGCCAGTCATAAAACTTCCGGCGGTTGGAAGTCTTCTTTAGCAGGTCTTCGTGAATGGTCTATTGATTTGGAAAGCGTTGTTTTATTGGATGATGCCGGAGCAAACTTCTTGGAAGACGCGTTTAATGATGGGCAGTTGGTTCATGTAAAATTTGAATATCCAAATAAAAAATATCGCACTGGCTGGGCGGCGATTACTGATTTCAGCTTGTCTACAAAATATGATGATGTAGCGACGATTAAAGGCACTTTATCCGGCAATGGCGCTCTTTCTGAATTACAGACATCTACCGCTAGCAGTGGCAAGGAGTAGGGGGTGATGCAGTATGCCTAAAAAAGTACCGTTTGAAATGTTTGGCGAAGGGCAGTATTTATATTTCAATATTGCCCGGCTGGCACAACTGGAACAGATCTGTGGCTGCGGTATCAGCGGCATTGTAGCCAAGCAGGAACTGAATTTAACCAATCTGATAAAAATTTATATGATTGGTCTGGCGCATCACAAGAAGCATAATGAACTTTGGTATGCCGAACAGATACAGCAGAAACTGGACGAAGGCGCAAGCCTGGAAGAAGATTTTGTTGTACCGGCAGTCAAAGCTATTGCCGGAAGTGGCATTTTAGGAAAAGCAGCCTATTATGGGGCTTTTCCGGAAGAACTGACGAAAAAAGCGGAACAGGATATGGCTGACGAAAAAAACGAGTAGAGACGGAGCGGCGAGAACATCCTGCCCCGTCTTTTTATGAATGGCTCGAATGGGCTGAATCTCAGGCGTACGGCCCGTTAGCGTTGAAGCCATGGGAGTTTTATCGATTGACACCAATGGAGCTGAATAAGATGATTGATGGCTGCCAGGCACGGCGGGAGGACAAGGCTTTTGCCGTATCCTGGTATGTCAGCAATTTAATGAACATTCATTTGAAACACGGCATTAAAGCCAAAGAGTTGGCTCGTCCATTTTTACATGAAAAAACAATCGGTGAAGCACAGCAGGAAAAAGAAACATTTTTAGCATCATTTAAACGGCAACGAGAGGAGGCGGAAGAAAATGGCGACAGTAGCGAGTATCTTGATTAAAATCGGCGCCAACAGTTCAGAACTACGAAAAGAATTGGCCAATACAAAAAAAGAATTGGAAACCAATTTGGGAAGCGCTGCTATGACGGCATCTCATATAGCAGTCGCAGGAATAGCCGGTATCGCCGCTTCACTAGGGGCCTTGGGTGTTAAAGCCGTACAAGCTGCCGGAAGCTTTCAACAGACGCAGGCCGCTATGACTAATATGTTGGGCAGTGCCGAACGAGCACAAAGTCTATTAAGTGACTTACAAAGCTTTGCGGCTAAGACGCCGTTTGAATTTAACGATGTAGCTGCAGCTACGCAGAAGTTTTTAGCATTTGGCTTTACGGCAGAACAAGTCATTCCTACGTTGACCGCTGTAGGCGATGCCGCAGCCGGTGTGGGCCTTGGTAAGGAAGGCGTAGACCGGGTAACACTGGCATTAGGCCAGATGGCAGCCAAAGCGAAAGTACAAAGTGATGAAATGCTGCAGTTAACGGAAGCAGGTATTCCGGCATGGCAGATGCTGGCTGATAAAATCGGCGTATCTATCCCGCAGGCCATGGATATGGTTAGTAAAGGAGCAGTAGATGCTCAAACAGGGCTGCAGGCACTGGTAGGCGGCATGGAAGAAAAATTCGGCGGCATGATGGAACAGCAGTCCTCTACTATTACGGGTACCTGGTCCAATATGATGGATGGGCTTAGCCAAACGGCGATTGCCGTGGGACAGCAGATTTCTGATGCCTTTGATTTGCCGGATATTTTTTCGTCATTAGGCGACAGCCTGCAGGATTTTGCGAAACTGGTAAAAGACCAGGGAATCGGGGAAGCATTGTCTCAAATGATTCCGCCGGAAGTACAAGCAGCCGCTGCTGCATTGGGTACTACACTGTTAACGTTAACTATACCGGCGATAGAATCGTACATTGCGACAGCTAAATTAGCAGCGGCACCGCTTGTAGGCAGCCTGATACCGGCATTAAACAATGCCAAAACAGCGTTTATGACGATGCCAACAGGTATGGCAGGCGTCAGTGCTGCAATGGGAACCATGAAAGCAAGAGCGATTGCAACAGGAACAGCATTTACCGGATTTGGATCCAGT
Organism: uncultured Megasphaera sp.; assembly: GCA_934193515.1. GTDB lineage: Bacteria > Bacillota > Negativicutes > Veillonellales > Megasphaeraceae > Megasphaera. The sequence continues at coordinate 67,013 of CAKPVJ010000005.1, read as the reverse complement.
ATCAAAGGTTTGATTACATCCCTGCCGGCTATAGCAGCGCGCATAGCGACATTGGCAGTCGCTTTTGGCCCGGTCGGCATCGTGATTACTGCCGTTGGCGTAGCGATTGCCGCTTTTGTTGCATCCGGTCATTCGCTAACAGATTTTCTAAACGTAATACCGGGTACTATGGATGTTGTACAGACGGCGGGGAAAGCATTAGCCGCCCTATGGGGAGAAATTGGCGTCGCCATTCAAAATCTGGTATCGGCAGCGGCGCCTATCATTGCTGTCATGGCAACGGCTTTTACCGTAGCGATTTATGCCATTATTGCTGTCATTAATGTCTTTGTGGCCATCTTATCGGGAATTATAACGGTTGTATCGTGGGTTGTAACAGGTTTTATTGCTTTCTTTAATATGATGTATGAAAAAGGAAGCAATGCATTGAGCCGATTAGGCAACGCGTTAAGCGAATTTGCTGATTCTATTCTGCCGGCATGGGCATCCAATGGCCTGCATACTATCGTCAGTTTTGTGCAAAAAGCAATTGGCTGGCTGCAGAAACTGATTGATAAAATCTTTCACACGAATAATGCGCTTAGCAAAGCGGGAAATAAGTCGGCAACACAGGACACCGAAAGCAATGACAGCAGTGCAGATGAAAGCGGCACATCTGATGTTAGCAGCGACACACCGACGTATGAGCAATTTAGAACAGCTGGCGGGGATAATTCGGTTGGAAGTGCTGGTAGTGCAGGAACGTCTGGGGCTACATCCGGGGCAGGCAGTTATAATGTACGAGAAGGCGCATTATATAATGCTAAACAATTAGAAGGATTATCCTATGGCACGGATGACGGGCAAGTAGTATGTACGACCTACGTAGAAAACATTTGGAGTCGGGCAGGTGTATCCAACGCCTTTGATTTAGGCGGATGGGCACCGGATTGGCAGGCTAATGCCGGCAGTGCCTTTCATCAGACCGACGCCTATGGGAATGGTTATGACGCTAAACCGGGTGATGTGGTTATTACCAATGATGGTGGGCACGTGATCATGGTTGGTGAAAATGGCGGTTATTATGCGTCCGGCAGTAATCAAAACAATGGCGTATCTAGTTATTTTTCACAAAACTGGAAAGAAGCCTTTGGCGGCAATATTGTCGGCGTTATATCCCTTGCCGATTATGCCGGCATTAAAGACCCTGGATATAGTGGTGATACAAGTAAGCCGTCTATCAATTGGGATTCCAGCAATGAACTGCAGGCTATTCATGCTGCGGCATCTGCTTATGGGCAGGATGCCAAACTCATGGCATCTATCGCAGCGGTTGAAAGCGGCGGCGGTGATATAAGCGCAATTCATATGGCAGCTGGCGGCGGCATGTTCCAGATAAATGACAATCAAGACATTCGCGACGGCAATGGCGGTCGTGTCAGCATTGCTGACTTATATCCGGAATACGCTACGGATACTACCCAAAATGCCATGGCTGCAGCGGCTATCTTAAAGGATAAAATTACCGATGCAGGCGGTAACGTTTGGGAAGGTATTAAACGGTATAACGGCGGTGGTGATCCGGAGTACGAACAAAAAGTACATGGCGTATATAGTGCCTTTGGCGGCAGCAGTTCTGCAGTAACAGATAAACAGGCGCAGTACTATAAACAAATGCTGGACCAAGCGCAACAGACAAGCAAACAAATTGACGATACGTATGCTCAGTCCACGATGACGCAAGAAGAACTGATTGACCGCAAATACCAAAAAGAATATGCAAAGCTGGAAGAATCCAAGCAATGGAACAGTAATTACGCCAAAGACAAAGAAAAATTAGATACGCTGTATGCACAGGATAGGCTGAAAGCGATAGAAGCGGATGCCCAAAAAGAACGACAGATTCGTGAAAAAGCCCAAACTATGGGGCAAGAATTAAAATCAGATGTATCTCCCTTATCTACATCAGCCAGTCAACAGGCGTTGGCCAAGATGGAAATGGAATATGAAAAGACAATTACGTCTATTCAATCCAAATGGCAAGGATATTCTAATGACTTTGCGGCCATGACAGAAAAGCAGAAGCAAGTGTTCCTGAAAGCATTGGATGATGAAGGTGTTGCCTATGAAGTCATGGAAAACGGTAGATTGTCTTTTGCCAAAGCCATTCATCAGCAGGAACAGGCTGAATTTGAAAAGCTCATGGACAATGAAAATGCGTATTTTGCCCAGGCAAAAGATATTCAGGCGGACCTAGAAGAAGCCAAAAACCAGGCATCCATGGAAAAGCTAGAAGCGGTTCTTTCTGACTCCAATGCGATTCGGTTAAATGACTATGAAGCCCAAAAATCCATGATGGAAACGTATCAAGAAGCGTTCCTGGCAGCTCATGCAACGACGGCCCAAATGGTTGCTAGCCTATACAGTACAGCGTTTAGCGGTCTGAGTACGGCTATGACGGATTTTATCATGGGAACGAAATCGTTAAGTTCAGCATTTACGGCGTTGGGCAAATCTATGATTCAGGTAGTTGTTGAATTTTATGCTAAACAACTGGCAGGTATGCTGACCAATAACGCCATGGCAAAATCACAGGCATCGGCAGCAACAGCGCAAACAGCAGCACAAGGCGCATCGATGGCTGCGGCACTGGGACCGGCGGCTTTTTTCAAACTTGTTTTGGATCCAGGCTCGGCAGCATTAGCGACCAGTCTTATGACAGCAGGTACAGCGGCTTCGATGAGCATGGGTTTGGCATCTGCTGCCGCGGGAATGGAAACTTCCTCAAGCAGCGGGTTATGGTCGGATAAACAAGCGGCACTTAGTTCCTCTTGGAGCGGTAAGAAATTGGCAACAGGCGGTATTACGACCGGTGCCACCATCGCTATGATTGGTGAAGGACATCATGATGAAGCCGTGCTGCCGCTGTCACGGGATAAATTTGAACAGCTGGGGTTAGTCAACGACAATCAGCAGGTCAATCAGGTATCCTTGTCCGTACACACTATAGATGCATCCTCTTTTACGGATTTTTTGCGAAATGGTGGATTGGACACAATACGGCAGGCTTTGTTTGACACGGAGCGAAACTTCGCGACAGAAGCGGGGGTATTTTAAATGAGTATACGTAAATTCCCTATCGAATTGAATACGCTTAGTTGGTCCAGTACCAAAGCGATGAAATGGGATACAGAAGTACAAACGTCAGGAAGCGGCAAAGTACGAACGATGACCAATTTACTGTTGCCAAATTGGACGATAGAAACAAAATTCGCCTATTTGACAAATGCGGAATACCGGAAATTACTAGGATTCGTGGCACTCGTCAAGGGTGCCTTCGAGCCCTTTTTGTGGCTGGATCCGGAAGACCATGCGGCAAAAGGCGTGCGTCTTACCGCTGCATCACCTGGAAAATACCAGGCGGTTATGACAATGGGCGATTATATAGAGCCGGTGGAATACATTGAAAATGTTAGCGTATATGTGAATGGTACCAAACAAAAAGCAGCCGCGTATACGACGAATAACGGTTTTATTGTTTTTGACACCCCACCCCCAGCCGGTGCTATAGTCACAGCAGATTATACATATTGGTGGAAAGTCATGTTTAAAGATGATGGTGTAACGATAGAGACGGTATTTGAAAATATTAATAAGACGAAGTCGTTTAAATTAACGACCGTGAGGTAGCCACATGAAGACTGTAACGAAAGACTTGGAAACATACCTGAATACGGCAAAAAATATGACATCCTGCGATTTATATGAATTAAGATTGTTTAACGGCAACACATACTATTATGCAGATACCGATATGGATATTGTGTATGATGGGCATGTGTATCAGCATAATGCGTTACTGGTTAAACGGAATCAAATCAAATTAAACAGCAGCGTTGTTGTCGACACGATGACTGTTACTATTTATGCAAATACAAAGGACATGATAGCGGGTAAGACTATTTTGCAAGCGGCCCATGACGGAACGATGGATAGAGCAAACCTGCAGCTTCGACGATGTTTCTTTAGAGGACAGACTATCGTTGGCTGTATTTCTTTATTCGGTGGTACGGCAGAGGTAAAAAGCGCTGGGGGTATAGGATTACAATTGACCGTTAAGGCAAAGACACAAGGATTAAATATGAGTTTCCCTATTCGGAAATATTATCCGCAAGGGACCTATTCAACCGATGACACCAGTCAAGTTATATCCAGTAAGGAAACAGATAGTACATGTGTTATTGCACCGTTTGTACCTCGCAAGGAGGCGTTGATATGACAAATGGAGAAAGAATTGTAGAAGCGGCCATGCACTGGCTGGGTACACCGCATGTCAACCAAGCACGGGTAAAGGGTATAGGTGTGGATTGCGGCATGTTACTTATCGGTGCACTGGAAGACGCTGGATTAATCGATAAGGGAGCAATAAAAATACAGCCCTATTCTAATGAATGGCATTTGCATCACAGTGAAGAATGGTTCCTTTCTTATGTCAAAAGATATTGTTGCCAAGTTTATGAATTGAATAAAGGCGATTTTATGATGTTTCAATTTGGGCGTTGTATATCTCATGCAGGTATTTATATTGGCAATAATATACTTATTCATGCTGTCATTGGACAGGGGGTTATCTTGTCGGACTTAAGTGATGTTATGTTTTTAGATTCACATGGTAAATCAAGGCTCCGGGGTATCTATCGATTTAAGGGGGTGAAATAATGGGCTTTTTTAAAGGGCATACGACTACGATACGAGCAAATAAGATAGCCGATTTTACCGTATCAACAGCAGAATATGGGTCTGCTGTACCGGAAATACTGGGTACGACACGAATTAGCGGCAATGTAATTTATTATGATGATTTTACGGCGCATGAACATCGAGAAACGCAGCGAAGCGGTAAGGGCGGGCACAGCAGTAAAACCGTTACAATATCATACACGTATACTGTAGCTGTTATTTTGGGGCTATGCGAAGGACCGATACAAGGATTAAAACGGGTGTGGATTGGCAAAGATATTTATACATATCCCAATGACACAATTCAACTAACATTATTTGCTGGCGAAACCAATCAAAAGCCTTGGGCCTATACGCTTGGGAAACATCCTGATAAAGCCTTGTCATATTCCGGTCTTGCTTATATGGCAGGCGTCATTGACTTGGGTGATTCCGGTTCCATGCCGAATTATAATTTTGAAGTTGTCGGAAAAATGACAGATACAGGAGACGGCATAGATGTTAATCCGGCAGATTATATGCGGTATATATTGGATAAAGTGGGCCTATCTGATGTAGAAATTGTTGGCTTGGATAATTACAGACAGTATTGCAAGGCTGCAGATATGCTTATTTCTACGCCTCCGGATGAAACGTCAGCTAAGAGTGCTAGAGAAATTATCAATGAAATAGCAACGCTTACCAATGCCTATGTATTTTGGTCTAACGACACGTTTAAAATTGTACCGCTAGATGATAGGGATTACACAGGATGGAAACCCAATCGTACGATTCTGTATGATTTATCGGCTGATGATTTTATTCCGCAGTCAGGCGGCGCATTAGTCACATACCAACGGAAAGACAGCAGTGAAGTATATAATCAATACCCTGTAGAATTTATCAACAGGGAAAACGGCTATGAAAAAGAATCTGTTAGCTATGCGGTAACGCAGGATATTGCTGATTATGGTCTAAGACAGGCCAACACAACGCAGGCTCATTATTTATATACCAAAGAACGGGCGGTCAAATTGGCAGAACAGTTGGCCCGCAAGGGTAAATATGAACGTAACAAATATACGTTCAAATTAGACTGGTCTTTCTGTCGTTTAGAAGTTGGTGATTTGGTTACGCTGACTGATGAGAATTGCGGCCTAAACAAACAAGTCGTAATGATTGACAGCGTAACGGAAGGAACGGATGGTTTACTTACATTTACGGCCGTATCACGACCTGAAGGAACCTATACAGCGGCAAAATATGATGTCCATGAAACAGATCGCCCTTATATCAATTATAATAAGCAGGCCCCGAATACGGATAAGCCCGTTATACTGCAGCCACCGGCTGATTTAACGACCAATGGCCTGGAGGTATGGATTGGAGCTAGAGGAACTGGTGATAACTGGGGCGGTTGCGATGTATACGTAAGCGACGACAATGCGCACTATCGCCACGCCGGAACCATTACCAGCTCAGCTCGGATTGGTACACTGGCAAAAGCAATCGATGCGGCTGTCGATACTATAGAAGTTACAGCCAATGGAACATTTTTATCAGGCAGTGAACAAGATGCCAAACGCGGTAATACACTTTGCTGGTTGGATGGAGAATGTTTTTCTTACCAGACCGCTGATTTATTGCCAGGGGGAAACTATCAGCTAACTGGGTGCATGCGTGGGCAATATAACACTACGGCAGAATCACATGCGGCAGGATGCAATTTTGCACGGTTGGATAGTACCCTGCTAAAAATACCATTCCGCAAAGAAGATGTAGGCAAACAGGTATGGTTGAAATTTGTATCCTTTAATATTTTTGGTTCAGGCTATCAGAGTCTTGCGGATGTGCAGGCATACGAATATGTGCTTTTGCCGTATTATATTCCTCCGGTCAGCAATGTACGTGCCTATAACCGGTATAGACAGATGGCTGATGGCGTATCGCGGTATGATATTGTTGTTTCTTGGAACGAGCCTAATATGCAAAGCTATCTGGAAGGGCAGGTATGGTATAAAACAAATCATCAGCAGGCTACTAACATCGTCATAAAAGAAGGAGTTCCGGCTGATGAAATTGGATTTTCCGGAGAATGGACATTTGCCGGAAGCGGCAAGAATCAAGTGACTATCCCTCAAGCGGTTGTTGGGGATACGTATCGCATTTGTGTATGCACAAAAGATGAATGGGGCGTGGCGACATCTCCGGATACGGCACCCTCTATGGATATATTGGTTGCTATGAAATCAACTATACCCAATGTGCCGGATGGGTTTAGTCTTGCTTTTGGTGAATTACCAGTTGCCTCATGGAATGAAGTTACAAATACGGACATTGTGTATTATGAAATTCGGTTGGATAACCTTCCAGGTGTGGAATCAGATACATTGTTGGCTAGGACAAACAATTTACAAACATCGTTATCGTTGCGTGACCGAAGCGGCACATTATATCTATTTGCTAAAAATGCACTTGGAAAATATAGCGATGCCGCTGTTTTAACGTACAATAAGCCTTTGCCGGCAACACCAATAGCTCCGATTCTTACAGCAAGGTTAGGCCAAATTGGCATTGAAGTTGGCGAAGTGCCGGCCGGATGTACTGGCACAAAATATTACATTAACGACACTACTGTTTTTACATCGCCTAATAACGCCATTACCTATCAATGTGAAGCAGGTGTATATGATGTATGCGCATCATATACGGATTACTTTGGTGAAAGTAAAAAGTCTGTCGTTAGTTCGATTGCGATCAAAATGATCATTGATAAAGAATGGATAGGAAAAGAAAGCATCAGCATTGACAAGGTGGATCATACCATTACGGATGCAATTAATGATGCAGCTAATAGTGCTGGCCCCGCATTAGACGAAGTAAAACAGCAAGTCACAGATTTACAAAAGGACGCAGATAACTTAGCTAAAAAAGATACAGAGTTGCAAAATACGCTGACTGGAGTGCAAATAAATCTTGATGGGCTTACATCTACCGTAAATGATCAAGCGGGGCAGGTAAGTCAGCTAAAACAGCGTGCTGATTCGATCGAAACAACGGTAACAAATAATAAAAAATCCCAGGATACGGTTAATGGCAGCGTTCAAACTCAGATAAGCCAGGTTAGCCAAAAGGCAGATGGGATCAGTTCCACAGTAGCAACCATTACGAATAACTTAAATAAAGACCCATCGAACAGCCCGTATCAATCTATTAGTCAATTGCAGCAAACAGCAGATACTATTACGAGTACAATATCAAGCAATAAAGCCGCGCAAGATGAACAAAATGCAGCTTTTGCGACTGAAATTAGTCAGATAAAGCAAACCGGTGGCAGCATTACTGCTATCGTCGCGGAACTCAATAAAAATCCTAAAGATTGTATGTATAACTCAATTAGCAAGTTATACCAGACATCAAATGAAATTACGACAACTGTTCAGCAGAACAAAACGGCGCAGGATAAAACGAATCAGACATTACAATCTAGCATTACACAAAATGCTACTAGTATTACGAGTGTTATTACTAACCTTAGTGATCCAATAAAAGCGGCGGATAACTATTCCGCATTCACACAACTGCAAGATGACATCAACTTACGTGTAAAAAAAGGCGACGTCATTAACCAAATCAACGTCAGCGACGAAAGCATTTTGATTGACGGCAAAAAAGTGCATATCACGGGAAATACGGTATTTGACAACAATGTTATTGCCAAAGGCATGATTCAGGCAGGAGCGGTAACGGCAGATAAGTTAGCAGCGGCAGACATTACACTGGGCAAGGATACAGCAACGGGCGTTATTGCTGGTGCTGTAAAACTCGATTCTGACGGTATGACAGTTATGGGAAAAAACGGTTCCTCCATTTTGTTTGGACAAAACGGCATGACTTTTAAGGATTCGCTTAATAATACATTTGCCGCTTTAGGCCGGTTCTGTACCGGTGTTGCCAACGATGGTGATACCATTAAATTTGCTAGTGCTTGGGACGTTGTACCTAGTGTATTCTTGTTCCCTATTCAGTTACAAACATCAGCAGTCGGTTATACAAATGTTAATATATGGCAACATGTTGAACCTTTAAATATCACTAAAGAAGGGTTTAAGATATGCTGTCAATCTGTACTAAAAGCTGGTTCAGGTGGTAGTTTTGTTATAAATACAAAAATAGCTGACTGGGTTTTAGCGACGCATGGGAGTGGACATACTTACACTTATAAATTAAACGTTCCAACTACAGCAACAAAAGCACAGATTAATCTAGCGTCGGAGCTATACGGATATACCAAAAAGAGTCATTGGTCTGATGGGGACGATTCAGGATGGGACTATTACGACTATGATACTGTCCTTTATGCCAAGTTCGCCGTAAACGGGAGTACATATTCTGATTTCGCAGAAATAGGAAGAAGTAGTGGTAATGGAAGCAACAATCAAAATTTCTCAAAACAAATAAATCTAAATAACAATTCTGAGATAACCATTACCCTAATGTTCAAGGGGTTTAAAGATGATGGTACACTAATACCCGATGGTCAAGGACATTATTATGAAATGAAAGGCACTTGCACTTTGCAATCTTATTCGGTAAATACTGCAAGCGACTCCGTTATAACCCGTGGCACAGCCGGATTTATCGCTATCGACCCTAATTCATGCCCATATACAGTTACGAAAGGATAACTCATGGAATACAAAATCTATGTACAAAAATTACCGACATTGCAAGCATCCTACAACGAAGATACAGGAATATACCATGTAAAATCCGAAAACGGCGAAAGTGATGTACCAAAAGATATTTTCGAGTCTAGCTGGCGTGAGCAAACAGACACCGAAGTAAAAGCTTCCAAGGTGAAAGAATCAGTCAATCAAATCACCACACAAGCGTTGATTACGGCACTGAATGGTGGGGATATAACGGCGTTGAAAAGTGAGTATACAACAGCAGTATCAAATGTACCGCACGATGTAGCATTAGCTATACCGGAAATATTTCCTGTTTGGTCAGCAAACTCAGTGAAGTATAAAGCAGGTGATAAGGTTTCTTATAAAGGCGTTTTGTATAAAGTGTTGCAAGACCATACATCACAAGAGAGTTGGAAACCTGATGTAGCACCAAGTTTGTTTGCAAAAATGCTTACGTCTCCAGACAATACACCGAAACCCTGGGTGCAGCCTGACAGCACGAACGCGTATAAAAAGGGGGATCGAGTGACATATAATGGGAAAATATACGATTCGGTAATAGATAATAACGTGTGGAGTCCAGATGGGTATCCGGCAGGATGGAAAGAAGTAGAGGAGAGATAAGATATGAAACGACAAGCATTCCAGAATGGAGAAATCCGCGACGAGAACGATACGATTATAAGCGAAGGAGCGTACAGCAAGAAGACAGCTTTTGCAAATAAAACAAATGATGGCATTTTAGACTACATCATCAATAATTTTCAAGCACTGTTCGATATGATAAGCGGTGCCTGCGTGTATGTAGATGAACTGCCGACTAGTGGTGACAGCGATAAACTATATGTTGTCAAATCGACAGGGAAAACATACAGATGGGACGGAAAGCAGTTTATTCTTGTATCTGAAGCTGTTGATGGATTAAGTGCTTATGAAATCGCAAAACAAAACGGATTTGTCGGCACAGAAAAAGAGTGGCTTGAGTCAATTCGCGGTGAAAAAGGCGATAGTCTCACGGACGCAACAGTAGACAGTAACGGGTATTTGATACTGACATTGAGTACTGGTACGACTATCAAAACAGCATTACAGCCGCTTGTAGATGCAAAACAATACGCGGACAATGCCGCAGCCAGCGCATCGCAAGCAAAAGAAAGCGCAGCCAATGCGGCGTCAAGTGCAAGTCAAGCAAACGCGTCAGATGCACAAGCTTCAGCCAGTGCGTCTGATGCGGCATCTAGTGCAGCTAAAGCAAAGACTTCTGAAACCAATGCGGCTAATTCTGAAAGCAACGCACTGCAATATAAAACCGATGCTAATGACAGTAAAACAGCGGTGGCTGCGTCTGCTAGCAATGCTTCTAAATCGGAAGTAAATGCTAAGGCTAGTATGAACTCAGCGGCTACATCGGCCACTTCTGCAAGCACATCTGCCGCTAAAGCGGCTACGTCGGAATCACATGCAGCCACCAGTGAAACAAATGCAAAACAAGCTTTGGTAGAATCACAAAGAATACAAAAAGAAGTAGAATCTGCATTAACTAAGGTGACTGGGTTTGCTAAATACTCTGGTTCTGTTGATACCTATAGTGATCTCCCTTTAACAGGAATGAATACTGGCGATGTTTGGAATATTGTAAATGCTGATTCAACCCATCAAATCAAAGCTGGCGATAATGTCATATGGAACGGAAAAGCCTGGGATAACTTGTCCGGTTTTGTTGATTTATCTAATTACCCTACAAACGAAGACGTAGCCAAAGCGGTAGTTAGTACAACCTATTCTGGTGGTACGATTACTTTTATTCATAAGGATGGAACAAAATCCACAGCTACGATTGGGGATACCTCCCACGCGACTAAAGCCGATCAAGATGGAGAAGGTAATGTTATTACCGATACCTACTATAAAAAGTCTGATGCATCAGCAATTCATACATCTATCCAAAATCAGATAAATGCAAAGCAGGACAAACTTATTTTTGATACGGCTCCCACAGCCGGTAGCACAACCCCTATTACTAGCGATGGAGTAAATAATGCACTTAATAAGTATGCCAAAAAGACCGATGTCCCGGCTGTTACGGTATCCGGGAATACAATTTCCTTCGGCAACGTTACGATTGGGGTTGATTAAATGGCGAAATATATTAGTGTAACAAAAGCAAATGGAGATTTACAACTTATTCGGCTTGTAGACACGAAAGAGTATGGTTATAGCTATTTACCGGTTTTATGTTCTGATGGCGTGACTCGGTACGCACAGCTTGGAGAAAGTTCTGACGATAATGCGTCAAACTTGTGGATAAAGCAAAACGGCGTAAAAAAATACGTAATAAGACAACCCAATGTTACGTCGTCTGTTTACTTAACAATGGGTAAATATACAGATATATACGGATTTTCTAATGTTGGTTCTTTGAAATTTGGGGCAATCAGCGGCACGTTTACGTACAACAGTAAAACAGTTACCGTCTTAACTTTTGAGTTTTATAACCCGTATGTCGATTTTGCTATGCAAATCGACGGCGAAACAAGTGGAACTTATAATGCTAATGTCACGTTAATAGACACCGACACGGATAAAAAAGGAAGTATATATTTTAGTGGCATGTATTATCAGAGCTATAATAAAGCATTTATCGGCGAACAGACACTCTACAGTGGCAATTTATATGATTTTTTCTTGGCTAGTAACGTCGGAAAGAAGTATATAATAAAAGTCGATATTGCAAAACAATAATTAAATAAAAAAATATAGGAGCGTGATAATATGCAAGAAAAAGCACGGAAAATTGTAATAGTTTAGGTTAAAAGACTGGCATTGCAAACAGGATAGTTTACGGAAAGAAATAGAGGTGCTAAATGAATGAAAATGAATTAGCTGCACGACTTGATAGAATAGATGAACAGCTGACTGCATTGAATAGAGATGTAGTAGCTGCTATCGCTTCTGGAAAATCGGCACATCATCGCATTGATGATTTAAAGCACGACATTTGCTGGACGCTTGGAATAAGTGTAACTGTTGTTGGGATTTTTGCATCAATACTCACATCGATTCTTCAACATATATAGGAGTAAAAATAATGAAAAGTAAAATTATTTCCCTAGGCAAGTGGGGACAAAAGCACTGGCTGCAGCTTATCGTCATCATGTCCGTTGTGATGATGATTTTTTTATGCTTAGTTCTGTTTAGTTGGCTTTTTGGGTATTGGAGCAACGCTTTATGCGGCACACATTTTGAGCTGATGAGCTGCTGGTCCGGTGTAACGGCAGTAGGCGGCGGTATTGCTGTCATTGTTGGGCTAGCGAAAGCGGCATGGACAAAGTATGGCTATGACAGCCGATTTAATTCAGAGAGGTATTCTATGCCGTCATGGCGCAGCAGCCAGCAGAACAAAAGAAAGGAGATATGAAAGTATGATTAAAGGATTTGACGTATCAGAATGCAACGGTTATTTAAATGATGATTTTTGGCAGGCAGCTGTTGATGCTGGCTGTAAATTTGTTTATGTACGATGTTCATGGGGAAATGGTCATGAAGATGAACAGTTCCGACACAATGTACAAATGGCGCATGCATACGGCTTGAAAGTCGGTGCATATCACTATGATTACAGCCTTACACCGAATGAAACAGCAGATCATGCCCAGAAATGTGCGGCTATCATTGCAGACAGCGGCGTATTTTTAGAATTGCCTGTTTTCTTTGACTTAGAAGACGCGGACCACTGGAAAGAACGTAACGGCTACGACTTCACCGGTGCGACAACTACGGCGCAGTGCATGGCATGGCTGGAAAATATTGGCCTTAATTCTGGTATTTACACGTCGTATAGTTGGCTCAACGATGCCGTATCCAGCGACAACGGGATTACGGGTGATGGACAGCCCATAAACTGGCGCGGTTTAAACTGCCCTGTTTGGAATGCACAATGGGGAGAAGTGGACGAATTGCAGGGTTATGTTTGGCAGCATACAAATCAATTGCCAATCGGCGGCTGCTTAATTGATGGAGATTATATGTATATCGATGAATAGAGGGTGACCAACTTGCTTTATTTGCAAAAGTTAAAAAAAGGAGTTGATGAAATTGCAACTAAAAAAAATATTGTCATTGCTATTTGTGTGTTGTGCATTATCGGTGCCATTTGCTGGACAGTGTGCCAACACTACGACAATGAAACAAAACGAGAAAATAGTAATGTCACAGACACAATACAGTCAATTGAAGATGATAATCAGAGAGCAAGAGAACACCTTGGCACAGCTGCAGAGCAGATTAGACAAGCTGGACAACAACTCGACGACGTTACAAACACAATTAGCAATAGCAAACGAACAGCTGCAGAAAACAAAGAACTCATTGCAGACAGCAAATGGCTCATTGAATCAAGCCAGCAACGAATTGCAGAGGCAGAAAGAATCTTTGCAGACATTGACCGAACAAATTAATAAAATGACAAAAAAAGAAGCCCGCTTAAAACGGCAACGTGATACCTGGGCTGTAGCAGCTGGAGTGTTATTAGTCGGCCTTGCTATGAAATAGCTGATATATAATATGTAATATAAAGAAATTTTTATTTATTGATGTGACCAGAGAACAAAACGAGAACAAAATACTTAAAACACAAAACAAAGGGTAGGTGATAAAGGGACTCGATGCCTGAAATGTCCTGATAAAATGGGGATTTTTAATGCCCGAAAAAACAGGTGAAAATCAGTGAAAAAATGCCTGGCATGATGTAAGGGATAAGCAGTAATACGATATCCTGCATTCATCATAAACCGATGAAATAATACAGTTCTGTAAAAAAGACTTTTGGCTCAATCATTGAGCTGAAAGTCTTTTTTTACAGGCATTTTTCTTGACCTGCATGCGTAAATTGTATACTATAATAACGTTGCTAAATAGAAAGAAAGGATAGCGATATAGTATATGCAAAAAAATAAAATTCCATTGCGGCAATACGTGTCTGTTTTGGGCATTACAATAGCTGCGTTTATTTTTAATACGTCTGAATTTATGCCTATCGGGTTGCTTTCGGATATTTCCGAGGCGTTTCAGCTGACAGAGGCTGGCACTGGAATTATGATTACAGCCTATGCCTGGGTGGTTGCTGTGTTATCTTTGCCCTTAATGCTGCTTGTTACTAAAATCGAGTTAAAAAAGTTGCTGATTGCGACCATTACGCTGTTTTGTATCGGCCAGATACTGTCCGGGGCAGCCATTACTTTTTCTATGCTTCTCATCGCTCGTATCTGTGTTGCTTGCGCCCATTCCATTTTTTGGTCGATTGCAGCACCGATAGCGGTGCTGCTTGTATCCAAAGAACATCGGTCTGTAGCGTTGAGCATGGTAGCGACCGGCACGTCTGTTGCCATGATTTTTGGGTTGCCGCTGGGACGAATGATTGGCCTGTATTTGGGATGGCGCATGACTTTTATAACAATTGCCGGTGCGGCATTCCTGACGATGATATACTTGTTTTTTGTATTTCCTCATCTTACCAACAAGGCTACGTTTTCTGTTGCAGAACTGCCGAGTTTATTGAAAAATCCGGTTCTCGTAGGCATTTATGTATTGACTGTTTTGACGTCTACGGCGTATTATACCGGATACAGTTATATAGAACCGTTTTTATCGCAAGTAGCGCACTTGTCTGATTCCTGGGTTACGATGACCTTGACCATTTTTGGGATATCCGGATTTATCGGCAGCTGTTTGTTTTCTATGTTTTACGACCATTACCGCTATCGGTTCATCCGTTTTAGCTTTATTTCATTGACGATTCCACTGCTGCTCTTACAAGCTGCCGCTGGCAATTTTTATGTCGTGTTAGCTACTTGTGTCTTGTGGGGCGTGGCTTCCATGGCGTTTAATGTTACGCTGCAGGCGGAAGTCATGCAGTGTGTGCCGATTCGTGCCAATGCCGTGGCCATGTCTATGTATTCCGGTATCTTTAATTTGGGAATTGGGACAGGAACCTGGTTTGGCGGCTGGGTAACGACGAATTACACAGTGGCAGATGTCGGCTATGCCGGAGGCTGTATTGGTATTCTGGCCGTGATATACTGTATCACACAGCTTATAACCAAAATAAAAAGAAACGAACAGGTAAAAAGGATGTCATAATGTACCTGAAATTCAAGGGGCTGTCGCTAAAAGACAAGCCCCTTTTGTAGTTTACGGGATGTTCGTTGAAAAATTCTTACTATAGTGAAAGAAGATATATATGCTGTATACGATGGAAAGAAAGCTGCATTTTGACAACCCGTGACATGTAAAAAGAGACGGTGCATACGAAGAGAATATGTAGTGATTTCCTTATATGCCTTGCTGGAGCTAACTTTTTGGGATCACGTCAGCAATCTATTATGCAGCTGTCTCTTTTTCATTCGTTTTGTGTATACCTGTATTTATTACATTGTCTTTTACGGCATGTTAAAAATGTAATAGTAGATATGTATTGTACGAAAATAGCATACATCCGTTACTCAAAACAAAATGTCCATTGTGAAAATACAAAATAAAATTGCAAGCAAGTTAATGTATTGCGTTTAATTAAATAAACTATATATAAATAGCGATTATAAACGTGTTTTTTACTGAAAATTAGAAAAATATAGAATAAATCATAAAAATGTTACGAATTGATAAATCTATTGACAGTAGACAACAAAGACGGTATAGTGAAGATGCAACGAGGGAATGCAATATAATAACCACACATTATATCGTATTCATCTTTTACGATTCGTGTCATTCATGTATATCATCACAAGGAGGAGTACAGCATGAGGAAGGAACAAGTTACATTGCAAATGGTTCAGGAAGCACAGGAACGGTTGAAAGGAGTCGCCCAGAAGACAGGATTGTCCTATACCAATTCAGTCAGCAAATTGGCAGGCTGTGATGTATGGCTCAAATTGGAAAACTTACAGCGTACCGGTTCTTTCAAACTGAGAGGTGCCTATAACAAAGTCGCTTCCCTGACACCGGAAGAACGGGAAAAAGGGGTAATTGCAGCTTCTGCCGGCAATCATGCTCAGGGCGTTGCTTTGGCAGCCAGCGTCTATGGCTGTCAATCGACGATTTGTATGCCAAAACATGCGCCGTTGACCAAAATCGCAGCCACACGGGGGTATGGAGCCAACGTAGTCTTGCATGGCGATTTCTTCGATGAAGCCGCAGCCAAGGCCGTAGAACTAACGAAGAAACACGGCTACACTTTTGTCCATCCTTTTAACGACCCGCTCGTCATCGCCGGCCAAGGTACGATTGCCTTGGAAATCATCGAACAGCTGGCAGATGTCGATGCCATCGTCGCACCGATTGGCGGCGGCGGTCTCATTTCCGGACTGGCAGTAGCTGCTAAAAACGTCAATCCGAAGATAAAAGTCATCGGTGTACAGGCAGCTAACATGCCGTCGATGAAACAATCGATTGAACAAGGGAAGATTTTGACTGTCAATGGTAAAGCCAGCCTGGCAGACGGCATTACAGTCAAAACACCGGGTGACTTGACCTATGAAATCTGCAAAAAATATGTCGATGATATTGTCACCGTCGATGAAACGGAAATTGCAGGTGCCATCCTTTGGCTGATTGAACGCGTCAAAACCGTATCCGAAGGAGCAGGTGCCGTACCGGTCGCAGCTCTCATGAACGGCAAGATTTCCGGCATTCACAATAAAAAAGTCGCAGCGCTGGTCAGCGGCGGCAACATTGATGTCAACAACATGACTCGCGTCATTAACAGCGGCCTGCTGCGTTCGTGGCGTAAAGTCTTCTTTGAAACGGTCATTCCAGATCAGCCGGGGGCATTGGTCAAACTGCTGACGCTTATTTCTGAATCCAATGCCAACGTTCTTTCCATTACGCACGAACGCAGTCAGCATGGCATCAGCATGGGCTATACGGCCGTGTCCTTTGAATTGGAAACAGCCAATGAAAAACATGTCGAACAGCTCGTGGAACGACTAAAAGACAATCAATATAATGTGACGTTAAAATAAGCAAACAATAGGGAGGATATTATGGAAAACAATAAAATGGAACGAGGTCTCAAGCCTCGTCATGTCGAGATGATTGCATTAGGTGGTACGATTGGTGTCGGCTTGTTTATGGGGTCAGCCAGTACGATTAATATTGCCGGCCCGTCTGTATTGCTGTGTTATGCCTTGGCCGGTCTGGTCATGTTCTTTATCATGCGGATTATGGGGGAAATGCTGTATTTGGAACCTGTCACCGGTTCCTTTGCAACGTATGGACACAAATATATTTCCCCGTATGCCGGCTATCTGACGGCGTGGTGTTACTGGTTTTTGTGGGTCACCGTCGGCCTTTCGGAAGTCACGGCTGTCGGGATTTATGTGAAATTTTGGTTTCCCCTCGTGCCGCAGTGGGTATCTGCTATGGGCGGCATGATTATCGTCACCTTGGCCAACATGGCAGCTGTTAAGTACTACGGTGAATTTGAATTTTGGTTTGCTATTATTAAAGTTACGACAATCGTAGTTATGCTCTTTGTCGGTGCTATGGTTATTTTGTTTGGCTTGGGAAACGGCGGTGTACCGCTGGGCTTCTCTAATTTGTGGTCTCATGGCGGTTTCTTCCCCCATGGTGCCGGCGGTATGCTGAGTGCTATGTGTGTCGTAGCGGCGGCATTCCAGGGCGTCGAGCTCGTTGGGATTACAGCCGGTGAAGCGCAAAATCCGAAAGAAACCCTTCGCAAGGCTACTAAAAATATCGTTTGGCGTATTCTGATTTTCTACATCGGCGCTATTTTCGTTGTCATTACGCTGTATCCGTGGGATCAGCTGGGCATGATGGGCAGCCCCTTTGTTACGACGTTTGCCAAAGTCGGTATTACATCGGCAGCCGGCATTATCAATTTTGTTGTTCTGACAGCGGCTCTTTCCGGATGCAACAGCGGGATTTACAGCTCCGGCCGTATGCTGTATACGCTGGCAGAAAATGGACAAGCTCCCAAATTTTTCGGCAAACTTTCCGATAAAGGCGTGCCCCAGCATGGCATCATGATTACATTGGGATTCTTACTCTTTGGCGTCATCCTGAATTATTTGATTCCGGACTCCAAATTATTCTTGTACATCTATAGTGCCAGTGTATTCCCAGGCATGGTAGCATGGTTTGTCCTGGCCTATTCACAGAAAAATTTCCGCAAAGCATGGGGCGAAAAAACGATGGCAGAACATCCCTTCAAATCGCCGTTGTATCCATATGCCAATTGGTTCTGTCTCGTTTTCCTTGGTTTAGTAACCGTAGGGATGTGGGTCAACCCGGATACCAGAATGTCGTTGATTGCCGGCTGGATTTTCATTATTATCGTTACGGCAGGATATTTCCTAGCAGGCTATCATAAAAATAAATATGATAAAAACGGCAAGCTGCAGTCCCGCAACTAAGACAGTAGGCTGTTTTGCAAGGTGAATGCGGAGAGTCAAACGGCTCTCCCGGCACTTTGCAGAAAAAAATCAAAAAAAGTGAAAAAAGTACTTGCTTTTTTATAAGCATCCTAGTATAATAGGTTTTGTTCCGATACGGAACGCCTGAGATTCCTCAATAGCTCAGTTGGTAGAGCAATCGGCTGTTAACCGATTTGTCGTAGGTTCGAGTCCTACTTGAGGAGCCATGGCCCCTTGGTCAAGCGGTCTAAGACATCGCCCTTTCACGGCGAGAACATGGGTTCAAATCCCGTAGGGGTCACCACATATGGGCGATTAGCTCAGCTGGGAGAGCGCCTGCCTTACAAGCAGGATGTCAGCAGTTCGATCCTGTTATCGCCCACCATGTATTAGGACTACTTATTCAAACGAGTAAGTAGTCTTTTTTTACGACCGCATGTCTTCTTGCAAAAGACATGAGAAAAGAAACAATATAGCGTGTTTTTAAAGTATATGGGTGTATTATACGTAAAATAAAGCAATAAATGACCGAAAATAATGATAACTGTTAAAAATAAAAAAATAAATAAATAAAAAATATACTACGTAAAATCTATTGACAGTGGACATTGAAAGAGGTATAGTAAAAACAACATATAGAAATATAATGTATAACAAGGGGGAATACGGTATGAGTGAAGAAAAAGTAACATTGCAAATGGTACGGGAAGCACAGCAGCGGCTGAAAGGCGTCGCCCAGATGACAGGGCTGTCATACACCAATTCGGTAAGCGAATTGGCAGGCTGCGATGTATGGCTCAAATTGGAAAACTTACAGCGTACAGGTTCTTTCAAGCTGAGAGGCGCCTACAACAAAGTCGCATCTCTGACACCGGAAGAACGGGAAAAAGGGGTTATTGCAGCCTCTGCCGGCAACCATGCCCAGGGCGTCGCCTTGGCGGCTAGCGTCTATGGCTGTCAATCGACGATTTGTATGCCAAAACACGCACCGTTGGCCAAAGTCACAGCCACACGCGGTTATGGAGCCAATGTCGTTTTGTACGGCGATTTCTTCGATGAAGCCGCAGCCAAAGCTGTAGAACTGACGAAAGAACACGGCTACACCTTTGTCCATCCTTTTAACGACCCGCTTGTCATCGCCGGACAAGGCACGATTGCCTTGGAAATTATAGAACAGCTGGCAGATGTCGATGTCATCGTCGCACCGATTGGCGGCGGCGGCCTCATTTCCGGGCTGGCAGTAGCTGCTAAAAACGTCAATCCGAAGATAAAAGTCATTGGTGTACAGGCAGCCAACATGCCGTCGATGAAACAATCGATTGAACAAGGAAAGATTTTGACTGTCAATGGCAAAGCCAGCTTGGCAGACGGTATTACCGTTAAAACACCGGGCGACTTGACCTATGAAATCTGTAAGAAATATGTTGATGACATTGTCACCGTCGATGAAACGGAAATTGCAGGCGCTATTTTGCTGCTTTTGGAACGCGTTAAAACCGTATCCGAAGGGGCAGGTGCTGTACCGGTCGCAGCTCTCATGAACGGCAAGATTTCTGGTATTCGCAACAAAAAAGTCGCAGCGCTGGTCAGCGGCGGCAACATTGACGTCAACAACATGACCCGCGTCATCAACAGCGGCCTGCTGCGTTCGTGGCGTAAAGTCTTCTTTGAAACAGTCATTCCGGATCAGCCGGGAGAATTGGTCAAATTATTGACGCTGATTGCTGACTCCAATGCCAACGTTCTTTCCATTACGCATGAACGCAGCCAGCATGGCATCAGCATGGGCTATACGGCCGTATCCTTTGAATTGGAAACAGCCAATGAAAAACACGTTGAACATTTAATGGAAACCTTAAAAGACCATCAATATCATGTAACGCTGAAATAGAATATTCATCATGGCTTGTAACGCAAGGTATCGTCAACACAGATAAACTGCGTTATAATAAATATACCATTTGAATGATACAAATGATTACTTGTAAAGGAGTGGTTAGATTATGGCAGTAGAAATCATTAAAACAGACAAAGCACCTGGTGCAGTAGGCCCATATTCCCAGGCAATCAAAGCAGGAGATTTTCTCTTTGCATCCGGTCAGATTGCGATTAACCCGGAAAAAGGCAAACTGGTTGGCGGCGGTGTAGAAGCACAGGCTGAACAGTGCATGAAAAACGTAGGCGCTATTTTGGAAGCAGCTGGCCTTACGTATGATAATGTTGTCAAAACGACAGTATATTTGACAAACATCAACTTCTTCGGTACCGTGAACGGTGTATACGGCAAATATTTCCAGAAAACATTGCCGGCTCGTTCCTGCGTAGAAATCGGCCAGCTGCCATTGGGTGCATTGGTTGAAGTGGAAGTTGTTGCATACTGCGGCAAATAACAGAGTATCTATACATGTTAGAAAAAGGGGAGCGCCACAGCTCCTCTTCTTCTAAAAAATAAAAAAATACTTGCATTTTATCACAAAGTAGTGTATTATACATTATGTGCTTTGAAACAAGCACATATATATGGACCATTAGCTCAGCTGGTAGAGCACCTGACTCTTAATCAGGGTGTCCAGGGTTCGAACCCCTGATGGTCCACCATAACATCTAAAAAAGAACTATTTACCGTTACCGGTTTGGGTAAAGTAGATAGTTCTTTTTTGTTTGCCGTGTATTGTTTGTCGGAGCATTGTCATTAAACAAACATAGTTTCTTTTTACTCTTAGCATACCACGAAGACTATTGGACGAAACGGGATGATGCATCATGACGAAACACGTCATGCGATACTCTTTTTTCTTGATTTTACGTATAAAGGAACGGTATAATTAGAATAGTATGAAAAAGATATGACGTATTGTAGTATCGGGTCTAGGCCCGCATAGAGGAGAGATTTAGTATGATTACTTGCAACAGTAACGGCAGCATGGATGCCATCGCTGTCGGCGTGGATAAACGGATGCTTGCGTTGTCGCGCATTCCCAAAGAGGATGGAGCCTTGATTCAGGCATATGCGGAAAAACATATTCAAGTGCTGCATTATACATCCCTTCATGTACTGCATTGTATTTCTGAAGGACGTCTCAAAACGTATTTTCTTATCGGCCTGGATGACAAACCGATTCGTTACTCGCTGCAGGAAGATTTTCTCATGGCCAAACGGCTCATGGCCGCCGCTATGAAGGAAGGCGTAGCGGAACTGGCTGTCTTGATAGATACGCTGGAAATGGATTTGGACGCCTTGATTGACGGCTTGCTGTATCGCAATTATGAATTTACGCATTATAAAAATCATAGTAAATCTCAGACGATTCGCAATATTAATTTGATTACCTCCAATGTCAAGATTAAAGAATTTAATACCAAATGCTACGTCTATTCGGCTGTATATGAAGGCATCTATATGGCTCGTGATTTGATTAATATGCCGCCGAATGAATTGACGCCGCGGAAATTTACCGATATTATTACGGCGACTATCAAAGGCGACAATATCTTGATTGAGTCACTGAATAAATGGGCTATTGAAAAGAAAAAAATGGGAGGCATTATCGCTGTCGGTAAAGGCAGCATGAACCCGCCGCAGCTCGTGACGATTGCTTACCAAGGCGACCCGGACAGCAAAGAAGTCCTAGGCATTGTCGGCAAGGGTGTGACATATGACAGCGGCGGCTTGTCCATCAAGAGCCATGACGGGCAGGAATTTATGAAAGATGACATGGCAGGCGCAGCGGCAGCCGTCGGTGTGATTCGTGCGCTGATGCTGCTCAAATATCCGGTCAATGTGTTGGCCGTTCTGCCTTTGGTAGAAAATATTCCTTCCAGTATGTCATATCATGTCGATGATATTTTGACTATGTACGGCGGCAAAACCGTGGAAGTAAAAAACACAGATGCAGAAGGTCGGCTCATTTTGGCAGATGCTGTCACGTATGCGCAGGAAAAAGGAGCTACCCGCCTGATTGATTTGGCAACGCTGACGGGAGCCTGCGTGACGGCGCTGGGAACGGTGCGGTCCGGCATGATTGGCAACGACCAAGAATGGATGAATCAGTTCTTCGATATTTCTACTCAGGTCCATGAAAAAATCTGGCAGCTGCCGGCAGACAGAGAGTATGAAGAACTCCTCAAAAGCTCGATTGCCGATATGAAAAACACAGGCGGCCGTGACGGCGGTGCCATTACAGCCGGATTGTTTATTAAACAGTTTGTCAAACCGTCTGTTCCCTGGATTCATTTGGATATTGCCGGCACGGCATTTTGTGAAAAGAAAGATGAAACCGGCTACATAGGAGCGACTGGTGTAGGCATCAAATCGATTTTGAAATTGCTCCAGGGAGGTTTGCAGTGAAGGTAGATTTACACATGCATACCAACTGTTCTGACGGCGTATATTCTCCAGAAGAACTGACGGCGATGGCCGTCAAAGCCAACATTCAGGTCATGGCAATTTCTGACCATGACACGGTTGCCGCGTATACAGAAGGGCATGTTTTTGCTCCAGGCGTGCGCGTGATTCCGGCTATTGAAATGAGCTCAGAATATGAAGGCGAAGATGTCCATATTTTGGGATACTATATTCAGACCCAGCATACAGTCTTGCAGGAATACTGCACGCAGTTTAAGAAGCGGCGGCAGCTGCGGGCCATGGAAATCGTTGCACAGTGCAAGCGGCTTGGCTATGACATGGACGAAGCTGCCATCGAAGCGGTCTTTGCCAAAGGCGGTACGGTCGGCCGTCCCCATATTGCCCGCATGCTGGTGCAGAAAGGCTATTTTCCGACCGTTGCAGATGTCTTTGAAAAACTGCTCTATCGCGGCGGCCCAGCCTATGTACCGTATCAGCGCAAGACTATAGAAGAATGCATAGAAATTATTCATCAGGCCGGCGGCTTGGCAGTACTGGCACACCCGGGGCTGATTGCCAACGGTCTTTCCGCTGTTTTGCAGCGTCCCTTTGATGGTATCGAAGTATATCATCCGCAAAACAAAGACCAGTGGCCGGCATACCTGCATATAGCTCAAACGCGTCATTGGTATGTCAGCGGCGGTTCGGATTTTCACGGCGTAAAAGGCAGATTTCCCGAACAAGTAGGGCTGTATGTTGTCAACAGCAACGATGTAGAACGTATCATAACGTATTCTAAAAGATAGGTGAGAGTTATGCAGGTGATTGGATTTATTGGAGCCAGCGGTACCGGCAAAAGCCATCATGCGCTGGTAGTAGCATATGACCATCATATTTCCTGTATCATTGATGACGGCTTGCTGATATATCAAAACCGTATTGTTGCCGGCCGCTCTGCCAAAGAAGAAACCAACAAGATGCGGGCCGTTCGCTGTGCCGTGTTTTTTGACCCGGTACATGCACAGACTGTCCAAAAAGCCTTGGCGGATATTCAGCCTGACAAATTGCTCATTTTAGGCACGTCCCAGCATATGATACATCGCATCTGTGAAGCCTTGGACTTGCCGCCAGCATCTTCGTATATTCATATTGAAGACGTATCCTGTCCGGAAGAAATTGCCAAGGCTCAGAGTATTCGCCTCAAAGAAGGCAAGCATATTATACCCGTGCCGACGATGGAGCTCAAACCTCATTTTCGCGGCTATTTGCTTAACCCGATTCGCTCACTTTTGACGGGCCGGAGTGATAAAAAAACGCCGGATTTTGAGCATTCCGTCGTGCGTCCCATTTTCAGCTATTACGGCAAACTCATCTTTTCCAATACCAGTCTGGACCATTTGGTGCAGCATACGCTGCGGCAGGTAGACGGTCTTGCCAAGGTCAATCGCCTGAAAATCGAAAAAAATTATCATACGGACAGAGGATTAGCGGTCATTTTGTCCGTTACCGTATATTACGGCGAAAACATCAAAACAGTCATGCGCCGCATCAAACAGGCACTGCAGCAGGAACTCGAATATACGACGGGTATGTCTGTAGAAATTCTTCGCATTACCGTGCGCGCCGTCATACCTCGCTAAAGAGAGCTGCTGCAGGAAGCACGTACTCTTAGCATGCGGTGTTTCGCGTATCCTGGCAGTACTGGCGGTATCAAACTTGTAAAGAAACGGGAGAATGTATGCTGACCTATCCTTTGATATGACATCTCGTTTGTACGGGTGCGGCATTGACAAATACAGCGGCCACCTTGTATAATACAACTAGATCATGTAACTGACGGAAGTGGATAACCACAGGGAGCATGGTACGCGTAAGCCGACCGTCTGGGCGAAAGTTCCAGAAGTGTCGGTATTTTTATTTTACAAACAAATACATAGTTTTTATTTCAGGAGGTAATGGAGCATGAAAGAATTGCAATTGAAATATGGCTGCAATCCTAACCAATCATCAGCAAGAGTGTATATGAAAAACGGCAGTGACCTTCCCTTTGACGTCATGAACGGCCGTCCCGGCTATATTAATTTGCTGGATGCCTTCAACAGCTATCAGCTCGTCAAAGAATTGAAAGAAGCGACAGGCCTTCCGGCAGCTGCCTCGTTTAAACATGTCAGCCCGGCTGGTGCCGCCGTTGCAACGGACATGAGTGATACCCTGAAGAAAATTTATTATGTAGATGACTTACAGCTTTCTCCCTTGGCAGCAGCGTATGCATGTGCCCGCGGCGCAGACCGTATGAGTTCCTATGGCGACTTCGTGGCCTTGTCGGATGTCTGCGACGTAGAAACAGCTACCCTGCTCAAGCGGGAAGTATCTGACGGCGTCATTGCGCCGGGATATACCGAAGAAGCCTTGGCTATCCTTAAAACCAAGAAAAAAGGCAAGTACTGCGTCTTGAAGATCAACCCGGACTATGTACCGGCTCCTGTTGAATCCAAAGAAGTATTCGGCGTTACTTTTGAACAGGAACGCAACAACGCCAAAATCACGACGGACTTGTTCCAAAACCGTCCGACTCAAAACAAAGACATTCCGGAAGCGGCACAGCGAGATTTGCTGATTGCTATGATTACGCTCAAATATACACAGTCCAACTCCGTATGCTACGTCAAAGACGGCATGACCATCGGCGTCGGCGCAGGCCAGCAGTCTCGCGTACACTGCACGCGACTTGCCGGTAATAAAGCGGATATTTGGTGGCTTCGTCAAAATCCGAAAGTATTGGCTCTGCCTTTCCGCGATGACGTTCGCCGCCCCAATCGCGACAACGCCATTGACGTCTATATTTCTGATGATTACGAAGACGTGTTGGCAGACGGCGTATGGCAGGATTTGTTTACCGAAAAGCCGGAACCCCTTACGAAAGCAGAAAAGAAAGCTTGGATTGCCCAATTGCACGGCGTAGCTCTTGGCAGCGATGCCTTCTTCCCCTTTGGCGACAACATTGAACGGGCTCACCGCAGCGGCGTCGATTACATCGCCCAAGCCGGCGGCTCTATCCGCGATGACAACGTCATAGAAACATGCGACAAATACAACATTGCTATGGCCATGACGGGTCTTCGCTTGTTCCACCACTAAAACCAAATTCAATAGGGGACTGTAACAAAATGAGCATTTTTAGCTCATTTTGTTGCAGTCCTTTTGGTATACCCGTTTTACGTACATAGTGTATAGCATTACCATTTATTTCCTTCAAACTAAAAACGTTAACGGAGGAGTATTGTATATCATAGGAAAAAGTGTTAGCCAGCCCCTTGTTTTTATATCTAGGATGCATGGAACTGGTAGTTTGTGTATGTTTTAGCATGTAGCCGTATGCAGTATTACCGTTGGCAATACGATAAGTAAAATATATGAAATCAGTATAAATATTGACTTTTGTTTTAGTAGAGATATAAAATGTAATTATAAAAATGACAGATATTTTGCGATAGTATATAGGAAGTATTTTATGCAGATACAGCCTAATAGTATGAAACGGTACGGCAGATGTATTGTTTTATATAAGGGGGAAGAAGTAATGAATTATAAAATTGCTGCAGCTTGGTGTGCCATGATGCTGTGCAGCAGTGCCGCCATGGCATCGTCGCCGATTCCTACGTTTGATAAAGAAGCCGTAACGGTGCATCCGTATCAGCGGACGGGCCAGCAGGAAAAAACGTTGGATATGCAGGGCATCGATGACAGTAAATTGGGCAATACCGGGACGGCAGAACATCCGACATTTTATGTACAGAAAATTATCATAGATAGTACCACCCCCTGATGCGGCAGACAGCGACGGAACACTGCAGCATATTTTGGATTCGTACAGCCACCGCAGCATTTCAGTCGAAGAATTGTCTGCATTGACGGCCAAAGTGACGGAATACTACCGCACGCAGGGCTATACGGTGCCGCAAGCCGTCGTGCCGCCGCAGGAAGTAGAAAACGGCGTGCTGAAAATCCATGTCTATACAGCGAAATACGACACCATTACCTTGACCAAAAACGAGTCTGATGTCAAAGACAGCGTACTCCAGCGATATATCCACAACTTGGAAGTCGGCGAAACCATCAAAGACAAGCCGCTGGAACTGGCGATGAACAATTTGAATGATTTACCGGCTGTGACGGCACGGGCTGTCTTGGCGCCGGGCACGCAAAGCGGTACGACCAAACTGAGCGTTGAAGTCCTGCGGCGGCCTGTATGGAATAACTATGTATTCTTCGATAACGGCGGCGGCTATTATTCCGGTAAATACCGTTATGGATTTCATACAGAAATCAACAATCCGGCCCATATGGGCGACAAAATTATACTGAGCGGTATGCTGACCAATCACGATGTCAAAAACTACAGTATGCGGTATGAACTGCCCGTAGGCTGTGATGGTACGCGCTGGGGCATTGGCTGGAGCCAGTCCAGCTACGAACTGCATACCAATAACCTCTATGATTCGCTGGGACAGTCTCGGGGCATCAGCTGGTACGGCTTGACGCCGCTGTATCGCGATCGAATGAACAGATTGACCCTGTTGTACGGATATGACCATCGTAGTATTCGGGACAGACAGCATCTGAATATTCTTTCCGAACCGGAAATCGTGACAGATAAGACCAGCAACGTTTGGCATATTGGGGTAAGCGGCAGCCAATACTATCCCAACCAGTTTACCCAGTATGACGTAATCTATTGGCTCGGCCGGATGCATACAGACGACCATATGGGCAGTGCGACGAATTATGACGGGACGTATCACAAACTGACAGGGGATTTGCTTACCGTATGGTATGACGGCCCTTGGAATTACCGCATCAACGCCAGCGGCCAGCTGGCCAACCGTTCGCTCGACGGCAGTGAACAATTTTATCTGGGCGGTATGAACGGCGTACGTGCCTATGGAGCCAGTGACGGTTACGGCGACGCAGGCTATTTGGTCAGCGGTGAAATCCGTCGGCAGACGGGCATCAAAAATCTGGAAGCAGCCGTATTTATCGATACAGCCGGTGCCAAACTGCGCAGCAGTAATCCGGCATGGGAGCATTTGTCCGGCTGGGGCGTCGGTCTTCGCTACCAAAAGCCCGACGACTGGAATATCCAGCTCGACTATGCTTGGAAAATTCATGCCCGCGACGACCGGACAGAACCGGATAATCACAACGGCCGACTTTGGCTGCAAGTATATAAAATGTTTTAAATAGTATATGCTTACGTATTTTTTTGCAATAAATACGCTATATAAATCGAGGTATGCCATATGAAACGAAACAATATCTTACATAACTATATCGCCATCTGGCTCATGGCTTCGTTGGCAGCGGTGCCGATGGCTGTCGGAGCAGCAGGAAATACCAGTCGTATCCAATAATACACTGCCAACAGGCGGACAATCCATTACGAATAATCATACAGGACTTGATACAAATAATAACAATGTAATGAATATTACGCAGACCGGGAAAAACGGCATTATTCAATGGAACGATTTCTCTATTGGTGCCAACGCTGCGGTCAATTTCAAAGGGGATACAGATCATTTTAATACCTTAAACTATGTCACAGGCAGCAATATGTCTCAGATTTACGGTAAAATGCATGCCAACAACGGCAATATCTATTTGGTCAACCCAAACGGTGTACAAATCGGCAACTCTGCTCAGATTAATGTAGGCAGTCTCTATGTGTCCACCAAGAAAATCGATGATATTGACAAGTGGAATGTGAATACCAATATAGAAGATTCGCTGCGTAACGTGAATACATTGAATAATGCCCAGCTTATGTCCTTAGGCTACGTGACGGCCAATAAAGTCACCTTTGAAGGTAAACGCGTTATCCTTGATATGGACCGACTGCAGACGCCGGACTTGAAACCCGATACAGATACGCCGAATATTCACATTGTATCCATTCGCGATGATACAGAAGGTGAGTATGCATCCACTAATGTGGTGTTGGGAACAGAAACAGGGAAAAGTGTGGATTGGGAAAAGAAGATTGATTTCCGCAATGTCAAAGAAACAGATTTAAATGCAGAAGGCGCTGTCAAGCGAGGAGACAGTAAAGCCCAGAATCCGGACAATACGAATGAAACACTGGCCCAGTATTTCACTTATCGCTGGATTAAATCAGGCAATGAATTATCTCAAATTGGCAAAGACTATGCTTTGAACGGTCACTATGCGCTGCGCAATGCCATTGATTTGACTGGGGGAAACCAAACACCTATTGGAAATGCAGAAAAGGCATTTAGTGGTAAGTTCGATGGCTTGGGATATAATATTTTCGGTCTGTCTATGGATAATAGCAATAACAATACCGCTACTGGTCTGTTCGGTTATACCAATGGGGCCATCATTGGTCATGTGAACCTCATTGCCGGTACGAATGGTACATCTATTTTGGGCGGTGACTATACAGGCGCTCTGATTGGATATGCCAAAGATACGCAGGTGCGGTATGTGACCAGTACTCTGGAAGTAGAAGGCGAAAACTATACCGGCGGGCTCATCGGTTATGCAAAACAGGCAGATAAGATGAAAAAGTCTATCCTGAACAATCTCATCAATACCGGCACCATTCATGGTACTCAATACGTGGGCGGTATTGTGGGCTACATGAATGGCGGTACCCTGGGCGTCGGGGAACGAGGAGATATAGTAGATGGGGAAACTCATAACCTGGGAAAAATCACCGGTACCAGTAGTGACGTAGGCGGCTTGGTAGGCCATGCGGAAGATGCTGTCATCGGTGGCATTCAGGGCGTGCAAAAAGATAGTAACGGTAGTCTCACTTTCACCAATAACACCGAAGCCATCTACAATGGCTCTGCCGTAGAAGGCAAATATAACGTAGGTGGTATTGTGGGCAGTGCTACCGGCACCACCATCCAGAATGTACGCAATGAAAGTGCGGTTACGGCTACGGGATTTACGACAGAAATCTATTACTATCATGAAGGGAAAAAACCTACTTTTGATATGATAGAAAAAGTGCATATAGCCAATGCGGGCGGTGTAGTCGGAACGATTACTGAAGGCGTGATCAATGATGCTTTAAATAAAGGAAATGTTGCTTCTGTAGAAGACAAAGAGTATAAAGATTCCATTCGTTATCAAGCGGGGAATGTGGGGGGTATTGCAGGAAAAGCAGAAAATACCAATATGACCAACGTGATTAATAAGGAAGCCAATATCCGTGGTGCCATGAACGTAGGTGGTGTGGCTGGCTACTATGGAAATAGTAATACAGATGCAACTGGTGCAGATAAAACCTATCGTATCCAAAATGGGCAGAATGATGGGGGCGATATTTCTGCTACTGGTGGTGTAACGGATGGAGACTTTGCCAAAGACAATGCCAATTCAAGAAATGAAAAATATATTGTTGGAAATATTGGCGGTATTACGGGACTGCTTTTCGGTCAGAATGTCCATATCGAAGGTAGCGTTAATAGAGGCAATGTACATACTCCTGAAGTGAAAGATGGTACAGTTCCTGAAACTGCAAAGGCATCTAATGTTGGTAGGATTGCAGGAAAAATTGATGAACCATTCATGACCAAAGACGGAAAACAACTTTTTGCTCAAGATAGACTGGACAACATAAAAAATAAGGCATCTGATGCTTCCATCTCTGGCAGTGCCAATAATGGTAACGTAGAAGGTTATGTCAATATTGGTGGTATTGCTGGTTTTACCTTCAATGGCTCTATTGCATCTTCTTATAATTTAGGAAATATTACGACTATAAGAAAAGCAAATGATGGTACGGATCAAATTAATTTAGGCGGTATCTTGGGAGATAGTACGGAACATAGTATTGGTCGTGTTGTACTGTATGATATTTACAATAAAGGCCAAGTAGGCAGTCAGGAATATACTAAGTACTATGGACGTCATGTAGGCGGTATCGTAGGACGTCTCTCCGGGTTAATAGAAAAGGCGTATAATACGGGTGATATTTACAATGGATATAACGTAGTTGGTGGTATTGTAGGGTATTGGTTTAATGGGGCCATCCACAATGTGTTCAACACAGGAAATATTACAGTATCTAGTCCTAGTATAGCAGGAACCAGTGAAGTTGGTGGAATTGCTGGTGGTGCCAATGTGGGTGCTGAAAATGATACGGATGGTACATGGAAGCCTATGATATTAAGCAATGTGTATAATTTAGGTGTTATTCGCTCCTCTGCATCGGGAAACAATACTGTAGGCAGTCTTATTGGCGAGATTGTTAATTATGGCCCACATAAAAGTGATAATAAACCACTCCAGATAGCTAATGGCTATACCGTTGGACGATTATACAAAAATAATGGTGGATATGCGGGAGCAATCATTGGCAATTTTAATTCCCTAAGTGGAGCATCAACCGACGATGTTACCATGCAAAATTTATACTATATCGAAAGTGATAATAAGCAGAGTGACGGTACATTAGTAGATTTTGTTGCTGCCAATAATCTGACTGGAGACAAAAATAAAGAAAATGGATACACTCTCATTTCTGCTGCTCATAGTAAAAACCAGGATTCCTATAAAGGTTTATTATTTTCCACCCAGACGAATGGTAAAGTCAATTTTGGTAAAGATCATTCCGCAGATGACACCTGGCGTATGGTAGAAGGCAGTACGCTTCCTATGCTGAATGCCTTTTTACCTGGCTCTGAAAGTTATTTCAGCGATGATACGCACTACAGTGACTTGATGAAGAATACTGGCCATGGCACGTTGCAGTACGGCACGGAATACAATCCACTGCTCACTATCATTCGCTCCAATAGTAATGACACGGTATCCTTTAATTGGAAAGATTTGGATTTGAAGAATAATGGCTCCATCGCTGTTATCGGAAATGATAACCATACACCGAATCTGACGTTGAATGATATGCACATTACCAATCCGACCGGTATTTTCGGCGGCGAAATTTACACCACAGGGAAACTCACTATCAACGGTGATGGAAACCATGATTTGCAGTTCGGCGGCGGTTCGACGCTCCATGCTGGTTCTGTTTCTATCGATGCCAACGGAAAAATACTGGAAAGCAGCGGCGAAATTCATGCGGTCGGTAAGAGTCATACTGACTTGGGAGATGTGACACTGACCGGCGGGGAAGTGCGTCTTTATGGCAGTGTGAAGACCTCCAAAGATACGCTGGACAGCAGTGATACCACTCGTATTCCCGGAATCAGCGGCATCGATAGCTCCTATAGTCCGACCTATTGGGATAGCATTAAATTATCTGACTTTACTACTACTGATGGCAAATTGACCAGTTTGACCAACTTGGGCCAGCTTTACTCCTTAGCCATTGATACAGATGGCAAGAAAAATGGAGATCTCACTATCAATGGGACAAACGGTGTCAGTGTCATGTATGGCAACCAGAAACAAGGCCGGACCGAAGTGGGCGGCAACCTATCTATTATCTCTGACCAAAGGGATATTTATATGGACAGTGATTACACCATTGGTCATGGAGAAAAAGAGAACACAGGAAAACTATATTTCAAAGGCAATAAAAATATCATCCTCGATTTGACCAATGTTGGCGGACAAGTTACAGGAGATGCCAAAGCCAAAGCTATTCAGAATTTCTTAAAAGCCCATAGCACGGAAGACCATGGCATTACGGCAGATAATGATTCTGATAGCGAGGGAATTAAAATTGCCATTGATGCTTGGAATAGCCAGTATCAATTTAAAGACAAAGATGGCAAGCCCATAGATGATGTAATCGGTAATTTTGATTATAAACAGTATGATTATACCGATGAAGATAGAAATTATGAATTTTTGGATGCCTTGTGGAAGTTGTCTGTTATGGCTAATGGTACATCTTATGGTGGTCTGCAGGGAACTGGCCAAACGGGCGAAGTTAATAGCATTCATGATATTTTCTATACCTTTATCAGCAATGCGAATCAGCTCAGTGGCATTCAGCATTATGCCGAAAAAAGTCCCTATGGACCAAGCGGTACCAATGAATTTAATATTTTAGATGCTAATTTCCTTCTCAAAAATGATATTGATGCCAGCGGTTTAGTGGGAGCTGATGGCAACACTACTTACGAAACCATTGCTGGAGGGAAGAATCAATCCTATACAGGCACCTTTGATGGTTTGGGCAATCGCATCATTGGTCTCACGGCTGATAAAGGTCTGATTGCCAATAATAGCGGTACGGTGCAAAATTTGGAAATCTATTCGTCTGTCTTTACCGGAGAAAATGCCGGCGCTGTGGCATCCAATAATAGTGGTTTGA
Organism: uncultured Megasphaera sp.; assembly: GCA_934193515.1. Classification (GTDB taxonomy): domain Bacteria; phylum Bacillota; class Negativicutes; order Veillonellales; family Megasphaeraceae; genus Megasphaera. The sequence goes on along the minus strand of CAKPVJ010000005.1, from coordinate 33,524 downwards.
TTTCTAATGTGACAGGTTTAGGCAATTCCATTACTGGGACCGGCAGTATCGGCGGTATGGCTGGCGTCAATAGGGGCCTCATGGAGAAGCTGTCCGATCAAAGTACGGTCATTGCCAGAGAAGATATCATTGCTGGCGGTATAGCAGGGACCAACCGCGGTTCTATTTTTAATGCACAAACCAATAGTGCCGTCACTACCAACATCGATAGCAAAGCCTCTCAGATGGGCGGTATTGCGGGGGTCAACTATGATGGTAATGGAGAAGCATCTGGGATTTCCAATGTCAGTGCCCATGGGGTAACCGGCAAAAAATTACATACCGAAACAGCTGGCGGTATCGTGGGGATGAACCATGGCACCATTCATGAAGCCTATAATGAAAGTGTCCTCAATGGTTCTACTGGTATCGGCGGCATTGCAGGAAGCAATCAGAATGATGCAAATAAGACAGCGTCTATTTCCAATGTAGCCAACGCCATGGAAATCATCGGTGATGCAGGAAGTACAGATGTAGGTGGACTGGTCGGCAATCAGCAGTCTGGTGCGATTTCTGATGGCAGAAATACCGGTACCATCAGCGGCAGTCAAAATGTAGGCGGCATGGTCGGCACCAATGGGAAGGATTCCACGCTGAATAATCTGGAAAATGGTTCTGTAGCTAAGATTACCGGTGTAAAAAATGTCGGCGGTATCGCCGGTAACAATGAAGGGACCATTTCCGCAGAAAACCAGTCGACTTTGATGAACAAAGGCGAAATCTACGGTTGGGAAAATGTAGGCGGCATTGCTGGGAAAAATAGTGGCACCATTGAAAACGTGAATTCCGATATCTATCTCCATATCATTGGTGATACCGAAAAAGATCAGCTGAAAGGTTCACTGACAGATATTTCTGACCATGCCCAATTCTTCGGTGGCGTCACCGGTGAAAATGTAGGTACTATTACCAATGCGACTAATAGTGCTACCGTGGAGGCGGCCGAAGCAACTTATGTAGGCGGCATTGTTGGCAGGAATACTAAAGATAAGCCGAATAACAAAATGGGTCAATTACTCGGTATGGGCAACAGCAATCAAGGCAAAGTCATCGGCAAAAACTACGTTGGCGGCGTCATTGGTAAGAATGAAGTAGCCATCACTGGCGAAGAGGGAAAGGATGAAAAAGGCAACGATAAGACAGTAGGTGTTACTAATTCCGGCACCGTCATTGCCACTGCCGGCGGCGCAGGCGGCATCATCGGTGAAAACGATGCCAACATTTCCTATACTATCATGAAAAACGAAGGCGAAGTCCACGGCAATGCCTCTGCTTCTTCTGCATCTGAACAAGAAAACGGAACTGGCGGTATCATTGGCGTTAATGGTAAGAACGTAAAAATTGCCAATTCTTCTATGATGAATACCCTGAAAGGTCAAGTAACGGGCATTTCCAACGTAGGCGGCCTCATCGGTATTAACCACGGTACTGTCACCGGCGGCCGTGATAGTAAGGATGGCTACTACCAGCATCAGATTTACAACAACGGCACCATTCAGGCTGGTTCTTATACTAATGGTGTATTGGACACAACGGTGAACGGCAGTACTAATATCGGTGGACTCATTGGAGATAACCAGGGCAAACTTACTGCTGGCTATAACACCGGTGTCATTTCCGCAGGCAGCAGTACCAATGTAGGTGGGATTGCTGGCAGCAACAGCGGTACCATGGATCAGGTATTCACCAATGTCATGACTGAAAATGGACAGGATCAGACCATTACAGGTAAAGAAAACGTCGGCGGTATCGTAGGAAATAATGGTACAAATGGCAAGATTTCTAATGCATACACTGCAAAAGAGACAACTGTTAAAGGAACAACATCGGGCTTGATTGCTGGTACCAATGGAGGGACTATTTCTAATGTCTATGGAACCAATGAAGATCAGTTAGTTGGAAACGGCACAAAGGCAACCAATGGATATGGTATGTCTAATGCATCAAAAGATTATAATGGATTTGATTTCACAAATACATGGAAAATCTACGAAGACCATACGAATCTACTGCTGAAAGTATTCCTTACGAAAGCCAATATAAAAGAAGATGCTCTAAAAAATCTGACCTACAATGGGGAAAACCAGCTGGATATCAAAAAATTGATTTCCGATAAAACCCTAACTAATCAAAAAGATGCTAATTTTGCAGATTACACCCATAGCTCTTCCTTGCTGCAAAGCAATGCATCGAAAAATGCTGAAATCTATACGAAGTGGCTTTGGTCTGCTCAGATTGATAAAAATACAGACGGAAAGGCTTTTGATCCCAATAACTTAGGCTATGATTTTTCGGTAACTGATGTTGCGGTCGGCAAAAAACAGCTTTTAGTTCGTGCAGATGACCAAATAATTACAGTAGGACAAACACCTAACTATACGGGGCAAATTATCGGATTGGCAAATGGTGATTCGGAAGCTAATCTAGGACGACTGACTTATGGTATCATTGATTTGAATTATGAACGCACGCCTGGAATGTATAACGGCATGATTCAAAGTATTTGGCAGGGCAGATATGGTACAGTTCCTGATGCATATACTAAAAACTATGATGTTAGCTATCAGTGGGGAACTTTAATTGTCAAGCCAGTAGATGCTTCTCGATTTGATTATCTGTTTTATGATACGCCGTGGGATAGACCGCGCAATTTCCGCGAACGTCGTGCGGAACTGCATTTTGTAGACGGCGGTGTGCATGTGGGATAATCCTATGGCCGAGTAACTAAGTACGCAGTATGCGAAAAGAAGCTGTGAATGCATGAGGACTCATGTTGTTCATAGCTTCTTTTTTATGTTTTTTACTTATTCATGGTGTTTTTGTAGCGTATTAGATACATATCAAAGACGTGCAGGCATAAAAAAACGGAAGCCTTTGCAGACTTCCGTGCGGATGTATTACCATTCATAGGTCGTTCCCGGTGCTACGATTTGGACGGGAACGTGATAGTGTGATTCTGTTGTGATTTTATAAGTTTCAGGATCGCTGTCGATGACGGGCCATGTTTTGTAATGAACCGGAATGACAAAGCGGGGAGCGATCCAGGAAGCGGCTAAGGCGGCATCTTCCATTCCCATGGTGAAGTTGTCGCCAATGGGCAGGATAGCGCAGTCGATGGGGCCGAAGCGGCTGAGTAGTTTCATGTCAGAAAATACGCCTGTATCGCCGGCGTAGTAGATCCGTTTACCACCAAATTCGACGATGATGCCGCAGGCCAATCCTCCGGCAATGCCGGAACCGTGCAAGGCCGGTGTCAGGCGAACCTTGCCAAAAGGCATGTCTGCGCTGCCGCCGATGTGCATAGCGTGGGCTTTGCAGCCGACTTCTCCTGCTTTACCTGCGATTTCAGCGGTACTGATAATCGTAGCATCCTGTGCTTTGGCAATGGCTTCAGCGTCGCCGTAATGGTCGCCGTGCGCGTGGGAAATGAGGATGTATTGACAGGCAATGTCTGTCGGACAGATACTTGTCCAAGGATTGTCTGTAATAAACGGGTCGAACAGTAATGTCGTCTGGCCGTCGCTGAGCGTAAAGGCAGAGTGGCCATAGTACGTGAATTTCATCGATGCGCCTCCTTATTTGGTACTCCAGGTTTTCCATTCGTCTGCCCAACTGCGAATCGCATTCAGCGGTGCCGGTGCGCAGAGTGTGGATTTTAATGCCTTGCGAAGGGGTGCTTCCTCTTTGATGGGATAAATCGCCTTGTATTCGTCATAGACACTCCAAAAGTCGCGCATATGAAGATTGGCGTACGTTTCTCCGTAAATTTTAAAACAGGAATCACATAGCGTAATGAAAACGGCTTCTTCGTCATGCTGTTTGGCATCATCAAACACGCAGCAGCGTGTATACAGACGGATGTTGCCAAACAACTTGCGCAGATAGTCATATACGTTGGAAACCATAGCAGGTTCCAGCTGCATAAGACGACAGCCCGGTGCAAAATAAATTGGGTATTGGGCAATGTTATCAAATGTATCCATGTGAAAACACCTCTCTTTTTCAATAACGAAAACAGCAATTAATAAATAATTGTTATCTAAATTATAGCATGCAGTAAGAAAAAAAGCAATGTGTGGGACGGAAGGGGGGCTTTCCTCTTGTGCTTATACAGGAAATCTTGTACAATACATGGTGGAGAGTGAGTGATAGTATGCATATCGTAATGGTAGAACCGGAAATTCCCGGAAATACGGGCAATGTGGCCCGTTTATGCGCAGCGAATCATATAACGCTGCATTTGGTCAAGCCCCTTGGGTTTTCCATTGATGATAAACATTTAAAACGAGCCGGTCTGGATTACTGGTCGCTGGTAGATGTACAGATTCATGAAAATTTTGAAGAAGTGCTGGAAAAATATAAAGGCCATCGCTTCTTTTATTTGACGACGAAATCAGAACAATGTTATGCAGATATACAATTTCAATATGATGATATGCTGGTATTTGGCAAAGAAACCAAAGGCTTGCCGGAAGAGCTGCTGAAAAAATATCCTGAAAGCTGTTTCCGCGTGCCGATGATTGACAAAGCACGAAGCCTGAATTTGTCTAATACCGTAGCCATCGTATCGTATGAAGCATTACGGCAGCTGGGATTTCCTGACATGGCCAAAAGCGGTATAGGCATCAAAAATTTGAAGTAATGAGGTGTGACGAGTGGAAATTTATGATAAAGCCCATGAACTCGCAGAAGCAGTTCAAGCATGCAAAGAATACCAGGACCTCGTAGAAGCAGGGAAAACGCTGGCCAAAGATGAAAAAACGACGAAATTGGTTCGTGAATTTTTGTTATGGCAGACCCAGCTGGCATATGCGCAGTCTATGGGAGATAAACCGGTTCGCAAGAAGATTGAACAGCTGAATCGGCTGTCCGAATTAGTAAAGAACAATCAGCTGGCTGTAGATTATTTACAAAAATATAATGCATGGCAGTCCATAGCTGGCGAAGTATTTCAGATTATCCAACAATCTATGGCAGAAGGAATGAGTATTCTTGATCAATAAATACGCATTGACTAGTTTTGTGTCGCAGCTGTCGGCGTCCATGCCGGCAAGCCGCATTTTGATGGATGAACCAATGAGTGAGCATACGACCTTTGCTGTCGGCGGTCCGGCAGATGTGCTGGTCCTGCCCAAATCTGTCAAGGAAATGTCGTTGGCGATTCGGGCAGCCCGCAGCTTGGAACTGCCTGTTACCGTGCTGGGCGGCGGCTCGAATGTTCTCGTGCGGGACGGCGGCATTCGCGGCGTGGTCATTCAGTTGAATCAGATGATGAAGGTCTTGTCCTGTAACGGAACGAAAATCTTGGCAAGTGCCGGATACATGATGAAGGATGTTTGCCAGTTTGCACAGGAACAAGGGCTGACGGGCATCGAGTTTGCCTGCGGCATACCGGGAACGCTGGGCGGCGCCGTGTTTATGAATGCCGGCGCGTACGGCGGCGAAATGAGCCATGTCGTATCACGCGTGCGCACCGTAAACAGTACAGGCGGTGTGCATACGTACAACGCCCCGAATTTAGGATTTTCCTATCGGCAGAGCCGTTTCCAGAAGTCGCAGGAGTTTGTCGTTGAGATTGAGCTGACGCTGCGTCAGGGGAACAAGGCAGAAATTCAGCAGGAAATGGATGATTTGATGCAGAAACGGCGCAGCAAACAGCCGCTGGAAATGCACAGCGCTGGCAGTACGTTTAAACGGCCGCCGGGATATTTTGCCGGGACGCTTATCGACCAGACGGGTTTAAAAGGGTTATCCTGCGGTGATGCCCAGGTATCTACTAAGCATGCCGGGTTCGTCGTAAATACAGGCCATGCTTCAGCCAGAGATGTCCTGCAGGTCATTCATGAAGTGCAAAAACGGGTAGAAAAAGCACACGGCGTGCATTTGGAACCAGAAGTTCGCATTATTGGCGAAGATTAAAAAATGGTAGTTAGTGAGCAGAAATAGCAGAAGGTAAAAAAACGATAAATTTACAGCCTGTCTGCGAATTACTATTCACTAACTACTTTTTTTGTGGTATACTGATACAGTTACATATATAAAAATATATTCTTTATGATTAATAGGAGAGAGGACATTAGATGGAACGCAAAGATATTCGTAATATTGCAATTATTGCCCACGTTGACCATGGCAAAACGACATTGGTTGATGCCATGCTCAAACAGAGTCATGTATTCCGTTCAAACGAAAAAGTAGCTGATCGAGTTATGGACTCGGGAGATATCGAACGGGAACGCGGCATTACAATCTTGTCCAAAAATACATCTGTCATGCATGAAGGTGTCAAAATCAACATCGTTGACACACCGGGGCATGCTGACTTCGGCGGCGAAGTTGAACGTGTATTAAACATGGTCGACGGCGTCCTGCTTTTGGTTGATGCTTTTGAAGGTCCTATGCCGCAGACTAAATACGTACTGCGCAAAGCCTTGGAACAGAAGCTGAAACCTATCGTTGTTATCAACAAAATCGATAAACCCGGTGCCCGCGTAGCGGAAGTAGAAGATGAAGTATTGGAATTGTTCATGGAATTGGATGCAACAGATGAACAGTTGGATTTCCCTGTTGTCTACGCCAACGGCCGCGACGGTATCGCCAAATATTCCATGGATGATGAAAGCGACAATTTGGAACCGCTCTTTAAGACGATTATCAAATACTGCCCATGCCCGAAAGGCGACCCGGAAGGTCCTCTGCAGTTTATGGTTACGACATTGGACTATGATGACTATGTTGGTAAAATCGCTATTGGCCGTATTGTCCGCGGCAAAATGCGTCCGAACCAAAACATCGTCGTTACGGACGGTGAAAGCCAGCGTAAAGCTAAAATCGGCCGTGTATATACCTATGAAGGCCTCAAACGAGTTGAACAGGAAGAAGCTGCTATGGGTGAAATCGCCTGCATCGTAGGCATTCCTGATTTGAAAATCGGCGAAACCGTTACGGATCCGCAGAATCCGGAAGCACTGCCGAAGATTAATATTGACGAACCGACATTGTCTATGATTTTCTACGTCAACGACAGCCCGTTTGCCGGTCAGGAAGGCGAATTTGTTACAAGCCGTCATCTCCGTGACCGTCTGTTCCGTGAAGTACAGACCAACGTATCTTTGCGCGTAGAAGAAACAGACAGCGCGGATGCGTTTAAAGTATCCGGCCGTGGTGAACTCCACATCGCCGTTTTGATTGAAGAAATGCGCCGCCAGGGGTATGAACTGCAGATTGGTAAACCGAGCGTTATTACGAAAGAAATCAACGGTAAAAAATGCGAACCGTTGGAAGCCTTGACTATTGACGTTCCGCCTGAATTCATGGGTGCCGTTATGGAAAAATTAGGTACACGCAAAGCGGAAATGGTCAACATGACAGACGTTTCCGGCTATACACGCCTTGAATTTATTATTCCGGCCCGCGGCCTTATTGGTTTCCGCAGTGAATTCCTGACAGCTACTAAAGGGAACGGTATTATGTACCATGTATTCCACGGCTATGCGCCTTGGAAAGGTGAAATCCCAGGTCGTACACGCGGCAGCTTAGTTGCTTTTGAATCCGGTACGACGACAGGTTATGGTATCTTCAACCTGCAGGACCGCGGCACGATGTTTATCAAGCCGGGCGAAGAAATTTATTTGGGTCAGGTCGTAGGTGAAAGCAACCGTGATGTCGATATCGATGTCAACCCCTGCAAGAAAAAACACCTTACTAACACCCGTTCTTCTGCTTCCGATGAAGCACTCCGCCTGGTTCCGCCGCAGGACATGGGCTTGGAAAAATCTTTGGAATGGATTAACGATGACGAACTCGTCGAAGTTACGCCAAAGAGCATTCGTATCCGTAAAGCCATCCTCGACAAACACGACAGAAAGAAAGCTATGCGTAAAGCACAGCAGTAATAGACACATTGCAAAAATACGCCTTGAGAATTTCTCAGGGCGTATTTTTTAGATATATGGCGGCTGTATTTTCATTGACGCGTCATATATGCCAATGCTACAATACGTATAAAGAGGTGATTCCCATGAAAGTTCCTGAGATTACCCATTTAAATCGGCTGAATGATGTATTCTTTAAATCATTGCTGGGCTCAGAAGAACGTAAGGCATTGACGTTAAATTTTATCAATTCGATTTTAGATCGGCATGATGACGATGCATTTGTCGATTTGGTTTTTGCCGACAAGGAAGTTGTACCGCAGCGGATTCACGGCAAGCTTTCTTTGCTGGATGTATTAGCAGAAATGAATGATGGGACACGCGTTCACATTGAAGTGCAGGTGTTATTGGACGAATGTATGGCCAATCGTACGTTATATTACTGGGGACGGATATACAGCCGGGAATTGGAAGCGGGAGAACCGTATCAACATTTGCGGCCTGTCATTACGATTGACTTACTAAATTATGACCAATTTCCACAGTATGATACTTATTCTCATGCATATCATATTGCCAATGATGAAACCCATGATGTATTGACAAATCATTTGGAAATGCATTTCATTGAATTGCAAAAGATTCATATTAGCGATATAAAAAAGCTGAAGCGGGCAGACAAATGGATTGCATACTTTTCACCGAAATGCAGTGACCAAGAAAGGAAGGTGCTGGCCATGAGTGATACAGCCATCAAAGATGCCATGACCTATGAAGGTCAATTTGCAAGCAACAATACATTAAAATCGCAGTACTGGGATTATGAAAAAACAATGCGTGACATAGCGTCGGTACGACTGAGCGGAGAAACAAAAGGCCGGCAGGAAGGCAGAAAAATACTGGGCACCCTGATTCAGAAATTGATGCAGGAAGGGCGTATGGATGAAGTAGAAAAAGCGTTAGCTGATGATGCTTACCAAGAAAAGTTACTGCATGAATATCAGTTGATATAGGATAGCAAAAGAACTGCTGTACGAAGTATGAATTGGTGATATTGTTGTTTTGTTACTGATTTTTTAGAGAATAAATAAGCCTTGCATGATGTGTGAACTTTCATGCAAGGCCTATTGTTTTTTGCTATTGTAACGTGATAGATTTTGAAATGATGAGAAAGTATTTTTTACTCTTCATCACTTTTTAATACTGTGATTTTTTGTTTAAACGACATAGCATGGTCAAATTCATCCTGAATTTCCTGACAAGGTTCCTTGTCGAGTTTGCTGACGATATAAATGGCAAGCAGGGAGAAAATGAAGCCGGGAACGATTTCATATAAACCAAACCACGCAAATTGTTTCCAAATGAGTACCGTAAGACCGCCGACAATGATACCGGCTAACGCCCCGTTTTTGGTCATCCGTTTCCAATACAGGGACAACAAAATAGTCGGGCCAAAAGCGGCACCAAATCCGGCCCAGGCATAGGAAACCATGGTCAGAATGTAACTATTCGGATTGAGAGCCAGCATGATAGCCAGGGCAGCTACGACGAGAACCGTAATTCGGCTGACATAAATCAGTTCTGTGTCGCTGGCGTTTTTGCGAATAAATGTATGATATAAATCTTTAGAAATAGAAGAAGCCGTAACGAGAAGCTGCGAAGCGGCGGTACTCATAATAGCAGCTAATACGGCTGATAAAATAAGACCTGTAGCAAACGGTGGAAATAGTTGCTGGCTCATGACTAAAAAGACTTTTTCTGTATCCGAACCAGTGAGTGGTATGTTTAGTACGACTTTACCAACGAGTCCGACGAGGACAGCAGCTGCCAAAGATATAACAACCCAGGTCATGGCAATATGCTTAGATTTTTTCAGTTCTGCCGGATTGCCAATCGCCATGAAGCGAACTAAAATATGAGGCTGTCCAAAATAGCCGATGCCCCAGGCTAATGCGGAAATAATAGCAATGATGCCGGTAGAACTCGTATCCGGTGCCATGTCGAGAAGCTGTGGTGCTGTAGTTGACAAGCGGGTCATGGTTTCCGTAAAACCGCCGGCGACGATCATACCGACGATAGGTACGAGAACAATCGCTAAAAACATCATGCATCCCTGAATAAAATCAGTCCAGCAGACAGCCATAAAACCGCCTAAAAAGGTATATACGACGACGACACCGGCGCTGAGAAGCAAAGCGGAAAAATAATCCATGCCAAAGACGGCTTCAAATAATTTGCCTCCCGATACAAATCCGGATGACGTATAGATTAAGAAGAAAATCAAAATAAAAATAGCAGAAATGATGCGGATAATATTGTTGTCGTCATGAAAACGGTTTTTTAAATAATCCGGCATGGTCAGACTATTGTTTGCGACTTCTGTATAATTTCGCAGTCGCTGAGAAATAAACTGCCAGTTGAGATACGTACCGATAGCAATGCCGATGGCAATCCACGATGCAGAGACACCGGTGGCATAAGCAAAACCGGGAACGCCCATCAGCATCCAGCCGCTCATATCGGAAGCTTCCGCACTCATGGATGTAATCCATGGTCCCAGACTGCGTCCGCCGAGAATATAATCGCTTAGTCGTTGTTGGGAACGAGAGTAATAGATGCCAATAGATAACATAGCCAGCAGATATAAGGCGAAGGCTGTGAGGATTGGCACATTTAGGTGTTCCATGTATAAATACCTCCCTATTACGTATAGAAATATAAGTAAATGATGTTCTTATTGTACTGTACTTTTGCATACCAGGCAAGGGCTTTATCATGATAAAGTAACAAGAAAGAGCATATTGCGTATTTTTAAAAGATATGATAGGGTTAAATTACGATTATACTTATTAGAGAAAGAAGTCACGATACTGATGAATATACTTACCCTTGAACATGTAAAAAAATCCTATGGACTGCGAGTTTTGTTTGATGATGTGACCTTTGCTGTGGACGGCGGTCAAAAATTGGGACTCATTGGCTTAAATGGTGCCGGCAAGACAACCTTGTTGAAAATTATCGCCGGAATTGCCGAAGCGGACAGCGGTACAATCTGGAAAAATCAGAAAGCAAGAATCCATTTTTTACCCCAAGAGCCAGTATTTCAGCCGGGCCATACAGTCTTGGAAAGCGTACTGGACGGTGATTTGTCGGTCATGCAGCTGCTGCGCCGCTACGAAGAAGCCGTAGAACGCAGTGATGACGAAGCGGTCGTCAAACTGACCGAAGAAATGGATGAAAAGCATGCTTGGGAATTGGAACAACATGCTAAAGTCATTTTGCAGAAACTAGGGATTCACAAATTAACCCAGACCGTCGATGAATTATCCGGCGGCCAGCGCAAACGGCTGGGATTGGCCCGTGCGTTGATTATGCCGTGTGATTTGTTGATTATGGACGAACCGACCAACCATTTGGATGACAAGACGATTATGTGGCTGGAAGACTATTTGCGTGACAGCAAGTCCGCCCTCATTGTCAGCACGCATGACCGCTATTTCCTCGATTCCGTAGTGCATTCGATGCTGGAACTGGACCGCGGCCGCGTCTATACGTACGAAGGTAACTACGCCCAGTATTTGGAACTGCGGGAAGCCCGGCTGGCACAGGAAGAAGCGTCAGAAGAAAAACGGCGTAACCTCATTCGCCGTGAAACGGCCTGGATTAAGCGGGGCGCCCAAGCTCGTTCTACCAAACAAAAGGCACGAATTGCCCGTTATGAAGAATTATGCGCCATTGAAGCAGGCAAGCCGCTGCATGAAGTAGAGATGTTTGATACGTCTGTCCGGCTGGGAAAAACAATATTGGATATAGATGACGTTGCCTTTTCCTATCCGCAGGGACAGCCGCTGTTTCAGCATGTGACCTATCATGTTGTCAAACATGACCGCATCGGCATTATCGGTGAAAACGGCGTCGGCAAATCGACGCTGCTCAACGTATTGGCCGGTCGGCTGCAGCCTACAGCCGGTACGCTGACGATTGGGCAGACCGTGCGCATTGGCTTTTTTACGCAGCAGCTGCCGCAATTCGATGAATCCATGCGGGTCATTGATTACGTGCAAGAACATGGTCATTTTGTGACCAATCAGTTCGGACAGCGGATTTCAGCGACACGCCTTTTAGACCAGTTTCTTTTTACAGATGATATGCAGTATACATACATTGAAAAACTGAGCGGCGGTGAACGCAGACGCCTGTATCTGCTGCGGCTGCTCATGGATCAGCCCAACGTACTCATGCTGGACGAACCGACAAATGATTTGGATATCCCGACGTTGACCGTATTGGAACGCTATTTGGATACCTATCAGGGCGTCGTACTGGTCGTATCTCACGACAGATACTTCTTGGATCGCGTTGTCGATAAACTCTTTGTGTTGGAACACGGCACGTGGCAGCGGTATTACGGCGATTACAGTCAATATATAGAAGAAAAATATACCAGTCATGCAGACAAAACAGAAACCAGTGCCGAACCAGTAAAATCTGTGCAGACAGAAAAAACGGCCAAACCAGCGGTTCGTCCAGCTAAAAAAGGCCTGACATCCCGACAGGAAGAAGAGCTAAAGAAAATCACGACAGAACTGCCGCAGTACGAAGCCATGCTCAAAGGACTCAATGCAGCCATAGCCGCAGCCGGCAGTGATTACGACCAAGTCGAATCGCTCCTGCAGGAACAAAAAGAAACGCAGGAAAAAGTAGATGCCATGACTGAACGTTGGTGCGAACTGGAAGATTTGAAAGGGGAATAGTCGCGAGTTATATAACGCTACCAATTGAACTTTACGAATATTGAACTAAAGGATAACGATATCTAGAAAATAAAATAGATGCGTGATAATATCTTTAGATTGGATTTAAAATAGTTAAACAATAGATAAATTTTACATTATTGTCACAATGTATATGAATATGATACAATAAAATACATAGTTAAGAAAATAGGTGGGATGTATTGTGTTAAATGTATATAGTATGAATATAAGCGTGAATTTATATACACAAAAAAAAGAAAATTAATGCAATATATTTAAGTTATGCACAATTACATACCCCGTATTTGCATGCAAAAGGACAGTATAGGAATATACTGTCCTTTTTGGCGTGTAAAAACTGATAAGGAAGTGGCTATATGAATACTGGTTTTATAGAGATGCTTATAGTTTCTGTAGTAGTAGCTGCAGGTGTATTTGGATGGTATGGAAAATGTTTTAAAAACAAAGTAGAGCAGAGAAGAAAAGGGTTGCAGCAAATAATAAAAGTTTTAAATTCTGCAATATCTGTGTTAAATGATGGAATATCTGCAAATACGCAAACATATGCAGAAATTAGTAAAGTCTTTACTACTAATGAGGTATTTAAGACGACATGGAAACAATACGAAAAAAATATAATCATGGTGTCTATAGATGAAAACAGAAAAAGGGCTACCGTGGAAGCTGAAAGTTATTTTACTGTTTCTGTGTTATTATGTGGGTTAAAAAATGATTTTTGGAAAAATTTAGCTGGTATTTTTACTGGCTTAGGCATATTAGGAACATTTTTGGGATTGACATTTGGTTTGGTGGAAATTGATACAAAAAGCACAGCAGGACTGCAGCAGGGAATTAGTCAATTATTGAACGGAACGAGTACGGCTTTTATTACATCAATAGTGGGGATTTTTTGTGCTATTGCATTTAATTGGCTCTACAGTGATTTGATGAAAGGAGTGCATGCTGATATAGATGTACTATGCAGCACATTAGATGAAGTATTTCCCTTAGTTACAATGGAAAGATTGATGGTGATGCAGCTGGAAGAATCGCAGGAACAAGGAGCAACATTAAAAACCTTGAGCGGCGATTTGGGAGATATTATGGGTGAAACGTTGATGAACGTACAGGCTGCTTTGGAACAATCTATTGATACTAATTTTAAACCTTTATTTGATGAATTGCTTACTACAATGAAAGCCTTGAATAACGGCGGTATGTCGGCTATTGCCGATTCTTTAAATGAAGGTGCCGGTAAGGAAATTGCCAGCTTTGCCAAAACCTTGACGGGTATGGAACAAGGCATGAAAGAAATCATGGAGCAAGCACGTATTGCCAATGAAGCGAGTATGAATCAACTGCGGCAGTCTATAGAAGAACTGACTGATAAAATGAATGCTACTATTTCCTCTTCTGTAACGGCCAACAGTGAAGGAGCGGCTAAAAATCAAGAAATCTTGACGCAGCTGATGGAAGATATTAGTACAAAGATGACGGGAATTGTGTCGGATATATCGAAGGCAAGCAATCAGAGCAATGCCGAATTTGCTGATATGATGAAGAATGCGGCTAATCAGGTACAAGTCATGGTCGATGCGATGCAGCAGGGAATGACATCGCAAACAACAAGTTTGCAGGAAGAAATGGCAAAATTCATGAATCAGGCTTCTCATGCAAGTGCTGAACATATGGAAAACTTGCAGCAGTCCATAGATGAATTGACTGCAAAGATGAAGCATACTGTGGAAGAATCTACAGAAGCAAATGCTAGAGGGACGGCTTCCAATCAGAAACAGATACAACAGCTCCTTGAAACAGTACAAGCACAAATGACAGATACAGTACAGGCTATTACCACAGCTAGCCAGGAAGGCAGTCAGCATGTAGCCTATACCATGAAAGAAGCGGCGGCAACAGTTGAAAATTTAACGCTGGCCATGAAGCAGGAATTGGAAGAACTGACAGGTACTATGCAGGCATCTCAAGGCCTTATTACACAAGCCGGCAGGACAGCCGATAAATTCACGGATGCAGCCAAGCCTATGCAGCAGGCAGCTCAGGACGTATCCGGGAGACTGACACAGGTTATTGATGCGACAACCGCGTTTAATCAGCATGTAGGAAACAGTGCGGCTCTTGTCAATACATCGGTAGAAAAACAGACAGCTACGATATCGTCTATTCAAACGGCGATTCAGCAAATGGAAATAGCTTGGAAAGCGTATGAAACGAATTTTGGCAATGTGAATAAGGCACTGCAGGAAACGTTTACCATTTTGCTTACAAATACAAAGGATTATACGAATACAGTTAACAACGGATTGAGAGATAATTTGAAAGCATTCGATGAAGGCGTAAGAAATACAGGAGGCGCACTCAATACAATAAATGAAGACTTAGTGGCAGCTGTAGAGGATTTAACGGAGGTCATAAAAGAATTGAAGCGTAATTTAAAAGTCAATGGGCAATATACGCAAAGAAGATAGGGGTTAGCATATGCGGAAAATACGATTGCAAAAAGAGCAGGAAGGGGCAGACGGCGATGCCTTTACGCTGTCAATCAGTGATTTGATGGCCGGCTTATTGGCTATCTTTATTTTGGCATTATCTTATTTTATGCTTAATTTAGGAGAAGTAACAAATCAATATACAGGCAATACAGAAAAACGCAATGAATTATTGGAAGATATGCAGCAGGACATGGCGAATCGAGGCGTAAAAGTAACAATTGATAAAAAACAAGGCGTACTGCGTATTCCTGAAAGCGTATTATTCGCACAAGGGGAAGCCGTCATCAAGCCGGAAGGACAATATGCAGTGAATAGCTTGAGTCAGGTTTTGTATGAAACGCTGATGGAAGAAAAATATGCCCACGCTGTAGAAACAGTATTTATTGAAGGTCATACTGATAATGTACCCATTGAAACGCCGGAATTTCATTCCAACTGGGAGCTTTCTACACAACGAGCCATTAATACGTGGAACCTCATGAGAACGGACCAAGAGGCTTTAAATACGATAGCCAATGCTAATGGTCAGCCTGTTTTTTCTTGTTCCGGATATGCCGAAACGCGTCCGATTACAGACGATCCCTATGATGAAAATTCGGAAGAAGGGCGGGCAGCCAATCGGCGCATTGATATTCGGGTTACGATGATGCCGCCTGCCACACCGGGAAATGAATGAAGGTGATGGAATATGATTTCGTTAGAAAAATATGTACAAAAACTACAAGCGGCAAATACGGAGATGGCACTGGCTAATAAGCGGGGGTATGTGCCGGTGAAGCCTAAAAAAACGGAAGAACTACTGAACGAATTGTGGAAAAAAGTATCCAATACAGATATAAAGCCTGTGAATCCATTTGATGCGGGAAAATTATTTCAGAAAGCGAAAGAAAAATTTGTTGGTCAGCGCGATGATGAATTTACTGGAAGAGAACGAAGGATGTTGCTGGACATTTATATATCTGCTGCAGAAATAGAAGGCATGCCTGCCTGGGTATTGGATCAAATTGATTGGCAGAAAAGTTCTTCTTGTCGGAAGGCTTTGTTTACGTACTTTGGAAATTACCAAGAAAAGAATACCTTGACTATATTATTAAGAGAACGGATATGCCGTTGTCTGCAGGAACATCCTGATTTTGCCACCCGTTTTCCCAGTTTACAAAAGGCACCATTTTTATTAGATGAAAATGGAGTGCATGTATTTGCCGGGCATTTAACGAAAGGGATACAAGCGTACTTAAGACAAATTATATTTTCCGTGTCGTTATGGCAGAGTAAGTATGTAGTAAATGCGATTCAAGAGCTGTTTGCTTCTCCGAATGTACCTGCAGCCGATAAATTAGAACGATTACGGGAGATACAAACAGCCGTGTTGGGGCAGAAAGGGGAAAGAATATATTTATATAAAAACTTAATATGCTATGTAGCATCTTCCCTTATTTTTACTGTAGATAAAAGCAGAAATGGACAGCAACAGGAACAATTGATACAAATTTTACAGCGAGAATTGGGAGATCCACGGGCAGATAGCAGCAAATGGCTGCAGGTAGACAGTCGGGCTCTTGCTATTTATAAAAAATGGTTATGCCGTGTAGATTTTGAACTGTTTTTTTCTATTTTTGATGCGACAGCAGATCGGTCTATGTGGGAACCAAGAAAAGAGTTCTGGAGCGGCTATGTAAAATATATGGATGACACATGGCCTATATTAGGGCCGGATGCGGTTTGGAAAGCCAGAGCCTTAAAACGAGAAAATGTAGATGAAAAATTAGATCATCTCATGTATGGCACATTAAAGGGGAGCGGCCAAGCGAATAAAAGTTTATTTGTCTTTGCTATCGGCAAGTATATCTGTTGTGAAGGAAGCCATAATACTAAAATAAGGGTTTGGAAAGAGGAAAACAGTCCAATAAAGCGGAGTGATTTTCATACGAAAAAGACGATAGAATACAGTGATATTACTGGACACGGTGGATGTGAAACGATTGGAACCCAGTATGATGGGCTTACACATGATCCGTATGCAAAATGGAAAGAACGGATGCAAAATTGGCTGCGAAACTATTGCGGTATTTGATGAAAAGGATGAATCAGAGATGAACGATACATGGTGGCAAGTAACGGCGCTGGGATATTTTTTTGCGCCGCCGGAAGAAGATATAGCTGGCAGTCAGTGGCACTGCATGAAGGATATGTTAGAAGAGTTGTATATGGATGATATAGCTGATGTATGGGGCAATGGTTACAGCATTACTCATGATCAGGCTGTAAAATTGACCAATAAACAACGTGAAATCTTACAGCTGCCACCGCTGTTCCCATATGCAATGTATTTAAAAAGCAGCGGTGATATGGGGCATAACAATTTTCGCTACCACATAGAATGGAAGACGGATAAAGATGTGCTGCAGGCTGAGTATAAAAGAATGGGTTCTTATATTCATTTTGCAGACGATAGTCAATTTATATTTAATGAAATACAATATAAAATTATACGGTTGACAGAACTGTGTAATGAACAGATTCAACATCTGACACGGTCAGAACTATCCCCGTTTAATTATGAACACTTTGCAGAAATAAAAAAGTGTGCGGAAAACGTAAATCTGCAAATGGATTCCTATTTAACATCGCTGCAAGTTGTAGTGCCGGATAAATTAAGCATTCAAATACAGAAAAAAGCAGATAATGTATATTCCATCATTCCTGTTTTTTTGAAAGAAAAGTCAGATGTGTTGCAGCCGATTACAGAAGAAAAACTATATAGCCAAGTGAATCGGACAAAAAAAGTGAATACAGTCTATACCATAAATAGGAAAAAATATGTTATTAAACAGGAGGTGCGTAAAGGGCTAGCTGAAATTAAGAAATATGACGCTATAGATAAAAAAACGTTTCAGCAAATAGCTGTAGCTCCACAGGAAATATTTGATGCCCCTGTATTTGAAATAGATGATTCGGTATATTCTGACCGGGTAATTAGAATAGGAGAATTTATTCGCAAGGTCATTCCTTATCTTAAATTAATCGATGAATCCTGGCTTCCAGAAGAAGGGACAGCGGCCTATACGGATACCAAAACGGAACAGTTAATTATTACGCCGGATAATTTAGAAGAAGTACAGCAAAAGGTTTACATTGCTCAAGAAAAAAATCAAAATACAATTGTTATGCAAGGTAAGACATATCCAATTACGCCGGAATTACTGATAGATATCGAAAAAACAGCCTATAAAATAGAATCGAACGAAAAGGAAGATGGAAAAAAATCTAAAAAAGAAATAGCACTGATTATTAAAGATAATATTGATGATTTAAGCTATACGGCAGATGTGCGTAAGCGTAAAGTAGACAGGACGTTGTGGGCAAAAGAAAATCTAGGGCTTAAGGAAGAAATACAGTTATATCCTCATCAGGCAGAAGGAATAAAATGGCTTAAGAAGCAATGGAGTGACGGATGGAAAGGCGTATTATTAGCCGATGATATGGGATTAGGGAAAACCATGCAGACCTTTGCATTTATTGCAGCGTTAAAAATGTGCTATAAAGGAGATATGCCGCCTGTTTTAATTGTAGCTCCTGTATCATTATTGAAGAACTGGCAGGAAGAGTATGCAAAATTTATACAGTTTAATGTATTTACGAATATTCTGGCTCTATATGGGAAAAATGAGAAAAGCTTGACCGAAACTCGTCTGAAATCGGCTGATGTGAATGCATCATTGACAAAACAATATATGAATCAAATTGTGCTTACGACGTATGAAACATTACGCAAACGGCATATATCATGGGGGCAAATTCAATGGTCAGTGATGATATTGGATGAAGCACAAAAAATTAAAAATCCAGGCATTGCAGTTACCAATGCGGTCAAAGCGATGAAATACGATTTTGGTATTGCCTTAACCGGTACGCCCGTAGAAAATTCGTGGATTGACTTGTGGAGTATTATGGATTTTGCTGTTCCTGGTAAATTGGGAGAGTTGAAATTTTTTAATGAACAGTATCCTAATAAACTGAAACAGATAAGACATGATGCGTCTGCTCTTGAAGAACTAGGAAAACAATTACAGAACCAATTACAGCCTGTTTTTTTACGGCGATTAAAAAAAGATTATTTGGAAGGACTGCCGCAAAAACGAATTATTCCGCTAGAACAACCTATGCCGGATATACAACGGAATGCTTATGAAACCGTGATTCATGAGGCAAGACAGCAAAAAGAAGCAAGTAAAAATACAATACTGAAAACAATTGGCATGCTGCGTGATATTTCGTTGTGTCCGGATTTAAGTACATATAATAGGGAAACCTTGTATAGTATGGATGCAGATGCAGTTATTCAATCATCTGCACGACTGCAGGTAACGTTTGATGTATTGAAAGATATTCAAAAGCGGCAGGAAAAGGTGCTTATTTTTGTTACAAGTCGGAAAATGCAGCAGTTGCTACGATATTTGTTGATTAAGAAAAAGTATTGCAAGCAGATTTTGCCACCCATTAATGGAGAATTATTAAGTGAACGACGACAAGATATCGTTGCTCAATTTAATCAATCTGAAGGATTTAATATATTAATATTATCAGCAGAAGCAGGTGGTGTGGGATTTACGATTACATCGGCCAATAATGTTATTCATTTGAGCCGCAGCTGGAATCCTGCTAAAGAAGATCAAGCAACGGACAGAGTGTATCGAATTGGTCAAACTAAAGATGTTAATGTATACTTGCCTATTGCGTATGATGCAGCATATCCCAAAGAAGCTTCGTTTGATGAAAAATTAGATCAATTACTGACGTATAAACGAGCATTGAGTGAAAGTGTACTGTATCCGACAGGCGATTCGGAACAGGATGGCACGCGCATGTTTAATGATATTATGCAAAACACGGTGGAAGCTGATAAGGAAAAGACAGAACCTAAAGCATATTGGTCGATAGAAGATATGAAGAATATTGAAGGCGTTGTTTTTGAAAAAATTATTTGTGATTTATACAATCAGATACCAGGCTATACAGCAGAAAAAACAAAGGATTCTTATGATAATGGCGTAGATGTGATTGCTTGGGCACAGCAGGAAGGCGAAGAAAATTTACTGATACAATGCAAGCAAACAGCATCTGATAAGAATATGGGAGCTAGAGGCTTGGAAGCAGTAACAAGTGCGGTAAAATTTTATGAAGGGCTATATCCGTATAAACGCTTTAGCGGTGTAGTGATTACTAATGCAAATGATTTTACGACGCCAACAAAATGGCGTGCAAAAATAAGTCAGGTCCAGTTGGTTGCAAAAAAACAATTGGAAATCTTGATGCAGCAGTATCCTTTGGTAAAAAAAATATACTATGTATAAGCGGATAGTAATAAGATAGGAGTGATTGTATGGATAGATACAATCCGAGAGGTAGACATGGCGGCGGTATGCACATAGAAAAAATTTATGATAACAGTAAAGCTCCTACAGAATGTCCATATTACTGGAGTGATGACAGATTATGCTATAATAAAAAATCAAATAGATATCTTATGATTTGCAAATTTGCCTGCAAAGAGTGGAAAAAAATGAGAGATATGTCGTCAGAAACAGATTTATCACAAAACCATACAGTTAAGAATGAAAAAAAGCACAGTGCGCCAATTACGGTTTACCAATCATCAGAACAAATTTTGCAGAAAAAAATAAAGCAGCTTACATTGGCAATGGCAACGGAAAAGCAGCAAAGAGAAGCGGCTGAAACAATTTATCATAACAGCGAAAAAGAAATTACGGCTCTGCGAAAAACGCTGCGTAATGAAACGATTAAATTGAATGATAAAGAAGTACAGATAGAGATATTGCAACGAAAATTGCAAGCAGTTGAAAAGATATTAGATGATAAAGAACAACAGATAAATGCGTTGCAGAAAAAATGGCAGGTATCACAGCAGCAACTCTATGAAGAAGCAGGCGATGAAGATATAGCATTAAACACTATAAACGATGATGAAAACAATGACAGTCAAAATAAGATAGGAATGGCACTGACTATGCTTCTTATCATTATCATAATAGTGATGGTTAAGTTAACGGTTCAGTAAATTATTTTTGACAACACCGAGAATAATTTCTAAGATATGATAGTACACAACATAAGAAGATTGCATATGTACACAACCCCCATTAAACAATCCGTTTGGATTGTTTAATGGGGGTTGTATGCTTATACTTACGACCGGGATTGTTCATTAGCTATCTGCTGAATTTCTGCTTCTGAACAAGACGTAATCTTGGCTATTACGGAAATATCAATTCCTTCCCGCAGCATGCCTAGGATATTTGCTATTTTTTCCTGCTGCGCGCCTTGTGCCAATCCCTGTTCTAATCCTTGTTCTCGTCCTTGCGATATGCCTATCTCTATGCCTTCTTGTTTAGCATCATCCAATCCTGAATAGTAATCACGGATTGCTTTTTCCCGCAGCATGTATTTGTAACGCATGGTTTCATCACTTGTAAAGGCGTTTTCTGCTTTGGCTACATCCTTCATGACTGTATTGCTCATGGTCAACACCTCCATTTCTTTCTCATCACAGTTGGAAAAATACGCCGCCCAGGTTCCTAATTTCGTTAATTTCTTGATGTCACTGTACGTAAATTTTTTGATTTCTATGAAGTGCATGGCAAAATGGTCGGTCAGGCGCTGTTTCGAGAGGTCGTTGCAAATATGATAGATGTTGTGCCATGCTGTTTCCGGCAGATAGTCAAAATCCAGTAAAATAATTGATATGGTTGGCTTCAGCTGTGTATACTGTTCTTTTTCTTTCAGCTGCGAGCCATACAAACCGGCCCAGTAATACAAAAATCGTTCGGACAGATAGGAATGTTTCAGCACCTGTACTTCAATGTCGATTTGTGTTCCCCTGTTTGTCTGAGCCAGGATATCGAGCTTGCTCAGTTTTTCGTGTTCAAAATCGGGGTCCTGGTCTTTGTCCAAAAAGACGACGTCTTCAATCTGTGTTTCTTCATTTTCATACAGTACATCATTTAGAAACTGAATCGTCAAATGCTTGCGTTGTTCACTGCCCAGAAGGTATTTGAAATAAAAGTCATTCATTCGGTTAATCTTGAGGGTATTCATCGCCGCGTTCTCCTTGTATTGTATCATAGTTAGTGTTCCAACACTATATGGGTACAGTATAGCATACGAAGATTAAAACAAAATTAAAATACGATTAGAATTAGATTAAAATTCGATGAATACGATGGGAGATATAGGCATGTATCTTTTGACCAAGAGGGATGCGGTGTTTTCCCAATAAAGCGAAAGAAGCTGTAATATGACGTGTTTTGCTATTATGTACCATGCTCTTTCGAACCGTTTTTAGTTTAAAATTTGAAGAAAATAAATCGTAATATTGCAAACTATGTATTGAAAACTGCATAGCAAAAGGGACTGTGACAAAATGGGCTAAAAATTCTCATTTTGTTACAATCCCTTCGTATGCAGTTTGTCATACTGGCGTTATATTTTTGTTGCTTAAAACGACCGCTTTCCCAGCGTGGGATGGCAGCATTTTTTTAATGTTAAATGGTCTACCAAGTGGCCGGCTTCTTCTAAATCGACGTCTTCTTTGGTACCGTCGTGTTCAAACACGCAGAGCGGGTGGTCTGTGCCGACTTCGCCGCCGGGAAGGTAGATGTATTCACCGGTTTCGGTATCGCCGAAGATGATGCCGGCGAGGAGATGTTTTTTTGCTATTTGGCTCATAGTGATTCCTCTGTATCGTCAAATGTAATTTCCAGCAATTTGCAGTCCCGATAGTCTGCCGAAACGAGCTGCAGTAAGGTTCCGTTGTAGTATCTGGGGAACATGGTATTAGGCTGCATGCCGTGCAGATGACCAAAGACGCAAAGGGGAACATGATATTTTTCCAAGAGTTCTGTAAAGCCGCTTGGTTTGGTCAAATCGCAGACAGGCGGATAGTGAAGCAGAAGGATGGTATGCTGGCAGCCTAGTTTTTCTGCTTCCTGCAGCGTGCGTTCGACGCGCAGGAGTTCGCGGCGGTACGGTTTGGCGTCCCGTTCTTCTTTGTAATGAATGTCGCCGGGGCAGACCCAGCCGTGGGTGCCGCAGATGGCAATGCGCCCGTTGTCAATGACGATCGTCGAACCGTAGAGATAGTGCATGTTGTTGGCAGCGTCCATACGGTTGAGCTTGCCGGCACTTTCCCACCAATAGTCGTGGTTGCCGCGGATGATTATTTTTTGTCCCGGCAGGACTCTGATTTCGTCCAAGTCTTCCTGAGCGTCTTTCAGGTGCATGGCCCACGATGTATCACCGGCAATGAGGACGATATCTTCGTCCGTTACCCGGTTTTTCCAGTCTTCCTGAATCCGCTGCCAATGGTTTTTCCAGCGGGGGCCGAAAATTTCCATCGGCTTTTTGGGAGGATGACCGGATAAATGTAAATCTCCGATTGCAAATAAACGCATAACACAATCCTTTCATATATAATGTAATACATGGGGCTTCGCACGAAGCGATATGCCCCTTTTGTCTGTCGTTTTTCATACTGCTTTTAGAAAAATGCTAGAAAAAAAGATGCCGTATGACAACTATCTTTCATGCGGCAGTTTCCAAGGTATCCCGGCGGCGATGCTGCCTGCTGGGAAAAAACAGCAGCGTAGTCCGGATGTTTAGGCATGGACCGGGGAAACGGGCTGCGTGAGTTTGGCCTGCAGTTTTTGAATGAACAGTTCCCGATGCTTGGGATTGGATGTTTGAGCAATCATGTAGCCGACAAAGAGCGGATTGGTCAAAAAACGGGGAATGATTTTGACGTAGAGATTGTCGTTTTCGGGAAAATCGTAAAAGAAAATATTGTAGCTGTCGTTGTGCTTGATAAAGCCGTTCATGAAATACGCTGCCGTCTTTTGCATGTAATGTACAAAGGCAGGCAGTTTGTTGGCGTCGCTCAAGATGAGGTTGACTTCATAAAAGCCGATAATCGGCCGTTTGGATAAGTTGATTTCTATGCCTTCTTCTTGTAAAATAGGCGTACCGATAAAATGGTATAATTGAATATCTTCGTGATAGTCGTAGTTTTTGAAGCCGACAATCTGGGAATGGGGGTGGTGAATCGTGCCGCCGGACATGTAGCCGTGATTGCGGTAAAACACGACGGATTTAAATGTATGCATATTCTTGACCTGCTGCCATTTTTCCAGGCCGAACCGAACGAGCTGCAAAGCGTAAGCCGGTTCGTATGTCGAAAAATCGCCGTCACAGTCATCGGTTTCAATGATGAGAGTCTGCCAGGAATCGCGCAGGACCGGATAGGCATTTTCCAGCCAAATCATATGGCCTCTTGTTTCCATAATGTTTTGGAGATGGGCTACATCGCAGAAAGGACAATAGGTTTCATCACGATGTACCGTATCGGGTTTGGTTTTGCCAATATCCAGGTTATATTCAAGAATGTGTTCTAATGGCTTTTGTTCCATATGAGATGCTCCTTTGTTATGCCTGTATCTATTGTAGCATACAGGGGGTATTTTTTGTAGACAAGGGAGCAAAAAGGCATTAGAATGAATGAGCATATACCGGCAGCCGGCAGAGAAAAACGCCTGCTGTCTGGGTAGTTTGAAGATAAGAAATAAAAGTTTTTTTGTTTTAGAGTATCATACATTACAGAATGGAAGCAGTAAAAGAAGGAGGCGGTTATGGTGTATACCGTAACAAAACGTTTGGAAGTATCGGCAGCGCATCATTTGCAGCTGGATTACGAAAGCAAATGCCAGCATCTGCATGGCCATAATTGGATTATTCATGTGACTTGCCAGGCAGAAACGCTGAATGCCAACGGCATGGTGATTGATTTTAAACAAATAAAAGAGATAGTTCAGACGAAAATGGATCATCAAAATTTGAATGAAGTATTTTCGTTTAATCCGACGGCAGAAAATATTGCCAAATGGATTTGCGACCATGTGCCGTACTGCGTTAAGGTGCAGGTACAGGAAAGTGAAGGGAATGTAGCGGTATATGAACGATAAATTAATCGTAAATGAAATTTTTGACAGTATTGACGGCGAAGGCAAAACAGCAGGCCAGCTGGCGACGTTTATCCGGCTCTGCGGCTGCAACCTGCGCTGCTCTTATTGTGATACGACGTATGCCTTTACGGAAGGGCAGGAAATGGCCATCGCAGATATCGTACGCCGCGTGTCGTATCCCCATGTGACGCTCACCGGCGGGGAACCGCTGTGTCAGGATATAAGCGGGCTGCTCCAAGCACTGCAGGGTCACAGCGTCAATATTGAAACAAACGGCAGCCTGGATATTACGCCGTATTTTACGTATCCTCATGTCTGGTTTACGGTAGATTATAAAAGCGTGTCGTCGCAGATGGCAGACCGCATGCTGGCGAAAAACTTTTCCGCCCTGCGGCCCCAGGATGTGCTGAAATTTGTTGTCGGAAGTACGGCTGATTTGCAGCAGGCTTGGGATGTCTGCCGCATGTACCGGCCGGCTTGTCCGATCTATGTTGGCCCGGTATACGGACAAATCGAAGCGGCGCAGATTGTCGAGTTTATGAAAACCCATCGGCTTACGTCATGGAAACTGCAGCTGCAGCTGCACAAATATATTTGGGACCCGAATCAGCACGGCGTGTAAGAAAGAGGCTGCATGATGAGCGAAACGAAACAAGCAAGCAATAGGTACTGGGCACCGGTGCTGCTGGCATGGTACCGAGCCCATCGGCGGGAGCTGCCCTGGCGGGGCGATTTTCCCCGCGATCCGTATCATGTATGGGTGTCGGAAATTATGCTGCAGCAGACCAAAGTCGAAGCGGTCAAGCCGTATTATGACAGCTGGATGGAACAATTTCCGACGATGCAGGCGCTGGCGGCAGCCAGTCAGGACGATGTCCTGCGGCAGTGGCAGGGACTGGGCTATTATTCCCGGGCGCGCCATCTGCATAAAGCGGTACAGGAAGTCGTCACTTCCTACGGCGGCAAGGTGCCGGACAGCAAAAAAGATATATTGTCACTGAAGGGCATTGGCGAATATACGGCCGGTGCTATCCTCAGCATGGCCTATGGCGAACCGGAAGTTGCTGTTGACGGCAATGTACTGCGCGTGTTTGCGCGGCTGTACAATATTGCCGGCAACGTCTTGTCTGCGCCGGTAAAGAAAGAAATCACGGCACTGGCCCAAGCGCAGATTCCGGCAGCGCAGGCCGGGCCGTTTAATGAAGCGTTGATGGATTTCGGCGCGATGATTTGCATTCCCAAACATCCCCGCTGCGGAGAATGCCCGCTGGCATCGTACTGCCAAGCTAAAAAGGCCGGCACAGAAATGCAGCTGCCGCTGCGCATTACCAAGAAGCACATACCGACCGAGCAGATAGCTGTCTGCGTCCTTTCGCAGCAGCAACGCTGGCTGATTCACCGCCGGCCTGCTAAGGGCCTGCTGGCATCGATGTGGGAATTTCCCAATGTTGTCGGCAGCGGCGAAACTGGACGAACGGCACTGCAGCAGCTGTTGGCATCTGTCGGACTGCGTGTTGACATAGACCCGGCTCCAACCGGTACGATAAAACATGTCTTTTCCCATAAAATATGGCAGATGACTCTCTATAAAGGCCGTTTGACAGACGGCACATTACAGACGAAGGAGGATTGGCAGTGGCTGCCTAAACAAGCGTATACATCTGTGCCTTGGGCTGGACCGCATGGCAAAATCACTGCCATGGCAGAATGAAAGGTCTTTTCTTTATCAACTTTATGATTGTCATGTCCTGCGTGGCTGTTTTTTCGCTGGTATTGTGGAACTATATCATGCGGACGAGCCGCAAATTGGCTGTCGTTGTCGGCGGATTGGCTGTAACGCTGGTTGCCGTCGGCGAGCTGGCGTATTACGGCATGTTGTTTCCTCAATGGATTAGCAGTCCGTGGAAAGGCGTGCTGTTTTACGGTGCGCTGGCTTCACTCAGCTGGCTGTTTATCTTTTGGCTGGCGTTTCCCGTGCTGCTGCTGGGGGCATTGGGTGTGTGTATTTGGCGGAGGACACATAGGTCTTGCAAACGGGAAGAACAAGACCATCGTATACAGGCTGCGGCAGTACGTCCGCAGCTGCAGGTATCGCGCCGTACCTTTCTCAAAGGCGCGGCCGCTGCCATTCCCGTGATTGCCGCCGCGACGAGTACCTTAGGCAACGTCGCAGGGGAAAGCTATCTGGATGTATCGCTTCACCGCCTTTCATATAGTACACTTCCGGATTATTTGGAAGGCTATAAAATAGGACAGATTTCTGATGTGCATATGGGGCTCTTTTTTAGTCCGGAACGCCTGCAGGAAGCAATGGATGCCTTAGTCGCGCAGGGCGTGCAGCGATTGGAAATCACAGGCGATTTGATTGATGAACTGTCGCTGCTGCCGGCGTGCCGGCGCGTCATCGAAGACAATGCGCCCCGCTTTCCTGACGGCGTTGATTTTTGTTATGGCAATCATGAATATTACCGCAGTTTGCCGGCTATCCGCGACATGCTGGAACAGACGCCGGTCCGCATTCTTTGCAACAGCCATATAGAAGCCAGTCCCGGCAGGGGCGAACAGCTGGCGCACAGCATGGGCCGTGACGACAGACCATTTTATATCGCCGGCGTCGATTACAGCTTTGCCAAAGGGGATAAGGCCTTTGCGGCAGAACGGGAAGCCTTTGTGCAGGACGCGTTGGATGGGATTCCGGAGAATGCTTTTGTCGTCATGCTGGCCCATCACTCAGCGTTTATTGATGAAGCCTTTGCCCATCATATTCCGCTTACGCTTTGCGGCCATACGCACGGCGCGCAGTTTGCGCCTATCGGTCCTATTGTGGAAGCCGTCGGCTTCAAATATCTGCGGGGCCTGTTCCGGCAGGGTGAGTCCGTCGGCTATGTCAACCGCGGGACCGGCCATTGGCTGCCGCTGCGGGTATTTTGTTCGCGTGAAGTCAGCGTGTTTGAATTACATAGAAACTAACAAAGGAATGAGTAGTATATGATGATACAGAAAGCGATACTGCATATTTTGGATTTTAATACCAACATGTGTATTTTGTCGCAGAAAGAATTGGATTTTTCCAGCGATATTGTCTATGAGTATGTAGACAAACGTATTTCCCGCATACTGACCGATGCCAGCCAGCAGACCGGCGCGTTTTATGCGACGAGTCAATATCAAGTGCTGCTGCAGCAGTTTCTCAGTGAAGATATTTCCTTTGCTGACTTTGCGGCGCAGACAGCCCGTTCGCTCTTCGATATATTGGCGCACTGCGATGTGCAGGAATCGCTGGATTTGCTGGTCGTCGATTTTCAGGATGAAGAAGACAAGCGGCAGATAGGCATTCTGCTGCTGAACAACAAGACGGCGTATACCCATCAGATTATGGATGAAGACGGCGCGGTATACAATAAACTCATCAAGCACCATGCTATTTTGCCGAGTACGTCCCAAAAAGTAGAAGCGTACGCATTGATACAATGCCAGGACTATACGATTCGCTTTGTCGATACCAAACGGCAGATGAACGGCGAAGACGTATACATCCTGCCGGACAGGCTGCTGCAGTGCACGGCCGTCATTTCCGCCAAAGACGCTGTGAAGCTTGTCAGTAAAATCGCGGTAAAAGTCGCCGAAGACCACGGCAGCAGTACCGTAGAAGCCCTGTCCAAAGCCAAAAACTACTTGGCTGAAAATGCAGAAACAGCCGATGCTTTTTCGCCGCAGGAATTGGGTGCCGATATTTTTGCCCATTCGCAGACGATGCAGCAGGAATTTAAAGAACAGCTGCAGGAAGCTAAACTGCCTGATGATGTAGCCATTCAAAAAGAATTTGCCAGACGAACCGGCCGCAGCCATAAAATCAAGACCGATACAGGCATAGAAATCACCTTTCCGTCGGAGTATGTAGAAAACACGGATTATATCCAGTTTATCAACAACCCGGACGGCACGATTTCCATTGAATTAAAAAATATTGGCAAAATTACCAATAAATAACATCCCGTGTCAGTACGATGCAGAACAGTCATGACGAAACATTGCATGGCTGTTTTTTCGTAGTATAATAAGGATACTTGATAGATAGTTGCAATTTGAAGAAAGGATGATAGGTCATGAAACTATTTCAAATCGGTTTGGCATTGGTGATGATGGCAGGAACCGCTGCTGTACAGGCAGACAGCGTAAAAAATCAAAACGATGAACCTGTCGTTTCGCAGTATGAATTCAGCTCTGTATCCTACGGCAGCAACCCGGATGGGCAGACATACAGCCGTGTTGTCACCATGCACAACGGCGTCAAGGATTCAGACATTACGACGGTCAACGGCGTCGTCAGCAACGTACTTTGGGATAAAAATTCACAAGGTCAGACTGCGCCCGGTTATATTCAAGGCGTCGGACTGAAAGACGGCAATGTCACGGCCAATGCAGTGGCCGTGAAAAACATACAAGCCTCTTCGGCAACTATTGGTATGATGTATGGAAATCATTTGACGGTGCCTGCTGCGGCGCTGGGAAATGTCGTATTCAGCGGCAATGGCAGCATATCCGGCGTGCAGACGAACGGCAGCGACCCGACTTCGGCTGTCAGCGTACAGTATTTGCAGGATTATATGGGTGTCAACCAAAATGGCACGAATATGCAAAATTCATTTATAAAGACCTTGTCAGATTTACAAACGAAAGTAGCCCAACTGGAAGCGGAAAATAAACAGCTAAAAGCGGAAATAGAATCATTAAAAAAATAAAAAGAAATCTTAAAAATATTCTTTTAGATACACGGCAAACAGAAAAAATCAAATCTATGCCAAAACTGTATAGGAAACATCTCAAAATTAGCAGATGAATTACGGAAAAGCAATAGAAATTCGCAGGATTTTGTATTATTCTATAACTAAGTATGTGAAAAAAGATTACAAATAGATTATTAAATTATGTATTATCAAAGGAGAATACTATGCCTGATTTCCAGTCCCGTTTTAAAGAACTCTCTCGTCGAGTTCCTATTGATGAACACAATTGTGCTGTTAAATTTGATGAAACAAAGTGCAAAAACTGCACATTGTGCCGCCGTGCCTGTGCCAATACGCAGACCGTCATGGATTATTACAATTTATCCAGTACCGGTGATATGCCTATTTGCGTTCATTGTGGGCAGTGCGCGTCAGCATGTCCCTTTGGTGCCATTACAGAAGTAAGCGATGTCGACAAAGTCAAAGCAGCGATTGCCGACCCGAATAAAATTGTCGTCTTTCAGACTGCACCGGCTGTCCGCGTCGGCTTGGGGGAATCCTTTGGCATGGACCCCGGTACGTTCGTAGAAGGCAAAATGGTAGCGGCACTGCGTTCGTTAGGCGGCGACTATGTATTTGACACGGATTTTGGCGCAGATTTGACGATTATGGAAGAAGCGACAGAACTGCTGCATCGTCTGCAGTCTGAAGAAATTCCTATTCCGCAGTTTACCAGCTGCTGTCCGGCATGGGTAGAATTTGCGGAAACTTTTTATCCGGAATTGATTCCGCATCTGTCTTCCACTAAAAGTCCGATCAGTATTTTGAGCCCGGTTATTAAAACTTGGTTTGCCAAGAAAAATAATATAGATCCGAAAAAAATTGTGAACGTGTGTGTCACCCCCTGCACGGCAAAAAAAGCAGAAATTCGCCGTCCGGAATTTAACAGCTCATCTATCTATTGGGATATGCCGGAACTCCGCGATACCGATATTTGTATTACGACCCGTGAATTAGCCGCTTGGATTCAGGAAGAAGGCATTGATTTTGCTTCTTTGGAAGACAGCGAATTTGACCGCGCGTTTGGCGAATCGTCCGGCGGCGGCAAGATTTTTGGCAACTCCGGCGGCGTTATGGAAGCAGCTATCCGCACGGCGTACCATATGTTTACAGGCCGTCCGGCACCGAAGGATTTCATTCCCTTTGAACCGGTGCGCGGCTTGGACGGCGTCAAAAAAGCAACCGTCGTGTTTGGCCACTTTGTCATTCACGTTGCGGCTATCAGCGGCTTGGGAAATGCCCGCAAGTTTATTGATGAACTCGTCAAAAACGAAGACTTTGAAAATTATTCCTTTATTGAAGTCATGGCCTGCCCGGGCGGCTGCATTGGCGGCGGCGGACAGCCGAAAGTCAAACTGCCGCAGGTCAAAAAAGTGCAGGAAGCCCGTGTCGCTTCGCTGTACAAGTCTGATGAAAACACAGACGTAAAATCCAGCTGGCAGAACAAAAAAATTGATGAATTGTACAAAGAATTCTTAGATGAACCGTTGTCAGAAACGGCCGAATGGATACTCCATACGTATTTCTCCGATAAATCGGACCTCTTGGGCAAGATGAAAAATCTGACACCGGAAACGAACCCGTCTTCGAACCGCTTTAAATCTGTACAGGATTTGAACGTATAAGCGTAAATAGGAAAAAGGGGCATGTCGCACAAAGCGATGTGTCCCTTTTTCCTGTTTGTAGTTCGTTTGGTATTTTTCAAAAACGCCTCACAGCAGTAAGAAATAGAGTGAGCGGTAAAATCAAAACGTACGAAACGTGATTTTTTTACGACAAACGACGCACGATTCACGACAAACGACATGTAAACAGAAAACGGTGCATCAGAGAACATCCTGCATACGGCATGTTTCACAACAGGGATACAGGAGGCCGATAACTCGTTGTAATGATAAAACAGCTCAATTAGCTTGACAAAAATGTTACAAATACGGTATAATCTTTTCAGTGCAAAAATAGTATCATTGCATGTATTTCCTTATGATGTCTGGTGGAGCATGAATCAACCCAATAGTAAAAGAGAGGAAACTAGGAACACTCGTCAATGAACTTGGTGAGAATGATGCCCATATGATAATCAAACAAGGAAAATTTATTTTTATTTTTGGGAAGGGGCAATCTCACAATGAAAACCAAAGTATTAGCAGCACTCGCTGCAACAATGGCTGTAGGTGCTACGTGCGCATTCGCAGCAAATCCGTTCGTTGATGTACCGTCCGACAGCTGGGCATACAAATCCGTCGTAGAACTCGCTGACGCTGGCATTATCCAGGGCGTTGACGGTTCTTACTTCCAGGGCGAACGCAACATTACTCGTTATGAAGCAGCTGAAATGGTAGCTAAAGCCATGGCTCACATGGACAAAGCTTCTGTTGAACAGCGCGCTCTCATCAACAAACTCGCTGACGAATACGCAGCAGAACTCAATAACCTCGGCGTTCGCGTAGCTAACCTCGAAAACAAAGTCGGCAACGTAAAACTCACTGGTGACGCACGTATCCGTTATCAGCACCAGAGCGATAATGCCGATTATAAAAATGATAATTCTTGGGATTACCGCGTTCGTCTTCGTGCCAATGCACAGGTCAATGACCGCACGACTGTAACATACGGCATCAGCTCTAGCGATATGAACTTTGCTGACAACGATAAAGCTTCTGACGGCGACAAAGTATATACAGATGATGCAAAAGTAGATTACACTGTTGGCAGCTGGAATTTCAGCGTAGGCCGTACAGATACATACGTACTCGGTGGTGACAATGCCTATGGATATCAGTATGGCGATGTATTTGACCGTGCTGAAATGAAATATGCTACAGATAAATTCGCTGTAACGGCTGGCTATGGTAAATTTAAAGAAGGCGAAGATTGGGATACTAGTGCAAGCACAGATCCAGTTAACACGTTGCTTGGCGTAAAAACAGGCTATGGTGAATTGGAAGGCTTCTTCGGCAACGGTTCTGCTGTAGGTGTATATTACAACTCTTTCAACAAATCCAATAGCAGCAAAGGTTCTAAGACGATTGCAGACAATCTTTGGGGTGCCTATGCTTCTGTCAATATGGGTTCCAAATGGAATGCTTTGGCAAACTATGAACGTGTCAACCTGCGCGGCGACAACGATAACAAAGATGTTTGGATTGGCAAATTGACCTATGGCAGTGTCGATGAAAACGTCAAAGGCTCTTGGGATGCTTGGGTTGAATACCTCGACACAGATAAAGGTTCGTTCCTTGGTGGCGCTACAAACTCCTGGCGTGACAACAGCGTACTCGACGGTGTTCGTTCTTGGGGCGTAGGTATCGATTACACATTGGCTAAAAACGTCACCCTGACAGCTGCACAGACCTTTGGTACTAATGCTAAAGGCAATGCAAAAGACCCGAAAGAATTTACAGACGTTGAACTCAACTTCTTATTCTAATAAAAAGCAATACAACGGGGCTGTAACACAATGAGCTTTTTTAGTTCATTTTGTTGCGGTCCTCTTTTTTCCCATACTTAACGCAATAGCTGG
>CAKPVJ010000004.1 GCA_934193515.1 uncultured Megasphaera sp. | reverse complement strand
CTATTGCGTTAAGTATGGGAAAAAAGAGGACCGCAACAAAATGAACTAAAAAAGCTCATTTTGTTACAGCCCCTTTTCGTGTATTATATATCCCTATATATTGGCTATAAAATCCTTTCGGCTATAAAAGGAATTTTAACCTACTACATCATGCTTTTCAAGCCACTGAGACCATGGCGTTGCAAAGTTGTTCTGGTAGTTTTGCTGTACATACGTGTAGAACAATTTTACCATACGTGCTTTATCTGCATAGTAATCAGCTTTCCACTGATCTTTCTTTGGTTTTGGAATCTTGTATGCTACGTAGTTGCCGCCGATTAAATGCTGACGCTGTAAGATGTCTTTCAAGGAAACATCCGGATTCTTCATCATATCAGCCATTGCCATGTATGCCGTTGTACGACCTACACCAGCCTGGCAGTGGAAATGGAGCCATGCATTTTTTGGCATGGTGCGGAAGAAGTTGACGAACTGATCTACTTTGTCCGGAGCCGGCCATACATGGTCGGTAGCCGTAATACGGACGTAGTTTACACCGAGAGATTTTGCCATTTCTTCTTCTGTCATGGCACTGGTAACCTTAATCTGTTTCGGATTCATCGCAAATTTCTTCTTATTCAATTCAGATACGATGACTTTTTGGCCAAGAGCCGATTTGATGCGGTTCGTTTCATCTTTGATAATCGCATCATGAGATTTGCCGAGGTTGCCCCAGTCACGCAGGCCGTACCAGCTGACAGCGTTGCCATTGAAGTAACCATGAGATTCCTGACGGAGGTCGAAATCATAGATTGGGCCTTTGGCATATTTTTTGAGTTCTGCTACAACAGCTTTGAATTCGCCGGCAGAGCACTGGCCGGAACCGGAAATATTCAGCGTATCCATGCCTTTACGGGTCGGAACGTATGCCGGATCTAACTGGCCAATATATTTTTCACTCACTTCGCCGAATTTAGAAAGGCTCGTGCGGAAGTTGCGCGGCAACTGGTTCTTGTCGGTCGTATCGATACGCCATACATAGCCTTCGTAGTTCGGTTCATAGCTTTCATAGCCATGCTGTTTGGTCCATTCACTATAGGTGATGTCAAAGTTCGGGTGAGCTTTGCAGTAATCATAGAACTGTTTGGTGAACTGGTAACGGTCGATGTATAATTTACGGCCCCAGTTTTTCTTGCTGTCTTTGATTTCGCTAAGGTCTACAATACCAATCAAAGCCTGACGTTTGATGATGTCGTCAAAGCTTACTTTGGATGCATTTTTCATGATATCGTACGCAACCATCATGATGGTCGTACGGCCCATGCCGGCATAGCAGTGGAAATGGAGCCATGCATCTTTCGGCAAGGTTTTGTAGAAGGCGATGAAATCGTCCATGTTTTTGTCGCTCGGACGGAAATGGTCATCGATGACGATGCGGTAGTAGTTGGCACCGTGTTCTTTTACCATTTGTTCTTCGTTGCGAACACTATTGACCTGCATTTCAATCGGCGTCATCAGTTTGTTGCCTTTATCATTAAACTGATAAATTTTTACAACGCCCTTTTTCTTTGCACTATTGAGCTGATCTGTTTCGACATGTTTTACGATGTACGGTGTACGGCCGTCATTGCCCCAGTCATGGTCTGCAAACCAGCTGACAGCGGTACCGTTAATATAGCCGTGGGATTCAGCGCGCAAGTCAATATCATAGAATTTTTCCGGTTTGACCGGAACGTTCTTCAACACTTGTTTAAATTCTTTTTCCGAGAAAATACTACTTGCCGAAGCACGCGTTGTGGACATGCCTTCGCGAGTCGGGAGAATACCGTCTTTCGTCAAGCCTTTGAATTGGTCATTGGTTGTACGGAAGTTACGAGGCAGCTGATCTTTATCGACGCGGTCGATTTTAAGAGCCAGTTTCGGAGCCTTTTTGACTTCCTGCGGTTCTGCTTTGACATTCTGTGCGGTAATGGCAGCCGGCTGCGAAGCAGCAGCTACGTCTTTGGCGGAAATAACAGCTGTAAACTGTACGGCCATCAAGCCTGCCAAGACCATAGCCGTTAAGGTTTTCTTGCCTATCATGGGTACGTCACTCCTTTTATATACAATGTATTATATGAACGTATCTATTACAGTATGAAGCGCTGCGCGCTGTTGTCAAGCACAACGCTTCATAGACTGTGAAAAGACTTTAGAATTTCGTAACGAATTTGAGGTAGAAGGAATTCTTCGTAGCTTTTTTGAGTGCTTTGCCTTTGTCATTAACGTTTCTGTCATCCGGTGTTGTAGAACCCCAATACCGCAAGAGAGAAATTTTAGAGTTGTCACTGACAGCATAATCGGTTTCCCAGCCAAAGCCTTTGAAGCCCATTTCATCGATGTAGTCTTTGTAACCGCCGTAGTTGTCATTCATGAACAAGTTCTGGTCGACATTGAAGTATTTAACAGCTGTTTCCCAAGTACCTTTCTTCTTGGCATGACCATAATGGAGGCCAATCATATAGCCGTCGGTCGAAGCATTAGCCCCCGTATATGCATAGCCGTAGTTAACATCTCCCCATGATACTTTACCGCTCGGATTCTTATCCTCAGCTTTTGGTTTGCTTGTATTGCTGTTGTGAACATATTCACCGCTGACCCAGAATTTGCCAACGAGCGGTGTCTTGCCATAAATACCGACATATTCTTCCGGCTGCTGATGGGCTACATACATACCGGCATAGGCATCTTTAGAGAAGTTATGGCGGTAGTCGGCAAACCACAAGACGCGGGCTCTATCGTGTTCTTGATCTTTGCATGTATTTTCACATAAATATTCCTGAGAATCGCGGCCGTAGAAGACTTTGGCATAGTCTTTATCGGTAAATTTATAGGATGTGCTGAAGCCTTTGACGGAACTCTTAGACAAGTAGATGCCTTCGCCAAGATTAGCACCTTGAATACCTGCTTCAATCAAGCCGGCATCTTTAGGACCAAATTTTTTCGTGATTTCTGCAAAAGTCAGTTGAATCTTATTTTTTTCATATGCTTCTTTATAAGATGCCTTATCGGAACCATATTTTTGTACCATATTCGGTTCATAGGACGTAGCTTTGTATTTGACGCCGACTTTTACGCCAAAGCCATCTTTCAGCTGTTTTGTCGCATTAATCTTAGCTTCGCCTTTTATTTTTTCATCACCCTTGGAATCGCTCCAGTAACCGGTTTTGATAGATCCGCTCCATTTGAGCTGATTTTTTTCAGATTTTTTAACTTTCTTAATATCTTTTGCTTGTTTGTCGCTTGTCTTCTGTAAGTAATGGAGTTCGCTTTCCATGGAGTTCAAGCGTTCTGTCAATTCGACGATTTCTGCTTCCAGAGCTTGTGTCCGTACTTCAGCAGACGTATCTGCGGCAAATGCTGTCGGTGCCATACCGGCGGTCATGCCAAAAGCCATGCCTGTTGCCAACATGCACGTCAGCATTGTTCTTTTACTTTGCTTCATAATAAAACCTCTCCCTTTTTATATAAATGATTACGCCTTAATCAGCATATCCTTGTTGTTCACACCACTGGCTGTATGTAATATCCAGGTTGGGGTGTGCTTTTGCATAGTCATAGAACCGTTTGGTAAATTCAGCACGTTTCGGATAGTTTGCTTTCTTGTACGGGTCTTTAGTCGTCTGTGCTGAGAAGCGAACGTCCTGGCCGCCGAGCAATACTTCACGAGTCATGATTTCGTCATAGCTGAGTTTCGTCGCGTTGTGAATCATATCAATCATCTGCAAGGTAATCGTCGTTCTGCCTACACCAGCTTCGCAGTGTGCATGAATCCAAGCATCTTTCGGCAGGGATTTATAGAATTTGACAAACTGGTCAATGTTGGCACGCGTCGGAGCACTGTAATCCATAATGGGGATACGATAGTATTTGACACCCATGGATTCGACAAATTCACGTTCTGTCATAACAGAATCTACTTTGACTTCTGTCAAGGAAGCGATGGATTTATTTTTGGCCTGTGTTGCGATGTTAATCGTGCCGGCTGCTTTGGCATCTTTGAGCAATGCTTTTTCGCGTTTGTTTACTTCTTTGGCATTGAGGCCTTTGTTGTATGTTTTGTAGCGGCTGTACCAGCTGACACCATTGTCGTTGATATAGCCATGGGATTCGTTGCGAAGGTCGAGAACGATGACGCGATCTTTTGGAATCTTTTTCAGCAATTCTTTAAATTCATTTTTAGAGAAATAGCTGCTGCCGGACATCTGTAATTCGTTGAGGCCTTCGCGAGTCGGGTATACGCCCGTTTTAGACTGTTTGTACTGGCTCTGCGCCGTACGGAAATTAGCAGGCATAGTGGATACGTTGGCAGGACGGTCAAATTTAACGAACTGCACTCCTTCTGCCGGTTCTGCTGCAAATACAGCGCTGCAGCAGAGCATCAAACCTACTACTAATGCGGATGTTTTTAATTTGTACTTCTTGTTTAACATACTTCTACATCTCCTTTTATATAAATTTTTAATACTAACCATGTATTACGTCTGTGTATTCCGGATATTCCCGCAATCTGTCTACAGGAGCAAAGCCGACGGCACCCGTAAAGGTACCTTTCTCCCAATCCTTGCGAGTGGACCAGAACATTTCCGTAAAATCTGTTTCATTGCATGCTGTAATCTGATATTCCTTAAGTTCCGGAATATACGTACCTTCGGCGTTGACTTCTGCCGCAAATTCAGTCACAATGCGGACATATTGTGCCGCAGCCAGCGGTGTCAGGTCGATATAGTTTGTCCCATCTTTCAGCACGACTTTTAGTGAATCTTTGACCGTTGCGCCATCATCGGATACTTCGACAGTCGCTTTCAAGCCTGCCTGCAGGGGCAATACGGTCTTAACTTTCATCTGTCTAAATTCCCAATATTTCTTTTCCGTCAAGAACTTCGGCGCGAAAATCGTCGGATGACGCCATTCCGTCGTATGCGTTCCTACAGTCAAAATATCGCGGAAATCATACCAAGCAGCCAACGCACTGCATTTCGGACCTTTTTTATTGGGCTCTGCATATATCTGTGCGTTTTCTTTTTCCGTCAAGCCGGTTTTGTAAAAGCGAACTTGGCTGACACTGCCGGGAAGATGCGTAAAGTATTTAGGACGATCGATTTCCGGAATGATATGTCCAATATAGGAATATCCTACAAAAATCGGTTCACTGTCCCATTGGCGGAATGTACATTCCGGCGCAATGCCGGATACATGGGCAACATTTTTACTATCGCACCAGGAATCGCCGCCGCGATTTTTATCAAATGCCATACTGTAGTGCGTCCAGCTGCCAATATTGGCATGGCCGCCCTGCCAGGAATATTCGGTAATATCATGGCATGTCCCCCATTTGAGACCGCCGGCCCGTTCAATGACCATGCGCAAGAAATACGTTGCGCCCCAGCCTACGGATTTGCCGCGAACCATCAAGGGATTATGTCCCATTTCATTCGGCTTTGCCAGTCTGTCCACATTAGCCCAGACCATGGAGGTAAAGCCTGTATCGACATTGAAATCCGTACTTGCCGGAATTTCGATATAGTCGCCGTAGTGTTCAAAATGAACCTCTGCGCGATCTTTGCTGACGACAACTTTCGGCGTTCCTCTCAAGAGCGCATAATGGCCGTTTCCTGATTTATCATGAATACGGGGAACGATGCGAATGCCGCCTTCAATTTGAATTTCTTTGGGAAGCTGGTCGGCAATGCTGACTTGATAGCTGCCGCCCTGCTTAAACTTATATTGAAATTCGATAGATTTTTTTTCATGGCCCCGGAAAAAGAGATTTTTCGATTCGGCTACACGCTGATCAATATACAACGGTACCGTTACAAATATTTCTTTATCCAGATTGTTGGTCGCAACGATGCTGGCAACCAAACTGTCTGACGCAGCACCTTTGCCAGGGAAAATTTTCATGTGCGCAAAGGTCAGCTGTTCCGGTTCAAATACAGTAATATGCAGCATTTCGCCATGTACTGTAATGTCATGTTCTCCTTGGGAAGCGGCTTTATAAAATGCCGTCACTTTAGCTTCTTCCCCAGCTTCCAAGAGAACGAGATGATTATTTTCTTCTGTCCCGAACAAGCTGATTTCGTGCATCGTCCGGTTATCTTTGAGCTGGATGACAGCCGTTACCGGGCAGGTGCCGATATTCTTGACGCGGCAGTTGATTTCTATGTTGCCGTTATTGTCCAGACGGCGCAGCAGCACTTCGTCCACGCTGAGTTTCGGTTCGTCATGATTCATATGAATCGTATCGACGAGCTGGTCTTCACCGTCTTCGCTGAATCCATAGGTTTTATATTCCAATGTATCCTGCGTAACTTCCAAAATACTGTAATTGCTGTGACCGATAGCAGCTACTTCCGGGAAATCGCTCAGCAGCCGTTTGTCTTCCTGAATTTTTTCTAAAGAAGCTTCCGGCTCCTGCGTGCTGCCCTGGCAGACACACATCATCTTGGCGCCTTTGCGGCAGTCAATGGATGTCGCTTTGATGTAGTAATGCAGGTGACCGCCGATAAGCAAGTCTACGCCGCAGCGTTCCGCAATCGGTACCAGGTATTTATTATTGAAAATATCAGTATACGGATGATGTACGATGACAATACGCCATGACGCCTGCTTTGCTGCTTCACTTTGCAAATCTGCTTCAATCCACTGCAGCGTTTGTTCAATACGCTGCTTCGTTTCTTTATCTGCCGTCAACCCGGAGTTGACAGCGTTCATTTCAAACAAGCCCCATGGGTTGCTGTCTGCCATGACAATATGGGCAGCCCCATATGTAAAGGAAAAGGCTGCGCCGTTTTCCATGCCATGAACGACGTTTGCCTGCGGCTGTGTGAAAAAGGACTGGAAAAACGGGCCGTCATCATGGTTGCCCGGTACATAGTACACACCCGTCTTGCGCAGTACGTCAGGAATTTTCTGAAACCAGTTGGCTTCATACTGTTCCCGCTGATACCCCGTACCAAACGAAATATCACCGCCGTGAAGAATCAAGTCCGGTTTTTCTCGTTCTACCATACGTGAAAACTGCTTTTCCGTATGGAATAAATGGGAATCGGAAATCGTGACCATCCGCACGGTATCCGGATGTGCCGGAAGAGTAGCGAATCTGTCTGAAACCAACAGATTCGCACCTTCATACACCGCATAGTCATAGATAGTGTCTGCAGCCAATGCCGGCAGCTCTGCCGTATAGAGGCAGCATCCTTCCGGATACTCGCGGCATGGCAATTCTCTTGCACACGTTGGAGTTATTTTTTTTTCATTCGTTTTTTCTGTACCGTAGGAAACAGAGAAGATACCTTCTTCTGCTGCTTCCCAGGCGATAGTAACGCGCGAAGCTGTGAGTCCCAGTAAATAAGGACCGTTTAAAATTTGCTTCTTTGTTTTCATTGTTTTCCTCCGTTACGAAGAGATGCAGCACACTATCCGTATAAGGCAGCTGATGCTTACGCTGCTTCTTCGTTTTCTTCTTTATGTTTCTTTGCCCACAATGTCGGGATAATCAACGCTGTCATAATAGCAACAGAGCCAATCCAGAACATCATGATGGTTTCAAAATGATATACAGTGACACCGTTGGTAACAACTTTTGCAGAATCCATGAGGAACCCATTGACAATATCCTGCAGGGCTGCGCCGCCGTATGCCGTAAGGCCGATAACGCCCATGGCTGCGCCTGTTGCTTTTCTCGGGCAGAGGTCAACAGCCAAAAGACCGCCGACAAAGCAAAGGATAACGCCAAGGCCAAAGCCAAAGATAGCTACGAAAGCAGCTGCGACTGTCGGTGCGCCAGCCGGTACGAAGCACACACCGGCAATACCGATAAGCATAACAATACCAAATACAATCGTTGTAACAGAATGATGGGATTTGAAAATTTTATCAGAAATAAAACCGGATAAGAACGAACCTACGCCGCCGAGAATCGGGGACAATGCCATAATACTGCCGGCTGTTACGAGGTCAAGACCTTTAGCTTCCTGCAGGAAAATAACGCCCCAGCTGGAAATGGAGTAACGAGAAATACCTAAGCAGATAGCTGCCAAAGATAAGAGCCATACATACGGATTTTTCAAAACGAGCAGCTGTGCTTCTTTGGAAGATACTTTTTGTTCTTCTTTTTCCTGTACAGCTTCGCCTTCATATTCATTGGCAGACGGAAGGCCGTATGTTTCCGGACGGTCATGCATAAAGCGGTACATAATGAATGCGAGTACGATGCAGGCAACGCCTGGTACAAAGAATGCCGCATGCCATCCAAAGGCGACGATAATCATAGCCGTACCTAAGTACGTAGCCCCTTCACCAACGTAATGGGCAATACTGAAAATACCGTAATATGTCGCAAGCTGGCTCTTGGAGAACCACTGAGACAACGATACGATGCAGGGTGCGGACCCCATGGACTGGAAGCAGCCATTGATAAACCAAAGGACTAAGAATACCCAGTACTGATCCGTAAAGCCTAAAATCGTATTGACGATAGCTGCGCCCAACAGGCCAAGCGGTACAATTTTTTTGATATTGCAGTAATCGGCAATAAATCCGTTGGCACATTTGCCGACAGCAATCGCAATCAGCATGGCTGCCCCGATAGCACCCAGCTGAGTCGGCGTAAAGCCGGCTTCAATCATTGGCTTTTTAGCAACGCCGAGAGTCATACGCATAACATAATACATACCATAGCCTAAAATCATGGCCGTAACAGATTGTAACCGCGCATTGTGATACATCTGATGGATCTTGCTTTGATCCTGGATACGGGGTTTATCCGCACCTGTCAAAAACCATTTCAACATAATCAATCGCTCCTTTTGTGTATTTTATTGTGGTAGATTGAAATTTATATATGATGAGGAATACATGGTAAATACTTCCTCATAATATCTTTTTTTGTAATATAAAATGGTTCCCCTATACCATTTAAGCATAAATCTGGTTATGTTATGGAGTTTTAACTCTTTATTTGCTAATATAAAAGGGTGAAATTGCGCTAACTGATTGAAGTTTACCCCAATATGTGTGATGTTTTACGGTGAATGTTTTAAGACTTACTCAAAACTAACTCTTGATGTACTTATTGTAGTTGTTTTCAACGCATTTTGCCTTTGAAATATTGTTATACTTCTGGGGCTTTCTCTAAAATTTTGTTTTTTCGCATTATGCTTTCTTATTTTTTACCTATTTCTGGGGGTTTTTATTCATGCCGCAATATTTATTTACTGATTCAACGTATACTATTTTTAAAGAAAATACGCTGCCCCGTCTGGCATTAGTGAATATGTTCACAGAAAATAGTGCACCTATTTTTCGCAGTCTGCACAGCCACGAAGACTGTGCCAGCATATTATTTGTATTAGAAGGCTCCTGTGTCTGCACACTGGGACACGAAAAATATACTCTGAATGCCGGCGATATTGCCTGCATCAATGCAGGTACGCTGCACGGCACAGCAGTAGCACAAAAAAACCAGGCCTATAAAATCATAGGCCTGGATATCAAAAATCTTCATTTTAAAGGATTAGCACCCCATCAGCTCATCGACAACGAAGCCTATCCGATTTTGCACACCAAAACATACCAACCCATGCTGACTTCTTATGCGGTCATTCTGCTGGAGCTGGCTCCTCTGGCTACGTCACCGCATGAAGCGCAGACGGCCAATCATTTGGTATATAGTTTTTTATTTATGCTGCACAAGCTCATTCATGAATCCAAGGATTACGCCAAAGCAAAATCCTATAATTTGGGACTGCAAATAAAGGAATATATAGATGAGCATTATCTGGAAAATTTAAAACTGCCGCAAATTGCCGAAGCCTTGCACATGAATACGTATTATTTGTCACATACTTTCAAAAAGACGATTGGCTATTCGCCGATGCAGTACGTCACACACCGCCGTATTGGTGAAGCACAAAACATGCTTCTTTCGACGGATTTGACTGTCACCGAAATTGCCATGCGCTGCGGCTGGAACAATTCCAACTATTTTCAAAGCGTCTTCAACAACATTGTCGGTATGCCTCCAGGCAAATATCGCAAGGCCTGGAAAAGCAAATAATTATATATTGGTCTGAAAATCGCCGTAAATACCCCTGTTTTTTTCAAAAAAAACAGCAATATTTTTGATGTTACCTTTGCCTCTTTGTGTTATAATATGTACAAAGATAACCAAGACATATTCAACTTATTATCTTAATTTTTACAAAAGCAACTAGTAACACAGAAAGGTGGACATTAGACAATGATTAATGTTGGTATCATCGGTGCAGGCCGTATCGGCCGCGTACATGGCGAAAGTATTTCCAAATTTGTAAAAAACGCACAGGTAAAAGCAATTGCTGACCCGTTCCTCAATGACAATACAAAAGCTTGGGCTCAGTCCATGGGTATTCAGGAAGCTTATACAGACTACAAAAAAATCTTGGAAGATCCGGCTATCGAAGCTGTTTTGATTTGCGCTTCTACAGACCAGCACTCCAAAATTTCTATCGAAGCTCTTCAGGCTGGCAAACACGTTTTCTGTGAAAAACCAATCGACCACGACGTAGAAAAAATCAAAGAAGTTCTCGCTGTTGTTGAAAAATCCGGTAAAAAATACCAGGTTGGCTTCAACCGCCGTTTCGAC
The DNA here is from genome assembly GCA_934193515.1 of uncultured Megasphaera sp. GTDB lineage: Bacteria > Bacillota > Negativicutes > Veillonellales > Megasphaeraceae > Megasphaera. The sequence continues at coordinate 95,732 of CAKPVJ010000004.1, read as the reverse complement.
CACAACTTCAAAGCTATTCACGACGCAGTCGCAGCTGGCAAAGTTGGCAAACAGCAGATTATCAAAATTACGTCCCGTGACCCGGAACCTCCTTCGATTGACTATGTAAAAGTATCCGGCGGTATTTTCCTCGATATGACAATCCATGATTTTGATATGGTTCGTTACCTCTCCGGCGCAGAAGTTGAAGAAGTTTATGCTGAAGGTTCTGTAACAGTAGATCCGGAAATCGGCAAAGCAGGCGATATCGACACCGCCGTTATTACATTGAAACTCGACAACGGCGCAACAGCTGTTATCGACAACTGCCGCGCAGCTTGCTATGGCTATGACCAGAGAGCTGAAGTATTCGGCACAGAAGGCTGCATCGCTATTTCCAACGATTCCGATTCCAACGCTGTATTCAGCGGCAAAGACGGCGTCGTAGCTGAAAAACCGATGTTCTTCTTCCTCGAACGCTACATGGCAGCATATGCTTCTGAAATCGATTCCTTCGTAGAAGCTATCGTCAACGACACAGCTACACCGGTCAATGCAAACGACGGCTTAGCTCCTGTTCTCATCGGTTTGGCTGCTAAAAAATCTGTTGCAGAACATCGTCCGGTCAAAATCGACGAAATCCGCAAAGAATACAATCTCTAATTCTGCATCATCTCTTTTTATAATACATACTCCTTTTCTTCTCCTTGCAGCCTTCCAGCTGCAAACCAAAAAGAGCCGGTCTCTCTCCCGGCTCTTTTTGTGTATGTATTGGCACTGCTCATTCTCTGTCCTGATTGATTTTAGAAAGGCACGAGGTATTTACCATGCTGCAGTATTTTTTCAAAAACGAATATCATCCCATTTTTACAAAAGGATATATCCCCAAACCCGAATATATCTGCAATGTCGGCGCGGATAACTCTCATCTGCCCCGGACCATGCACTCGCATAAAGATTTAGTAGAAATTCTCTTGGTATATGAAGGCGCCGGCATTTATATTATCAACCAAAAACGCTATACGGCGAAAAAAGGCGATTTGATTCTCTACAACAGCAACGTCGTCCACGATGAATTCGGCGGCAGCGGCAACCATCTCTGTACGTACTGCCTGGCCGTCAGCAATGTAAAACTAGCTCATCTGGAAAAGAATAAAATCATTGATGATATATACAGTCCGATTGTCAGCTGCAAAGAATCATTTTGGGATATACTTCATCTCTTTCAAATCATCGAAAACAATGGACAGAGCAAATACGCCGCAGAAATTACGGCACCGCTGGCTGCTGCGCTCATCGCCAAAATCAAGACGATTATCGATGAACATGCCGTGCTGCATCAAAACACGCACTCGCCGCTGACCCAAAAAATTATTCAGTATATTGACCAGCATTATACGGAAACGCTTCGTCTCCGCGATATTGCCGCGTATGCCGGCGTCAATGAATATTATTTGTCCCATTTCTTCAAAAATGATGTCGGATTTTCGCCGATGCAGTATGTCATTTTGCGCCGCATTGGCGAAGCGCAGAATCTGCTGATTAATACCGATATGAGCATCACCCGTATCGCCGTCAGCGTCGGCTACAACAATTCCAATTATTTCCAAAATGTATTCCGCAAGACCTTCGGCATTACCCCTGGAGAATACCGCCAAAAATGGGTTAAGCATTAGTTTGTAGTGGTTAGTGTCATTTTTTTACTACAAACTATCACAAAAAGGCTGTCGCACGAGCGACAGCCTTTTTGTGATACCCTATTCCTATTTATTCCTTATTTTGTCGTAAGTTGATATATTTGATAATCATATCAGCCGCCGTTTCCAAAGAAATCTTGCTGACGTTAATCATCAAATCATAGTTGCGCGGGTCTCCCCATTTTTGGCCGGTATAGTATTCATAGTACCGTTTCCGAATTTTGTCATCCGCTTCCATATCTTTCAGCGATTGTTCTCCATAATGCGTCTTGGCACGCTGCGTGCGAAATTCATCGCTGGCATAAATAAAGAAGGAATAGACATGGGGTTGATCTCGCAAAATGAAATCTGCACAACGACCGACAAATACTGCACTTTCCCGTTCAGCGATCTTGAGCAGGATCTTGGCCTGTTCAATGTACATGCGGTTGTGAGCCGGTACGCGTTCATATGCATAATCCCCCATATTGCCCAAACAATTTTCCGGACTGTTATAGGAACGGTTTAATAAATCATCAATGTTGGCACATTCATGAATATGTTCTGCCGCCATCGATACAATTTTACGGTCATAACAGCGAATACCTAATTTCTGTGTCAAGATTTTGGATATTTCCTTGCCGCCGCTGCCGTACTGGCGCGTAATGGTGATTAAGGTTCTGTCTTTCATCAAAACACCTCCTGTCAAAAATAGCGTCGTTTTACAATTCTCCTTTAGCTTCACGCTGAATCAAATCGTTCATAATCGTCGGATACAGTTTATCCAGTTTGTAGAAATACAAGACGCCAATCAATACAACCCATACGAACAACGGTGCATATTCGTATAATTGAATAATCATCTGAATGGCGCTGTCAGGCTGTACAGCACTGCCCGTCGTAGAAGATACATAGCCGGCCAAAGCCAACAAACTGGTCAAAATCGCATTGGTAAGACCGGAACCGACTTTTGTGCCTACGGAGCCGCCGGAGAAAATCAAACCTTCTTGACGCATGTGGAATTTCCACTGACCATATTCTACCACATCTCCGAGGAAACCGAAAATAACCGATTGAACCGGTGCAAAGCCAATGCCGCGAATTACGCAGCTAAATACAACCCAGTTGAAATCGAGCGGATTGAGCAAGAAAATCAAATGACCGACAAAGCAAAGCAATACACCGGCCAATGACATGTTGCGTTTGCCGAACCGCCGCAGCAGCATCGGGCTAAATACGAGCATAACCGCAATATTGATTACGGTTTCAACCAAATATAAAATACTGTATACCGTATCGTTATTGAATACGTATTTGCAGTAATACGGAAGAACCGTCCCATTGACGCAGAAAATAACGTTCTGCATCATCCAAATCGTCATGGCTGCCCAGAAATATTTGTTAAGCGCTATGCATTTCAGTGATTTCAAAATGGGAATTTTTGTTTCTGAATCTTTTCGCGCCTCGATAACAACGGTTTCTTTGCACTGGCTGAAGCATAAAAGGAGCAGCGCCAATGCCAGCACGGCCCAAATAGACATAACTTTGACCCACGCCATCTGGGTGTCACCGAATACTTTTACTAAAGGCAGCGTTGCCGATACGGCCAAAATACGACCAATCGGGGAAAGAGCCATACGAATAATAGATAACATATCCCGTTCTTTGGAAACACGAGTCATCATGGCCGATAAGCTGCCGTACGGCAAGTTTAAGGCCGTATAGCAAACAGTCGTGCATAAGTTATACGTAACAAAAATATAGGCAAACTGCAGGGCCGACGTCGTCTGCGGCACCGTATAAATCAGAACAATAGAAATAGCAAAGGGCAGGCTTGTCCATAAAATCCAAGGGCGGGATTTCCCCCATTTGGAATTCGTCTTTTCAACGACAAATCCCATAATAATATCCGAAAAGCCATCAAAACAACGAGAAATCAACATGACTAAACCAACGACAGCCGCATCAATGCCAGCATAGTCCGTATAAAAGAACGTCAGGATGGCCATGCCACCCCAAACAACATTTTGTGCCGTATCTCCCAGTGCATAGGATATACGGGTAAACCAAGATAATTGCCCTTGATTCGGCACCGTACTGCTTACAGAACTACTCATAATGATTGCAACCTCCATAACTTATTTGATATTATGTTGATACGATTTCATGTATCTTTTATGTATATTATACTGTTAGATTTCTTGCTCATTCTATAAAAATTTGCTTTTCTCTTAGGTAAGCAAAATTCCTGCATACATTCTATATAATGGCGTATATACTAGGATTTCTCAAGTCATAGATAAGCAATTTTTTATGCTTTTTGTGCAATAGCTATATTATTTTGCTCTGTTTATCAAATTTATCCAAAAAATTGCTTTTTATTACGCTGGCACTATACAAGAAATTGTTGTATTAATATATACAAAACGGAACCAAAACATGGTATAATATCACCAAAAAAATAATGCGCAAAGATACATATTAAACAATTACAGGAGGTTTATTCGCGTCAACTACTCACCACCTAATACCTACGGTGTTTGAGGTGGGAGCTTGCAAGTCGGAGTTACATAGGTATTAGCGATATTATCTCCCTAATTCCGCCTACATCATCGGGCAGTTGACAATGCCCGTTTTGCCAAGGAGTTTACTCCGAGGCAGTTGGTATTCTTTCGTATCGAGGATTATTGTCTCCAGAAATCCACATTGTACCAAGAAGCTGAATATTCATAGCTCCGATACGATCGTCATTGGAACTATAACCGCACTGACAACGATACAAATGTCTGTGATGGTCACGGTTTTCTTTGTGGATAGTTCCGCACTTTGGACAACGCTGAGAAGTATATTTAGCTGAAACTTTCAGTACTTCTGAACGATTTTCGTGAGCTTTGTAAGTTAGAAATTGTTCTAATTGGTAAAATGCCCAGCTTTGCAGATCGTATTTCTGTTTTGCAGTTCTAGATAGATTCGATTCCTCGAAACTCACGCCTGTTAAATCTTCAAGTACGAAAAGCGTATCTTTACCATATTTCTGCACAAGTGTCTTAGAAATCTGATGGTTTATATCAGACATCCAACGGTTCTCTCGTCCTGAAACAGCTTTTAGTTTACGCTTTGCTGATTTCGTGCCTTTGGATTGAAGCTGGCGACGAACTTCCTGAAATTTATGTCGTTTTGTGGCAACCTTTCGTCCAGAAATAAATTCAGTTTTTCCCTGTTCATTGTAGCTGACAGTTAAAAACCGCAATCCACGGTCAATACCGACAACGTGGCGGACGTTCTCTTTTTGAAAATCTTCGACACTCTTAGTAATAGGAATATGTAGATACCACAATCCTTTGAGTTCCACTAATTTTGCTGTGCCTAGATTCCAGGAACCGTCAAGGTATTCGGCAAAATGCTCACCTTCAAAGGTACATTTTGTTCGTTTGCCAAGTGTATTGATGGATAGAGTTTGTCCATTATCAACGAAGCTGTAGTCACGATTACGAACTAAATCAGCTTGCGGACGGCTGAACAATACAGGCTTCCAAAGCCACTCAAGTGTCTTGGTACTATAGTTCCAGTTGCCATTTTCATCCTTATATTTGTATGGATTTTGGAAAAGCTGTTGCTTGACTGTCTTATAGCGGGCAATAGTTGTCTTGATTGCAGACTGTGCTAGCTGTGACTTTAAACCAAACTGACTACGAAGGTTACTGTATAACTCTCTATTAAGGCTTTGGTAAGCCAAATTAAATTGATTATCAAAAATGTACTTTGACACAAAGTTACAAGCCTGACGATATTGTTCAGTCATCTGTCGAAGAAGGAGTTCCTGTTCTGGAGAAATATTGATGCGAAGTTTTATAGTTTTGGTTAGGTTGGACATTTTTATCACCTGCCTTTCTAAAGTTATATTGCTTTCATCAAAAATATTATACAATATATTTTGCTGATATCATAGTATTTTTAGAAAGTGAGGTGAGGCGGGCATTCCTCCCCGACCTAAGAGGTCGGAGTATCCTGCCCGCATTTTAGATGAAAGTCCATCAACTAAATTCCAACATGCAATATACATCTCGATGGCATCGCTTAAAAACAACGCCCCGTATTCGACGACGTATCGCATCCAACATTGTAGCTATTAACATCATGTGTTTTGCTACAGCTATGCTGCGGCTGAGTAATTTCGGCACCGATCCCTACTCGTGTATGAATTTAGGCCTAAGTTTACTCACTAACTTGTCCTTTGGCACCTGTACATCCATTGTTTGTTTCCTCTTATTTATTCCTGTACTGCTGTTAGGCAGGCAGTTTATTAAAGCCGGTACCATTATTTACCTGATTTTGCTCGGTCCGTTGTGTGATGTATATAGTTTTATTTTATTTTCCTCTATCGGTCTTCCTGAAACACTGGCCATAACCAGCCGTATTTGTTTTCTCACTGCCGGTATTCTCATCTCCTGTCTGGGCGTTTCGTTTTATCTTTGTTCCAACATAGGCCTTGGCCCCTACGATGCCATCCCTTGGATTTTGGAACATCGCAGCGACGGGCATATTACCTATAAATGGGGCCGTATTCTCTGCGACTGCACCTGTATTATCATCGGCTTTTTCTGCGGCAGTGTCATCGGTATCGGCACACTGGCCATGGCCTGCTGTACCGGCCCTATCGTTTCCTTTTTCAATCGTCACGCCGCTGTTCCTTTTATTTATGGCAAAGGAGCCGTAAACCCGCTGGAAAAACATCACCGCTAAGGAAACCGCTCAAATCGTCTTTTTATCAAATATGTGAGTATCTTGTAATTTTTTTCGATAAAATACGATAAAGACATATCTATCCTGCTTTCGCTTCTTCATACGAGTTGCATTGAAATGCAGTTTAGATATGTCTTGTTTTATATAAAACAAGAGGTCTTGTGAATCCGAATGTTCACAAGACCTCTTAGTTTATATAGCCATTGTTCCATTTGGCTGCAAGCCCTTTCGTTGTAGACAGGCCGCTGTTATTTGCTGTGTGTCGTCGCGTATACGCCAATAAAAATGCAGGCTGCACCGACGAGTTCTTGTATGCCAATGATTTCAGCAAACAAGAAATATCCGCCTATCATGCCGACGACAGGCGTGACGTTTTGAAAAATAGCCGTCAAGCTGGGACCAGCATTTTTTACGCCAATATTCCAAAACAGCATAGCCATAATGCCGCCAAAAATGACCGTATAGGCAAAGGATACTACTAACGGCATATCTAAAGGAGTCAGATAAAAATTCTGTGTCGCCGTACCATAGGTCAGCGTCATGCAGGCACCAAACAACCCAGCCCAGCCCGTTGTCAACACAGGCGGCATATCTTTCATGACACGCACGCCAATCATCGAATACGTCGTCCAAGCCACTTGAGCAAGCAGGAAAAAAATGTCGCCCCGATTAAATGCAAAATGCGTAATCACATACAGCGAGCCATGACTGACTACGATAACGGCACCGATAAAAGACAAGCTAATTCCCAGCCAGGCCTTCAGCGGCAGCCGTTCGCGAATCCAAAAGGAAGCAAAAAAAGCCGTAATGGCCGGTGAGGCAGCGGCAATCAGTGTACAGTTGGTCACTGTCGAAACCTGCAGTCCCGTAAATTGCAGTACATTATTGATGCCAATACCGGTCACACCCATCAGCAGTAAGGGCATGATGCATTTCTTTTTCGGAAGGATTCCTTCTCCCCGCACCAGCGAAAGACACAGTAAAAAGGCACCGATCAATACATAGCGCATCGTCGTAATCGTTACGGGCGACCATGCGGCTACCAGCCATTTAATGCATAATGGCTGAATGCCCCAAATAAACGTAGTGGCAATTAAAACAGCATATGTTTTTTGTATAGTATTCATATATATTTTCTCATCTGCACAGAGATAGCCCACATGCTAAAAGCCGCCCTGTACAGAGCGGCTCTCAGTATATTTAAGAAAGTGGTATTAGATGTGTGCTTTTTAGGTATATATTTAAATGTGTTCTTATAGATGTATGTTCTTATTGGTTGTTTGTATTGTTTGGAAGTTTGAGTTTTAAATATGAGCTTTTTCTTTGATGTATTTACGAGCTTTGATCGCATATTCCAGCGGATTAGCTTTAGCCGGATCTTGTTCTGCTTCTACGATGAACCAGCCATCATAATCGCTGGCATTTACGATATCGAAAATCGGTTCGAAATCAACATCGCCGTCGCCAGGAACCGTGAACATACCAGCGCGAACGCCGTCGAGGAAGCTCATGTCTTCAGCTTTCACTTTGTTGCGGATGTCCATGCGAACGTCTTTCAAATGGATGTGACGGATACGCGGCAAGTATTTTTTGAGGATTGCCAAGTAATCTTCGCCGGAGCATACGAGATGGCCCGTATCATAGAGAAGGAATACGAGGTTCGGATCGGTCATTTCCATGAGGCGGTCGATTTCTTCCGTCGTCTGAACGCCTGTGCCCATATGATGATGGTAGGTCATAGTAAGACCGATTTTTTTAGCAACAGCGCCGAGTTTGTTGAGGCCTTCAGCCAAAACTTTCCACTGTTCTTCTGTATTGGTCGGTTTGCCTGCAAATACAGGAACGTCCAATTTGCCCTGTACAGAGTTGCCCTGTTCTGCAACGTTGCAGAATTTAGCACCCATAGCTTTCAAAAATTCGCAGTGTGCGATGAAGTCTTTTTCAACTTGTTCGTACGGCTGTGTTAAAAGGAAAGAGCTGAACCAAGCGCTGGCGATGGACATACCGCGAAGATCTAATGCTTTTTTCAAAACAGCTGTATCTTTCGGATATTTGCCGCCAACTTCACAACCGGTGAAGCCAGCCAATGCCATTTCGCTGACGCATTGTTCAAATGTATTTTCCTTGCCGAGATCGGGCATGTCGTCGTTTGTCCAAGCAATCGGAGCAATGCCTAATTTAATGTTTGCCATGATAAAAATCCTCCTAAAAATATATGCAAAAGGGGTTATTTCCTTGCGTAAGTCTGTACCTGGGAACAGTATTCCCAGGTAAGACGTTCCTAAAACTGCGTGCAAAACGGAATCCCTTTACGCCCTAGTTTATCTATTAGTATTTTCTTGCTTTTTCGAAGTTCGGTACCATGAGATTCTGGTATACATCCTGAATCTTCTGGCTCTTGGATACCTGTGCTACGCCTACGCGCCACCAGTCGCCATAGCCGTGAACCATCGTCTTTGGCAGTACTTTTACATCGATAAGCGTAGAAACAGTCTGTTTCTTAGCATCTTCCAATGCCGCTTTCAATTCTTCAGCACTGTGAACGGTATAGGTTTTGCAGCCATAGGATGCGCCGTTCATAGCGAAGTCCATCGGTACAAAGCCGCCGTCCAGTTTGCCTGTTTCCGGGTTGCGGAAACGGAATTCTGTGCCAAAGCTGCCCTGGCCGTGACCGATTTCCAAGTTGTTGATGCAGCCGTTTGTCATGTTGTCGAATACGATAACGTTGATTTTCTTGTGTTCAGCAATAGACTGCGGCAATTCGGAATGAAGCATCATGTATGCGCCGTCACCGACGAGAGCATATACTTCTTTGTCCGGTTCAGCGTATTTTACGCCAAGTGCTGCATTGACTTCATAGCCCATGCAGGAGAAGCCGTATTCTACATGATAGCCGCCTACGCAGGTCGGACGGAATGCACGCTGCAAGTCACCGGGAAGAGAACCGGATGCGCCAACGATAACGGCATTTTCACCAATTGTTTCGTTGACAACGCCGAGAGCACGAGTCTGCGGCAAGGAAGAACCAGTCAATTTGATAAATTCTTCACTGACTTTTTCAAAGTCCAAATCATCGTTGACTTCCGGAACAAAGTCTTTGCCCGTATAGTCAAGATGATAGATACGGTCAATTTCAGCGTCGTTTTTCGCTTTAGCTTCGGCAACTTCTGTCGTATAGCCAGCTTTCCAGCCCGTCTGTTCCAATGCAGCCTGCAAGTCTTCGAGGCAGGCTTTCGCATCGCCTACGACCTGTACGCCGTCCATTTTGTATGCATGGAATTTGGAAATATTGATGTTGACATAGTCAACGTCCGGGTTCTGGAACAGCCATTTGGAAGATGTCGTGAAGTCCGTATAGCGAGTACCTACGCCGATAACGCAGTCTGCATCTGCACCAATCGTATTGGCACCCAAGCAGCCTGTTTCACCGATACCGCCGAGATTGAGCGGATGTTTCCAATCAATCGTACCTTTGCCGGCCTGGGTTTCGCCGAAAGGAATACCGAATTTTTCAGCAAATGCTTTAAATTCTTCTTCAGCTTCGGAATATTTGACGCCGCCGCCAAAAATAAGAATCGGTTTTTTCTTATTTTTAATCAATTCCACAGCTTCTTGAATAGCACGAGCTGTAGGACGGGGACGGTCGATATGATGTACGCGTTTTTTGAAGAAATATTCCGGATAATCATACGCTTCGCCTTCAACATCCTGCGGCAGTGCGAGGCAGACAGCACCTGTTTCAGCAGGGTCTGCCAATACGCGCATAGCATGGATCGCAGCCTGCATGAGGATTTCCGGACGCGTAATGCGGTCCCAGTATTTACATACGGCTTTGAATGCGTCGTTAGTCGTAATGCTCAAATTGTTTGGCTGTTCCATCTGCTGCAGTACAGGATCCGGCTGACGGTCGGAATAGGTATCGCCCGGTAAGAACAAGACAGGAATGCAGTTTGCTGTAGCAGTAGCAGCAGCTACAATCATGTTAGCAGCGCCAGGGCCTACAGAAGATGTGCAGGCATACATTTGTTTACGGCGTTTCTGTTTTGCAAAGCCCATAGCCGAATGAGCCATGCCTTGTTCGTTACGGCCCATGTGTACGATGAGATGACCCGGATCTTCTTCCAATGCCTGACCAATACCTACGACATTGCCGTGACCAAAGATACCGAACACACCTTCAAACATCGGTGTTTCTTTACCGTCAAATTCAATATACTGGTTATTGAGGAACTTAACGAGAGCTTGTGCTACCGTCAGTCTAATTGTCTTTGCCATGTTAATCTCCTTTAAAAGCGTATTTCTTATTTATGCGGTTCCCAGATTTTAGCGTCTTTATCAAGCAGCCATACATGTTCCGGTACGTCTGTACGCGTCTTTCTCCAAGGGTCGTTGGGGAGATGACGAATCATCCAGCTGTACCACATGGCATAGCCCGGAGCTGCGACCTGCGGATGCATATAACCGCTGGAAAGTTCAGACCATGTATTTTGTTTAATCATGAACACGTTGTCGCCAATAAAGCATGCGCCAAAGCCCTGCGGTTTATCAAATTTATAGGTATATACTTCCGGCTGCGGATGCGTGTGGGGAATATAGCCGGACCAACGGCCTGGGCTGGTAATAACTTCGCCGTTGACCATGTTGGAGTACGGTGCGTTGTCATAGTCAAAAATCGTGCGGACAGTCCGTTCTGCCGTGGAGTTCCAAACACCCTGGCCAAAAATATCGCATTGTACGTCTTCCGGACGGTAAAATACCGGTTCAAAATCGTTTTCATTGACGGTCTTCTGAATCAAAACTTCAGAAACAGTCAATGCTTTGATGACAACTTTTTTACCATGCGGTACATGGAGGCAGAATGGGTTTTCATCAAAAATAGAATCGCGGTGCATAACTTCCGTTTTGCCGTCCCACGTAATTTCTACTTTGCCGGTAACGATGACAAATGCCGTTTCCTGCAGTGCATCTTCAAATTCGACGATTTCATTGGCATCCATTTCCTGATAGCCAATATCCATGAGCATATCGCTGTGACGAGTCGTCATTTCGTTATAGCCGTGTTTTAATTCGCCTAATTCACCGAGTCTCATATTCTGTCTCTCCAATCCAATTCCGTAATGACTTTTTCATCTTTATGTTCTTCCATGAATGCATCAATCTGAGCAACTGTCTGCATTGCGTTGGAGCAGCTGTGACTTGCTACGACCATAGCAGCATGAGCTGTGCCGTACTGCAGGGCTTTAGGAACTTCCCAGCCGTGGAGAAGGCCATGGATAAATGCGCTGCCGTATGCGTCGCCGCCGCCGAAAGATTTCAGCAGTTTGATATGATATGATTCGACTTTGTATGCATGCTGGTCTGCGGTATAGCCGATAGAACCTTTTTTGCCGTGTTTGATGATGACGATTTTGCTGCCGGAAGCGATATATTTTTCAGCCAATTCATGGTCAGGAATACCGCTGTCTGCCGGAAGACCTTCTGTCAAATCGATTTCTTCACGAGAACCGATAACAATATCACTCTGGCTGGCTACGATAGAATAGTAAATGGAAATATCTTCTTTAGATTTCCACGTATATTCACGATAGTCAACGTCGAAAATAACTTTTACGCCGTGTTTTTTAGCATAGCGAAGTGCGAGCAGGCAGGCTTCGCGGGACGGGCTGGCAGCCAGGGCCGTGCCGGAAATCAAAAGGATTTTGCTGTCTGCAATATATTCTTCCGATACATCCTGCGGCGTAATCATGAGGTCAGCAGCCTGATTGCGGTACATGAGAATCTGGCTGTCTGTCGGGCTGGAAATTTCCGTAAAGGTCAAGCCCAATTTTTCGCCGTTTTTAGCGCGTGTCATCTGGGTCGTATCAATGCCGCGTTCGTTGAAATAGTTGATGATGAAATCACCAAACTGGTCATCGGATACGCAGCCAATAAAGCCGACGTTGTTGCCCAATTTATTGATGCCTACTGCGAGGTTTGCCGGAGAACCGCCGAGATACATAGAAAATGTTTCTACTTTATCCAGCGTACGGTTTAATTCGTTCGGATTGAAGTCGATAGTAGCGCGGCCAATGAGAACGATATCTCTTTTTTTAGATTGATCAAATTCAATAAGTGCCATGGTCTGTCTCCTTATAGTCTGTTTTTCTGATTAAAAATCAACATATGTTTTTTGATATTTTCATATGCACCTTGAACGGCTGCATCACTAATATCAAAGTAGTTTGCTTTCGGATTGGCAGCTACCGTCTGTTTGATATGGCTGGCTACGCTGTCATACGATGCCGTTGCGATATTAATTTTTTTGATGCCGTTGTGCAGGCAGTTGTGGAAATCGTCTTCCGTAAGGCCTGTGCCGCCGTGAAGTACCAACGGACATTTGACAACAGCAGCGATTTCTTTCAGGCGGTCAATGCGAAGCTGCGGCTTCTGCGCATAATTGCCATGTGCTGTGCCGATAGCGACAGCCAAAGCATCTACGCCGGTTTCTTCCGAAAAGCGTACGGCTTCATCTACACTAGTAACCAATACATCGACGCTTTTGTAGTCGCCTTCAGCACCGCCGACGCGGCCGATTTCAGCTTCTACAGATGCGCCGTAGGATTCAGCCATTCGTTTGACTTCTTTTGTCAACCGGATGTTTTCATCCAGCGGATATTTAGAGCCGTCAAACATAACGGACGTAAACCCTAATGCCAATGCCAAGTGAATGGTTTCCAATGTTGCGCCGTGGTCTAAATGAACGGCTACCGGCACATGGGCTTTTTTGCCTGCGGCTACCATAATCGGTCCCAGCAGTTCCAACGGAGAATACTTCAAACGGCCTTCTGCAATTTGAATGATAAGCGGTGTCTGTATTTCTTCTGCGGCTTTGATGGCGCCCATAGCCATTTCCATATTGGACACATTAAACGCGCCAATCGCATAGGAGTTGTCTTTGACAGAGCCTAATACTTCTTTTAATGTAACTAATGACATTCGTCTCGAATCCTTTCTGCTGCTTAGTACAATTTCTTGTAGATTTCGATAAGGTCTTCTTTGGAAGGAATACGCATTGTATTCTGCGGGCTGCCGCTTTCCAATGCATCGCTTGCCATCTTATCGAGCTGAGCGAAGAAATCTTCTTTGGCAACGCCCAATTCTGCCAACGTCGGAATGCCGACTTCTTTGCAGAAGCGAGTAACTTCAATGACAAATGCCTGTGCTGCTTCTTCATCCGGCGTATTTTCATCAGCTACGCCCATGATACGGCCAATCGTAGCAAAGCGGTCTGTGTTTTCTTTGATAGCAAATTCCATGCAGGCCGGCAGCAAAATAGCATTGGATACGCCGTGGGCAATGTGGAACAATGCGCCAATCGGACGGCTCATGCCGTGGACAATCGTAACGGAAGCGTTGGTAAATGCAATGCCGGCTTCCAAGGCAGCTACGGACATCTGCATGCGTGCTTCTACATTCTGGCCGTCTTTGTAGCAAATCGGCAGGTTTTTATGAATCTTTTTGATAGCGGACAATGCAAACATATCCGTCATCGGAATGGCTTTACGGGAGGTGTAGGCTTCGATAACGTGCGTCAATGCGTCAATACCCGTTGCGGCAGTAACTTTCGGAGGAGCCGTCATCGTAAATGTCGGATCGACAACAGCCAAATCCGGAATCAAGGACGGGCCGCCGAGAAGCATTTTTACGTTGGTTTCTGTATCTGCAATAATCGTGTTTTTAGTCGCTTCGGAGCCTGTACCAGCTGTTGTCGGAATAGCTACGATAAACGGAACAGGCATGTCAATAACGGTATGCATGTAATCGCGGAGTTTGCCTGGGCAGACCGTAAGCATTGCAATTGCTTTAGCCGTGTCCATCGGGCTGCCGCCGCCTAAGGCAATCAGAAAATCACAGCCTTCTTCTTTATAGATTTTCAAGCCTTCATCGACGATAATGTCAGTAGGTTCTGTATTAGAGCCATCATAAATAACATAGGGAACATTGGCTGCTTTTAATGCGTTTTCTACTTTAGCAGCATTGCCGAATTTTACCATCATCTGGTCGGTAACAATAAGGGCTTTTTTACCTTTGCCCTGAATATGCTGACCTAATTCTGCAATAACGTTTGGCCCGGAAATGATTTTGCGGGGCATCATAAATACTTCTGACATGATAATCTCTCCTTCGATAACATCAGTTACTTATTTTGGTTATGTTTTGGCTTAATTTATATGTATAATGTAACACTTAATCATTTATCAGTCAATATTTGTTCATCAGTTTTTCTCAAAAAAAGCAAAATACTAAAGTTTTCTATTCAAAAAGTAACAAATATTGTTATTAAGTTGCACCCCCCCTCTGCTATTTTACTCATCATTTTACAAAGAATATATCGTATTTGTTGTTGTCTTTTGGGAAAATTTCCTATATAATCAAAGATACAATAACATTATATTTTTTTATGGTCTACTATTACTGTATCACAGCATGATAGCATACAAGCTTTTATATACTGCAAATCCAACGAGAAAGGTCCATCATTTTTATGAAAATTACGCGAATCAACAATATCCAAAAAATGTTGGAAAAAGAACATAGTCTTTCCATCAATCATCTTTGTGAAGTCTTTAATGTCTCCAAAAATACAATCCGCCGCGATATTGCCGAATTGGACAAGCGGGGACTGATCAACAAAGTCTACGGCGGTATTACGCTGAAAGAAACGGATTCCATCGAACCGTTTACGCAGCGCCAATCCAAAAACTCACTGAAAAAGCAGCGGGTTGCACAGATGGCGGCTTCCTTAGTAGACGACAATGATGTCATTTTTATTGATTCCGGCACAACAACGCTGCACATGATTCCGTACCTACTGGATAAAAAAAATCTGACGATTATCACGGCCAGCGTCAATGTCATCAATGCTGCCATTTCCTGCGCCGCATCCAAGACGTTCAACCTTATCGCCACCGGCGGCACGCTCTATTATCCGTCTATGGCCTTTGTCGGCCCCAGTGTGCTTCACTGCCTGGATAATTACAACATATCCAAAATCTTTTTGGCTTCTACAGGCATCTCGATTGAAAACGGGGCGACCAATGC
Source organism: uncultured Megasphaera sp. (assembly GCA_934193515.1). Classification (GTDB taxonomy): domain Bacteria; phylum Bacillota; class Negativicutes; order Veillonellales; family Megasphaeraceae; genus Megasphaera. The sequence goes on along the minus strand of CAKPVJ010000004.1, from coordinate 80,253 downwards.
CTCTATTGCTGAAAATGAAATCAAGAAAAAACTGATTCAAAAACCCGGTGAAAAACATTTGCTTATTGATTCTTCTAAATTGGATGTTACCTCTTTGATGACATTCTGTCCGCTTACGGATTTAAACAGTATTATTCTCGACAGTCCTGCACCGGATAAATACGTCCAATACTGTAAGAAGAACCATATTCAGCTTCTTGTCGCGCCGGAAGAATACGTATAAACCACTAACTATACCAAAAGACCACGTTCTCTGCCTCATGCAGTGCAGAAAACGTGGTCTTTTATTAGTACCCCATTTTTTCAATATTTCATTATACCAGCTTATTGTCTTGAGCGATTTTTTGGATTTGTTCTATGGAATACGATGTAATTTTAGCTATAAGAGAAAAATCCATGCCTTCCCGTATCATTCCTATGATACTAGATTTCACACCTTCTTCTCTTCCTTGCTCTCTGCCCTCTTCTCTACCTGCTTCCTTACCCTGCTGATATCCCAGCATTCGTTCATCATGCAAATTCATTTCGTATTTCATATACTCACCTCGCAGTTTCTTATCATTCTTGATTCTCATGATTTCGTTATCTATTTCACCAGTAAATTCATCGACGACAATATGTTCACGAACATACTGCAAAAAATTTTTAGTATGTGCTGTTACGTCACCGTGTGTTCCCATGGCATTAAGAAAGAGTATTGTTGTATCGTCCGGCAATACTACTCTTTCGTCCTCCTGACAGGTTCTGCGGAAGGTATAAACATATTCACCTTGGGCAAAACAGTCAAAACCGCAAATAAAAATAATATACGTCTCGGCCAATTCATCATAGGATTGGCCTTTTTGCAGCATGTCCATATCCATCACGGCTTGATAATACCGTGTGCGCTTGGGAAGCAGTGATTCATGAGTCTGCAAATTAACGACATCCGCAGCCTGCATCTCAATGTTGTATCGCGTGTGCTTTTCATCTTGGGCGACAACATCCATGCGAATGCCTTTGCTCGACTGATAGATATCCATCGTTTTTTCTACTTCCACAAAGGTCAGCGTCTCAATCTGAATCTGTAAGATTTCTTCAATCAATCGCTTACAAATCCGCTTGTTTTCCATGACTTTCTTAAACAAAAAATCATTTTGAATGGTTAAGTTGTCAAAATTGCTTTTCATTGCTTCATCTCCTTGTATTATATCATTTTTCTCGATATGAATACTATAGCAGATAAAGATTAAAAGAAGATTAAAACTACATTAGAATTAGATTAAAAAACAGCAGCCGCACTGCTGTTTTCTCATACAAAAAAACCGCCCATTGCTGAGCGGTTTTTTCTGTGTGTAGATTCTATTGTCTTCTGCCGAAGCGGAATGATTAGAATGCGAATACGAACTGAGCGCGAGCTAATTCGTTCGGGTCTTGGTTGCCTTCTTTAGCTTCAGAAGCGAAGGAACCCATGACGCTGAACATCGCATTTTTAGCAAAGGTGTAGTCTACGCCGGCACCCCAAGATTTGAGGTTATCCATGCTGTTGAATCTCCAGCAGTTCGAGGAGCCGCCGAGGTATGCACCTTTATCAGCGTTGAGGTATTCAACCCAAATATCCCAAGATTTCGGTGTAGCTATGGAAGCTTTACCGTATGTCAATTTGCCAATCCAAACTTCCGGATCGTCAACATTGCTGTCGTTAGCATTGATTTTTTCGTAGTTAGCAAGAGCATTCCATTTGGAACCGAAGTTTACGGAAGCATATGCACCCCAGAGGTCATCAGCAGAGAAGCCTTTTTTGCCGTTGAAGTCATTGTAGTATGCGCCAACAGCGGAACCATTACCGAAGAAGCCTTCGATTTCGCCATAACCAGTTTTTACGCCAAGCAAGCTAACTTTATCCTGTTCAGCCTGTAATTTACTTACATCAGCCTTTGGATCTGCCTTTAATTTTGCATCAATTTGTTTCTGGTATTCATAGCCAGTAACATTCCATGCAGGAATGCCTTCTTTAAATTTACCATAACCAGCTGTTACAGCAACTTTACCGTTGTTGTATTTCAACTGTGCACGGTCGAAAGCATCACCATAATTGTAGCCATAGCCATTGCCGAGGTTGTATGCAGCGTCACGGCCTACGCTGGCTGTGAGGTTGGAACCCAACTGTGTGTCAACTTTAGCCATATCAGTGTAGATATGATTTTTATCACCAGCAGAAGATGCTTCTTTATCACCAAAATTCTGGTTGTTGGAGCTGATACCATAGGTAACGGTTGTTTTGTCGTTAACCTTGGCATTAGCACGGATACGTACACGATAATCCCAAGAATTATCATTGTCTGTTCTACCGTTCTGGTATTTATAACGGAGACGAGCATCACCAGTCAATTTTACGTTGCCGATTTTGTTTTCGAGGTTGGATACGCGAACGCCGAGGTTGTTGAGTTCGTCAGCATATTCATCAGCGAGTTTGTTGATGAGTGCGCGCTGTTCAACAGAAGCTTTGTCCATGTGAGCCATAGCTTTTGCTACCATTTCAGCTGCTTCATAACGAGTGATGTTACGTTCGCCCTGGAAGTAAGAGCCGTCAACGCCCTGGATGATACCAGCGTCAGCGAGTTCTACAACGGATTTGTATGCCCAGCTGTCGGACGGTACATCAACAAACGGGTTAGCTGCGAATGCGCAAGTAGCGCCTACAGCCATAGTTGCAACTAATGCTGCTAATACTTTTGTTTTCATTGTGAAATTACCCCTTTTCCAAAAAATAAAACTAACTCTTGATAGGTCTTGCTTCGTTACTGTCGAGCGTATAAAGGTATTTTCACAAGGGTTCATTGGCGAGTTGTCCTAGTTTCCTCTCTTTTACTACCTCGTGATTCATAGTCTTTATGTACTCTATAAAAGGCTGCTGCCTACGGGTACGCAATATGCACACGACCGTACCACAACCTTACGTACATTATACAAGAGGTCATCTATTCTTCCCAATGCTTAAAAATATGGCAACCTATACATTATTAGTATTGGTCAATCTTATACTCATAATAGTAAAATAATGATAAAGAAATATGCTCTAAACTTTATCATTATTGAGCAATATTATCCATTCTATTACTATTATGTATTGTTTTATGTATTTTTTAACCAATACAACTTGTATCGATTCAGGTGATTGACGTGAAGCTGCGCTCAGAAGAACGAAAAGAAAAACGCATACAAGAACGCAAACAAGAAATTCTGCGCGTTGCCATAGCATTGTACGAAGATATGAAATTGTCGGATATTACAATGAAGGATATCAGCCAACGGATTTCATTCAGCCGCGCATCAATTTACAACTACTTTCCTACCAAGGAATCTATCTTCCTCGCTTTTTTGACAGAAGAAGTGACGGCCTGGGACAAAGAGCTGCGCGACGTAGAAGAATCGAATACGATTTTGTCACGCCATGATTTTTGTAAAGCTCTGGCTGACTCCCTGCAGCATCGGCAGACGATGCTGCAACTTTTATCGTCTGATTGGGGTGGACTAAAAGACAGCGGTGAAGAGCAGGATTTAATCTCGTTTTACAGTCATTGGGATATGGCCTGGGACAGTCTGCGCCAATGCATGAAGCGTTTTTTACCTGCCCTGAACAAGAAAAAGCAAGATGAATTTATGCTGTGTCTGTCAGCATATATGTATGGTTTATATCCGCTGTCCATCCTTTCGGAAAGAGAAAAGAACGCCATGGAAGCGGCCCATATGCTGTATCGTCCCATCTCGATATTTGACGCCGCATACATGGGTATTGATAAATTTTTGCCAAAGTAGGTGAACATCATGGAATTACGAATGCTGAGGTATTTCTTGGCAGTCGCAGAAGAAGGAAATATGACAAAAGCTGCTCAGCATTTACACTTGACGCAGCCTACACTGTCCCGACAGATTATGCAGCTGGAAGAAGAATTGGGCGTCCCCCTCTTGGACCGCAAAGAAAATCTGGCACTGACAGAGAACGGCCTGATTATGAAAAAACGAGCAGAAGAAATTCTTTCACTTGTCAATAAAACGAAAAATGAATTTACAACCGTTTTAGAACGGTTGTCCGGAACCATTCACATTGGCTGCGGCGAATTTGCCGCAGCTGCCAAGCTGGCACGTATACTCGCTGCTTTTCAGCAGCAGCATACAAACGTGTATTTTGAAATCCATACGGGAGATTTTGACACGCTGATGCAAAAGCTGAAAAATGAAGAATTGGATATCATCATCACCTTGCAGCCTGCTGCGGCAGAACATGCTATCGATGTCTTTTCCCTTCCTTGGCAGGAACAACTCGGCATTTTTACTGATGATGAGGCCTTAACACAACATTCCGGCATTTCGACTGCTGATATTGCCGAACGTCCCCTTCTCGGCCCTTCTTCGCGGCTGGAAATGAGTTTTATTCTGGACTGGCTGCAGGAAGAACGCAGCAGCCTGCATTTCATCGGCGAGGGCAATACCTTATATAATAAGATATTATTAGGCTCTGCTACGCACGGCTTGATTTTTTCGTATCAACCGCAGGAACAACCAGCCAATCCCCTGCAGCATTCGATGCATTGGAAACCGCTCTCACCGCCCTGCCATATTCCGCTCTGCATGAGCTGGAAAAAAGATGCCGGGCAGTCGGACACTGTCAAGGCCTGCATTGCTTATATCAAAGAATCTGTAAGCAAGGAATAGTGGTCAGTAGTTAGTGATTAGTTTGTAGTTTTTAAACCATAAACCACCAACTACAAACTACAAACTACAAACTACAAACTACAAACTACAAACATAACACTAAGGCGTATCACTTATGCGATACGCCTTAGTGTTATGTTTTCTTAGTTTTATATTCTGTTCCCATGCAGTACCTGCAGCATGTCCCGCAGCGTTGCTATGTCTAGTTGTCCCGGGGCCGATGCTTTCTTGGCTGCGCCAAAGGTCATGGCTGAACCAAATACTTCGCCGCTGATACGACTGATGACGCCCAGCTGTCCCATAGCCATCGTAATGAGCGGTTCATCGGGATACAGGGTTTTGACATGTTCCGTCGCCTGCAGCAGCGTCAAGACATCAGCTGCACACTGCGGCATGCAAGCCAGTTTAGCTGCATCAGCGCCCTGCTGTTTCATGCCCAGCAGCCGCTGCACGATTTCTTCAAACGGCGGTGTTTTTTGGAAGTCATGGCTGCTCATGACAATCGTCACGCCTTTTTCTTTGGCTAGGCGTATAACCGGCTCCATGCATTCCCGGCTGCGGAAATATTCAATATCAACGGCATCAATCAGCCCGGACTGTACAGCCTGCGTCAAGAGCGCCGCATAGTCACAATCTGAAATTGCGGCTTCACCGCCTTCTGCCTTCGTGCGAAACGTACACAGCAAGGGACTGTGCGGAAGTACCTGCCGCACGGCTTGCAAGGCAGCCATCATCATGCCGTCCTGCGTCACGCCGCGAAGAAAATCGACGCGAAATTCCACGACATCATAGGGCTTATCCTGCAAATACCGGCATTCTTCCTGCAGGGCATCTATCGTCTGTCCCACTAAGGGAACGCAGATTTTGGGAATTTGATTATCCAGCGGAACGTTTCCTATATATATCATATAAATCTATCTCCTTTATCGTATAGTTTAGTATACCATACAAACCAGGGATTGCGAACCATTTTTCTGGATGAAAGCACTTGCCTATTCCAAATGACCCGCGTAGTACTGTTTCGTACTGCACTGTTTTATTTTACAGATTCCAGCCGGTGAATTTTTCCTACGATAAAGACCAATGACAGCACACCTACCGCAGCAACCGCACTAATAAAAACCATGGCACTGACAAACGTCCCGGTCAGCTGCAGCATAATGCCAATGACAATGGGCGTGACGATACCGGCCAGATTGCCGATAAAGCTGAATATGCCGCCGGCAATGCCCATCGAATCGGTCGGCGCAATATCACCAACGGTACTCCAAATAATCGCTGCCATGCCTTGTCCAAAAAAGGAAAACGCCATAATCGCAATGATGACATCCAACGAATCAAAATAATTGGCTGCCATAATGGACATGGAACAGACCAAGCCACAGCCAATAGGCAGTTTACGAGCCATAGACAGGGATATGCCTTTCTTCAACATATAATCAGACCAGCGGCCGCCCAGCAATACACCGCACAAGGCTCCGATATACGGAATGACGGCATAGAAACCGGCTTTGAGCATCGGCATCTGCTTGACCATCATTAAATATGTCGGAAACCAAGTCAGGAAAAAATACATGGTACTCGTATTGGCAAACTGCGTAATGTAAATTCCCACGAGCTGGCGGTGCCGGAACAACTCTTTTATTTGGGCAAATGTAATTTTCTGAGATGTACCAGCTGCTTCCGCCTGGCCGCCGCCTTCACGAATATATGCCAGTTCCGCTTCATTCACGCCTTGACAATCCTTAGGATCGCGATAGAGAACGTACCAAAAAACACTAGCGATAATGCCGACACAGCCTGTGACATAAAAAATTTCACGCCAGCCAAAGGCATCCAAAATCCAAAACAGAACAGGCGTCAAAAAAGACAAGCCGATAAATTCAGCTGCCGTATAAATGGACGTAGCCGTAGCCCGTTCTTTGTCAGGGAACCACGCCGATACGACGCGGTTGTTGGTGGGAAAGGCCGGTGCTTCTGCGGCACCGATGGCCAAGCGAATGCCGAACAAGGACGCAAAGCTGCTGCCCAATCCCATGACCATGGTAAACAACGACCAAAAGAACAAGGATACGGTGTAGGCAATCCGCGGTCCAAACCGTTCTAAAAAATAGCCGCCCGGTACCTGCATGAGTGCATATGCCCAGGCAAACGCAGATAAGAGCATCCCCATCGCAGCCGCGCCGAATCCCAATTCTTCACTCATACTGGACGCTGCTACAGCCATATTGGTTCTATCCAAATAATTGATAGCCGTCAAAACAAAAATCAAGGATAACATAAACCAGCGTTTATTCGTCTTTTTTATCCTATCTTTTCTTATTTTTTCTTGTCCGTTCATGATACGCTCCTTTTTTACTTGTTATTTTTTTCACATATAAATGTATAGAAAAAGAAGACACGTATACTTTAGATGTCTATAGATGCACTTCAATACACGATATGCATGATGCATATTCCTTAATAAAATTATTTTCATTTTCCTAAGGAATATGCATCATTTTTTTGCCAAAGGCAAAGCAGAAACCATAAAAGACAGTTCCTGCTTTTTTCTTTTTACGCGTTTTTCTTTTTCGAAACATTGACAAACAATGCCAAAAGCACACTCAGCAAGGTAATGGCTATATTGAAGAGAATAACGTACAGCGGGCCATGGCTTGTACCGATAGAGCCGGCCGCAGATACGCCAGCCCACGTACCAATACTGGACATGACCATGACGACGCTAATAATGGTTCCTTTCAGCTTGGGAAACAAATCACTGACAACGGCTGTAACGAGCTGCAGTACGCCGCCGGCTGCCGAATAGCCGAGAACAAAACCGCCAACAATGGCGAGCATCGGGGTCTGTACAAAGAACAAGATAACCAGCATAGCCAAGGCAATTGCCGGATACAAGAGCAACAGCCGAATGGATTTGACGACTTTATCTGCAATGACCGCTGATATCAAGACGGCAGCGACAATGCCGATAGAATAATAGGACTGAATGACGGCTGGGTTTTCCAAGCCTGCCATACGTCCAAATTCTTGGTTGCAGTTTACCCAAATTTGGAAGGTCGCCGTTGTCGTAAAGCCCATAATAATCAAGGCAATGCTAGCCGGTGTAAAGTGAATATCTTTTAATTCCTGAATAAAGGATTTCTTTTCACCGGTTACAGCAGCGGCTGTCATCTTCGGGAACGGCATGATAAACGTCAATACCGTCAAAACAGCACACAGAATTGGAAATGCATAGAATAAGGTCGTGTACGGCATGCCGTTGGAAGCGACAAATAAGATAAGTATGGGAAGAATAAACTGCCCCATTGCCACAAAGAGTTTGGTCAAGACACTGGCAAAAGCCGTCCGTCCTACAAAGATTTCCATAACAGCCGGCATGACGCCGCCGTTGGAAAAGGCATTGGCAATACCGCCAATAAGGCCAAAGATATAGGCCATTTGCAGGTTTGTCGAAAAAACCATGCCTAAAAAGAAAATGCCGTAGCAAATACTGCCGACAGCCGCGACAATGCGGCGGCCAATACGGTCAGATAACGGGCCTGAAACAAAACTGCCGAGCAAGCAGCCCAAGCCGAGCGAAGCGGCTACCCAGACAACGCCGCTGGCATCAAACGTACCATTGGCCAGCTGTACAGCCCCCCACTGGGAAGCAAAGTCCTGTTTATACTGCCCAAGAATAGAGGCCGCTACGCCTAATACTAAATAGTTCAGGTATAATACAATAGCAGTAAGATACAATCTACCGTTGCTTGTTTTCTCCATGATGATGTCCTCCTGTCATGACGGCAGTCCCTAGACACTAGAGACTGCCCCATTGACATTGATGATATGAGAAATATAAAGTGAGCTGCGTTTAGATAGACAAGGCCGCATCCAATCCTTCACCGGTAGCCAGCATGGCATTGCCGGGTGCTTTGACCGCTTCGCCGATAACAAAGGTCTTGGCAAACTGGGATACTTCTTCTTCCAGCGGATTATAGCTGCGCGAACCCATCGCCAGAACAATCGTATCAAAGCCGCGCAGTTCGCCTGCCGTGCCGTCTGCTTTGGTATACGATACACCATCTTGATAGAACTGTCCTACTTTGGCACCCGGTACGAGCTGTACGCCGTGACGGGCAAAGTCTTGGAAAATAAAGACACGGTTTTCGTTGCTGACATCACCGGCAATCGTATCTTTCATTTCGATGACAGCTACGTCATGATCTCGTTCGCACAAGAATTCAGCCGCTTCACAGCCTACCATGCCGCCGCCGACAACAAGGGCTTTTTTACCGGCATTGGCTTTGCCTTCCAACAAATCCTGGGCCGTGACATAGCCGCAGTCTGCCAACCCCGGAATCGGAAGAATCAGCGGATTGGAGCCAGTAGCCAAAATAACAGCATCGGGATTCATGCTTTTAATCAGTTCCGGTGTCGCTTCTGTATTCGTGCGAATGGTAACGCCCAGTTCTTTACACGCTACAATAAAGCTGCGGATAGCGCCTGTCAGATCGCCTTTTTCAGCCGGGAACGCTGCGATGTAGAAGTTGCCGCCGAGATTTTCGTTCTTTTCAAGTAAGGTGACAGTATGACCGCGCATTGCGCACATTTTGGCTGCATACAAGCCGCCGGGGCCGCCGCCAACAACGACAACGTGTTTCGGTTCTGCCGCTTTCGTAATTTCCGTTTCACGGCCTACGCAGGGATTGACGGCACAGGTAATGGGCTCGCCTTTAAACATTTTCGGCACGCATCCCAACAAACAGCCGATGCAAGGCGTAACCTTTTCATATTCTTCCTGTTTTACTTTATTCGGCAAATCCGGATCGGCAATGCTTTGACGGCCAAAGGCAATGATATCTGCTCGGTTTTGGCGGACAAGCAATTCTGCGTACTGTACGTCTGTATACCGGCCTACTGTAATGACAGGAACCGTCACAGCCTGTTTGATTTCCGTAACAAGGGGTGCGCTGAAACCACCGTGTACAGCACCGGGCGCCCACATAAATTCGTCGTGTACATGAACAGCACGGCTGACATGAATAGCATCTACGCCGCATTCTTCTTCCAAATAGGAAGCAACTGCAGCCGCATCCTGCACGGTCTGTCCGCCTTCAATGTCATCGCTGGCATTAATGCGGCAAAGAATCGGCAGTGTGCCGTGCGTCTTTTTGCGGATGTTTTCGATAATCAACTTAATAAGACGCATGCGGTTTTCAAAGCAGCCGCCGAATTCATCCAGACGGTTGTTGGTCCGTGCAGAAATAAAGGTGCTGACCAGATAGCCATGCGCACAATGTACTTCGACCATATCGATGCCGGCACGCTGTGCCCGCGCTGCTGCATCGCCGTAACATTCAATCAGCTTGTAAATTTCTTCGCGGGAGATAGCTGTGGGAACTTCCCGACCGCTGGACGGCGCAATCGCGCTGGCAGCTTTCAAAGGATACCCGGTGAGTTTGGAGTTGCCTTCCGGACCGGCATGCTGCAGCTGAATTGAAACTTTAGCGCCGTATTTGTGGCAGGCATCTGCTACCATGCGGAAACTGTCTACTGTTTCGTCAGAATACAAGCAAGGTTTTCTTGGGCCACCTTTTGCTTCTTTGTAGACAACAGTAGATTCAATCGTAATCAAGCCATAGCCGCCTTTGGCACGCGCACCGTAGTATGCTGCTGACTTTTCACTCAATGTGCCATCTGTATTAGCAAAATTGTTGCCCATAGGCGGAACTGCAAACCGGTTGGGAACCGTAACACTGCCAATCTGGATGGGAGAAAACATTGCTTTGTATCTCACGAGAATTCACTCCTTATCGTATTAAACACACTATGCTATATTATTCCGCAAAAAATTCAGCTTCTACTTCTTTCCACGGCATATCTTTGCCTGTAAAGAGTTTGAACGCTTCTACACCCTGCCATAAGAGCATGCCGATGCCGCCGATAGCTGCTTTGCAGCCAGCTTTTTTAGCTTCCTGAATCAGAACGGTTTCGCGAGGATTGTAGACCGTATCCGCTACGACGAGATCGTTGCGAAGGTATTCCGGATGAATGAGGCTGTCGTCATCGAGCGGTTTCATGCCCATTTTAGTGGCGTTGACGAGAATGTCCGCTTCTGCAACAGCATTTTTCAATGCTTCGGCATCTGCCATGTCATGAACAGATACGCTGCATGTCGGTACAGCTTCTTTCAATTTGGCAGCTGTATCTTCCGCGTTGGCATAGAAGCTGTCTTTGATGTTGAAAATCTTGAGGTCTGCCGCGCCATCCAAAGCTGTCTGTACAGCAATCGCCGTCGCTGCGCCGCCGGCACCTAAGAGAACGATTTTTTTGCCTTTTACTTCTTCGCCGTGCTGCTGCAAGTTGCGGACAAAACCAATACCGTCTGTATTGTGGCCGACTAATTTACCTTCATCCGTCACAACGACTGTATTGCTGGCGCCGATTAATTTGGCTGCCGGAGATACTTCATCAAGATAGTTTAATACTTCCCGTTTGCAGGGCATCGTAATGTTGAAACCGCCGACATGGAACGTACGAATCGCAGCGATGCCTTCAGCCAATTTATCCAATGGAATATCAAAGGCAAGATATGCCGCATCAATACCCAATTTAGCGAATGTGTAGTTGTACATTGCCGGAGAACCGGAATGACCCACAGGGGATCCAATTAAGCAAAATAAACGTGTGTGTCCAGAAATTCTAGCTTCCATGATATAGTCTCCTTTATATATAACATTAAATGGTGTAAAACAGTCTCTGGTATATAGCCGGGGCTGCTTATTTTTCCAATACTTCCGGCCATGCTTTTGCCAAAACCGCTTTGGTATTGTCAAAGTTATGAGCGGCTGCTTCACGAACGCCTTTAGCAAGAATAGCGTCGCTGATAACTTCTACGCCGACAACGGCCGGTTTGATGCCTTTGTTTTTAATCATTTCTACGAATGCTGCCGTGCAGCCAATGCCTGTACCGGGAGCGAGGCGGTCATGCATGGATTCATCACGCAGGATGGTCTGTGCATACGGGCGTTCCCAAACATCGTTAATCTGAATGGATACGACTTTGTCTGCCGGTACGTCTTTGAGTACGTCCAGGTCAATCGGCTGGTTGGCACGAACCCAATGCCATGTGTCCAAAATCAGTTTTGCGTTGTCGCAGCCCGATTCTTTGACGACAGCCCAGGCTTTTTTTACATCGGGCAAGCCGCTGTACGGCATCGGTTCTACACCAATCGTATACTGGCCGGCACGCTGGCAGAGTTCTTTCAATTTCTGTGCCGTGTGTTCTACTGAGTAGTTTTCCATCAAGCCGCAATTGATATGGTTGACACCAAAGAGCCGGCACATATGGAAGCACATCTGTTCTTTGTATTTCTGTTCATACGAACGATGGTCTTCTGCCCATTGTACAATGTATTCTACTTCCGTTACTTTCATGTCGTATTTTTTCAAAATAGCCAAAATATCTTCATCATGCAGTCCTTCATTGAGCGCATCGACATAGGTTTCAGCACGAAGGCCAATACCTTCAAATCCTGCATCTTTTGCCGCGCTGACGCGTTCTTCAAATGTGCACTGATCTCCTAATGTCCAGGAGCTAACGGTAATCGGGAATTGTTTAGACATAATGTAAGCATCTCCTTTTATGTACTTGTATTTTCAGAATAGACTAAACAGTATATTGTCATTGCTGATGGGAAAGACCATTGTGAAAAATTTACCTTACTCCGGTACATTTCCGCATCGGTAACTCTGGACACATCGTACCATCGCTTCATCTTTTTGAGAAATCGATTATTTTTATTTTTTCATAGATTGTATCTATAGGTTGTGGTATACTTTGGACAAGGAGGAATGTATTATGAATTTATCGCAACTTAGATATTTCGTAAAACTAGCTCATGAAAAACACTATACCAAAGCTGCAGCCCAGCTGTGTATTACCCAGCCCAGTCTTAGTCATGCCATATCGACACTAGAAAAAGAATTGGGCGTTCGTCTTTTTGAAAAACACAACAGAAACACCGAACTAACCACCTGCGGCAGGCAGTTTCTCATGACGGCAGAAAATACCCTGAATGTACTTGACAACGGCATCCAGGCTCTTGCCCGCACGGCCCGCGGTGAAGGACTGGTACGCATCGGCCTGCTGCGGACACTGGGCATCAATTATATTCCGGAGCTCATTGCCCGCTATCACAACGAAATGGGCGATAATCACGTAGAGTTTACATTTGAAGTCGATTTATCTCCCCGCCTCCTGCAGGATTTATTGGAGCACAAACTAGACGTTGTTTTTGCCTCCAAACCTGTTGCCAGCACGGCTTTTCACTGTGAAGCCATCGAAAAGCAAGACCTGGTTCTCATCGTCCCCAAAGAACATCCGCTGGCAGACCATTATACGATTAACCTCAAGGAAACTGCGCCGTATCCGTATATTGCTTTCAATAAAAAATCAGGTCTGCGGACGATTATCAATGAAATGTTCGAACGTGCCGGCATCGAGCCGCATATTGCTTACGAAATCTCTGAAGACGAAGTCATTGCCGGTATGGTCGCCCGCAATTTCGGCATTTCCGTTGTTCCCTTTATGGATTTACTGCTGCAGCTCAATGTTAAAATACTGCCGATTTCATATCCGCAGTATGAACGAAAGTTTTACATGATTACCAATAAGCAAATTTATTTGCCGCCTGTCGTACAAAACTTTTGCAAATTTGTCATAGATGTCAGTCAATTACATTAAACGCGAATAATTAGCCAAACAAATAGTTAGATATTTTTTATGAATTGATAGATAATTTATATGGAATTTTGAAGAAAAAAAACGTATCTTTGGCTACATACACCCATCTTTTTCGGTATTTTTTCCCAATGATACGTCAAAAAGACCCTTATGCGAAGTATGATCTTGCATAAGGGTCTTTTTCTATGTTAATACTTTGTACTTATGATTACAAACTTTCTATCAAGGCAGTCAATTCATCCAGAATAACCGATATCGGTTTGTCGTTGGTAATCGTATAATCTGCTGCCGCACGGTACAAGTCAATCCGTTCTTTATATAAATCGTAGACTTTTTGTTTGCCGTCTTTGAGCAGCGGACGGCTGGCTACATCGACATCCGTAACGATATCATCCGGCGTACGGTCGATAAAGATGACGACGCCGGTCTTTTTAAATGTTTCTATATTGACAGGCCGTTTGATGACACCGCCGCCGCAGGCTATGACAATGCCCTTTTTTTCTGACAGTGCCTTGGCTGCCCGTGATTCGGCATCGCGAAAATACGCTTCACTGACAGCAAACATTTCTTTTATTGTTTTTCCTTCTTGTTCTACAACAAAATCATCGGCATCATAAAAAGGACGCTGCAGCTTTTGGGCTGCTGCTTTACCAAACGTCGTTTTTCCGCTTCCAGGCATGCCAATAATAACAATGTTTTTTTCTTTATTCATATTGTTTTTCCATCTCCTTCGCGATTTCTTCAATAACAGCGCCGTCAATCCGCCGTTCCTGCCAAATTTCTTCTGAGCCAATTGCCTGTGCTACGAGCATATACATGCCGTTCAGTGTCTTGGCTCCCTGTTGCTGCGCATATTGAAGAATGCGCGTAGTTTTCGGATTGTAAATCAAATCAACAACGGCTGGATACATAGCCGCAATGGTTTTAGAAACAGGGGATGCGTCTATATTCGGATACATGCCCACAGGCGTACAGTTGACCAGCACATCGCCGTCTTTTTTATCTGCCAGTTCGTCATAGGAGACCATCCGGCCTTTTAATTTGTTGGCAAAGGCTGCAAATTCTGATTTTTCTTGCGGATTGCGCGAGGCAATGGTAATCGTCCGAGCGCCTTTATCGTATAAACATTTGACAATGGCGCGGGCTGCACCGCCTGTCCCCAAGACGACGCATTCTTTGTCTTGAACGGCAATCCCTGCGTGATCCAAGGACCGGCCAAAGCCGCTGTAATCTGTATTATAGCCAAAGTTTCCTTCACCTGTCAGATAAATCGTATTCACTGCCCCGATGACCTGCGCTTCGTGGGCAATATCTGCCAAAAACGGCATGACTTCTATTTTATAAGGAATCGTTACATTAAGTCCTACATAGCCTTCTCGTTTTAGACGAATTAATTCATTCGGCACATCTCGGCGGTTCATTTCAATCAAATCATATGTTCCTTGTATACCTAACAGCTGAAACAGCTTGGTATGTATGGCTGGGGATTGGCTGTGTCCTAATTTTTCACCGATTAATCCTAATTTCATTCTGCATCATCCCTTCTGTGTCAGCCGGGTAATTTCCCAATATTTTGAAATACTTGCAAGTTCGCTCCAACGCACGCAGCGTACGTACTACGCCCGGATCTTGGAGGCTCCCCATGACATCAATATGGAAAAAATACTCAAAGGGATGTCCTTCGATGGGCCGTGATTCCAAATGGGTCATATTCATATCATTATAAAAGAAATGACCCAAGACATGGTACAACGCACCGGGCGCATGATGTACGGTCAAGACCAGCGTGATTTTATCTGCGCCTTCGATGTCTTCGGCCTGCGGCGCAATGACAAAAAAGCGGGTAAAATTCGTATGGTTGTCATTGATATTGCGTTCCAGCATCGTCAGACCGTACATTTCTGCGGCCGTACTGTTGGCCACAGCGGCGATAGCATGGCACTGCTCTTTCTGCACCAGCTGCGCGCTTTGCGATGTACTGAAATACGGCTGTAACTTCCAGTCCGGATGGGTATTAAAATAATTGCGGCACTGCGCCAATCCCTGGGGATGTGAATATACCGTATGAATATCTTCCAGCCGGGTCCCCGGTATGGTCAGTAAATGATGTTCGACTTTAACGTATTTTTCGCCGACAATATGACAGTTCAGCCGGTGTATCAAATCGTATACTTCCGTAATGCCGCCGGTTGTGGAGTTTTCAATAGGAAGTACGCCATAGCGGACGGTGCCGTCAGCGACAGCCTGCACCAAATCGGCAAACTGGCCATAATAGGACGGCTGTATGGATTTTCCTGCAAAATGTTCTTTCATAGCCCGATAACTGTAGGAACCGGGCGTGCCAAAACATCCTACAGGCATACTATACTCATCAACGGACATAGTTTCACATCCTTTTCGCGCCAATATACATATCCAGCAGTGTCCATGCGGCCGCCGCTTCTACGACAGGTACAGCCCGCTGCACAATGCATGGGTCATGTCTGCCCGTAATTTCCAGCGTACAGTTTTTTTGAGTATCCGTATCTATGGTCTGCTGGGGCTGACTGATAGACGGTGTCGGCTTGACTGCCAGCCGAAATAGGACAGGCATGCCGTTGGTAATACCGCCGTTGATGCCGCCATTGTGATTGGTTTTGGTTTTGACCTGTTCCTTTTCATAATAGAAGGCATCATTGGCCTGCGATGCCCGCATCGCTGCCAACGCAAAGCCGTCGCCAAATTCAATGCCTTTGACAGCCGGAATGGAAAACATCATCTGACTGAGCTGACTTTCTACAGAATCAAAGAAAGGATCTCCCATGCCTGCAGGCAGGCCCTGTATAATGCATTCGATGATGCCGCCGACGGAATCCTGTTCTTGTTTTGCCGCCAGGATTTCGGCTTCCATTGCTTTCGCTTTATCGGTATCCAGCACAGGCAGAGTGTGGGATTTCAAGTGCTGCAAGAGCGTTGTTTCTTCTCCCAGCGGAGAAAAATTCCTGTCGCATACACTGCCAATTTGTAAAATATGAGAACCAATGGATATGCCATGACGTGCTAATAGTTGTGACGCAACGGCACCGGCAAATACAAGCGGTGCTGTCAGACGGCCGGAAAAGTGGCCGCCGCCGCGATAATCATTATAGCCGTTATAACGAATTTTGCCGCTGTAATCGGCATGACCGGGCCGCATCACATGACGCAGCTGGTCATAATCTTTAGAATGATGGTCGCCGTTGACGATGCGCATGCAAAGCGGTGTTCCCGTCGTATGGCCGTTAAAATAGCCGCTGTCTATGGTAAAAGCATCTTTTTCAGACCGCGCCGTAGAAAGGGCATTTTTTCCCGGCGCGCGCCGTGCCATTTCCGTGCGGACCGCATCCCAGTCAATGGCTTCTCCTGACGGCAGACCGTCCAAGACGGCACCGATAGCCGTGCCATGGGATTCACCGAAAATAGTCACTGTCGTATACTTGCCAAATGTATTCATCTGCTATCCTCTCTGTTCATATTCGCCGCCCAGCACCGCAAAATCTTCCCAAAACGCAGGATAGGATTTGCGAACGCAGGACGCGCCAGTAATCGTCAGCGGCTGCTGACACCGCTGTGAAGCGACTGCCAGTGCCATCGCTATACGATGGTCATTCCAGCCATCGACGGTGCCGCCGGTAAAGCCGGACACGCCGTGTATCACGAGGCCTTCCGGTTCTTCTTCTATGTGCGCGCCGATTTTGTTCAGCTCGACAGCCATCGCATGCAGGCGGTCACATTCTTTCAGCCGCACTCTCGCCGCATGGGTAATATGCGTCACTCCGCTGCTGCAGGAAGCAATCACCGCCAGTACGGGTACCAAATCAGGGCAGTCTTCTACATCAATGGTTCTGCCTGCCGTTGGGCTGGGCATAGCCTGTACTCCTTCTGCTGCATAGGTAACGGCACCGCCCATATCCTGCAAAATGGAAACAATCGCTTCATCGCCCTGCGAAGAATGCTGCCGCAGTCCCGTACAAGTCACGGGCCTGCCAAGAAGTCCGGCAGACAGCCAAAACGCAGCCTGTGAATAGTCGCCTTCGACGGTGTATGCACCTGGCCGGTAGGACTGGTTTCCCGGAATACGGAACATATTTTTGCCATCCCACTGTACCTGCACGCCGTGGCGTGCCATGCAGTCCAAGGTCATCGTTACATAGCTGAGGGATTCCAATGCCGTCGTGCTTTCCAATACCGAATCGCCGTCCAGCAGCGGCAGGGTCAGCAGCAGGCCTGTAAAAAACTGAGAACTGACATTGCCTGCCAACGCATAGCGGCCTGGCTGCAGTTTTCCCTGAATCGTCAAGGGCAGGCCGCCGTCCGTCAGCGTATAGGCAATCTGATGGTCTGCAAAGATTTGATAATACGGGTCCAACGGCCGCTTGGGCAGTTTACCCTGGCCGACAAACGTCACGGTCTGGTCATGGAGCAGACTGACTGGAATGAGAAAGCGCAGCGTCGAGCCGGACTCACAGCAGTCTGCCGTGACGGCTTTTTCCTGCTGCCGCACGCCGCCCTGGACGCGATACGCCGTGCGCCCCGGATAGGCAGACGGGATTTCTTCTATCTTAGCCCCCAAGGCCTGCAGTACACGGCATGTCGCTTCAATATCCTGAGAAACAGAAATATTTTCGACGATACTTTCGCCTTCAGCCAGGGCCGCGCAAATCAGCTCCCGATGACCGATGCTTTTGGAAGACGGAATAGCCACTGTACCGCTGAGTGCTTTGGGTGTAATACATATATTCATTTATTCTATATCTGCCTTTCGTATATATTTCGGCAATTCTTCTGCCTGTATAGGAAGGAGTTTGCTTTTGCCAATTTGCTGCAGGACAATCAATGTAATTTGACTGCCTCTCTTTTTCTTATCGTTGCTGATATACTGCAGCAAGTCGTCTGCTGCAGCGGCTACTTGGACAGGCAGGCCATATTTTTTGACGACCCGGGCCAGCCGTGCTGTCGTCCCGGCTTGGGTAATTCCCATCTGTTCCGTTACGGCCGTGAGCATGACCATGCCGGCCGCTACGCCTTCACCGTGCGTGTAGTAGCCATAGCCGTAACAGCGTTCAATGGCATGACCAATGGTATGGCCAAAGTTGAGCAGCATCCGTTCTCCCAAATCCAATACATCTCGTTCCACGATGCGCGCTTTGATGGCGCAGCAGCATTCAATAATATCTTCCCAATACGCCGCAATCGTGTCGTCATTTGCTTGTTCCAGCAGTTCAAATAGTTTGGCATCTTGAATACAGCCGTATTTGATGACTTCACCCAGTCCGTCATGAATAAACCGTTTGGGCAGCGTCTGCAGCAAATCCGGGTCAATGAGCACGCCTTTGGGCTGGTAAAAACTGCCTGCCTGGTTTTTGCCGCTCGGCAGGTCAATGCCTACTTTGCCGCCGACACTGCTGTCTACCTGCGAAATAATCGTCGTCGGTATTTGAATGAACGGAATGCCCCGCAAAAAGGTCGCCGCCGCAAAGCCGCCCAAATCGCCGACTACGCCGCCGCCAAAAGTAATAATGCAGTCGCTGCGCGTCATGCCTGCGTCAGATAACTTTTTATATAATGTTAATAATTCACTGCTGTTTTTGCTTTTTTCTCCTGCCGGAAAAATGAGCCGATGCACGCAGAATCCTTCATTCTGCAAGGTCTTTTCCAGCCGGCTGCCGTATAAGCTGTCTACGGTATCGTCACTGATAACAGCGACGTGCTGCGCCTTGGTCAGGCTTCGCACATAACTGCCGGCACGGTCCAACAGCCCATTTTCTATGGTAATCGTATAGGAATCTTTTCCTAAATCAACGTATATTTGTTTCATGAACTAATTCCCTTCTCCGCATAGCGGCTTGCTGCAAATACTGGGTCATATTTTTAGCGTCTTCCTGCTCCAGCATAATCGAAAACGCACGCAGTGAATCGCTGAAGCGACGGATTTCATACAAAAGATTGTCCTTGTTGGACAAAAACAACTGCGTCCATAAGGGGGCGTTAATGTCCGCAACGCGTGTTCCATCGCGGAAACTGCCGGCAACAAAAAATTTTGTCAACGGATTCATGGCGTCACTGTTGACAAGAGCCGTAGCCAAAACGTGCGGCAGACTGCTCGTATACGCAATGAACTGATCGTGTTCCTGCGGATCTACCGTTACGACGTGTGAGCATCCCAAGGCTTTAGCCATATCCCGAATACTTTGGATATGAGCCGGCGTATTACCTGGCGTCGGCACAATAATATAATTGGCCTTGTGGAAAATTTCTGCCTGCGCCATGCCATAGCCCCGGCCTTCCCGGCCTGCCATGGGATGACCGGGCACGAAATCCATGCTGTCCGGCAAAAGGCGGCGTATTTGTTCTGCCGTATTCCCCTTGATGCCGGCGACATCCGTCAGCAGCACGTCTTCTTTAAAATGTACCACATTGTCTGCAATAAAGGCAATCATCGCATCTGCTGCCATACAGAAAATCAGCATATCCGCTTGCTGCAACGCATCCGTCCCTGCGGTATATCCTTCATCAATCACGCCGTCCGCCTTTGCCTGCGCCAGTGTGTCTTCATCGATATCAACTGCCAAAATATGCTGCACGCCCAGACGCCGCAGCCCTTTGGCATACGAACCGCCAATCAGGCCCAGTCCTATAATTCCTATCGTTTGGTTTGTAAAAAAACTGCTGTCTCCATTTTCCATGGTCTACCCCCGTTATGTATCACACTGCTTCTATTTTGTATTATACTTCTCTGCCTACAATCGGTGCAATCTGCCGCAGAGACTGCATCAAATGGTCAAACATCTGCGGTGTAATCGACTGCGCACCGTCACACCAAGCGTTTGCCGGGTCGTTGTGTACTTCTACCATAATGCCGTCTGCGCCGGCTGCTACAGCCGCTTTGGCCAGTGCTTCTACCATCCAGCGTTTGCCCGTTGCATGACTGGGGTCTACGATGACCGGCAAATGGCTCTGATGCTTGACAGCCAGCACAGCACTCAAATCCAGCGTATTTCTCGTGTACGTTTCAAAAGTACGAATGCCGCGTTCGCATAAAATGACATTGTGGTTGCCGCCGGCCATAATGTATTCTGCCGACATGAGCCATTCTTCAATGGTCGCGCATAATCCCCGTTTGAGGAGGACCGGTTTGTTGATTTTGCCGACAGCTTTCAGTAAATCAAAATTCTGCATGTTGCGGGCGCCGATTTGGATAATGTCTACGTTATCATCCAAAAAGAGGTCGAGCTTGTCGGCCGACATGATTTCCGTGACGACGGGCAGGCCTGCTTTTTTACCGGCTTGGCACAGCATATCCAAGCCTTTATCCCGCAGTCCCTGGAAGGAGTACGGCGAAGTGCGGGGCTTGAAGGCGCCGCCGCGAAGCATCGTCGCTCCTGATGCTTTAATGTCTCTGGCAATGCCTTCAATTTGTTCCGGCGATTCGACAGAGCAGGGGCCTGCCATGATGGCGAGTTGTTTGCCGCCGATTTGCGTATTGCCGACCTGAATGACTGTGTCTTCCGGATGAAATGCCCGACTGGCCCGTTTGTACGGTTCTTCTACGCGGATGACATTTTCTACATATTCATAGCCGCGAATTTGGTCTTCATCAATCGCCGCCGTGTTGCCGACGAGTCCCAGCAGTGTCTTGCGGGCGCCTTTACTAATATCTATCTGCAAGCCCTTCGCGCGAATCATGGCTGTCAGTTTATCTGTAAATTCTTTCGGTGCGTTTGGTTTTAGTACAATAATCATGTTTCCTCATCCCTTCATAATAAAAAAAGCAGGCTCACATGAGCCTGCCTGGTTATTTCAATCAAAAGTGAATTACAGCTGTTCTTTTATCCTGCTAAAGAACTAAGCGATGCTATCGGTTGAAGTCTTCTCATGTGTACATGCTGCTTATAGAATTTGTCGTAGCAAAAATAGCCAGCGCTAAAATAAAGATAGCCCCAGCTAAAGTATGTAAAGACGTATTCAATTGCATCATGTATGAATGAGATATTTTTCATTTGGATAACTCCCTTTGTGCAATTTCAAAAACTCGCTGGTGTTATTGTATACCTTTCGCCTATATCTTGTCAATACAATCTGCCTAAAGTTTTTTAGCCCGATGACAATAAACGTTTTACTTCTGCAGGTTCATGTTTACAAAAAAAAAGTCTGTGTTATAATATGCTGTAACTCAGTCAAATTTATAGTGGACGCCATCTCGGTGGAAAAAAGCCACTTCAGGAGGGATATTATGGGAATGCAAATTGAATTCATCAGAAAATTACCAACACCGCAAGAACTTATGGAAGAATTTCCAATCACCGCCGCTGTCCGTAAAATCAAACAGCAGCGCGACGAAACCATTAAAAATATCTTTACCGGCAAAGACAATCGCTTTTTGTTGATTATCGGCCCCTGCTCTGCCGATAATGAAGATGCCGTCGTCGATTACATTCACCGCCTCGGCAAGGTACAGGAAAAAGTCGCCGACACGATCTTCATTGTGCCCCGCGTCTATACCAACAAGCCCCGTACCATCGGCGTTGGCTACAAAGGCATGCTCCATCAGCCCGACCCGGAAGGCAAAGAAGACATGCTGGCCGGCATCATTGCTATTCGGGAAATGAACGCCCGCATCGTCCGTGAAACAGGATTTACGTGCGCCGAAGAAATTCTCTATCCGGAAATTTATCGATATCTCTCTGACCTGCTGTCCTATGCCGCTGTCGGCGCTCGTTCTGTAGAAGACCAGCTCCACCGCATGATTGCCAGCGGCGTCGGCATTCCTGTCGGCATGAAAAATCCGCCGTCCGGTGACTTATCGGTTATGCTCAATTCGATTGCCGCCGCACAGCATTCACAAGAATTCTTGTTCCGCGGCTGGGAAGTCCGTACCAAAGGCAACCCGCTGGCACATGCCATCCTGCGCGGCTATGTTGATAATTTTGGCAACAGCCTGCCCAATTATCATTATGAAGATTTGCATCATGTCTTGGAAATGTACAACGAACGCAGTCTCGCCAACCCGGCAGTCATCGTCGATACAAACCACGCCAATTCCGGCAAAAAATATATGGAACAAATCCGTATTGCCAAAGACGTCATGCACAGCCGCCACATGAGCCCGGATATTCATACACTCGTCAAAGGCTTAATGATTGAAAGCTATATTGAAGACGGCAACCAAAAAATCAGCGAAGGCACGTACGGCAAATCGATTACAGACCCCTGCCTCGGCTGGGAAAAAACAGAACGCCTCATCCTCGATTTGGCTGAATTAGTATAATCTGCACGGCATACAAAAAAGCTTCCACACTGTCACTGACAGCATGGAAGCTTTTTTGGTATGCAGCCTATTAAAACGAATCGAGAAGTTCGTAGCCTTTGCCGCGGAGAAATGTTTCTGTTTCCGGTTCACTGGTTTTGAAAACAGCAACAGGTGTGGACGCTTTGCGGTTGTACGAAATGTACAAGTAGTCAATAGCCACATTGCCATCTTCCAAGTTTTCCAGAATTTTATCCAAGCTCCCCGGTGTATCTGCCATATCAATCGCCAATACTTTATCCATACGGCACTGGTATCCTGCGTCCTGCAGTACTTTCAACGCTTTTTCCGGGTCCGTAACAATCAGGCGGATAATACCGAATTCTGCACTGTCGTTGGCCAGCATCGTGTACAAATTGACATTGGCTTCTGCCAATATATGCGTCATGCGGCGCAGCGCACCTTGTTTGTTTTCAGTGAATAATGAAATTTGATTAAGCATAATGTCCTCCATTTCTCTACAAAAAAAGCAGGCTCACATGAGCCTGCCGAGTCTATCCAATGAAGCAGCGAATTGAATCATGCTGCCGTGTATCCTTGTCTTCTCATGTGTATGTTACGATAGAATTGGTATGCCAAATAGCCGGCGCTCATAAAGCAGCTCCAGCTAAAGTATGTAAAGGCATATGCAGTTGTATTCTTATGCTGTAACATCACTTTCATTTGGATGGTCTCCCTTTTTGTAATCTTAAAAATTTGATGTCGTCATTGTATACCGAACAGTCCCGCTTTGTCAAGAATAAAATTTCTTTTTCTGCCAATCCGTTACCAAGACGGCGGAATCGCTGTTGTCACGACACGGAATGTATATCCCTGGTCTTTCAGCATTTTGATAATCGTCGGCAGGGCTTCTACTGTCGCTTCATGGCCGGAGGCATCATGCATTAATATAACTAAATGTGAATGTAAATACGGGCGCAGCGCCATTTGATTTTTGACGTTGGCAATTTCTTTTTCTGCTGTTTTTCCCGTACCGTCCGCATCTCCTGTCAGTGCATTCCAACCGACTTCAATGTAGCCGACATCCTGAATAGCCTGCCAAAATGCCGGCGTAAAGTGGCCGGACGTACCGCCGGGCGCACGCGAAATAACCGGCCGCACGCCAATGGCATTGTAAATCAGCGTATCTGTCTGCAGCAGTTCGTCCATATAGGCCTGCGGCGAAGCATAGATTTTCTTGTAATCATGCGTATAGGAATGAACGCCGATGGCATTGCCTGACTGATAAATCTCTTTGACTACGTCAGGATACAGGCGGACATTTTGTCCTGTCAGGAAAAACGTAGCATGAATATCTTCATCTTTTAATATCTGGAGAATTTTTTCGGTATTCGCTTTATTCGGGCCATCATCAAACGTCAAATATACGACATGGTCGCCGTAATAATATTCACGTGTTTTACCGTATGTCAACGGCAGTCCCTTGGCTTTTCGTTCGGCAAGGGTATATTTATCATACACTGGTTTATCATTATCAACAGGCGGCAGCGAAAAATCATCGCCGATAAAAGCAACGTCCGGCTTTTGTTCTATTATTGATGGTATGGGACTTCCTACAGCCTGGGCCATGTGCTGTTGATTTCGCTGATAGCAGATTCCGCCTGCAACAGCCAACAGACAAACGGCAATGCATCCAATGACTATTTTACTTGTTTCTTTCATCGTTTTCCTTAACTATTACTTTCTCTTATTCGTATCGTACGCTACATATTGACGAATAGTGCAGGTTTCCCGATATCCGTCAGCCAATACACTGGCAGCCAGCCCCAAATCTCCCAAATCATCCAATAAGGCTTCTGTCATCCGATGCTGTACGGCATTATAGCCCGTGCAGAACAAGACTCGTTCGCAGGGCATGCCCCGGAATAAACCGCGGGGGTGCTTGAGCAGTTTTGCCAACATAGCCGGTGTAATAATGGCGCCTTCTTTGCGTCCCATAATGACAGATGCCGTATCAATACCTTCGACCTTTTCACTGGTCAAGGCATTTCCCAGCATTTGCAGGTTGAGCACACCGATAACAGTATCACAATTTTCCGGCAGCGGTACATCGTCAGGAAGCGGTGCTTTGAGCCATTTGTTTTTGGCTTCATCGCCTTCAATCAAAATATACCAAGCAGGATGCCGTGTTTTAATTTTTTCAATGACTTTTGGCGAAAGGCCCATATACCGGTCATTGCTGTCCAGTCCTTGAAACCAAGCCGGTACATGGCCGGATGCAATGCGTTCCGCACAAAATTTTTCCCCTTTTTCTATATCATCGGTACAAATGACATCAAAAGGTTCTACGTTGTCAACACGAGCGCTGTCCATCGGCACCGTACTGCTGACCATAATTGGCAAATGCCCTTCATGGCCGTATTTTCCTAACCGTTCCAATACCGTTGTTTTACCACCGGCACCGACAATAGCCGTAATGCCTGGCTTTAATAGTCGAAGCCACCGATTATCCTGAAACATATTTGTTCCTCCCTATTTACAGCAATTTATTTTTTCATGACCGTTTGTAATTGTTTACTATGGCCTTTCCATGCTTCCTTGATCAGCTTGCGAACCATGTCAATGGTTAAGGCACGGCGTTCCGCTTCAGAACAGGTACCATAGTTGGCAAAATGCAGTTCTTCACTTGCCAGATGGGCCACATTTTCCTTGACCGCCATACCCTTTTCTGTCAATTCTTCGCTGGCGCTTTCCGCGATGGCCGCCATCCCCGGTCGGCCGCCGACGACAATCCGCCAGGAATCATCGGCATATAATGAAACAGCACCTGTCAAATACGGCTCATCAGCGGCAGACAGACGGTACGCTCCATATGCCGTATACACGAGTTCTTTGGCAATGACCAACTGCGCCACCATTTCCCTCATAGGAGGGCAGCCCAGATAATCTTTAAGATTCATGCGGCCTTTATCCTGCAGCATGACATCGACATGCAGGGACAATAAAATAGGCAGCACGACGGAAAAAGGCAGTTTGGAAGCGACCAACGCGCCGATCGTGCTGCGGCGTTTTTCTTCGCAAGCCGGTATTTCTTTCAAATACCGGCAGAGGGCGCCGCCGGCCAGTTCTTGTAGTAATGGAGACGCGGCTAATTCGGCCATGGTCACCATGGCGCCAATCACGATTTCGTCGCCGCAGTCTTCTATGCTGTTTAATCCTGTCTGTGATAAATCAACAGCTACATCATAGTGTTCTTTCTGATGTTTTACACCTTGCCGCCCTGCCAAAAATACGGCACTGGCCGCGTCTTTATATGCAGCATATGCTTCCGCTGCACTCTTAGGCGTTACGATTGCAGTACTGGTAATCAACGGGCATACACGCTCCTTATTTACAAAATATTCTCTTGATAATCACGGCTGGCAATGTTTTGTCTCCTAACATCCAACGCAAAGGAACCATCGGTTTCTTCTACAATGTTTTCTACAACAGCATCGACGCCGATGATATCACACAATGCCATTTCTTCCGTATATAATAACAACGGCATCAACAAGTCCACGTTTTGGCCGTCCTGCATTGGAATTTCTCCCAATTCTCCTTCAAACTGGACAATCGTCACGCCAGAAAAAGGAGCCTGCGATGAAAACGGGGTATGCTGTTCCGTATTGGCTAAAACAAACCCATAGGCCATCCAAAGATGATGCATATGAGGAAACCTGCCTAATTCCATAAGCAGCCAAAGGGGCCAGCCAGCCGGGTCTGCCAATGAGATAGGCTGATGAGGGCGAAAAGGCCAGTCTGCCGGGAGAATCAAGGATAATTCACTGTACATATCTTTGCCCTGCGGCACTGCGCCGACTGGACAATGCATCGGAACTGCGCTCATTCCCATGGTATGCAGCAAATAAAACGGTTCTTCTGCCGTCGGATACAATACTTCTACGTCCACAGCCAGCGGGTTGTCTTTACTGTCCGGCACAATCTGCCATTGCCGCCAAGGAAACAAGCGATGAAAATAGGCCTGCACCTGCTCTTTATATTCTTGATGAAGCGGTGTTATTTTTTCAACATCCGTCATGGCAAAGAATCGCGGCATACGCTGCCTCTGCATACTATCCCTCCTCATGGCTTTACACTCTATTATAGCATAAAACAACCATACATCCTAATTCCTACCAAAGAAGCTGCCCGATAACCAATCCCAGCCAGCAGCAGCAAAAGGCGCCGACAATCGTACCGCCGCCATAGCCAAAGGCCAACGCCATATGACCAGTCTGTATCAATGTCAGCCATTCCATATTGAAAGTGGAAAACGTCGTAAAGCCGCCAAGAATCCCCGTAATTACTAATAATTTAATCAACGGCGATATGGTAATATGGGATTGAAAAAACATCATGAGCAAACCAATACAAAAAGACCCCACTAGATTGACAATGATGGTTCCGTATGGGAATGAGATTCCTCCATGCGCATTAGCCCAAAGTGTCACGGCATATCGTAATGCCGCACCAATACCGCCGCCCAGTGCAACAGCCAGTATTTTTTCCATAATAGCATCCTTCTTTCCATGACAACACAAAAAACTCCTACCTTTATCCATCAGGTAGGAGTCATCAGCACAAGCCATTCAGGCGAACTCCATCGCCTTTCTATTCTGTTCCTTATCATACCAAATGTTCCAATTCATTGTCAACTATTCCGTTATTGTCTCTTGAAAATTTTCGACATCATTTCGTCGCTGCCGTATCCCGCACCATATCCCGTGCCGGCGCCGGTACATTGCGTTCATCTTTGATGATTTTTTTCTTTCTCGTGCTGACTTGATACAGTGTCTGCATTACTTCATCTACTGCGTCTTCGCCTGGACTACAATTTTTCCACGGCTGCTGATTTTCATTTTCTATCTTCGTTACCCGGAATTCTTTAACTTGACACAAATCATAGCCGGGTTAGATATATGCATTGTCTGCCATCGCCGTCATGACCGTGCAGACAAATACCAGTATCCCCACTATCACTTTCTAACCTTTCATGGTCATCCCCTCCTTTGTATATCGTAATAACAACCGTTCAATTTTTGCTGCAGCCTTTTACACACTGATTATTTTATGTTGTATCTATTTAATCTGCTATCTTTTTTCCGCCATGCAGGGTGGTTAACGTCGTTTTATCCTGCTGATATGCTGGCGACGCAATATCTAATGTATCCTGATGAGATATGCCCTCGATTCCTAATAAATCTATCAAAAAATCATACATTAAATCATTGGTCCAATACGCTTCTTTATGGGACGCCATCGTTTGAACCGTTTCTGAATTGGCTTGCATAAATGAATCTGACACATGTACCAAAAAAGGAATACGAGCCATGGTCCACGAAAATTTTGTGCTTTCATGGGATGCATTATGTTCTACATCTTCCCCATGATCGGAAAAATAAATAAATGCTTTAAAATCAGGGATGTCTTTTACCCGATTATAAATACACTGTAATACAAAGTCATTATACAATACGCTATTATCATATTCATCAATACGGGGCGTACTGCCGGTAACTGTTTGAAAAGCACGTGGATAACGGTCTTGATATGAGCCGTGACATCCCATGAGATGCAGTATAATAAGCGCATTACTTCCAGGCTGAATGTCGGGAATATAATCTGCTAACTTTTCATCATATACACTCGTTTTAATTTGTTCTCCTACATTTTCATTCAGCCATATTTCATGATCTGCTGTAGAAGCTATCTCAGCTATCGGCGTATCCCAAGCTCCATATTTTTGCTGATTGCTAATCCAATAGGTAGTATATCCGGCAGCTTTGGCCGTTTCCATAATAGAGTACGCATTTGTTAAATTAATCTGGTTATACTGATTTTTTTCACTCAGCGCATACGTTAAAACAGGTACTGTGTGCGTATGGTTCGAATAGGCATGAGAAAATACAATCGTACCTTTTTCTTTGGCAAATGACGTCAGCCATGGCGTTGTTTCTTTAGGATAGCCATATACCTGCATATGATCTTTCGTTTCTGATTCTCCTATAACGACTACATATACGCCGCCCTTATGAGAGGCAATATGCATATTAGGTAATGACGCCAATCGTTCTTTTCTCAATTCTTTATTTTTCCCGTATTCCCGATAACTTTGAAGTGTCTGCATGGTTGTCCTTAGTAACATATATGGATAAAATTGTTTTGCATTGTGCACTGTTATTTGGAAAGACAAAATCAAAACAACTACAACACTCAAAAAAATCGGCCTGCGTATTTTAGGAAATTTATCGGCATGAAAATGCTGTACACCATCTGTCAAATCATA
Organism: uncultured Megasphaera sp.; assembly: GCA_934193515.1. GTDB lineage: Bacteria > Bacillota > Negativicutes > Veillonellales > Megasphaeraceae > Megasphaera. The sequence goes on along the minus strand of CAKPVJ010000004.1, from coordinate 51,234 downwards.
TTGGGAACTAAGAATCGAATAATCAAGCTGTCCGTTGTGCTTGAAGCATATATGGGGGGGGGCTGACAATGTATTGAATAATTTTATAAATATCCCGCATATCAAAATAATACTAATGATTCCAAATCCCCATAACACGATTCCTCTATCCTGTATGTACGATAATGCTTCATTGGCATTGGTTTGAAATAACGTTAATAAAATATCGCCTGTAATACGCTGTCCATTCAATAGATAATACCCTAAAATCACTACTGGGACCAATAAAATAAAAATTAACATTAGTTGTATGATTCCTGCGCAGACCATCGATACTGCCCGTTTCTTTATGGGATAAAAAATATATTTCAATAGTAAGAGACAACTGATTCCTTCTGTCCCTAAACAAAACGCATCTACTATTTCTTCAGCAGATATATTCAATCCTTTAAAAACGCCAAGATATGGAATCGCGATATATAATAAAATAATGGTTATGCTTAACTGCATCACTCTACGAGAAAAATTCCATAAAAATAACATCATACTAAAGCAGATTCCAGTACATAATAAAATTTTCCCAAAATGGCTAGCTTGAATACCTGTCTCTGCCGGAATCCGTATCAGTAATGAAACCAAATAAAATATAGCTAATACTAGAAACCATTTTTGTATGTTTTTCCTATTGTTTTTTAATAGTTCATACATCTTCATTTTTTCTCCTTTCCTTCTATAAAAATGCATATTTTATTATACGAAATAACACTCACTTTGTCTATTATATATCCTATTGCAAAACAGGAACTATTCTCTCTTGTAATGGCTATCTAAATATAGTACAATAACATTAATAAAAAAGGTTTTATACAGCTAGGTACAGCATGAAGGATAGCATTACATCAGTAAAGGGATGACAGTATGAAGACGCGTTGTGTGGAATTAAGCCAGTTTGAAGCGGAATTATTACTGGCTTTTGTAAAACAAGACAGGAATATGCCGATTTCGGCAGGATTATGCCGCGTGATTTATCGTCGATTGGAAGGACAGCCGGCATTTGCACAAAGCCGTATTGCCGTACATGAAACGAGCAGGCCTATCGTTCGCACGGTAATGGCAGAAAAATAAGAGAAGAGCTTTGAAAAATGATATGACAACTTCATTTTTCAAAGCTCTTTTTAGTATGACTTTTTATGCTGTTATAAAGAACGTCATCGCTCTCTTTATAATGTTAAATCCAATGTACCATGACACCGGCAAGAACACCGGATACAACGGATACGGATACGATACCGGCAATGACCAATTTCGGCATAATGTAATCCAAGACAGCTTTTTGTTCTTCCGGCGTTTCGCCGCAGGCTCGTGATACTTCCAGCGAAATCAGATACGTAGCAGGGAATCCAAAAAAGGCTGTAATGGCCATCGCAATCGACAGTTTCCAATCAAAATGGACAAACTTGCCGACAATGGCTGCTGCAATCGAGCAGCTAATCGTTCCTACGAAGAGCACAATAAGCAGCGGAATAATCATGCTGAGAAGCATTGTCGGCGTCGTATTTGTCAATCCTACAAAAATCATGGCCACCGCACCGGCAAGAACAAATCCCAAGCCATTGGCTTTCGTCAGACAGCTTTCTTCCAACAAGCCGATTTCATGAAGCAATACACCAAAAATCAGGCCATAAATCAGGAAGCTCAACCCTGTCGCTTGTCCCAATAAAACAGATACATAGGAAATCGCTGCCAATTTCAATAAAATGATATTGGTCGTGCTGAATTTTTCCGGCAAATAAATGACGCGAAGCCAGGAGCGGTTTGTCGCTTTCTTTTTCCCTTCCAAAATATTGACAGGGTCTTTCAGCATTCCTTCGCGGAATTTTTGACAATACGCATCGCCTTCCCGTTTGCAAAAAAAGCTGGCAATCGGAATGCCGACAAAATTCTGAAACACGAGAACAAGAACGGCAAAGACTTGAATGTCCGGCCTTGCCAGTATATCACCGATAGGTGCCATAACCAAATAAGCCACCATGCCGCCGGCCAAAACAGGCGCGCCGACTAATGCGTAGTACGGATCCATGAAAAAGCGTCCTACAAAGAAGACGCCGCCGGCTACGGCAATCGTCGCTATCAGCGTGACTAAAACGGTTTTCCATTCTTTGGCAAAATCACGAATCCGAATCGTTGTTCCGATGTGAATCAAAAACATGCAGACCGTCAATTTGGCAAATGGGATAAGTCCCGAATCCACAAAAATTGTTTTGGGCAGGCCGCACCAAAATCCTATAGTAAAAATGACGGCACACGCCAGCATAGATGACACAAAGGCCTTCGTCTTATCGGCTACAAAATCCCCAATGGCATAGACCAAAAATATAATAATAAGCGCTAAAAAAGGATTCATCTAATTCACTTCACTTTCTGTGGTATTCAATTGTTGTACTGCCTTTAGATATACTGTCAGCATATATTCCAATGCCAGCGGCATTCCTTTGGCATCATCTAAATAAAAATAGGGGTTGTGATGCGGTGTCAATTCATGTCCGCCTGTAGGGTCACCCAAGCCAAACCAGCCAACGCCGGCTGGTTTTTGTTCACTAAAATACCCGAAATCTTCTGCTCCCAGGGATGGCGGCACATCATCTACCGTAATGCCAAGTTCCTGCGCGGCTTCCTGCATCAGTGCCGCACATTCCGGCGATACGGTACATGCCGGATAGCCATACACCATCGTAACCTTGACTTCGCATTGATGAGCGGCACAAATCGCTTTGCTCAGCCGTTCAATTTCTTCCATGACAAAGGTCCGCAGCTTGGTATCGAGGACGCGGACGCAGCCGCCCATGCTGACGTTGGCCGGAATTACGTTGGCTACGCCTTCTACGCCGCAGTGCAGATACGATACAGACACGGTGCAGTTTGCCAAGGGGTCGCATTTTAGGGCAGGAATCATATTGATGGCACTGATGAGTTCTCCTGCCGGAATCAACGGATTGTTTGCTGTATGCGGAAAACCGCCGTGTCCGCCTTTGCCGGTAATCTTCAAATCATATGTGCCCACTGCCGCAAACCGCACGCCGGACTGCACATCGATATGACCAACGGGACTGGATGCATTGACATGAATGGCAAACATGTAGTCAATGGCATCCATGATGCCGTCTTTCACAAGCTGTACAGCACCGCCGGGCAGCATTTCCTCGCCTTGTTCAAAAACAAAATACACCGTACCGGCAATTAAATCTTGATGGGCTGCCAATAATTCGGCTACTGCCATCAACAACGCTGTATGGGCATCATGGCCGCAGCCATGCATCACGCCCGGTGTCTGGCTTTTATAGGGCAAATCATTTTCTTCCGTCAATCCCAAGGCATCCATATCAGCACGCAAGCCAATGGAAGGGCCCGGTTTGCTGCCTTTTAAATACCCTACGGTACTATTGCCGTGAATCCCCGAAAGCATAGGAATACCGGCTTTTTGCAAACGGCTGCGAACCCATTGGGCCGTGTTGGTTTCATGAAATGATAATTCTGGGTGGGCATGTAAATACCGACGGTTTTCAATTAATTGGCTGCCATATTCAGCCACTAACTTTTTTACTACGTCACTCATAGTTTGCACCTCGTCTTGTTTGTGATGTAAAAAAATTTATCTTTACTGTATCTTTATGTTCCTTAGTATGACACGCATATCCTATACTGTCAAGCAGGACTAAAAGCATGCATTATTCCGTCATTTATTGTATGTTCGCAGGCGCATGGACATCATTCGCTTTTTTGGCCCAATCGTACGTAATCTTGCATAAAAAACCACCCTCAACGCCGCCGCGTAGGGTGGTTTATGTTTCTAAGCAAATTGCTTTGCAGGTACTGATTTTTTATGGTTGCTATAACAGCGTATCTAAAAATTCACTATCTGCTTTCCAGCAGCGGCGATACTATTCCGCCGCCATTGCTTTTTCCAGGCGTTCGGCAATAGCCCTGCCTGTTGGGGTTCTCGCCAAACCGCCATCTGACGTTTCTTTGAGGGCTACCGGCATAAGTCTGCCGATTTCAGCCATCGCTTCGACGACTTCATCCGGCGGGATAACGCTTTTGATGCCGGCAAGTGCCATTTCAGCAGCAGTAATCGCCAGTACAGCATAACAAGCGTTGCGTTTGACACAGGGAACTTCTACCAGGCCGGCTACGGGGTCGCAGGCAAGTCCCAGCGTATTTTTCATGCATAACGCAAAGGCCTGCATGATTTCGTCATTACTGCCGCCAGCCATTTCTGCAACAGCGGCGGCTCCCATGGCAGCTGCTGTACCGCATTCAGCCTGACAGCCGCCGACAGCACCGGCTACGGAGGCATTGCGCGCTACGACAGCTCCTATGCCGGCAGCCGTAAAGAGCGCATTGACACAAGTATCTCTGGCTATATCCAATTCTTCTGCCGCAGCCATCATTACAGCCGGTACAATACCGCACGACCCGGCAGTCGGGCAGGCTACGATTTTGAACATTTTGGCGTTGGCTTCGCTGACAGCCAATGCATATACAGCGGCTTTACGAGCCAGCGGCCCCAATAGCTTAGCTTGGGACTGCAGCAGTTTTTCTGCATCGCCGCCGACCAGACCGCTGACGGATTTTCCCTTATCTTCCAGTCCAGCTTGAATGGATTCGTGAAAAACATCCAGACGGCTGGCCATCAAAGCCCGTACTTTTTCTTCTGTCTGTTCGGATGTTTCCATTTCATGACGCATCACGATTTCAGATACTGACATCTGCTGCGTCGCTGCCTGTTCCATGAGTTCATGCAGTGTTTTATATTCGTAGTTGTACATCATATCCTCCTATAAGGGCAAGAGCGTAACGACGCTTTCAATGGCTGAAATCTTTTTAATCATGCTGACCATTTCCGGCGGTACCGGGCTGTCCGTGCAGACAATCATAACGGCTGTTGCATTTTTCGCACTGCGGAATACGCGCATATTGGATACATTGATGTGTCCAATGGCCATAATCGTCGTCGCCTGCGCAATAATTCCCGGTTTGTCCCGATGCACGGTAATCAGCGTATGTTCTTCCCCGCTGAGCGATACGCCGGCACCGTTGATTTCACGAATTTCTATTTTGCCGCCGCCCAAGGATACACCGACAACTTCCATTTCTCTGCCCGTTTTGCCTTTCATGGCAATGCGGACGGTATTGGGATGATCGACTTCTGCTTCAGAACGATGGAATGTAATCTGCATTCCCTGCTGGGCCGCGATTTCAAACGACGTGCGCAGCCGCACATCATCTGCAGAAAAGCCTAGCAGACCGGCTACTAAGGCTTTGTCCGTACCGTGTCCTTTATAGGTCTTGGCAAACGAACCGTATAATGTAATCGTGACAGACTGCGGCTCGTCTTTCAAAATTTCCCGTGCCATCAGCCCGATTCGTGCCGCACCGGCAGTGTGTGAGCTGGATGGTCCAATCATGACCGGACCGACGACATCAAATACTCCCATACCATTACCTCCTCAATACTAAAAATGCAATTTATTCAAACACTATCTCTTTTTGCAAGTGAAAACTATAGATATACATATGCTGCAGCGCAATGCCGCCGATTTGTTCTACTGCCTGCCGATATAATGCCAGCTGTACGGCATATCGACGGCGAAACGCATCTTCTGTATCCAACCGGTCGGTCTTGTAATCGACCAGTACCCATCCCTGTTCCTCTTGGAAAAGGCAGTCAATGACCCCTTGAACGAGCATTCCCTCGCCGGTTTCCACATCCGGCAAATAGCCGCCGCCGGGAAGGATCACACTAAACGGATATTCTCTGCGTACCGTTGCTGCTTTTGCCATACGCTGCCCCAACGGAGAATAGCAAAACTGCAGCACAGCCGGTACATATACGAGCTGTGTTTCTTCTGAAGTAAATAGGCCGTCTTGTTCCCATTGTGCCAGCTGGCGGCGTATTTCTTTAGCATTCATGGCAGGACGCATATCCAAATACTGCATCACTTTGTGAAGGACCGTGCCGCGCTGCGCGCCGGTTGCCGCCGCTTCTTCATCAGCCATCCACGGCGGCAGTTTTGCAAATATATCTTCATCCTCCGGCTGCGGTGCCATAGGGGATGCCATGTGCTGTTCTTCTTCCAATGCGTCCGTATGGAGAAGTCCGTACTGCCGTTTGATTTCAGAGACAGAAAACTTAGCCGCTGTGGCCACAGCCTTAGGAAACGCATACTGCCAAGACAGCTGTTTTTCCATCCATGCCGGTACCGCCGTCTGCGTGCAGCTGCCAGCCTGCAGCAGCGCCAACCGCGGCTCTGCCTGCAGTGCTTCTTCTGTTACTGCCGGGCCGGGAATCTGCTGCCAAAGGTGCACATCCCACAGTCCGCACTGCCACTGCAGTGTCCGGCGTACTGCCAGCGATGCTTCCACATCAACATGCTGCGTCTGACTGCAAACACACGGCATAATCCAGTCCAAATATGATTTGGACTGAACCGGCTCTATCTGACTGTCCCAACGCTGCCAGTCTGTATCCAAATGGGAAGAATGACCCGTCACAATCAGTTTATCTCTGGCTCTTGTCATAGCTACATACAAAATTCGTTCTTCTTCAGCCGTGCTTTCCCAGGCCAAACGGGAAGAAATGCCGTTCCAAATCATAGTGGGATACGTCATGCGCCACGTCGCATCAAACTGCTTTAAGCCAATTCCCAACGTATTATGAAACAGAAGCAGTGACTGTATATCCTGGCGGTTAAACTTCTTGCCTGCATTTGCCAAAATAACAACGGGAAATTCCAAGCCTTTGCTTTTATGAATACTCATAATCCGGACTACATCTTCCCGTTCGCTGAGTACTTTAGCCGGCGCTAAATCGACACCGTCTTCCTGCATTTTGTGAATAAAGCGCAGATAGCGGAACACGCCGTGAAATCCTGCTTTTTCATACTGCCCGGCTCTGTCGTACAGTGCCTGCAGGTTGGCTTGGCGAACGGCCCCGCCGGGCATGCCGCCGACATACTCATAATATCCGGTTTCCTGATACAGCCGCTGCAGCAGTTCTGCCACGCTGTGCCGGCGGCTGTACGTCCGCCAGGCATTCAACTGTTCATAAAACTGCTGCAGTTTCTGCTTATCTTCTGCCGCATCCATCGTTTCGACAAAGGCCGGTATAGCCTGCCAAAGTGTCGTATCACTCGCCAAGCGCAGCAAAGACAGGGTTTCTTCCTGCATGCCGACAAGCGGGGAACGGAGTACGGCTGCCATCGCCAAATCCTGCTCCGGATTGTCGATACACTGCAGCAGCGCCAACATGACCTGCACTTCAATCGCCGCAAAATAGCCGCCGTTTTGTTCTGCATACGCCGGTATGCCTGCTGCCTGCAGTGTTTGAAGCAGCGTATCTGCTTTTCCTGCCAAAGACCGCAGCAGGATGACGATATGCCGATACGTCAGCGGTTCCATCGTGCCGTCTTTTTTGGCTGCCAGCAATTTGCTGCCCTTTAATTCTTGAATCCGGGACGCAATGACCTGGCATTCCTTTTCAAAAGCCGTCCCTTCCTGCGCAGGTTCTTCTTCATTCGGCTGGTCTTCCGCTTTCGTATTGACGAGATGTATTTCCACCGGGCCGCCGACCCACTCTGCATCTGTCGGCGTCATCCTGCCGTCATACAGCTGTTCTCGTTCTCCATAGGCCATACCCGTCGCGTCCTTTGTCATCGCTCTAGAAAACACTTCATTGACAGCATGTAAAATCAACGGCACGCTGCGGAAATTTTTAGCCAAATCAATACAGCGTTCTACAGCATGTTCTTCGCGGCTGTACGTCTGATATTTCTGCAAAAACAACGTCGGGTCCGCCAAACGAAACCGATAAATGCTCTGTTTGATATCGCCGACCATAAAACGATTATTTTCTTTGGATACCAGCTGAGTAATCAATTCTTGTACGCCATTGGTATCCTGGTATTCATCGATCATTACTTCGGCATACGAATCTCTCAGTTCCAACGCTGCCACTGACGGTACGGGATGCGCCGGTGTCGATGTCTTATCCAGCAAAATACGCAGGCAGAAATGTTCCAAATCGCTGAAATCAATCCATCCCTTTTCTTTTTTGGCTGCCCCATATGCGTTGGCAAAATCTTTTGTCAACGCGACGAGTCCGTGCATCATCGGTGCCATATCCCGTATGCCCTGCAGCCATTCGTCAGCACTGGCTGAAAAATACGGTGCCTGTATCGATTCTGTCACTTCTTTTTTGCAGGCCTTGCGTACATTTTTACATTGTTCCCAAAAACTTTTTTCTTCTTCATCTAAGCCGCGCATTTGCTTAAGCCGAGGAAATTCAATCGCCAGCACGGCTTTTTGCATTTTCTCCCACGTTTGGCACTGCAGTGCCTGTTCCATAGCTCCCTGCTCTGCGGCAAAGGTTTCATACGCCAAAGCAAACGAAGGACGCTGCTGCAGCTGCTTTGTGATATTTTGGTACAAACGAACCTGTCGCTGCAGCATCCGCCGTATGTCTTCTTTAATAGGCTGTATCCAATCCATGTCATCGATAGCGGCATTGTCATCTATATCGTAGGCCCCGGCGGCCCGTTCCAGCCACGCCTGCGGCCACGGCATACTGCGGGAATATTCATACATCTGGCTGACCGTTTCCATCAACGCATCGTCGCCGCGGTCATTGCCAAACATATCTGCCAACGGATAGAGAAATCCCGCCTTTTTTTCGTCATCATAATAGGAAAGAAAGACCTCTTCCAATACACGCTTGCGCAGCAGGCTCAATTCTTCATTGCCGGCAATCGTAACTGCCGGATCGATATCTATGGTATAAAAGTAGCGGCGAATGACATCCTGACAAAAGGAATGAAGCGTAGAAATAGACGCAGACGGCAGCAGCGCCAGCTGCCGTTCTACCGTCCCATCGCCGCTGCTGCTCAATGCGGCCCCCAACGCTGCAGCGACTCGTTCCCGCATTTCAGATGCCGCGGCTTTTGTAAAGGTAACAACGAGAAGCTCTGTAATATCCACAGGATGTTCTGTATCCAGCAAGCGCTGGATAATGCGTTCTACCAAAACAGCTGTTTTACCGGAACCTGCCGCTGCCGACAACAGCAGCGTTTGGCCCCGGCTGTCAATCGCTGCTTGTTGTTCCTTAGTCCAAGCCATGTGTATCGTCTCCTTCCTCATAGATTTTTTTCAGCCATTCTTCGGCATCGGCTTTATCAGTGACATCGTACGTATTTTCTTTCATTTGTATATCAAAGCGGCATACTGCATGATACGGACAATACTGGCACGGGCTTTTTTGTCCCAAACGCATTGGATGGATAGAAATATCCCCGGCCGTAATCTTTTGTGCAATTTCATACAGTCTGTTTTGCGAAACGCGGAGCAGCTGCCGCCAGCCATGAGCATCATACATCACATGAGATGTATTGCTGAGCGTGCCGTCTTTTTTCATCCGTATATTCAAAAACGCAGAATAGTCCTTGATAGACGTATCCAGGGCTTTCATAATCTGGCTGTCATCTAAATAAAATCCCCGCAGCTTGCTGTTTTTATCATACAATTTCTTTTTCGTCGCGTCATCGACGCGATAATCCAAAGACGTTTTGTCATTGCGGACATAACAGTACAACACCGCCGCTGGCGCCGCAGTATCTCCCATATTTTGCAGGGCTGCCTGCATATAGGTCAGCAGCTGCAGTTCCAACCCGGTAAACACTTCGCTTAAATCCAGCTGTTTCCGTCCGGATTTATAGTCGATGACGACGACATACTGCGTCGTATCCGTGCACATCGTATCCACGCGGTCAATCTGGCCGCTGACGACGACAGACATGCCGTTGGGCAAGGTAAACTGCACGGCTTTCCATGGACTGTGATTTCTGCCGAAGGATTTTTCCAAGCCTGCCATATGAAAATTCGACACGGCACTAAATTCCCGCAGATGTCGAACCGTTCGTATCAACGTTTGAATCAATCGTTCTTTTATCTGGCCAAAATAGGCATTGGACATGAGAATGTTGTGCTGTACATCCGGTGCCAGCGTTTCCGTAGCCTCGCGGCAAAGGGTTGGTATATCCGCATCCGGCAAATCATACCATTGCTTGCCTTCCTGCAGCAGTTTTTCACCCAAAATCCGCAAAGCTCCGTGAACAAGCATGCCCAAATCCGGAGCCGCAAACCGATACAGCGGCCGTTCTTCCAACTGCAGGCCATATCGGGAAAAATACGCAAAGGGACAGCTGCGGTACTGCTCAAATTTGGTAACCGAGCCGCGCAGCGTGCCGTCAGGCGCATACAGCTTGCGTACCAGTTCCGGCGACAGCGGCACAGGCCGGTTGCGGTGGAACAACCCTTGTACAGCCCGCATGGCCTGCTGCTGCCAGCCATGCAGATAGGCCCAGTCATACAAGGCCCACCAGCATTCCCGCGTCGGTTTTCCTTCTGCGGCAGGTCTGAGCATTGTCGGCAAATACGACAATGCCGCCGGCATCGATGTAATAAATCGGTCTTCTTCCCCGTCCGGAATCTCTCCCGTTTCGTGCGCGATGACCGCATAGCCGTTTTCTTCCAGCTGCCGCACCCATACGGATGCGTCCTGTGCCTTCCCGTCTTCATCTGCCAAAATATAGGAAATATACAAGGATTCCCTGGCTCTGGTAACAGCCAGATAAAATAAGAATTTTTCCTGAAAAGAGCGAAATCGTCTGCCTGGTCCCAGCTTGATGCCCAATTTGCCAAGGCGGCGCCGTTCGCTGTCACTGAGCATGCCTTCTTCACTGCTGTGCTGCGGAAAAACGCCGTCATTGACGCCGCAAAGAAAGACAACACGGGCCTGCATCGTATAGCCTCGGTCAACAGAAGTCAGCGTCACATGATCCAGCGTCGGCGGAATCAAGCTGAACTTTAATTCCCGCAGGCCATCGGTCACGATTTGTGAAAATTCCCGCAGGGAAACGACATCATCACCGCATACATGTACGATTTCATCCAAAAACAGCAAGATGCGCTTCCAAACTTGTTCGTGTTCTTTTTCATCTACAGCTTGTCCTTTTTCATGGTCTTCTGTTTTCCACTGCCGCAGCGTCTGCGGCACCTGCATCCGGACCAGCCATTGATAGAGCAGCGTACACCACGTTTTCAAGTCATGTTCCTTTTGCGCTTCGTTCCAAAACGGCAGCAGTATCTCGACAACGCGCCGACGAATGGCATTGATAGTATCCAGTCTTTCTTTTTCCTGCAGACCTTCTTCGCTGGTTTCATCCAAATACCGTTTTTTAGTATACGTCCAGTCTGTATCATTCAGCCAATGATACCCCTGAATACCGTATGCCAGACAATAGTTTTCCAATACATCGGCTTCCTGACGGCTTATGGGAAACAAATCCGTTTTTAATAACGCAAACAGAGATTCGTACGACCAGCGGGCATGAAATACTTCCAGCAGCGCCGTAATGGCTTCGACTACAGGATGCGATGTCATCGGGCGGCGGTAATCACTGAAAAACGGCACCCGATATTTAGCAAAAATACGCTCTGCAATATGCTGATAGGCTTCGCTGGACCGCGCTAAAATAAGAAAGTCCCGATAGCGATACCCTTGGCGGCATAAGGCTTGAATCTTTCTGACGATGCTGTCTATCTCTACGTCCCGATTGCTGCATTCACAAAGATGCAGCCCCTGCACAGGCTGCGAAAGCGGCTGCGGCACTAAACGAAAAAAGCCGTCTGTAAAGACATCCAGCCCCTGCGGGACCGTTTTAGGCAATGCCTGCCGTTCTACGTGCGGGAACAATTCCTGAATATCCCGATATACTTCATAGGCCCGGTGAAACAATGCCGTTTCTTTGGCTTGAGAAGCAAACCGCTCGGCATCCATTGTCAGCGTAATCGTCATATGTGCGGCCGCTTTTTCTGCTGCCTGCAGTACGGCCAGCTGCTGCGGCGTAAACCATTGAAATCCATCTACCCAGATGCGGGCCCCTTGTATAAACCGATACCGAGGAATTTCTCTGGCAAGTACTGTCATGACATCATCGGCACTGCCAAAATGCTGTGCCAAAAACTCCGTATACCCTTCATATAACACGGCTATATCTTCCAGCTTACGCCCTAACGTCTGGGTTCCCAATGCAGCGGCAGCCTGATGAAGCATTTCCGGTCCAATGCGAAACGAACGGCATTCCCAAATAAACTGTCCGATAGATGCAGCAAAATGTTCCTGCTTTGCCGCAGTCTGTAAAACCGTAAATTCATCAGCATGCTGCCGCAAAAGGCGCTGCAAAATCAGCTGCCGCGACAAATCGGAGAGAGAGGCATGTTCTTGTCCCCGTTCTTGAAACACACGGTATGCCAGCCGGGAAAAGCCGACAATCTGAATGCCCATAAATCCCTGTCCCGGCATGGCTTCAGCAAATTGTCTTTCTGCATGATACGATGCCTGGTCCGGTACAATGAGCAGCGCATTGCCGCCGCCGGCAGCCCATTCCTGCATTTGCGCAAAACAGCAGCTGCTTTTGCCGCTTTTGCCTGTCCCCAAAATCACTGTAACTGCCACGCTGTTTCCTCCTTTTTGTATACTGTGAATCTACATTTTTTAATATTGTATCACATTTTAAGAACACATGAAACGATAATCGCAAAAAGAAAAGGCCAACAAAGCCCTATACACTTTGTCGGCCTTTCACTATACTGTTTACTTTTTACATGGCGGCACAAGCCAGTTTCGTGTATGCTGCCTGTTTGCGTTCTTCGCCTTCCAGCCATTTCAAATCATACGGTTCAAACACGACATGCCGATACGCATCGACATCCATCAGCGTTCCATCCCAATCAGAATGAATATCACCATTCTGTTTAATCAGAATGTCGTAAAGAATGTCATATGTAATGCCCGTTTTAGCATCTTTTTCCACAATCGTGCTGTACGGAAGTGTTTTGTGATATGTAAGTTCCATGCCTTTATAATCAAAATGGAACCCACAGCGCATGCGGCATCCATCCAAGCCGGTATAGTCGGCAATGCATTTCAAATCATGCAGAATGTTGTCGCTTTTTTCATCATAGAGATTTTCCGGTGTGGTTTCCGTATAATCAAACCGGAACTGAATCGATGCGCCGCCGATTTGCCGGAACCGTTCTAAATACGGAATCAGTTCTTTGGCCGGGTACTTCTTGTACAAGACGCAGTTGATACGAAATGGCACGGCAAGCCGCGTAAGCAGCTGATCGTTTGATTCCACTACGTAGTGCTGCATATGACGAGACACATTGATACAAGTAATCTTGTCCTTATTTTTTTCTGTAAACGCAACAATATCATCTTCTGTCTGATATTCTGATACAGGCAGCGTCGTATTAATATATACTTTGTGTGTTCGTGGAATCCTATCCAGCATACGCTGCAAAGATTCTAAATCAGCAAACGGTTCGCCTCCGGTAAATACAAAATCGCAATAGGGCGTAATAGCGTCCATTGTTTGAATACTTTCGCAAATTTTGTCAGCCGAAAAGCCGGTCATGTCGGCATATTCTTCCTTATTAATGCAAAAGGGGCAATGGTTGCGGCAATTATATGGCACAAATACTGTGACTGTTGCACCGCCTTCTCTTGTTTTGTACGGATGCCGTTTAAAAACTGCTGGCTCCGTTACCTGGTTTATAATGCTGTTCATCCTTCTTTTCGCCTCGGGTTCTGATGTATTTTTCCATACAGTGCTCCCACACCACAATCCTTTAAAAGAATGATATATTTCCTCATAAATTCATGCAGACACCATACAGCCTAAATACATCCATATCCATTCTATCATAAAATTGTATTCCGGCAAATACATATGATATATTCTTTTTTGGCATATGTTGCATAGCAAATAGTTCACAATAAGGTTTAAAGAAGCCGCACCTTTATTACCGCAGAGTCAGTGTAATATCAGCCGCCGTTTTCTTGACCTGGGCAATAATCGTCTTTTGCACTTCTTCCGTCATGTGCGTTACGGGGCTGGAAACGCTGATAGCCGCAATAATGCTGCCGCCAGAAAAAACAGGGGCCGCCACGCACGTCATCCCCAGTTCGACTTCTTCCCGTTCCACGGCATATCCCTGCTGCCGCACTTTCTCCAATTCCTGGAGCAGTTCATCCCAATCAGTAATCGTATATTCCGTAAATTTCTGCAGTTTGCAGCCTACAAAACGCTGCACGTATTCCGGCGCAAATGCAAGCAGACATTTGCCGGATGCCGCACAGTAACTCGGACGAATCGAACCGACTGGCGGCGCGATGTCCACACTTTGCGGCAATTTGATTTTTTCCAAAATCACATGCTGCGGATACGGCGCATCAGATTCAGCAAACGTCGTCATATGAACACTTTCTTTGCACTGTATAGCCAGCGCTTTGGCATACGGATACGCCATTTTTTGAAAGGATTCCTTTTCTCTAAACAACATGCCCAGCGAATAAACCTGCAATCCCAGCCAATATTTTCCCGTTTCATCTTGTTTGCGAACAAACCCGCGGCCTTCCAGCGTATCCATCGTACGACTTACAGTGCTTTTATGCAGTTTCATTTTTCTGCTGATTTCTGTAATACTTAAAGGAGTTTCTTCCTGTAAAAATAATTGAAGTATAGCCAGTGCTCTGTCAATCGATTCAATCATGTCTGTATCCTCCTCATTTCGAGTTGGTTTGTTCCCATCTCTGCAACATGTATTGCACAATATGATTTTTATTATACGTACAATCCGCAGGATGTCAATACATTTTATAGGGACACCGATACATCCACGTCTGCCTTCTTTATTGCGCGGCAGACTGCTGATAATGCTGATACAGACATTGCGCCAATGTTTCGGTCAATTCCAGGCAGTCCAATCCGTTAAGCCAATTTTTAGGAATTGCCTGTTTCCCGTAAACAGCCCCGCCCAAGGTCCCGCAGACAGCGCCGCACGTATCGCTGTCTCCATCTTGGTTGCAGGCCATCAAAACAGCATCTTTCAGGGAATGATTTTTTAAAAGGCAGTACACCGCTAAAGCTAATGCTTCATCGGCATTCCAGCCTAATCCCAATACACTCATGGCTTTTACGGGATTATGATCTGATACGGCTTCATCAATAGCCTTGACAATCGTTTTTACCATGGCCGTACCGCCTTCTTCTTTTTGCAGTATCGGCAGTACCGTTGTCAAGGCCGTGCCCAGCGCTTCGCCAACGATCAGTTGTGAAACCAGTGCACTGAATACGCCGGCAGACAAATAGGCTGACGGGCCGCCGTGTGTAAGCTGCCCTGCCCGGCATCCTGCCTGCAGTGCTTTTTCCGGGTCTCCGGCATAAAACAACCCTACAGGGCCGGTCCGCATGACCGTACTGGACTTATTCGTATTCGGTTTATGTGCGTTATCGTACTGCTTGCCGGAAGCCAGGGACATCAGGCAGACTTTTCCCGGACTGCGGCGCGTAAACAAAAAAGGAGTCCCCATCATGTCATAGCCCCATTCTTCTTCATGCGGCTGTTTTTTTATCCATTCTGCCTGTTCCACACGTACAAGCCGTTCCGTCTGCGTATAATACCAACGCATATACGAACGATATACCCCGTCTTCGGGCGCCAGCTGATCGTGCGCAGCCCAAAGCAAGCCGTCAGCAGTAAACAATGCCATCTGTGTATCATCAGATACTACACTCTTCTTATCATTAGACGCTAGTTTTAAAATCGTGCGCAGCCCATACGGCCCATATTTTTTGTGTATCGTCTTTAAATCCATATCTTCAATCAAATATCCTAATGCGTCACCGACAGCACCGCCCAACATACATCCTGTAAACCGTTCTGCTGACTCCATGAAGGGACACCTCCTAAAAAAAACACAAAAAGTATTTACATAATTTGCTTTATTCGATATAATATAAAGTTTACATATATAGTATAACAGACAATGGCCGTGATAATCAACTAGTATACGATAGAAAACATCTGTCCGTTTTGTATGTATGATATATCTGCCTCACTGCGGCAGTACGTTACCCTTCTATCACGCCGACAAACAGACACGCTATGTGTTGTCCGGAAAACAGATGCAGCGGCATCGATCGTATGGAGAAAAAATAAAGGGACGCAACAAAATGAAACTTTTTAGTCCATGTTGTTGCATCCCTTTTTACTATACCGTATTACGTGCATAGTTTGCAGCAGTACTATTCAATTTCTTCAAACTTCAAACAAAAACTAAACACATTGAAAGGAAGAGCCTGGTGCATAATACAAAAAGCGTTATGTTACAGCCCTTATGTATCAAGCTATCATTTCTGCTGTTGTTTACGCCGCCTGTACCAGATAATGCCGTATGCTGCCACAAGCAGTCCAATCAGTATTGCCAAGCGGCCGCCGTGTTCTTGTATATGAAACAAATCATGGCCCAGCCAAACTTCCACTATGACGGCAGGCAGTTTGCCAAACAAGTTGGCAATGAAATGATCCCTATACGAAATTTTGCTCATGGCGGCTACGGCCGTGACAACGACATTCGGTGCATACGGTATGGCACGGCCAATCATCACCGTACGGATATTGCTGTATGCATTGACCTTTCCGAGCTTGGTATTTTTGCTGATAATCTGCTGTGCTTTTTTGTGAAACAGCGTCCGCATCAGCCGAAAGGCAATTTCTATGCCCAATACTTCACCCAGCCAAGATACAATAATTCCCGGAATCAGTCCAAAGATAATACCATTGATAGAAAGAAATTGAATCGTCGGAAAGCCGACAGCATTTGCCAAAGCGATTAAAAAAATACAGATGGCTACAGCACCATAGCCAAACGAAGCAATATAGGCAGCCATTCCTGCTATATCTTTTTGCTGCATATACTGCCAAATCGTCGAAAAGAAATGCGGCAGCAATATATGTACGCCTGCCAGGATACTGACGGCCAAGACAATGCAGATACAGCGTATCAGCCATTTTGTTTGTTCTTCACGCATCATGCTATATGCCAGTCCTTTTTTATCATAATTTCTTCTTTTGTATTATACCACCTATACAAGTCTAAAAGAATGCATTACAATAAAGATACTTTTACATTCATAAAATGCGCTGCAAAATGACACCGCAGGGACCTGGTCCAGCTAACCGGCAGAAACTGCTGTACAGGCAGCACACTCATACCAGATTAGAAAGGATTAGACAGCATGAATACATCAAGCGTCGCTGCCAATACAGCTAATGCTGCTGCGAATACAGCCCATGCCGTACAAGCCGATGTACAGCAGCAAGTATCGCAAGGCATGTCCGCCTTAGATCATTTTACCAACTTTTTACTCGATCACGGTCCGGACCTCATTTACGCCATCATTATTTTCTTTGTCGGCCGGGCCATTGCCCGTTTCATCAAAAACATGGTGGTTCGTTTTATGACGCATGCCAATTCAGACAGAACCGTCATTACGTTTATCAGCCAGATTGTCTACTATGCCATCATGGCCTTTGTCGTCTTGACAGCTCTCAACAAAATCGGCATTCCCACCAATTCCTTCTTGGCAGCGTTTGGCGCCTTTGGGTTAGCTGTCGGCCTGGCACTGCAAAGCAACCTGTCCAATTTTGCTTCCGGCCTGCTGATTTTGATTTTTAAACCGTTTAAAGCGGGAGACTGGGTTTCCATCGGCGGTGTCGAAGGCAGCGTCAAAGGAATCCAAGTGCTCAATACGGCCATTATTACAAAAGATAAAAAAACAATCTTTATTCCTAATTCATCAATTACGTCTTCGCAGGTCACCAACAGTTCCTATCTGGATGAACGGCTCATTCCCTTTGTCTTTGATATTGGCTACAACAACGACCATCATAAAGCCATTGCGATTCTCAAGGGCATTTTTCAAAAAGACAACCGCATTTTAAATGCAGATACTATGGAAATCGGCATTCAGGAATTTGGTGACAATTCCGTCCGCATTGCCGCCTATCCCCTCGTAGCCAGTCAAAATTTTCTTCCGGTAAAATATGACATTATGTCAAAAGTAAAAGACGCCTTTGATGCGCAGGGAATTGACATTCCGTATCCGCAGCGCGTCGTTTATGTCCAGTATCCCCCAGAAAAATAAAACACAGCCATTTTGTACTAACTTGGCAAACGGCAGATACGAAAAAGCCCGTTTCAGCACCACACTGAAACGGGCTTTTGTTATATACAGTTGTCTGCTACTACCATTTTCCTTCTTTAAATAAGGTCATCATTTCCATGGTAAGGCTTGCTTTTTCCGGGTCATCAGGCAAATCGTTTCTCTCTACCCACTGGGCCGCAGCTAATTCATCATGGTCTACACGCAGCGTATCATCGCCATCAAGGTCACAGAAAAAGCCAAACAGCAGCGTATCTGTAAAACACCAGGGCTGGCTTTTATAAAACTGCAGATTTTTTACGCGGATACCGACTTCTTCCATCACTTCGCGGTGGACGGTCTGTTCTATCGTTTCACCAATTTCAGCAAAGCCTGCCAGCAAGGCTGCTTTTTTATATTCCCGTCCTGCATATTGGGATACGAGCAGTTTACTGCCGTTGCGCACTGCTACGATGACAGCCGGGCAAATCTGCGGATACATCATCGTATGACAATGCTTACAATACATCATGCGTTCTTTTTGGCTGTGCTGCATCGGACGGCCGCACTGTCCGCAGTACTGATGCGTTTGATACCAGTGATGCAGTGACAAGCCCGTCACGCCGGCAAACGCTTGAAACCGCGGTCTAGCCGCACGCATGAAATTGATAGATACGTAGGTAAATCCATGGGTTTCCGGTACATCTGCCAAGGCCAGAAAATAAGAAGTCTGGTCTTCTTGAAAGAGCCAGCGCACCTTGTCCTGCGTCAAATCAAGGTCACGGTACGTCGGGTAGGTAAACGTTTTGTCTTCAGCAGCACGGACCAGGATAGTTCGTCCCCGATAGGCAAGAATGGGACTGTCCTCTTGAACCGGCACGGGACGGTATTCGTTATGATATGTATGAGAGCCTATATCTTGTATCATTCAATACTCTGTGCCCCATGATTGCAGCATTTGAGAATACGGCCTGTCGATTCGATGCCCTGCGCGCGGAACGCATTTACCATGGCGTTCATAATCGCTTCTTCGTTTTTGGTGGCAAACGCAATCAGCGTCGAGCCGGAACCGCTAATCGTAGCTCCCAGCGCACCGGCATCTTCAGCCGCTTTTAAAACGACTTTGCCGCCGGGAATCAACCGGATACGATACGGAACATGCAGTTTATCCTGCAGGCCGAAGAAAATACGGTCATACTGTTTCGTAAACAAAGAAGACACAAGGAAGCTGACACGGCTGACGTTAAATACAGCATTTTGATAGTCAATCGTTTTCGGCAGGGCTTCACGAGCCTTTTCTGTTGATACTTCTACTTCCGGGCTGACAGTAATAAACGTCAATTCGTCGTCAATAGGTATCGAATTGGTCAAGGTCTTGCCATCTGCCATAATCGATACGGTCAACCCACCGTAAAGGGCCGGTGCAACATTGTCCGGATGACCTTCCATAGTCGTTGCCAAGGAAAGCATGTCCGCTTTGCTCATTTTATTGCCAGTCAGCGCATTGCCAATCAAAATCCCGCCTACGAGAGCGGCAGAGCTGCTGCCCAGGCCGCGAGCCGGTGGAATCGCATTGACCAGCTTTAACGTGCCGCCTTTAGGAAGCGAGCCTTTATTTTTGATGGCGACGGCTTTCATAGCCCGTCCTACGAAATTTTCACTGAAATCAGTAGGAATAGAGTCTTTCCCTAATCCTTCAATTTCAATATCAATATGCGTTTTGGCTGCATCTTCTGTAAAATAAAAATCATCAAAAAAATTGAGCGCAATGCCGACGGCATCAAAACCAGAACCAATATTAGCGGACGTAGCCGGAACTCGTACATGAATTTGTTTTGTCATAATTATTACACCTCGATAACGCGAATTGCATTTGCTACTTTACGAACACTCGGCAGGGATTCAATCCGCCGCAGTGCTTCTTCAACCAAGCCAGCCGGTGACTTGTCAATCAAAATAACGATTTCAGCGATTTCTGTGGTTTCATCTTTCTGAATCAGGGAACGAATACTGATATTGTAATCTGCCAGCAAGCGGGATACACCAGCCAATACACCCGGCGCATTGTTGACAATCATGCGAATGTAGTACGGCGCACAGATATCGGCCTGCGGTTTCAGTTTGGCTTCATGCCATACAAAATCACGGCTGCCTGTAATGTTGATGTTGCAGTGAAGGATAACATTCATGACATCGCTGACAACAGCACTCGCTGTAGGCAGTGAACCAGCTCCCTGACCGTACATCATGATATCGCCTACGCAGTTGCCGCGTACATAGACGGCATTATAGGCACCGCCGACATTGGCCAGCGGATGGCCTTTGCGGATAAAACTCGGATGAACATTCAGCGTAATGCCATCACGATCTTGCCGGGCAATTGCCAACAGCTTAATGACATATCCCATTTCTGTTGCATGCTGAATATCTTCTTGGGCAATCTTTTCAATGCCTTCTACATTGACATCATTGAACGTGACAGCAGAATGGAATCCCAAGGTTGCCAAGATAGCAATTTTGCGCGCTGCGTCATAGCCGCTGACATCATTCGTTGGATCCGCTTCTGCATACCCTTTCTCCTGAGCACCCTTCAGGGCGTCTTCGTACGACATGCCTGTTTCTGTCATATTGGACAAGATATAGTTGGTCGTGCCGTTCATGATACCGATGATTTCTTCAATCCGATTACTGTTGAGAGACGAATACATCGGCCGTACAATCGGAATCCCGCCGGCCACGCTGGCTTCAAACTGAAAATCGACATTGTTTTCTTTAGATAATTTCAGCAGTGGAATGCCGTAATCTGCAATCAAATCCTTATTGGCACTGACAACACTTTTCCCCTTTTTGAAGCATTGTTCAATGCAGTCTTTGGCAAAGTCGGCACTGCCCATGACTTCGACAACAATTTCAATTTCGTCATCATTGATAATGTCAGCAAAGTCTGTTGTCAGCTGAATCGTTTCCGGAAGCTCCATTTTTTCATATTTCTGCAGGTCCCGGATGAGAATGCGTTTAATATTGATTTTGGTATTGAGCTGTTCTTCAATACTAGGGCCATTCATCGTCAATAAATCAACAACGCCCTTGCCTACGGTGCCGCATCCCAACAATGCAATCGATACTTCTTTCATTTCTTTTCCCCCTCACCATATAGTACTATGTATTTAAGCTTGTCCAATGATTTCTACTTTGCTGACACCGGACAGCTTTTCCAGTTTTTTAATTAAATCATCAATCGATTCTTTCATTTCTTTCGTTTCTATCGATATGCTGACATCTGCCATTCCCTGCAGCGGAATGCCCTGGTTAATCGTCAGGATACTGCCGTTGCTGTCTGCTACTGTATTCAGGACTTGTGACAATTCGCCAGGTTTATCCAAAATCATAATGGCAAGCGTAACGATTTTTCCCTGCGTAACATCATAAAACGGAAAAACGTAGTCTTTATATTTGTAATAGGCACTGCGGCTCAAATTCATCATATGCACCGCTTCGTTAATCGTCTTTTTCTGATGATGTTTGAGGATTTCTTTGACTTTAATCGTCTTTTTTATCGCTTCCGGAAGGATATCTTCACGTACCAAATAAAATTGGTAGTTTTTTCCGTCTTTTGTGTCTTTCATTACGATTCCTCCTCTACAAAATAGGAATACGTCGTCTGCAGTCCCTGTAAGAGCTTTGTTGCCGGTTTCCACTGCAGTACTTGTTTCGCAGCCGTATTATCCAAGGCAGAACGATAAATATCACCGCCGCGGGCATCCGCATACGAGACCTGAACAGGAACTCTTGAAAAATACAAAAGAATTTCTTTGAGCGCATTGATTGTCGTTTCAATAGCAGTACTGACATTGTAAATACCGGACGGAACCGCTGCGTCCATTGCCTTGATATTGGCTCGTGCTATGTCTTTTACGTAAATAAAATCACGAGATTGTTCCCCATCACCAAAAATGGTCAAATCCCTTCCCTGCGCCAAGGCTTTCGAAAAGACATAGACTACGCCGCCTTCACCATGGCTTCCCTGCCGTTCTCCATAGACGTTGGAATACCGCAGAATCGCGTAAGAAAGGCCAAATATGTCGTGATACAGCTGAATATATTTTTCAGCGGTGACTTTGGTCAACCCGTAAAACGATGTCGGCATGAGCGGCTGGTCCTCTTTCAGCGGAACATTCAAGTTGTCGCCGTATACAGCCGCGGAAGAAGAAAAGATAATTTTTTCCACATGGTATTTACGGCACATATCCAAAACATTAATCAGTCCCATAATATTGAGTTCCGCATCTTCTTTGGGATGTTCCATCGAATAGGGAACCAGCGTCTGTGCCGCTTCGTGAAAGACAATTTGAACCTGTTCATCGGCAAAAATACGGTCCAGCGCATCGGTATGACGAATATCTTCTTCATAAAAGACTGCCTTGGGATTCAAGTTTTTTCGGCTGCCTGTACTCAAATTATCAACGATAATGACATGATGTCCTTCTGCAATCAGGCCATCGACTAAATGTGAGCCAATAAACCCAGCTCCGCCTGTTACTAATATATTCATACTCATTCCTCCCTCTGTCTTGGTATTACGGCAGCATCCCAAAATGAATGGGTTCAATATGACGTTCCTTCATCAGTTCTTGAGTCGTCGGCGACAGAAGAGCGTGCAGTTCATCTTCCCAATGATAGCCCCAGGAAAAAACCTGAGAAAGGGCTGCTGTGCTTCTGCCGGGATGCATCATAATTTCATGAACTCCAAAGGGTATGCGCTGTAAAATATAAGACAGATTGTTGACGTTCATATTGCCGCCGTCTACCATTCCCCAAAAATAATCGGTTGTCGTAAACCGCAGCCGCTTGACATCTGCCATCGCCTTATGAGCCAAAAACGTCAGGCCGTTGCGTCCCATGACACGGACCGGCCCGGCAGAAAATGCTTTAAACAGATAGGGTTCTCGCGGCACGCGCAGCCGATGCAACCCATATTTTTTCATCAACGTCTGGACAATAGCCCAAATAGGCGGCAGCATATGCATATGCTGATGGCTGTCAACATGCGTAATATTCAGCCCTTGTGCCATGATTTTTTCCATTTGTGCATCCAATTCACGGTAGACCTGCTCATAATTAATCTGCCCTTCCATGATTTTTTTGACAAAGGGAATATAGCTTTCCGGTACCAAGCCGTTAGCATCAACCAGCGTTGGTACTTCTCTGGAAGAAAGAATCGTCGGCAGGCTGCCTACCAAGCACAAATGAATGCCAATTCCCAGCCCTGGGCATTGTTTGGCCAGCGCCACAGCTTCGTCAAAAGCTGGGCCGGACGCCAGCAGGGAGGTACTGCGCAGCACACCTTTTTCATATGCTTCTATGACTGCGTGATTTACTTCTGTATGAATGCCGAAATCGTCGGCATTAAAAATAACTCTGTTCATCGTTTCGTATCACCGTAAAAAATCAAAATTTTTAAAATTCAGTTTCCCTACTTCTGCCAACGCTTCGCTGCCGTATGCGCTGCAAAATGCCTGTATGGTCTGAGAAATCCCTAAATAGGCTCCTTTGGGAAAGGGCATGTCATAGCGGGCTGATAAGGTTTTCATAGCTTCTACAAACCCATTGCGGGCCAATATAGACGCAGCAGCTACTGCCGTATCCCGTTCCCCCTTGGGAACTTGTATGACCTGATGAGATGCAGCGATACTGCCAAGCGCCTGAAGAACATATTCCTCTTTTCCGAACTTATCGACTATTATACATGGACATTCGTATTTTGACAATAGGCGGCAAATGTTTTCTCCATGAAGACGTCCCAACAAATGGTTCAAATTTTTATGCTGTTTTTTCAAGCTGCTGTACTGCACATTATATTCTTTGGGCATCAATACGGTCGTCACGCAGCGGTCGCCAAGCATCTCCCGAATCGCTTTCGCCAACGCCGCTATTTTCGTATCCGTAAGCATTTTACTGTCGCAGACACCAAGATTTTGCAGTTTACCTTCTTCTTCCTTGGTAATCAAGCAAGCCGCTCCGGCAAGCGGACCGAACACGTCACCCTTGCCGGATTCATCACAGCCTATCCAGCAGGGAATACCCGCCGGATGCAGGCCATCCATCACAGCACCGGAAACATCCCGTTCTTTAGGAACAGGCACTCCTTGGGCTAGTGCTTCCACCGTATGCTTGAAAGGAGATTCTTTGCCTTGTACCACAACAGAAAATCCCTTTTTACCATGGTATATATTGACGGTTGCCTCATGGCTGCCGTCAGCGCAGTGCAGCTGATGGCCGTAGTTGATATCTTTTTCACGGCTGCAGCAAATGCCGGCTTCTGCCAATGCGTTCTTAAACTGCGCCACTCGTTTTTGTAATAGGTTATCCATAAATTGTATAGGCCTCTTCCTTTGCTTTTCGCTGCCATTCTTTGAGGGGAATACCGGTCTTGACAGCAGCTCGGCGGCAGTCTTCGTATTCAGCAGAAATATTCGTAACGATACCGCCATGAGAACAAATCTTGCAGTGTATGTCTTCCCCATCAACGCGAACCACTTGCACGATACGTTCACAAATCGTTCGCTGGACCGGAAAATACCGCATGCCGATGGATGTCGTTTCGGCAAACACAATGGCGGCAGCATCTTCCAGCAGTTCTTTACGGCATAAAATGCAGAGCATCGATGCCATGCGGCATTTTTTCATCATAATCGGCACAGCCCAGACATCATTTACCCCCAAATCCAGCAGCCGCTTAAATACATATTCCATGCACTGCGGATTCATATCATCAATATTGGATTCTATCTGCCAAAGCGTTTCCATTGCCTCACCTCATTCGATTGATTGTATCAGCCATGCGGCCTGCGCCAAACCCATTATCAATGTTGACGACAGCTACACCAGCTGCACAGCTGTTCAACATCGCAAGCAGGGCTGACAAGCCATGAAAATTAGCACCATAGCCGATACTCGTCGGCACGGCAATAACCGGCTTGTCTACCAGACCGCCGACAACGCTGGCCAAAGCCCCTTCCATGCCGGCGACAACGATACAGACATTAGCCTGCCGTATTTCTTCACTGCGCGCCAAGAGACGATGAATGCCGGCAACGCCGACATCATAAATCCGCTGCACCGTATTTCCCATAATCTGAGCCGTCAAGGCTGCTTCTTCCGCAACGGGAATATCACTTGTCCCGGCTGTAATGACAGCAATCACACGGTTTCCATTTTGTACGGTCTTATCGTTCCATTGGTACACCATATGAGCCAGTTCATCATACTGTACTGTCGCAATATCCGAAGCCAATGCATCATATACGGCTTTTTCTGCCCGCGTGCCAATGACGTTGTCATATTTTTTCATGAGAAGCTGCAAAATATCTACAGACTGGCTGACTGTCTTGCCGGCACAATACACGACTTCCGGAAAACCGCAGCGCCGCTGCCGCTGTAAATCCAAATTGGCAAACCCCAAATCCTGCACGCTGCCGGCTTGTTCCTGTACAGCAGACACGGCATCATGCAGTGACAATTCACCTTGTTTATATGCTTCTAAAATCGTCGATATATCTTTCATCGCTTACTCCCGAAATCCATTGCTTTCCCATGCTTTATACAAAACAATGCCTACAGACATGGACAAGTTGAGCGATTCTGTATCACTGCGCATAGGGATGGTCAAAACATCGTCACAACAGGACAAAAATTCGTCTCCCAAACCGCTTCCTTCATTGCCAAAAGCCAAAACGACTGGGCGGCTGTAATCGGCATGAACATACGATACGGTTCCCTGAGCTGCCGTGCCGTAAACGAGACGGTCTTCATTCGCACAAAAGGTATCCAGCTCTTCATCTGTCACATGCTGTACAATGGGCACTTTAAAAATAGCTCCCATAGCACTGCGAATGGTTTTGTCATTATACACGTCTACACTGTCTTCACTGAGAAGAATGGCTCCGACATTGGCAGCGGCTGCCGTACGAATAATCGTGCCGAGATTGCCCGGGTCTTGAACAGCCCGCAGATACAGTACCACTTTATCCGGCGCAATGGCTGGCAGGCTTTCCAAATCATAAGCAAAAAAGGGCAGCATCGCAGCAATTCCCTGCGGGGTCTTAGTGTCTTTTATTTTATCATACACACTATCTGTCACAGAAAAAAATGTCCAATCCAAGCGGCATCCTTCTTCATACAAGGCTGCAAATCCTTCATGTGCCTTTCCTTTAGGCGACACAAAACAAATCCCATCTTGAATCCCTGTGGCAATGGCGTCACTGACAAGGCGCAGGCCTTCTACAAAAACCCGCTGCTGTGTCTGACGGCCTTTTTTTTGTTTCACCGCACAGGCCAGTTTTACCCATTGATTCTCCCGTGATGTAATTTCTTTTATTTCTTCGTACATTCTGTTCCTCCTGATGCTCAAAGCGATATTTTCACTTACCTTGGGTATGCATAACTGAAATAAGGGACTGCGCATGAAGGATTTTTCCTTATGCGCAGTCCCCCTTGTACATGTCGTTTATCGTAAAAATTACATCTTTTACGTTCTGATGCTGCAGCTATGTCACACTGCGAGAAAATTTCGACAAACGCAAAACGAACTACGAAAGGGGCTTGTCATTCTGACAGCCCCTTCTATTGTCTTTATTGTTTATTTGTATCCTGCGGTTTGTTGGAAGAAAGCAGGCTGTCGCGGTTTTGTTTAATGCTGGACAATGTTTTTTCCAATGTCGATTCCACATATTTAAGGACATCCCCGGCGTATGTGATGGAACTGCTTTTGAGTTCTTCTGATGACTGGTTGGCATTCAAAATAATCTGATTAGCATGTTCCTGAGCCTGACGAACTAATTCGCTTTCTTCTGTCAATTTGGCGATGTAGTCTTTCGCCTGCGCAACCATGCTGTCTGCATGATGCTGTGCATCGGCGATAATCTTTTCTTTTTCTGCTAATACTTTCTTGGACTGTTCTAATTCTGTAGGCATTGATTCTTTCAAATCATCAATAATCTGAAGCAGCTCTTCTTCTTCAATCATTTTTTTGTTGGTAAAAGGCACCTTTGAGGCATTCATTACCAAGCTTTCCAAATCTTCTAATAATTTATCTGAATTCATGTCTTCCACCTCTATACGTCGTATTTGTCCTTAAATTTTTCTTTTAATCTTGCTTCCACATAATCCGGCACCATATCGTCAAGTTTACCGCCGAAGCAGGCCAGTTCACGAATACCTGTCGAACTGATATAGGAATACTGCGTACTTGTCATAATAAATACCGTTTCAATATTGGGTTCCACTTTTTTCATGAGCAGTGCCCGCTGGAATTCATATTCGAAGTCGCTGAGAGCGCGCAGGCCCCGAATGATAATGGTCGCGCCATGTTCCATAGCGTATTCGTTCAAAAGTCCATGGAAGCTGACAACTTCCACATTGGGAATATGCTTTGTTGTTTCACGCAGCATCGTTTCCCGTTCTTCCATCGTAAACAGCGGTTTTTTTGTCGGATTTTCAAATACAGCGATAATTAACTTATCTACTAACTTACTGCCTCGTTCAAATATATCAATGTGTCCATTCGTGACTGGGTCAAAACTGCCTGGACAAATTCCGATTCGCATACCTTATTTTCCTCCCTGATGCCTACGGATAAAGGCAATGCGCGTATCTTTCCCATAGGCTTTCTCTCTGATGACCTCATACAAAGGGCTGTCAGCTATATCTTCATCCTTGCTGCGTTCCATGAGCAGAAGTCCATGAGGTGCCAGCAAATCGTATTGACATATTAAAGCAATTGTATTGTTCACCAAATTTTTATTATACGGCGGGTCAGCAAAAACATAATCAAACTGCCGCCCCTGCAAATGCGCCAATGCTTTGGCCACATCCATGCGCAGCACTTCACATTGACCGCTGAAGCCGCACAATGCGGCATTTTGTTTAATGAGCTGCTGCGTATAGTGGTCAATAAATACGCCACTGGCAGCACCGCGGCTCAGAGCTTCCAGCCCCAGAGCACCTGTTCCGGCAAATATATCCAGTATATCTGCGCCTTCCAGCTCGCCATTTGCCAAAATATTGAAAAGACTTTCCCTCGTCCTGTCCAATGTAGGGCGAGTCAGCATGCCTTTCGGCGATTTCAATATTCTTCCTTTTGCACTGCCGGATATGATTCTCACATAATCACCTGCTCGTACACAATCATTATACACGTTTTTCAAGACATATCAAATAATAAACTGCAAAAAATTTCCTTGTTTATTTCTTTGACGATGTTCATTATTTTTTGATGCGTTCTACTTTTAATTCCTTGCCCTGCATTAAGCGAATAATATTATCTTTATGGCGGACAACGACCAAAATGGCTGCCAACAAACCGAACACCGTAACCGGCATGGGTTCTGCAAAGAAATACATCGTAATCGGCACCAGCACTGCCGCTACAATCGAGCCCAGAGACACGATACGCGTCAGCGCCACGATTACAGCCCAGACAGCAAACACAATGAGCGTTTCCCAAGGTGCCAAAAACAAAATAATGCCCAGACCGGTTGCAACGCCCTTACCGCCTTTAAAATGAAGAAACAACGAACAGGAATGGCCGATAAGCGCCAGCAAACCGCCCAAAATCATCATGTAAATCTGATATTCCGGAACCATCATGGCACCAGCCTGCTGTCCCAAGTAGACACCCAGCATACCTTTGCCGGCATCCAAAATCAATACCATCAAGCCGCCGGCTGCGCCGAACACGCGGTACGAATTAGTCGCACCTGTATTATGACTGCCATAGTCACGCGGGTCTTTATGAAAAAACGCTTTGCCAATAACCAGCCCGCTGGGGAAAGAACCGGCAACATACGCCAAAAGGAGAAGGACAATGCCCATCATACTGAATCACCGTCTTTCTTTCCCCGCAAAATGAGACGAATCGGCGTGCCTTCAAAGCCAAAGGTTTCACGCAGTCTGTTTTCCAAGAAACGGAGGTAAGAAAAATGCATGAGCTGTGGTTCATTAACAAATAAAATAAACGTCGGCGGCTGCACAGATGCCTGCGTCATATAATAAATCTTCAATAACTTGCCGCCCTTAGCCGGAGGCGGATTGGTCAGCTGCGCATCTTCAATCAGTTCATTGAGGACACTCGTCGAAACACGCATGTGCTGCTGTTCTGAAACAAATTTTACCATGTCGGCCAGGCGATTGACACGCTGCTTCGTCAAGGCAGATGCAAAAAGAATCGGTGCATACTGCAGAAACGCCAATTCGCGGCGAATATCTTCTTCAAATTTCTGGCTTGTCTTGCTGTCCTTGGTAATCAAATCCCATTTATTGACAACAATAATGCAGCCTTTACCAGCTTCGTGAACGTATCCGGCAATTTTTTTATCTTGTTCTGTTACGCCTTCCACTGCATCCAATACCAATACCGCTACATCCGATCGGTCTACAGCACGCAGCGCACGAACGACGCTGTACCGTTCAACAGGAATATCAATTTTAGACTTGCGGCGCATGCCGGCCGTATCAATCAGCACAAACTTAGACCCGTCATAATCCCAATGCGTATCAATCGAATCCCGCGTCGTTCCCGGCATATTGCTGACAATCACGCGTTCCTGGCCCAGCAAGGCATTGGTAAGAGACGATTTGCCGACATTCGGACGCCCGACAAGGGCAATATGAATCGTTTCGTCATCTTCTTCCACCACAGGAATGGATTTGATATTTTTCAATACTTCATCGAGTAAATCGCCTAGGTTCATCAAATTGACAGCCGATACCCCAATGGGATCTCCCAAGCCCAGATTATAAAATTCATAGATGTTCATTTCCTGTTCCACGCTGTCGATTTTATTGACAACCAAAAGCACCGGCTTACCGCACGAGCGCAGAATATGGGCAATGTCTTCATCTTGAGGCTGAATGCCTGCTTTGCCGTCTACGACGTACAAAATGACATCGGCTTCACGAATAGCCAGTTCTGCCTGATACCGCATACTCGTAAAAATATGATTTTCCGAATCGACAAATTCAATGCCGCCTGTATCAATCATGGTAAATTCCTGGCCAAGCCATTCTGCATCAAAATAAATGCGGTCCCGCGTCACGCCGGGAATGTCTTCGACAATGGAAATACGTTTTTTGACAATGGCGTTAAATAATGTCGATTTGCCGACATTCGGTCGGCCTACGACAGCTACTAACGGTTTATACATAAGCTTATTTCCTTTCCTCATAAGACGAAAAAAGGATAACCGGTACACGCCGGCTATCCTCTTTTTTACGAAAAATTATTTATCTTCTTCTACAGCGTCACCAATGGTAGCACTAGCTTCATCCTGGTTGGATTCCAAATAGCT
Organism: uncultured Megasphaera sp.; assembly: GCA_934193515.1. Classification (GTDB taxonomy): domain Bacteria; phylum Bacillota; class Negativicutes; order Veillonellales; family Megasphaeraceae; genus Megasphaera. The sequence goes on along the minus strand of CAKPVJ010000004.1, from coordinate 20,804 downwards.
CTTTACTTCTTTTTCTTCTTCATCTTTCTGAATAGCCAAGACGCTCAAAGAAATCTTCTTTTTGTCTGTATCAATACCGATGATTTTAACGTTCATAACATCGCCGATGTTAACCAAATCTTTAACGACAGCGCCGCGTTTTTCTGTGAGTTCAGATACATGGAGAAGACCCTGCAGTTCCGGATCGATAGCAAGGATAGCACCGAAAGGAAGCAGTTTTTTAACTTCGCCTTTGACAATATCGCCAACTTCAAATTTTTCAATCGCTGCAATCCACGGATTTTTCTGCAGTGCTTTGAGGGATAACGAAATGCGATTGCGTTCCTGGTCAAATTTCTGTACCAAAACATGTACGGTTTCACCGACTTTGAGGACTGCGTCTACAGAGCTGATACGTTTCCAAGAAATATCAGAAATGTGGAGAAGGCCTTCTACGCCGCCCAAATCAACAAATGCACCGTACGGCATGATTTTGACAACCGTGCCGTCGAGTTCTACGCCTTCAGCAATGTGTTTCAATGCTTCTTCGCGTTTTGCTTCGCGTTCTGCTTCCAAAACAGCTTTACGGGAAAGAACAAGACGGTTTTTATGTTCGTCAATATCGATAACTTTTACCTGGAAAGTCTGACCTACGAGATAATCCAAAGATTTAACGAATTTAACATCGCCCTGTGAAAGAGGAATAAAGCCACGAAGTGATTTAATAGAAACAACAAGACCTGCTTTATTCGTTTCTTTGCCTACACATTCAACGAGCTGGTCGTTTTCGAATGCGTCGCGGACTTCTTTCCAGTCTTCGACTTTTTTCATTTTTACGAGAGAAACGACAATAGCGCCTTCTTCTTTAATATTATTGGCAATTTCTACCGTAAGTTCGTCGCCAACTTTGACAAAATCACTGGCTTTTTCCGGAGCGGGAACAGCCATTTCCTTTTTCGGCAGGATAGCTTCTGCTTTCGTACCGATGGAAACATAGGCAGCATCATCATTCACAGAAATAACCGTGCCTTTTACAACGTCACCTTTCTTTGGATTTTCTTCATAATCATACTTGTCCAACAATTCTTCACTCATTACTTCTGTGCCTTCAGCTTGCAAATTTTCCATAATCTCAACAACCTCCTGTATTATCCAATCCGGCGTGGAAGCGCCGGCTGTAATGCCTATATGATTCATACCACGAAACGCCGCCGTCTGTAATTCAGCTGCTGTTTCAACGTGATATGTAGGGCAACCCTGTTCTTTGCACACCTGTGCCAGCCGTCTGGTATTGGCGCTGTTTTTGCCTCCTACGACAATCATAGCGTCTACGGTTTTGGCCAGTGCGATCGCTGCATTCTGACGCTGCTGCGTTGCCGTACAAATAGTCATGTGTACGTCCAAGTTCTTTGTCTTAGTCTGCAGTACGGCAGCAATGCGTTTGAATTGCTCTTGCGAGAACGTCGTCTGTACGACGACTCCCAGGGAATCGGCAGGCAGAATTTCTTCTGCTTCTTTTTCCCTATCTATTATAATAGCACGATTTGCCCCCCATTGTGAAATACTAATTACCTCTGGATGGGCTTTTTCGCCTATAATAATCAATTTTTTGCCTTGTTCTACAATTTTTTTAGCGTCTTGCTGTGCTTTTTTGACATGGGGACAGGTCGCATCCACGATATGCAGTCCTTTTTTTTCAGCTTCTGCATATACCGCAGGGCCTACACCATGAGAACGAATCAATACGGTTTCTCCTGGCTGAATGTCATCCAGTGAATCGACCGGCTCTATGCCCTGGGCCGCTAAACGGGATACTACCTGGGGATTATGAATAATCGGCCCCAGCGTTTTTGTACCTGTATCGGCATGAGCTGCCATATCTACGGCCCGCCGCACGCCATAGCAAAACCCACATGCTTCTGCTATCGTTACATTCATTTTTTCATTTCTCCATACTGATTTAGCATAGCTAAGACGATATTGCGAATTTCATCTGTAAATGCTTTGACTGCTTCTTTGTCTGCATGCATTTCCTTCGGCGGCATAACGGGTTCGCCAAAAATCACGCAGACTGGGCCTTTCTTTTTCGGAAGGGGCCGGGAATTGATAACAGCTGCCGGCAGTACGGGTACACCAGCTTTCAAAGCAATACCGGCAAATCCATCGTGGAATTTGCCAAGAATTCCCTGATCCTTGCTCGTGCCTTCCGGGAAAATCCCCAGCACTTCTCCCTGTTTGAGCACGCGGAATGATTCCATAACTGCCCGGCGGTCAATACGGCCGCGGTGCACCGGAAAGGTATGTACATACCGCAGGAACCAATTCATCAGCGGATTGCGAAACAGTTCTTCCTTTGCCATAAAATGAATCAAATGATGCCGCACGGCTGTCCCTACCAAAGGCGGGTCAAAATAGCTGGCATGATTGCAGACGATAATAAAAGGCCCTTTATCCGGAATATGTTCTTCGCCGTAAACCTTCATGCCGATGAGTGTGTAGGTGACGAAATTAAATATCCAGCGGATAATTTTATAGGTAAATGCTCTCATTGCTCTTTGCGGCGAATCAAATCGGTAATGACATCGGCAGTTTCTTCCAAATTCAATTCGCTGTTATCCAGAAGCATGGCATCGGCAGCCTGTCTGAGCGGCGATACGGCACGATGTGAGTCTTGGTAGTCTCTGTCTGCAATACTTTTTTCAATCTCTTCCAGCGTTTCGCTGCTTCCCTTGGCCTGCATTTCCAAATAGCGGCGCACAGCCCGGGAATGCACAGAAGCTGTCAGAAAGATTTTGATGTCTGCATCGGGCAGGACAACGGTTCCTATATCGCGTCCATCCAAAATGACGCCGCCCTGTTTTGCCATGTCTCTCTGTAATTGTACCAGTTTTTGCCGTACTACTGCAAGAGCTGCAACAGAAGATACGTGAGAAGATATCCTTTGTGTGCGAATTTCATCCGTAACTTCTATGTCATTTACGTATACACGGCACGTATCTGCCAAAGGTTCCAACCGTACTGTCAGGTCTTGAATAAAAGAACCTACGGCCTCTTCGTCTTTTATATCGATATGCTGCTGCAGAACAGCCCAGGTAATCGCCCGGTACATCGCGCCTGTATCGATATATAAATAATGAACGCTGCCAGCAGCCAAGCGGGCCGCACTGCTTTTTCCCGCGCCAGCCGGCCCATCAATAGCAACTGTTAATTTTCCCATGATTCACTCTCCTTTGCCGCTGCTTTTCCGGCTGCATAGCCTGTAGAAAAAGCAGCTTGTAAATTATAGCCGCCTGTAAAAGCGTCAATATCCATGACTTCACCGGCAAAATATACATGCGGCGTAATCTTGGATTCCATCGTTTTGGGATTAATTTCTTTTACAGATACGCCGCCGGCCGTAACAATAGCTTCTTCTATAGGACGGGTACCTGTAATCGTCAGTGACAACGCCTGCAGCGTATCCACCAGATCCTGCCGCTGTTCTTTAGAAAGCTGATTGACAGGCAGGTGTACATCGATACCGGCTTGTTCCAAAACAATGGGAATAAGCCGCTGCGGCAGCAGTTCCTTCATGGCATTTTCTACTTCTTTGCGTATATATTTTTGGAAATCGCGCTGCACGCGCTGGTCCAGCTTTTCTTTGGATAATGCCGGTTTGAGATTGATACGCAGCTGCATCGGATAGACGCATTGTTTTTTATGAGCCGCCGTCGTGCTGAGCATCAAAATAATCGGACCGGATACGCCAAAATGCGTAAAGAGCATTTCACCAAACTGTGAAACCAGTTTTTTCCCCCGTTTCCACAAAGACGCTTCTACATTGCGCAGTGCCAGGCCGGACAAGGTATGCGGCCATGTGTCTGCCGTCGTAAACGGAATCAGGGACGGTTTGACCGGTGTAATACTGTGGCCCAGACTTTTAGCAAATCCGTAGCCATCACCTGTCGAGCCTGTCACGGGATACGACATGCCTCCTGTCGTAATAATGCAGGCATCGCCCTCATAGGTTCCGGAAGCTGCCTGCACGGCAATGCGGCCATCCCATTGATGAACGGCTCTTACGGCGTCTTCCAAATGCAGCGTGACGCCGGCAATTCGCAGACGGCTGTAAAACAGTTTCCGTACTTCAATTGCGCTGTCGGACTGCGGAAACACGCGCCCGCCCCGTTCTACTTTGGTCAACAGTCCCCATGCATGCAGTTTCTGCAGCAAGTCTTCATTGGTAAACTGACCGTACGCGCTATACAAAAACCGACCGTTTCCCGGTGTATGAGCAATGCATTCATCCATCGTACAGGCATTGGTCAGATTACAACGGCCTTTTCCAGTGATTCCCATTTTCTTGCCTACAATATCATTTTTTTCAAATACTTGAACAGACGCGCCGGCTTCGGCTGCCGCCAGTGCCGCCATGATGCCGGCTGCACCGGCACCGATAACAATGACTTTTTTGCTCATAGTCATTCCGCCTTACTTATATTTATATAATTCTGCTACTTCTTCAGCCGTCAAACTGCGGTAGGCTCCGCGCTTTACGCCGCTAAGCGTCAAAAACGCATACTGCACACGGCGCAAATTGTGTACTTGGAACCCAAAATATTCCATCATACGGCGAACCTGCCGATTGCGGCCTTCATGAATCGTAATTTCAATCGTCGTAATGCCACTACGGCCGTCAAAGCCAATGTAATACACATCAGCAGGCGCCGTCATACCATCTTTCAATTCTACCCCATCGGCTAGATGCTGCAGTATCGAATCGGCAATACGGCCTTTGACTTTTACTTCATACGTCTTATCGACCATTTTGCTCGGATGCATCAAAATATTGGCCAGTTCCCCATCATTGGTCATGATGAGCAGCCCTTCTGTATTTTGGTCCAAACGGCCGACAGCATAAATACGGTCTTTTTCTTTCTTGAAATACTCCATGACCGTAGTCCGTCCCTGGTCATCACTGGAAGTCGTAATAACACCCTTTGGTTTATTAAATAAATAGTAATGTTTAGGCTGCATTTCCAGCCGCTGTCCATCGACAAGAACGATGTCCTTATCCGGATCTACTTTGGTGCCCAGTTCACGCACAACGACACCATTGACACGAACACGGCCATCCAAAATCATCTGTTCCGATGCACGGCGTGATGCGACACCGCAGTTACTCATTACTTTCTGTAGCCTTTCCATCTGCTTCCCCCTTGTCTGTTTTTGTGGATTCTAGTTCCAGCGTCAACTGTGCCAGCTGCGGTACATCCGTACGCTCTGCCGGGATATGCGCTGCCAAATCAGCCAGCGAATCCATGCCGATACATTCCAAAAAATACGCGGATGTACCGTATAAAATAGGACGGCCCGGACTGTCTTTGCGTCCCAAATCTATGACCAGTCCCTGCTGTACCAGCGATGCTAAAATCCGTTCTGACGATACGCCGCGCAGTTTTTCAATTTCGGCACGCGTAATCGGCTGTTTAAAAGCGACAATCGCCAATACTTCCAATGTCATCGGCGACAACTCCGTCGTCCCGGTTCGCACCCATTGAATAGCTTCAAAAAGGCGCGGCTTTGTCACCAGCTGGTAGCCGCCGGCTACGCGCAGCACTGTCAGGCCGTGGTCTGCTGCAGCTAGGGACGTTTCCAATTCCTGCGCAGTACGCTGAATTTTCTCCGGTTTCCATCCCGTATGCGCAGCTATTTCCGTTGTCTTCATGGGTTGGCCGCTAAGAAAAAGCAGGGCTTCCAACACAGCTGTCGGCTCCATTTTTTCAACTTGGTGTATATCGCAAGGCGACGGCATTTCCATCCTCTCCTTCTGCCACAGTATGACACTGCCCTAATTTCAGCATTTCCAATACAGCTAAAAAGGTAACAACCAGCTCTATCTTGGAGCGGCATGCACGAAATACCGTATCGACGGCAGTCGGCCCTGCTGTTTGGCGCAGCCGATACGCGACGCGCTGCATACATTCTTCGACACTGTAAATTTCCTGCTGAATATGAATCTCTGCGGGCTTTTTTCCCTGCAGCGACTGATATACCAGCCGAAATGCGCGATATAGGGCGGCTGTTTCAATCGTCCCGGAAAACTGTGGTTCATACGCAAGCGGTGTACGTTCCCGCGACAGCATATGACTTCGTTCATCCCACAATCCGCCCATGACAGCAGAAATTTCCTTCATGCGTTTGTATTCAACGAGCTGCCGCACCAATGCGTCTTTAGGATCTTCTTCCTCTTCTTCTTTTTCTTTAGGTGCTTTGGGAAGAAGCAGCCGCGATTTGATTTGCAGCAGCGTCGCCGCCATCACAAAAAACTTGCTGGCATAATTGACATCAAACGCATCAATTTGCGCTACATACGCATTAAACTGATCTGTAATCTCAACAATAGGAATATTATAAATATCGACTTTATTCTTTTCGATTAAGTATAAGAGCAAATCCAAAGGCCCTTCAAAATCCGATACTTTATATTTGTATTCTTCCATACAGACCGCCATTTCTATATTATATGATAAAATACAAGAAATTACAAAAAAGGTTTGGATTTTCATCCAAACCTTCTGGTCATTTGCAAGGGACCTATGTCAACATACCTGACACAGTGCTCACAGCAATGTATTGTTGAATTGGTGCCGGGGACCGGAATCGAACCGGTACGGTTATCTCTAACCGACGGATTTTAAGTCCGTTGCGTCTGCCAGTTCCGCCACCTCGGCATGACGAAAAAAAATATGGAGGCGGCACCCAGAATCGAACTGGGGATGAAGGTTTTGCAGACCTCTGCCTTACCGCTTGGCTATGCCGCCATAAATATGGAGCGGAAAACGAGACTCGAACTCGCGACCCCCACCTTGGCAAGGTGATGCTCTACCACTGAGCTACTTCCGCATGATTGTGGTGCTCAGGGACGGAATTGAACCGCCGACACGGGGATTTTCAGTCCCCTGCTCTACCGACTGAGCTACCTGAGCAAATATGGCGACCTCGATCGGATTTGAACCGACGATCTTCGCCGTGACAGGGCGACATGTTAAACCGCTACACCACGAGGCCATTCATATTTCGGAACCTCTCTCGTTCCGACAAAAAGTATTCTACCATAGAGCGACCTCTTTGGCAAGTCTTTTTTTTACTTTTTTTTATTTTCTTCAAAAAAAATCCCTTGCCCATCAAACGGCAAGGGATTTATATTCATTGTTATTTTGCATAATCTATCATCCGGGTTTCCCGAATGACGACAACTTTGATTTGTCCCGGATATTCCAGCTCGGATTCGATTCGTTTTACAATATCGTGAACCAAAAGCACACAGCCGGCTTCATCCAGTTTTTCTGGTTTAACCATAACGCGGATTTCACGTCCAGCCTGGATAGCAAAGCAGTCTTCAACACCATCGAAGGATTCTGCGATTTCTTCCAGCTTGGTCAGCCGCTTCAAGTAATTTTCCAGTGTTTCTCTTCTAGCACCCGGACGTGCTGCCGAAACAGCATCGGCTGCTGAAACCAAAACAGCTTCTACGCTGCGCGGTTCTTCATCGCCGTGATGAGCGGCAATGCAATTGACAACCATCTTGGATTCACCATATTTTTTGGCCACTTCTGTACCAATCGAGACGTGCGTGCCTTCCAATTCATGATCGAGGGCTTTGCCAATATCATGAATCAGGCCGGCCCGTCTGGCCAAGGTTTCATCCACACCCAGTTCAGCGGCCATAATGCCTGCCAGCTGGGATACTTCAATAGAATGACGCAGTACATTTTGTCCATAACTGGTACGGTACCGCAGTCTGCCCAGAATTTTGATTAATTCCGGATGCAGGCCATGTACGCCTGTTTCATACGTAGCCTGTTCACCAGCTTCACGAATTTTTTGGTTGACTTCTTTACGGGCTTTTTCAACCATTTCTTCAATACGTGCCGGATGAATACGGCCATCAGCAATCAATTTTTCCAATGCAATGCGGGCAATTTCACGACGGATGGGGTCGAAACATGACAAAATAACAGCTTCCGGCGTGTCATCAATAATCAAATCAACACCTGTAAGCGTTTCAATAGCCCGGATATTACGGCCTTCCCGACCAATAATCCGGCCTTTCATTTCATCATTAGGCAGCGAAACAACAGATACTGTCGTTTCCGCTACATGATCGGCAGCACACCGCTGAATAGCCGTCGAAATAATTTCCCGTGCTTTGCCTTCGGCTTCTTCCTTGGCTTGTTCTTCCAACGTTTTAATCAGCTGAGCTGTATCATGCTTAACTTCCGTCTGCACATTAGCAAGGAGCAGTTCCTTAGCTTCATCAAACGTAAGTCCAGAAATCCGTTCCAATTCTGCCATTTCCTGCACATGAAGGGCCTCAATTTTTTCTTGTACTTGAGATACTTCTTCTTCCTTGCGCTGTAATGCTTCTTCTTTCTTTTCCATGGAATCAGATTTCTTGTCCAAATGTTCTTCTTTTTGCAGCAGGCGCCGTTCCATACGCTGTAATTCATTGCGGCGTTCTTTATTATCCCGTTCCGCGTCGCTACGCAGTTTATGTACTTCTTCTTTGCCTTCCAGAACGAGTTCTTTTTTACGAGCTTCTGCGTTCTGCTGAGCCGTTGTCAAAATACGCTGTGCTTCAATTTCAGCCTGGCCGATTTTACCTTCGGCAATCTTTTTTCGATAAAAATAGCCTGTACCGGCCCCGATAATGCCACAAGCGACTGCTGCTGCAATTGTAGCCAACATGTATTGATTTCACCTCCTCTTTTTTCTCTTTCACAAAAAAAAGCCGAACAACCAGTCCGGCTTTTTTATAATGAGTATGTGTGGTTTACATCATCTTCAAAAACCTACAATTATGCAAAATATACCAGTATATCAAACCGGCTTCTTTAATTGTAAAATTTTTTTATACTGATGTCAAGAAAAAAGGGATGGTGCAGTCCAGCTATCAAAGATAAAAATTATATACTTGTTACCCCTTCTCTGTACATGTCATCTTGGTAACGATACCGTCATAGACGTTGTCATCCCACGGGAAGACGGAATGGCTTATATTGAAAAAGCGTTAACGGATGAATTAGAACTTGGCATAGTCCGCCCGCAGACACAACAGGCAGTATCGTACAGCGTCTAGTTGATACATCTCATATAAACGCAGTCATTCATAGATACGTATGCCCACAATAAAGCTGCCAAAACACCGTATCTTTGCCAAGGATTTTCCATTGCCGGATACGGTACCATGCTGCTGCAGGGTGTGATTGAAAAAGAACAAGTGTATTTGGAATACATATGCTGACTCATAGTTCATTCTGCACGAATTATATTGTTTTCTATCCACATTTATAGTATGATGTTACATGATTTTTACTGTTTTACTATACACTGCAGTAAAAAAGAAAGAAGCGTTGTATGGTATGGTAGATGAATTTTTACAATCTTTTTTAACCATTAGTGATTATCGTACCGTTATTTTTTTAGTCGTACTGGCCGTGTTGTTCTGGGGCATTCATTATTTGTATCGGGTCCGCAAGATGGATTTTTCCCTCGTCGTAGTAGTCGGCATGGTTCTCGGCGCCTTATTGGGTCTTAGCATGCAGATGATGTCCGGATTTTCCGACACACCCATGAAAGTAACCTTTGTCAAAGAAACAACGCCATGGTTTCAATTGTTTGGCAATGGCTACATCGACCTCATCAAAATGATTGTCGTACCCTTAGTCATCGTTTCGATTGCCCATGTCATCGTCAACATGGATTCTGATAAAGGAATGAGCCGTCTTGTCAAGCGGACGATTATCGTTACCATGGGCATGGTCGCTGTATCAGCTGTCGTCGGACTTTTCTTCGGCATTCTCTTTCATGTCGGCGGTGACGCCGCTGCTGTTGCCTCTGATGCGAAAGCCAAAGATATTGTCAGCATTGCCACGACAATTCGCCATCTGATTCCAGGCAATCTCGTCGATGCGATGGTAAAAAACAACATCATCGGCATGGTCATTTTCGGTGCATTTTTCGGTCGTGCTATCTGGTGGATTAAAGCCGATATGCCCGAAGCCGGTGCCTTCATGAAAAACCTCATTAATGGACTGCACAAAACCATGATGAACATGGCACTCTTGATTCTCGACTACATGCCTTGGGCTGTCATTGCACTTTTGGCCAACACCATTGCCCAAAAAGGCGTAACGAGTATTTTAGAAGTAGGCAAATTTATTCTCGTTTTGTATTTAGCTATTATTGTACAGTTTATCATTCAGTTGATTTTCTTGAGCCTCAACGGCATCAATCCGATTCATTATCTGAAAAAAGCCATTACCTTGCTGATTTTGGCATTTACATCCCGTTCCAGTGTCGGCTGCCTGCCGGTTACAATTGAAACGCTTGTCAAAAAATTAGGTGTCAATCAGGGAACAGCCAGTTTTGTCGCCGGTTTTGGCACGACAGCCGGTATGCAGGGCTGTGCCGGTATCTTTCCATCCCTGCTCATCGTCTACGTCTGCAACCTCACCGGTTCTCCCATGGATTTCAGCATGATTATCATGACTGTCATCGTCGTCAGCCTTGGATCTCTCGGCATTGCCGGCATCCCCGGCACGGCAACGATGGCCGCATCCGTCAGCCTGTCCGGTGTCGGTATGGCCTCTTCCTTTGGTCTTATCGGCCCCATTTTGGCTATCGATCCCTTAATCGATATGGCCCGTACGATGCTCAACGTCGCCGGTTCTGTCGTCAATGCACTGGTCATCGACAAACAGCTGGGTACCTTTGACGCAGCCGCATATAAACAAGATAAAAACTAAGATTTCTGCATACACAGCGCAAAGGGGCTGTCGCACGAAGCGACAAGCCCCCTTTTGCTTGCAGTAATGTGTTTACTACTGATATAAAATGAAACGGTTTTCTTTTAACTCTCAATACAAAACATACCCCTTTTGAAAAAACGGGATGGTGCATGATAAGCGAAACGCCGCATGTACCATCCCGTTTTATAGACACCGAATGCAGCTAAGTTGTCAATATATGGCGTACCTGTTATGTATCACTATTTTCCATCCAGGTATTTCGCCTGTACTTCTTCCGGTGTCATGAGTATTTCTCTGGCTTTGCTGCCATTGCTTGGGCCGACAATATGCATGGCTTCCATCGTATCGACCATGCGGGCTGCCCGCGTATAGCCGATGCGGAATCGCCGCTGGAGCATGGAGGCCGATGCCTGTCCCGTTTCCAATACCATATCAATGGCCTGCATCATTAATTCATCTTCAAAAAAGTCAATTTCACTGTCGCTGTGTTCTGACTGTGCTTTTTGGACAGATTCATCATATTCAGGTCCGCCCTGCTGTTTAATAAATTCCGTCATTTTATCGATTTCCGCATCCGAAATAAAGGCCCCCTGAACGCGAAGCGGCTTGGAAGCACCCATCGGGTAAAAGAGCATATCGCCCTTGCCAATCAATTTTTCAGCACCGGCCATATCCAAAATAGTGCGCGAATCGATTTGGCTGGATACGGCAAAGGCAATACGGCTCGGCACATTAGCCTTAATCAAGCCGGTAAGAACATCAACAGACGGACGCTGCGTAGCCAAGACGAGATGCATGCCGCAGGCACGCGCTTTTTGCGCCAGACGGCAAATAGATTCTTCTACATCATTGGAAGCAACCATCATGAGGTCTGCCAATTCATCAATAATGATGACGACAAACGGCATGGCTTCTTCCGGATGCAGTTCATTATACCGCGAAATATCACGGGTCTTCGTCAAGGCAAACCGTTTATACCGGTCATCCATTTCCCGCACGGCCCAGCGCAATACACTGGCTGCTTTTTTAGGATCTGTGACGACAGGCGTCAGCAAATGCGGAATCCCGTTGTAATTGGATAGTTCGACGACTTTCGGGTCAATCAAGATAAGTTTCACATCTTCCGGCCGCTGCTTAAACAAAATGCTGGCAATAAACGTGTTGATGCAGACGCTCTTGCCGGAACCGGTAGAACCAGCTACCAGCAAATGCGGCATTTTGGTCAGATCGGCAATGACCGGATTGCCGGCAATATCCTTGCCCAGACTGACCGGTACGCCGCCCACTGCATTTTTAAATGCATCCGTGTCAAGGACATCGCGAATAGTTACGCCGGACAATTTTTTGTTTGGCACTTCAATGCCAACAGCCGCTTTCCCCGGAATCGGCGCTTCAATACGAATATCCGTCGCTGCCAGTTTCAGCGCAATATCGTCTGCCAAATGAACGATTTTACTGACTTTTACACCAGCTGCCGGTTCCAATTCATACCGCGTAACAGCCGGTCCCTGGCTGGCATTGAGAATTTTGGCGTCAATATTGAAACTTTGCAGCGTTTCCTGCAGGATACGGGCATTCTGCCGCACTTCATCGCTTAAGCCGCCGCTTTGCGCTTTGCCGGGATTCAGCATGGTCATCGGCGGTAAATGATAAGGCCGCTTTCCTTCGGCTTTAGGCACGGCGCTCGTGCCGGCCGTGCCGACATCCGCTGTCGCCGCTGTTTTTTCTACTTCTACAGGTTTTAAATCCGCCATACCCGACTGCAGCACGTCTGTTTCATGGGCCAAATCGGTAGGAACTGGTGCATCCTGTACCGTGTCATCTGTTTCGTCCTGTTCAGCATAGTCGGCTTCATATTCAGGGTCTGCTTCATAGGCATCCGCTGCTTCGTCTGTATAGACAGGGGTAAAAGGCACTTTATCTTCTGCTTCCGCTGGTTCCGCTTCGCGGTCTTCTTCAGGTGCAGAGACTGCCGCAGCCTGTTCCTGCAGCAGGGCATTTCGTTCTTCCTCTTTTTCTTCTTCTTTTTGGAAATCAAAAATATGAGGCTTTTGCCAGCTGCGAATAGCCGTCGATGCATCCTGAAGGCTTTCTACGGCCTTGTCTGACATCTTAGATACTTCTTCTGTCGCTTTGTTGGAAACAATAGCTACAGGCTCAGCAATGGACCATTTTTTCCATAAAAGCGCCGTGACGACAGCTGCAACCACAATAAACAAAACAGCTCCAATCTGTCCCAGCAGTCCGCGCAGCGCCGACGCCAGTACAGCGCCGGCTATGCCGCCGCCAACACGCAGACTGGCCGGCATAAATTCTGCCCCGTCGGGAACAATCACGAGATGTATCAACGTCAAAAAGAGTTCATACGCCCAGGCGCCCCATGCCCAGACAGCCGTCAACGGCCAGGCCTTGCGCAGCATAATGTATTTGAGTCCTGCAATAATTAAGGCCAAAGGCACGACGATGCGGCCGAAGCCAAACCCGTATGCCAAAATGCCGTCCAACGCATACCCCATGCTGCCTGTATCAATGCCAATAATGCCAATCGTTGCAAAAATACCAAAAAAGATAAGAATAAGACCGACGATTTCAAATTTAAGCAGCGGAGCACTTTTCTTTTGCGCTTTCGTCTTTCTGCGCGTTTCCGAAGCTCGTGTGCTCCGACGAGTTTTTCGTTGTGTCAATCCGTTCACCTTCTATTATATTATGTGTCATTGCGCCGCTGATGCCAGCGTGCCGCCAGTTCCTTTTCTTTTCCGTGGCTCGTTTCATGATAATATTTTTTGTCTTTCAACTGGTCCGGCAAATACTGCTGGGCGATCCAGCCATTGGGAAAATTGTGGGGATACTGATAGCCTTGTCCATGTCCCAGTGAAGCGGCGCCGCTGTAATGGCTGTCCTGCAGATATGCCGGTATGTCGCCGCAGCTGCCGTGCCGCACATCGGCTATAGCTGCATCCACAGCCATATACGCACTGTTGCTTTTGGGAGCACATGCCACGTAAATGACAGCTTCTGACAGGATAATGCGGCCTTCCGGCCAGCCGACAAACTGTACAGCCTGAGCCGCTGCATTGGCAATAACCAGAGCCTGCGGATCTGCCAGGCCTACATCCTCGGCCGCACAGATAACCAAACGGCGGGCAATAAAGGACGGCTGTTCTCCCGCTTCTATCATGCGCGCCATGTAGTGAAGCGCCGCATCCGGATCGGAGCCGCGCATGCTTTTGATAAAAGCAGAAATCGTATCATAATGGGCGTCCCCTTTTTTATCGTACGTATATACCTTATGCCCGGCTGTTTTTTCTATGTCGGCATGCGTAATTTCACTGCCTGCCGGAACGAGCACAGCCGTCTGTTCCAGCAAATTAAGCCCGGCACGGGCATCCCGATCTGCCAGGCGGGCTATGGTATGCAGTATTTCCGAAGATGCCGTTATATGAAGCTGTCCCAATCCTTTTTCAGTATCCTGCAGCGCCCGCGTCAACACACGAACAATGGCGTCTTCTGAAAGAGGTTCCAGCTGTACTACCCGCAGCCGGGACAAAAGCGGCCGGTTTACTTCAAAATACGGATTTTCTGTCGTCGCCCCAATCAGTATGACCGTCCCATCTTCTACATATGGCAGGAGAACATCTTGCTGCCCTTTATTAAACCGGTGAATTTCGTCGATAAACAATATCGTTCGCCGCTGATACATATGAATCCGGTCTTTCGCTTCCTGAATGACGCTGCGCAGTTCTGCCGTACCGGCCGTTACGGCATTGAGACGAACAAAAGAGCTTTTGGTTTCCTGGGCAATGACATGTGCCAATGTCGTCTTGCCAACGCCAGACGGGCCATACAGCAGCAAAGACGGAATCGTGTCCCGTTCAATCATGGCACGCAAAAAAGTTCCCGGCCCTATTATATTTTCCTGTCCATATATTTCATCAATCGTTTCCGGCCGCATCCGTACTGCTAATGGTTCATACGACTGGCGCTGCGCTTCACCGGCAAACGAAAAAAGGTCGTCTCCGTTCATTTGTTTGCTCCCCAATCAAAATAGAACGCCGCCAAGAAATCTTAGCGGCGATTACATCTCTTATCCTACAAGTAAAAGAAGCCCCACCATGCCGCTTATAAACCGAGTTTTGAGCCTGCCTAAGCAGGTGGGTGTCCTCCTGCAAGGATCGACAGTCCAGTAAAGGCATTGTCTTGCGGTGCAGAGCCCAGACTCCCAATGTAAAAAGTGTTGGTTCAAAACATCGAGACCATTTACGTACACAGTAGGGTTTTCTCTTGCTCATAGTATAATAAAAACTATGTAAAAAATCAAGTCTTGACAAAAAAGCAGATTATGCCTTCTTGACGACATCCTTTACAACTTCTGCGACATGTTCTGTCGTAAAGCCGAATTTCTTGAAGAGAATGCCGGCCGGTGCCGAAGCGCCAAATCCAGTCATAGCAATCGTTTGTCCGTCAAGGCCGACATATTTGCCCCAGCCAAAATCAGCGCCTGCTTCTACAGCTACGCGGGCCCGTACCGCTTTCGGCAGTACGCTTTCTTTATAGGCGTCGCTTTGTTTATCAAAGAGATCCATGCAGGGCATGCTGACAACACGAACATCAATGCCTTCTTTAGCCAATGCTTCTTTGGCGTTGACACCCAGTTCTACTTCCGAACCGCTGGCAATAATAATCGCATCCGGTACGGCCTTGGTGGAATCAGCCAATACATAGCCGCCTTTGAGAGCATCTTTGCTGCTGCCGGAAAGCTGCGGCAGATTTTGACGTGTCAAAACAAGCGCCGTCGGCGTCTGTTTGCTCGTTGCTGCCAAATACCAGCCAGCTGCTGTTTCCGTAGCGTCAGCCGGACGGAATACATTGACATTCGGCATAGCGCGCAGCATAGCCAGCTGTTCAATCGGTTCATGTGTCGGGCCGTCTTCGCCAACGCCGATGCTGTCATGAGTCAATACATACGTCGTCGGCAATTTCATCAAGGCAGCCAAGCGAATCATCGGTTTCATATAATCGCTGAAGACAAAGAACGTGCCGGCATACGGACGCAGGCCGCCGTAAAGTGCCAAGCCGTTGGTAATACCGCCCATAGCCAGTTCACGAACGCCAAAATGGAGATTGCGGCCGCTGTAATTGCCTTTCTTGAAGTCACCTTCGCCATCCATGTATGTCTTGTTGGACGGGGCCAAGTCCGCGCTGCCGCCAATCAGCTGCGGCATAATGGATTTTAAGCGGTTAATCATGATGCCGGACAAACTGCGCGTAGCCTGCGGTTTATCTTCATAAGCCCAGAAATCTTCGTTATCCAGCAATGCCTGAGCATTTACATCACGATGGAATGCATCCCATTTCGCTTTCATTTCCGGATACGTAGCAGCGTATTCAGCAAAGAGAGCCTGCCATTTAGCTTCTGCTTCTTCTCCCTTTTTGCCTAATTCTTCATAATGTTTGTATACTTCATCAGGAACATAGAACGGTTCCGTGCTCGGCCAGCCGAGGTTTTCCTTCATGGCAATAATATTGTCTTCGCCAAGAGGGGCGCCATGGGCAGACGCTTTGCCCTGTTTAGCCGGGCAGCCGTAACCAATCTGTGTATGAACCGTAATAAAGGACGGATGTTCTGTATCGGCCTTGGCTTCTTCAATCGCTTTGCTGATAGCTGCCATATCATTGCCGTCAGCTACTTCCAGCAGCTGGAAACCAAAGGCTTTCATGCGTTCCTGTACATTTTCCGTAAAGGCAATATCCGTACCGCCTTCGATGGAAATATTATTGCTGTCATAGAAAATAATCAATTTATCCAAGCCCAAGGTGCCTGCCAGGGAAAATGTTTCTGAAGAAATACCTTCCATCATGCAGCCGTCACCGCCGAGCGCATAGGTGTAATGATCGACAACTGGATAGCCTGGTTTATTAAAAATAGAAGCCAGATGCGCTTCTGCCATAGCCATGCCGACAGCCATAGCCATGCCGGCTCCCAACGGTCCCGTCGTAGCTTCTACACCGACAGTATGGCCGTATTCCGGATGGCCCGGTGTCAGGGAATCGTCCTGGCGGAATTGTTTGATATCATCTAATGTCAAACCATAGCCAAATAAATGCAGCAGAGAATACAGCAGCATAGAGCCATGGCCGGCAGAAAGAATAAACCGGTCCCGGTTCGCCCATTTAGGATCTTTGGCATTGTGGTTCATATGGTTTGCCCAAAGTTCATAAGCAACCGGCGCTGCACCCAAAGGCAGTCCCGGATGGCCGGAGTTTGCTTTTTGAATCGCATCCGCAGAAAGTACGCGGATGGCGTTTACACAGGTCGTATCAATTGTACTCATTGTTTTTATCGCTCCTTTGTAAAAGCTACGAATAGTTTATCGTGTCTATTACTATTATGTATAATATTCCCTGGGTTTGTCAATGCTCAACCTACAACCTGTCCCACTATTCTCATCTTATTTTCTGTCGGCACGGGGTCTGTGCGGCTGGTTTACCGCTGCCGCTTCTGCCAGCACGTCCGCTGTATTACGCATATTTTACACGTTCTATACGCGTCCCCGTCTTTGATTTCTCCAATCAATACAGTATAATACAGGTATACCCATTCACTATGTATATAGGAAAGGACTGTACCTATGAAAAAAAAGTATTTCTTCTTTGATATTGACCGCACGCTCGGTTTGGATATTACCAGTATTATTCCGGCAGATACACTGTATTGTCTGCGTCAGCTGCAGCGCCGCGGCCACTTCATTTCGATTGCTTCCGGTCGGCTGCAGTGCGACGCCCAGCATTTTGCAGACCGCTACGGCGTGCCGGCTGTCGTATCGGACGGCGGCAACAGTTTTTCTCTGGACGGCAGCGTCATTGAAATGCAAGGCCTGCCTTTGGAAAACTGCAAAGCCCTGCTTCATGAGTTGGATGCACGCCATCTTCCCTGGGCCGTCGTCACGGATAATACCATTTACCGCTACACGCCGTACGATACATTTCCTCACGCAGACCCCAAAAACTACATGGAAACGATTGTCCGGCCCGTTGATATCGACGCCTTAACGGCAGTCTACAAAATTACGTACGCTCGCCCGGACGACGAAAAAGACGAACCGGACCGGCATCATCTGCCTCACTTGACCTATTTAGATCATACCTACCTCGTCGAACCTACGGACAAAAGCCGCGGCATCCTGCGCATGCTGGACTACATCGGCGGCAATCCGGAAGACGCCGTTGTTTTTGGCGACGGGCTGAATGACATTTCCATGTTCCGCAAGCCGTTTTTTTCCATTGCCATGGGCAATGCCAAACCAGAACTCAAAGCCCGGGCCGATTATATCACGGATGATAATGACAAAGGCGGCATTCTCCACGCCTGCATGAAATTTGGCTGGATATAGCAGCCAAACATTCTCAGCTTATCGATTTTCAGTTCATTACCAAAAGGGGCTTTCACATAAAGCGAAAAATGATGTAATCCCCAAAAGTTAGATTTTAGTAATGAAATAGCAACCGTTATCTCGTTACTTTTTTACGCTATATATGCTATATATCAAATTTAAAATTAAAAAAAAAGGAAAGGTGCATGATGGTGAAAAACGTCATGCACCCTTCCTTTTAGTCTGCTCAAAACGGCCATGTGCCGCGCACGGTTTCAATATGCCGCATCAATGCTTCGGCTGTTTTAAAATCACCATTAGCATATTCCAATACCCACACGGCTTCCGGCGCATAGGTCTCAATAGTCGGCAGCAAGTGCTGCCAATCTATCGTACTCGTGCCTATCGGCAAATGCTGATCACTTTCACCGTCATTATCATGCAAGTGAAACGCAGCGATACGAGGGCCCAGTGTACGAACTAAGCGGCACAAGTCCCAGCCGTTAACCTGGCCGTGTCCTACATCAATCAAGGCCTTAGCCGTCGGAAATTCTGTCAGTAATGCTGCATATTCTTCTTCATTAAACAGGTTATATTGTTTGAGACCTACGTTTTCAATAACCATCACAGCCCCTTGCATCCGCTGTGCCAAGCGTTCTATGCAGTGCAGTCTTTTTTTGACCAATTCCTGTGTTTCTTTTCGCTGCCCGTGCCACTGTTCATTCGTATGCACGACAACGAACGCTGCTCCCCTTTTTCTGGCATAGGCAAAGGTTTCTTCATATCGTTCCAAATACGCCGTATCGTTTGTATCTGCCAAATTGACCGTCACACAGGGTCCGTGAATAGAAAAGGGACGGCCAGCAGTCTGCATTCGGTCCAGCAGCTGGTCCCAATAGGCATTGCCGCCAAATTCATAAAAAATTTCAAGTCCATACGCGGCGGGAATGTTTTCCAACTCTGCTTTATTAAACGCAGGAAACAGCAAATCACTGATTTCAATGAGCGGCATGAGCAATTCCTCCTTTTTCGCGAACATAGAGATTTTCTCCTGTTTCGTCACTAAAGAAGCGGACATCGTCCCAAACAAACGATAAACCGACCGTTTCTCCTACTTGTACATCATAGTGTTCGCCGCTGGTCTGCACAAAGACGTGGGAGCCATTGGGCAGATGCAGGAAGATAGTCTGCAGATTGCCTGTGTTTTCCGTATACTGACACTGGCCTTTGAGGATAGCATCGGCATCGGACACTAGACGAATATTTTCCGGACGAATGCCAACAATCACACTGCCGCTGCCTAAAAACCGTTCCAGCCCGTTGGGAAGCGTTATAGGCATGCCGTCAATAACCAGACGAGGCCCATCGACTTTGGCATCCAGCAAATTCATAGCCGGAGAGCCGATAAAGGACGCCACAAATGTATTGGCCGGATTATCATAAATCTCCCGCGGAGCAGCAATCTGCTGCAGGCTGCCGTCATGAAGAACGGCTATACGCTGTCCTACGGTCATCGCCTCTACTTGGTCATGGGTAACATAAATCATCGTCGAGTGATTGACATCATGAATTTTGACCAATTCCTGCCGTGCCCGCTACCGAAGCTGCGCATCGAGGTTGGACAAAGGTTCGTCAAGAAGAAAATACGGAGACTGTTTGACAATGGCCCGACACAACGCAACACGCTGTTTTTGCCCGCCTGATAACGACCGAACCGGACGCAGGCTGTATTCTTCCAAATGGAGCATTTCCAAGGCAGCATTGGCCCGCTTCTTAATTTCTTCTTCCGGCAGTTTTTGAATTTTCAGCCCGAAGATAATATTTTCCCAAACGTTCATATGCGGAAACAGGGCATAACTTTGAAATACCATAGCAATATTGCGTTTGCCCGGAGCTACGTTATTGACGCATTGGCCGCCCATCAGGAGCCTGCCGCCTGTAATATCTTCAAAGCCGGCAATCATGCGCAGCGTCGTACTTTTGCCGCAGCCAGACGGGCCGAGGAAGACGACGCGTTCTCCTTCATGAATGGTAAAATTCAGTTCTTTAATAACTTGTTTATTTCCATAAGATTTACTAACGTGTTCAAAAACAATATCGTACATTATCCTTTCACTCCTGCCTGCATAAATGTATTGAGAATAAATTTTTGGCAAAATATATACAAAATCAGGGGCGGCAGACTCGTAAGCACAGCCACTGCCATGGCAATGCCCCATTCACTGCCGCCTTCGGCGCTGATAAACATCTGCAGTGCCAAAGACAGTGTATACTGTGATTTATCCTTTAAAATAAGAAGCGGCCAAAAATATTCGTTCCATGAATTGATGAAAAACATAATCCCGACAGCAATCACAGACGGCCGGACCAGCGGGAATACAATCGTCCGCAAAATACACATCGGGCCTGCGCCTTCCAGCACAGCCGATTCAAACAGCGCTTTGGGGATACTGCGCATAGCCTGACGCATAAGGAAAATCCCCATGCCGTCTGCTAATTCTGTGAGAATAACACCATACGGTGTATTTAATAATCCCAAATGGGACATGAATAAATAGTTTGGCATAATCAAGACGGTTACGGGAAGGCGGATTTACAATCTAAGTGCAACAATAACTTGAAATAAAAATGACACATGGATCTCTGCTATAATGGTGTTTGC